>CALOEH010000015.1:0-33401 GCA_942492195.1 uncultured Planctomycetia bacterium | reverse complement strand
ATAGTTGCGACCGCGCATGGTGGAATAATCCGTGCTAGCACCGTCGCCCACGCTCATGTCGATCCTCCGGCAGCCGCTCACGACGTGCCTGCACCAGGTTCATTCCTGGAGTACTCAACGAGCAGCAAATGGTAGTGGTTTCGAGAGATACGTCGCGCGCTAAATATACGGGGTGGCCCCGCACGGCGTCAACCGTACACCCCTGCGGCGGCAGCATGCGGCGCTGCAACAGCGTGAAAGCATGATAGCGGACGTTTCCCGGCGGACGCTCCGGGTGGGGTTGCTGCCACCGCGTAACGCAAACATGCCGTGAGCGGGAGCGCCAACTGGTTCGGACTCCGGTGCCGAGGGGGCCAGAGCGGGCTTCCAATGGCTCGCCTCAACAGCCATAAGTCTTGTTCTCAAAAGAACTTTACCGGCCAAGGAGATGCCTGGGGAAGTCAACAAATCAGTTGACTTGATTGCGTGTTCTTCGTTACACTCAGGAACAATCAGCCCCCCATTTTGTAAGTGTTGCTGGACCTGGCGCTCGTTGTGCTGCGCGAATAGGTTCTGACACGCGATTCTCAGCTTTCGGCCCCGCCTGATACGACTAACAAACTGTCCCCCAATTCAGGAGTGACACGTGCGTCACAACTCCCAGAATTTGAGTCTCTTGCTAGCTGTTTGTCTGGCCGTGTTGTTTGCCGAGGCCCCCGGTTGGGCACAGGCGGCCGCTACGGATGCCATCGTCGCTGACCAGGTGCCTGGCTTGGTGGTTGACGACACGGCGGCCGAGAAGGAAGGGACTTGGACGCCGTCGGTCCATACGCGTCCGTTCGTCAATCAGGGATACGTACACGCCAGCGGGCCGGGCCATCGGATTCGGTTTGCCATTTCAGTCCCCGAGGCAGGTGCCTATCAGGTGTTCGCCTCGTACACGGCCAACTCCAACCGCACCGCGTCGGTTGAAGTGATTGTGCATGCCGCCAACGGACCACAATCCATCAAGATTGATCAACGTCAGCCACCGCAAGGCATGTTGAGCTTCCACCGGTTGGGAGAGTTTGAGTTCGATCCTCAAAAGCCAGCCTCGGTGGAGATTTCGACCGACAAGACCCAGGGGGTCGTGATTTCTGATGCCGTTTGGGTTGCCGATCCGGCACAATGGGCATTGGCCCAAGAGACGTTCAAAGCACAGATCGCCGCCAGCACCAAACGTAAGCCTGCAACCAAGACCGCCAAAGCGGAGAAGAAACCAGTTGTTGCTCCCCCTCAGGCTCCAGAGTACGTGCCGGTTGCGCCTGCCCGAGATGTGCAGCAGTTGACGTCTAGCGATGTGGATCAGGCGATTGCTGCCTTGTTGGCTGCGGTCGAAAAGGATGCCGCAAAGCCAGCGCAGCATGCCACACCGCTGACGGATGCCGAGTTGGCTTCTGACGAAGAATTCTTGCGCCGGGTGAGCTTGGACCTGACAGGCAGGCAGCCTTCGCCTGAGATGCTGGAGCGATTCGCGGCAGATGGTTCCGGGGAGCGTAGGGCTCAGGCAATCAACCACCTACTGGCCAGTCCCCATTTCGGCGAGAATTGGGCCAACTACTGGAGCGATGTCATGGCCTACCGCCAGCAGGAACCACAACTCACGTTTCATGACTACCGCACCTTCAAAGCCTGGCTAGCGAGCGAACTCAACAGCAACGTCCGGTGGGACCAAATCGTCTATCAACTGCTCACCCCCTTGGGAAAAGTAGGAGAGAATCCGGCGGCTACGTTCATTGCTTTCCATCAGGCAGACAGCCATCGCCTGGCGGGAGAAACCAGTCGGGTCTTCTTGGGCATGAAGATCGCGTGTGCCGAGTGTCACGACCACCCCTTTGTGGACATGCCACAGGAAACGTTCCACGGCATGGCGGCCTTTTTTACGCGGACGGAAGCCAAAATCCCCTGGAATGACAGTGACGAAATCCAGTTGGTGAGCAAGACCAAAGGGGAACATGCAATTCCCGGCAAAAAGGGAGAAATGCCTCCCACGGCGCTTGACGGTGAGACGCTCGAATTGGGAATCGAAGACATTCAGCGACGCGCTACCCTGGCCCGCTGGGTGGTCTCGCCAGACAACTCGCTCTTCGCCAAGGCCTACGTCAACCGCGTTTGGGCTCGGCTGATGGGGCGTGGGTTTTGCGAACCGGTCGATGACCTGGGAGACCTGGCTGACGTGGTTGCCCCCGAGTTGCACGACCGACTCGCCGACCACTTTGTCGCCACCGGCTACGACGTCAAAGATCTGTTCCAGCTGATCACTTCGACCAAAGCGTATCAACGGAGACTAAGCACCGACAGCACCCCCCAGGTGCCGTTCGCGGCCCCGGTTGCCAAACCGCTACGGGGAGACGAAGTCTTCGACTCGTTGGTGATGGCCATTGCGCTGCCCAACGTTCGTCCAGAACCGCAGAAGGCGACATCTGCCGTGCGATTTCCTGTACCTCCCAAGAGTACCCGAGATCTGGTGAACCATGCCTACGGATACGATCCTTCCTTTGCGGACGCGATTGTCACGCGGAGCATGAAGCAAGCGATGTTCATGATGAACAACGAGCAAATCCAACAGCAGGTGAATGCCAAAGCGGACAGCGGCACCATGTTGGCCCAGTTGCTTCAGCAAGAGAAAGACAACTCAACCGTGATTGTGAAGCTGTACCGCAACGTGCTCGGGCGGCATCCCTCAGAACGCGAACAAGAACTGCTGCTCAAGCATCTCGAATCCGTGGATGATCGGGGTGTGGCATTCGAAGACGTGCTTTGGAGTCTGTTGAACTCTGCCGAGTTCATCACCCGACACTAAATGCAATGCAGAACAGTTGTCTCAACTGTTCACGGACCATGAAAACATATCGGGTGTTTCGCAGGTGAACAGTAGTCATCACGCTCCGTCGTGATGACAACCCGAAGCGTCAGCGAGGAAACGCGGATGGCGACATCGCCTGTTGTGCTTCCTCGCTCATGCTTCGGGTTAGGATTGAAAAAGCGGTAGTTCAGAATGCAATATCGTTCGTTCCATTTCGGTGGGTGCCGAGAAACGCGAAACGTCCTTCTTGGTTCGTGAACAGTTGAGACGACTGTTTTACATTGGTACTTGCTGGTTTCAAACTTTTTGGCGATTTGACCATGATTCGACCTTTCCTCCGCGTTGGTACTGATGGGTCCGGTGTTGTTAGTCGCCGGAGCTTTTTGAAACAGTTCTCGCTTGCTGGTGCTGTCGGTGCTGGGGCACTGGGCGTTGGATGGCGAGACATGCTGGTGGCGGGTGCCGAACAATTACGCAGCCAGGGCAAGTCCATGATCTTGCTCTGGATGGATGGTGGGCCGAGCCAATTCGAATCGTTCAATCCCAAAATCGGCTCAGACAACCAGGGCCCCTGCGGTGCCATCTCGACCTCGCTGCCTGGCGTTCAGTTTGCTGAGTTCTGGCCGCAAACCGCCCAGGTGATGGACAAGATCGCCTTGATTCGCTCGATGAGTACGGGTGAAGCGGATCACTTTCGCGCCATCAAGTTGATGAAAACCGGCTACAAGATCAACCCGACGCTGGCCTATCCGACCTGGGGTTCGGTGGTGGCCCACGAGCATTACAACGCCCAATTCGAACTTCCGGCCTTTGTGCGAATCGGCAAGCCGCGGATCAAAACACGTGATGTCAACAGCGGGGTCTTGGGGGCCAAGTACGAATCGTTCAAGGTTGACGAACCAGGCGAAATCCCCCCGAATGTACTGCCGACCGTCAGCGAAGAAGATGTCCGCCGACGGCTCAGCCTCACCGAACAACTCGATGCCGAGTTTGCCCGCAGCGCACCGCGCGCGGTGCGCGAGAAACAGTCCGTTTACGAAAGGGCTACCCGCTTCGCGCTGAGTCCCAAGACCGCTGTCTTCGACCTCAACCAGGAACCCGACAAACTCCGCGATCAGTATGGGCGGAACTCGTTCGGCCAAGGCTGTCTCCTGGCCCGGCGTCTGGTCGAGTCTGGCGTGAGCTTTGTCGAAGTGTTCAGCATCGGCAGCCGCAATGACCAGGGCTGGGACACGCACAAGACCGGCTTTGCGGATACGCCGCCGTTATGTGCCGAGGCAGACCCCGGCTACGCCACCTTGCTCACCGACATGCAGGACAGGGGCCTGCTTGAGAATACGCTGGTGGTCTTTATGGGCGAGTTCGGCCGCACTCCCAAGATCAAAAAAGATGGCGGACGGGACCACTACGCCAAGGGATGGTGTGTGGGACTCTCCGGTGCCGGCGTCAAGCCAGGGCAGGTGATCGGTGCCACCGACAAAGACGGGATCGATGTCACAGAGCGCCCACTCGGCGTGCAGGATCTGTTCGTGACATTCTGCCATTTCCTGGGTCTGGAACCAGAACACGAATACATCACGCCTGAGCAACAACCGCTCAAGCTGGTCAAAGAAGGGGGTCAGTTGATTCAAGAACTGGTCTAACCTGTCAGCCGCCGACAAGTCTTTCTCGGTTTTCAACTGCCAACTTTCAAGCAATCCCCATTCGTGGCGAATGACTCAAGGCGCAGGTTGCTGTGCTTGCTAGAACTTTTCTGAGTGAGCGAACATGTGGATCTTCTTTGTATTTGCCATCTTTGTCGGCATTATCATCGTTCTCAACGTTTCGCCGGGTCGAAAACGCGATGAAGCCTGGCGGCAAGCGGCACAACAACTCGGATTGCAGGTTCGTGGTCGTGCCATCTGCGGAACTCTCCACGGTTTTGATGTCCGCGTGGATACCTTCACGCGCCGGTCCAACAATAGCTCAACCACCTACACGCGCATCCGTGTCACGTATCCGCGCCCCTTGGGCCTCGGGATCAATCTCTCCAAACAGAGCTTTTTCTCAGGCGTGACCAAGTTCTTTGGTGCCCAGGATATTGAAATTGGCGATGCCCGTTTTGATGGCGACACCGTCATCAAAGGTTCCGATCATGAGGCAATCAGGCAGTTCTTGAATCCAGCCCGGCGTCTCCGCATTCACCGTTTCATGAGTGCGCATCCGTCGGCTGAGATCCGCGACAAAGAAGTCTACGTCGAGCGCAGCGGCCTCGTGACGGCCGTGCCAGAAATGGTTGGCTTGGTGCAGTCCGCGCTTCGCGTGGCTTGGTACATCTGCGAGGACAGGGCCGAAGACCAGGTGGTGACCGCCGCCTTGGTTGCGCAAGACGAGGGAAACCCCGAGGAGGCACTGCGATTGTTGGGCGAAGCTCGAGCCCACCGTGAGTCACATCTTCAAGCCCAACGGCAAGCACAACCAGGCCAGGAGGCACCTCAAGAAGTAGCCGTTTGGGTGCCGGTGGAAGAAGCTGTGGAAGAAACGGTGATGGAAGCCGAGATCCTTCAAATGACGGATCGGAAAGAAGAAGCCTCGGCGCTGTTTGCCGAAGCCCAGCGCGCAGCACCAGACGATCTTGAGATTCGCGAGTGGGTAGAGCAAACTGCTGCCAGTGTGCCAGAACCCCCGGCCGAGTCCGACTCAGGCGAGATTCCACCGCCACAGCCGGCAGATACACCCGCTGTCACCGCAGCCCCCGGCGCTGCGATCGAGGCTGCGTCGTTCTGCGCCTTGCTGTTTGGCAGCCACCAATCCAGTTTCAAGTCGCAGGCTTTGTTCGAGCAAGAGTACGAAGGACGCGAAATCCATTGGACCGGCAAGCTGCTCCGAGCCGAAGTGTTCTCCTACGACATGGTTTTCGGAAGCGATCAAGCCTGTCGGGCAACCTTCGAAGTCAGCGAGATCAAGGAATCCAGCTATCGGGGGCATACGGTGAAAGCGTTCGTGCGACTCCCCAAGCCAGACGCTGAGCGGCTACGCGACCGCGTCGGCCAGCCACTTTCATTCACCGGCCAGTTGTTCAAATTGGACGCCTTGATGCGAAACGTCTACATCACGGCGGGGCAAATCGAGTAACTCCGGCCTCTGGACCGTCACGCCTGAAAATTAACCTGGTCTGGGATGCTGTCATCTCAAAGAACTGCTGCCCTTGGGCGGAAGTAGCCGATACACTGGACGTAGTGATCCGCGACAGACACTCTTGGGATAGGAAGAACGAATTCATGGTTGAGCGGACCAAGTACCAGCAGAAGATCATCAAGAATTACTACAACAATCGGGACTCGATCGCTTTACAGAAACTGAGCGAGAAGGTGACCGAACTTTATTTGGCCGAAGGTAAAGCTCGCGAGCGGCACTGGAAGGCGATTCTCACAGCGCTCCAACACCTGGAGATTCCGCAGTCACGCATCGAGTATTTGCAGGAAAAAGATGATCCGGCCCTGCTTGCAAAGCTGGTCGAAGAGTTGATGGCGAAGAAATAGCCGCACGTTCACTGGGCGCAGAAGAGCGACCGGTTCGGCAAATCTTGAACTGGGATGAGATGCTTGCAATCTCCGGTGGCCCGCCCGCTTGCCCCCATGGCCCACCCACTTGGCCCCGACCGAGTGAGCAGGTGCGGCAAGCGCTGGACGCCTGTTATTCCACCGGAGACTGGGGACGCTATCACGGGCGGTTTACCACCCAACTGATTGACCTGCTTGAGCGGCGGTATCCAGCCCGGCAGGTGACGTTGTGTTCGTCTGGAACGGTGGCGGTGGAATTGGCCCTGCGTGGACTTGCCGTTGGGCCAGGGGACGAGGTATTGCTGTCTGCCTACGATTTTGCCGGGAATTTCCGCGCGATCGAAGCGGTGGGAGCCTCGCCGGTTTTGGTGGATGTTCGCGAAGAGGACAGTCAACTGGATGTTGCCATGGCAGCGGCCGCGGTGGGACCGCAGTCCAAGGCCGTTATCGCCTCGCACCTGCACGGCGGCCTGGTGGATCTGCGGGCCTTGTGTGCAGTAGCCCAGAGGTCCGGCCTGGCGGTGGTTGAAGATGCGTGCCAATGCCCTGGCGCCCAACTGGCAGGCAAGAGCGTAGGGAGTTGGGGAGATGTCTCGGTTTGGAGTTTTGGCGGCAGCAAGCTACTCACCGCAGGCCGAGGAGGAGCGCTCTTTACTCAAGATCCGCAGGTCCATCAGCGGATCAAAGTGGCTCAAACCCGTGGCAACGATGCCTACCCGTTGAGCGAATTGCAAGCGGCGGTGTTGATTCCCCAGTTGGAACAACTTCCGCAAGACCACCGGCAACGGCTGCAATCAGCCAACCAGCTTACGGAACAACTTGCGCCGCTGTCAGGCATTCGGTTGTTGGCACCTCCGCTACCGGAGAGCGAGCCGGGCTTCTACAAATTGGGAATGCTCTTCGAGCCGTCAGCATTTGCCGACTTGGACCGTTCTCAATTCTTGGCGGCCATGCAAGCGGAAGGGGTGGCCATTGACGCAGGCTTTCGCGGATTCGTCCGGCGACGGCGGTGCCGCCAGGCAGGCAAACTCACAAACGCCCAAATCGCCTCGGCCAACATGCTGGTGCTGCATCATCCCGTATTGGTGGCTGGGGACGAGTTTGTCGATCGGGTCGCCACGGCGTTTGCTAAAGTGGTGGGACACTACGCAACGGACCACTCGCGTTGACCGCTGCTGAACAGTGCGGCGTCAACGTTTAGAATTCGGGTTGGGTGCCATGGCCTTGCTCGCGTGGCCATGCTGAAGTGGAATCAGTAGTGCCACTTGCATCCGAACATGCCCACGCAAGCGAGGGCATGGCACCCGAAAACTTTGCCGTGACAAAGCACTTGGCCAGCGCCAACAACTCCCACGTATTTTTCGCATGAGCTGAGATTCCATGAACGTGCTAATCACCAATGACGACGGAATCGATGCACCCGGCATTGCGGCCTTGGAAAAAGCCGTGTTGCAGATTGGGCTGAATTGCGTCGTGGTTGCCCCGGTGGAATGTCACTCAGGCTGTAGCCACAAAGTGACCACACACAGTCCGCTGCGTATTGAACAGCGAGGTCCGGATCGGTACGCCGTGGAGGGAAGCCCCGCGGATTGCATCCGGGTGGCCGTGCGGCATCTGCAGGTTCAGGCAGATTGGGTCTTTGCCGGAATCAACGAAGGGGGGAACCTGGGAGTCGACGTCTTCTATTCCGGGACAGTGGCCGCAGTGCGCGAGGCTGCATTGTTCGGAATTCCAGGAATTGCCCTCTCTCAGTACAAGCGGGGGAAAGAATGCAACTGGGAGCGAAGTTGCGATTGGACCGTTGAGGTCGTGCGGCAATTGCTGCCCATCTCACTTCCTAAGCGCGAATTCTGGAATGTGAACTTGCCAGATCCAGCGAATGGGGAAGATGAGATTCGAGAAGATGAAAGAGAAACCCCGACAGCGGCCATCAATTTCGACTGCCACTTGGATCTCCAGCCACTGCCAGTCGCGTATCGCGACGAGTCAGATAGTCTCCATTATCACGGAGTCTATCATGATCGCGAACACGACCCTGGTAGTGACGTGGACACCTGTTTCTCCGGAGCAATTGCCGTATGTCGGCTGAAATTATGATCAGTGGCAAGGGCGGATCGCTGCGTGATGCTTAAGATAGTTGCAGCTCCACGTGCGAGCCGCGAAGATCTTCTTCATCCGAGGCATCGCCGAACTGGTTCACCAGGTCTTTGATTTCTGCCCTGAGAATCTGAACGTCATCGGGAGCTTCGATGCCCAGCGTGACGCGACTTCCCGAGACCCGTGTGACGGTGATCTTAATTCGACCGCCGATGATGATTTCTTGTCCAGGCTTGCGGCTAAGTACGAGCATGTTTCGGTCCTTCTCAACATCTTGTGGAAGCAAAAACCCAGTCACTGCTACCATGCTGCCAGCCGTTTTGGTTGGCAGTTGGCGGTGATGACTAACAGGTAAATGCACTTGGCGTGCCGAAAACCACCAAGATCCCAGGCTGTCTACCGTAAGTGCATCAGGGGTAAATGGATACAAGAATTCTAATTCCTCAAACGGACTTGCCACTGCGGAGATTCACACTCCTGCGGTGTCTCAATGCTGGATTGACTGTCTCGAATTGAGACAGGGTGGCCGAGCGGCGACCAAGATGGCTGGCCGTCTGCTGACCAGTTGCACCGGCAACATCATTGCTAGCAACGACTTACGCTAGCATGGATGAAACCAGAAATGTCATCCATGACAGCACCTGGGGTAAAGATCTTAGCGATCCCCATCTCGTGCAGTTTGGGGATATCTTCCGCAGGGATGATCCCTCCCAGCAGGACGAGCACATGCCCTAGCTCGCGCTCGCGGAGGAGTTCCATCAGGCGAGGGACGATGGTCAGGTGGGCCCCAGAGAGAAGGCTCACTCCCAGCACATCGGCATCTTCTTCGTCCACGGCGCGAATCACCGCCTCGGGACTTTGCCAGAGCCCGGTGTAAATAACTTCCATGCCAGCATCACGCAACGCCCTGGCCACAACATGAATCCCTCGGTCGTGTCCGTCCAGTCCCAACTTGGCCAGCACGACGCGGACGGGGCGTTTCTCAGCATTCGCTGGTGGCGTGTCATGGGTTGAATCAGCTGACATGAGCCACCTCGGTGTGTCGTCCTAAAACATCAGCCAGCGCGTCCATGCTTTCTCCTAATGTCGCCCCGGCGTCTGCGGCAGCCATCAGTGCGGTCATCACGTTCTGATCCGAACCGGCCACGGTGCGAAGTTCGCTGAGACTCTGCTGCACGCGGTGGCTGTCTCGCGCGGCTTTGAATTCGGCGAGTTGCTGCTTCTGCTGCTCCTCCACACTTTCGGCAACTACCAAGGTAGGGACGGAGAGCGCATGCCCTTGGGTGTAGGCATTCAGGCCGACAATTTTCTTAGCGCCGGCATCCACTTGTTTCTGATAACGAAACGCGCTGTCGGCAATTCGGCGGCGGAAGTAGCCACGGTCGATGGCCGCCAGCATGCCTCCTTGCTGGTTGATTTCAACGAGAATCTCGTTGGCTTCCTGCTCCAAACGGTCGGTCAGTTGTTCGACGAAATAGCTTCCTCCGAGCGGGTCGGCAGTGTTGGCGACTCCGGTTTCGTGAGCCAAAACCTGTTGCGTCCGCAGGGCCAGCGTCACGGCCTCTTCTGTGGGGAGCGAAAGCGTTTCGTCACGACTGTTGGTATGCAGAGACTGGCAACCTCCAAGCACTGCGGCCAAGGCCTGATACGCCACGCGGATGGCGTTCACTTCTGGCTGCTGGGCCTGAAGGCTGACCCCTGAGGTTTGTGCATGGAATCGCAAGGCCCAACTGCGTTGGTTCTTGGCACCAAACCGATCTCGCATCAGCCGCGCCCAAAGTCGCCTGGCGGCTCTGAACTTGGCAGTCTCTTCGAACAGATCATTGTGGCTGTTGAAAAAGAACGAGAGTCGCGGCGCGAATTGATCGACATCCAAGCCGCGCTCGAGCGATTGCTCAACGTAATGCACGCCGTCGGCGATGGTGAAGCCTAGCTCTTCGGCCGCGGTACTGCCTGCTTCGCGAATGTGGTAGCCAGAGATTGAGACCGGATGGAATTGCGGAACCCTCTGGCTGCAGAACTCAATGGTGTCTACCACCAACCGCACGCTGGCCGGAGGAGGGAACACAAACTCGTTTTGGGCGTGGAATTCCTTGAGAATATCGTTCTGCAGGGTGCCACGCAGCTGGTCCCAAGGTACGTTTTGACGCTGTGCGGCAACCAGGTAATACGCCAACAACACCGCCGCGGGGGCGTTGATGGTCATGGACAAAGAAACCTCGCCCAAGTTGATGCCGGCCATCAATCGTTCGAAGTCGTCGACCGAATCGATGGCCACTCCCAAGCGTCCCACTTCGCCCAACGAGCGAGGGTTGTCGCTGTCCAGCCCCATCAACGTGGGGAGATCGAACGCCGTGCTGAGGCCGGTTTGGCCCTGTTCGAGTAAGAACTTGAATCGCTGGTTGGTTTCGGCCGGAGTGCCAAAGCCAGCGAATTGCCGCATGGTCCAAAGTCGGCCCCGGTGCATGCTGGCATGAATTCCCCGGGTAAAAGGGAACTGGCCAGGATACCCGAGCTGCTCTTCGTAGTCTGTTGGCGATGGCTGTTCGCCAGGTACCTCAGGCAGGTACAGCGGTTTTACGGCTCGCCCACTGACGGTGGTGAGGGACTCCTCGCGCTCGGCTTGCGCGCTGAGTTGCTGCTGGTAGATCTCTGACTGATGGTTGGCAACCTGATTCTGCATGAATTATTCCCGTTCGACAATCATGGCGACAGCGTTCCCCCCGCCCAAGCACAACGCGGCCAGTCCGCGCTGCGCACCTCTGCGAACCATGGCATGCAACAAGGTCACCAACACGCGCGCACCACTCGCACCGATGGGATGCCCCAAGGCAATGGCTCCACCATGCAGGTTGAGTCGGGCCGGGTCCATCTCCAACGGTCGCATGCAGGCCAGGCACTGGGCGGCAAAAGCCTCGTTGAGTTCGAACAGATCAATCTCTTCCATCCGCAAGCAGGCGCGGTCCAATACCTGCTGGATGGCGGTGACCGGAGCAATGAAGATCTCTTTGGGTTCTACACCACTGGTGGCAGACGCTACGATACGCGCTTTGAGCGGAGATGCCAAGCCGTGGGCAATCTCGGCGTTGGTCACCAGCACAGCCGCTGCGCCGTCGCTGATTTGGGATGCGTTGCCAGCCGTCACAAAGCCGTCGGCATGAAAGACCGGTTTCAAGTTGGCAAGTTGCTCAAGCGTGGTATCGGCCCGGGGACCTTCGTCGGTGGTGATGATGTCCGTGCCGCGCGGTCCGGCACCAGTGACCGGTTCGATTTCTTCCGCAAGATAGTCGGCGCTGGCAATTGCTCGTTGGTGGCTTTCGAAGGCGAACGCGTCTTGGTCTTCGCGAGAGACATTGCGAGAGCGGGCAATGTAGTCTGCGGAGTTGCCCATCGCTGCATCTTCGAACGCGCACCACAGGCCGTCGTAAAGCATGCTGTCAATCGCCCGATGGTCGCCGTACTTCCAACCGGTGCGAACGTTGGGAAGCAAGTGCGGTGCCTGCGTCATGTTCTCCATGCCGCCGGCCACAATAGCGCGTGCATCACCGCAACGAATGGCGGCGGCAGCCAGCATGACCGCCTTGAGTCCGGAGCCGCACATCTTGTTGATGGTGAGTGCTCCCACCGTCGGAGGAAGGCCCGCCTTGAGAGCTGCCTGGCGGGCGGGCGCTTGCCCTAGACCTGCGCTGAGTACATTCCCCAAAATGACCTCATCCACGTCACTTGGAGAAAACCCCGCCTGGCCGAGCACGGACTTGACTGCCACGGCCCCCAGGTCCGGGGCCGACACCGAGGCCAGGCCGCCGCAGAACTTGCCGATTGGCGTACGACGGGCTGCTACAATGTATGCGTCGCTCATCCTTGTGGTTCTCCGGTTTGTGCCCTGGATCATCTTCCCCTAGAAGTGTTCGTTTTGCACGACAAAACGTCCAGCCCTATTTGGAAAACGATTCAAACCGGAGCAACGTACAGCGTTGCTATCGTGACCGAGCGCTCTCCTGTCTTCAATCCCTTGGGATACCTGATAGGAGAGCACCCCCTTCCAATTGGCTCAATTTTCAGAGGCGACCACCCAAGACGTCCTGAACCGTTGAGACAACTGTTCTACATCAATCAAACGGGTGCGTAGGTGAGCACGTAGTCTTCGAATCGGATCCGACGTTCGGCTTCCGGCACTGCTTCAAACACCGTATCCAGCATGTGCTGAAAACGTTGAGGCAGAATATGATAGAAGTTGTGCTTACCTTCCCGCCGCGCTTCGATCAATCCCGCCACGCGCAGCAGTGCCAGGTGATGGCTCACCGCAGGCTGGCTTTGATGCAGCACATCGCACAACGCTCGGACGTGCATCTCGTCGTTCTGCATGAGCAAGAACAAGATTCGCATGCGGGTTTCGTCTGAGAGCAATTTGAAGATCTGGACTAAGTCCTTGATGGTCGAATCAGAAACCTCGCGCATGACCTTGTTCCTACGGGTGTCGGCGGCAATTGCCGGAGATTCCTTCGCAAAATCCAAGTTGATGGTCGACATACAGCACCAGAGAGAAGAAGCGTGAAATGAAAAGTCGGAAAGTGCGCGCATCACCGCGCCGGTTCAAAGGGGCTCCTGCCATACTGACCAGCAGGTCAACCCGCCTGATTCGTCAATGACCACAAGGTATCGGGATCGAATGATCGCAAACCATCTTCGTACTAAATGGACAAGTACACAGCCGACGTATGTCGGTACTCGAGTAGGGGGAAAGTTACCGGAGAAAGGATCGTCACACTTTCCCAAGCCCCAGAACAGGGCCAATCTTTGACTCGAACGCTCTGTTGATTAAACCAACGTTGATTGAAACAGCAAATGATTAAACCAACGATGGTTGGACCAACCACCAATTCTTAGTCGAACTCTCTGCCGAAAATCTGCTGCCTGCTTCTCCAGTTCCTACGCGTTGGTATTCTACTCGTCTTGGGCTCACGTTTGAAGCGTTTTGGGCGATTTTAGGACCAATTTCGGGATTTTGGGTGATCCGGGGTGCTAGCACTCCTATAGAGAGCCCGTAATTTCGCCGCTTGCCAAGCACCCATCAGACAGGTCGTCGCCGCTGCCAGGTAAATACGGTGGACAGTTGTGCCGGCGGTTCCGCCGGAAGGCTGCGGCGTTTGCGCAAGGGTTCCTGATGTTTCACGTGAAACATGGTTGAGGATTAGCGGGAGTTGGCAACCTTTCCCGAGCTGCATCTGAGCCGGCTCACGACCCTGGTGGCGAAGTGGCGAAACGTCTGGTTTCGCTCCGTCTGCTGGCGCGCTATCATGGAGGGCCGCAGCTACCCCAGCCCATCGGTCGCATTTTTCGTGAAGAGCCATTCTGATGAAACTTCATTCCTCCCTAAGAATTCTGCCCCTCTGCTTCGTTGGCGCGTGCCTTGCCTTGCTCAGTGTGGCAAAGGGTCAGGAGGATAAAATCCCGCCGGCGCTCGAGTCTTACAAGGGGCGGCAGATTGCGCAAACCATGCACTTCACCGGTGCTCCCTGGCTCACGCGAGATTCGCGGCAACGCGAAGAGGACTGCGCTCAGATGCTCAAAGAGCTGGGCGTCAAACGAGGCATGACCGTTTGCGACATGGGCTGCGGCAACGGGTTCTACACCTTGCAACTCGCCAAAATGGTGGGACCGCAAGGGAAAGTGTTGGCCGTGGACATCCAGCCTGAGATGCTACGGCTGTTGCAAGCCCGAGCCAAAGCGGCCAGGATTCGCAACATTGAGCCTATCTTGGGTAGCGTCATCGATCCCAAACTACCAGCCGGCAAGGTGGACCTGATCCTTTGCGTTGATGTGTACCATGAATTTTCGCATCCCGAGCATATGCTGGGTGCGATGCGAGAATCCTTGGCCTCAGGTGGCCGGGTAGCTTTGCTGGAGTTCAGGCTTGAGGATCCCGAGGTCCCGATCAAACTGCTGCACAAGATGAGCAAAGCCCAGATCCTCAAAGAATACCCTGCCAACGGCCTGAAACTCGTTCGCGAGTTCGATGGTCTGCCGTGGCAACACTTGATGTTCTTTGGGCGAGATGACGACACGTCCTTCTCCGAGAAACCCTCGCAGCCGTAAAAAACCCTGCAGTTTCCACACTTTTAGGATCTCCAGGAATTCGGCAAAAAACATCAACTTCGGTTGATTCATTGTTCAAAAACGGTCAGACTGTAGGGCGCTGCACGAAGGACCAAGTGTTTGAATATTCAAACAGCCCGGCAAATCATCCAGAAACTGAGGAGACTAAGAAATGTTGACGATCCGAAACGGTAAGGCTGATCGTTTTTGCGATGGCACGAGTCGTCGTTCGTTCCTTCAGATTGGTGCCCTGGGATTCGCTGGCTTGACGTTCGCGGATTTGCTGCGAGCCGAAGCGGCGGCCGGTGTTGGTTCTTCCAGCAAAGCCTTGATCAACATCCATCTCAGTGGTGGCCCCTCTCACCAAGACATTTTCGACCTGAAGCCCAACGCTCCCGCCGAATACCGGGGTGAGTTCAATCCCATTCCGACCACAGCCGCTGGCCTGGATATCTGCGAGCACCTGCCCAAGCTGGCCACACTGGGGGACAAGTTCTCGGTGATCAGGGCCTTGGTCGGTTCGAACGCAGGGCACAGCAACTACCAGACGCTGACCGGCTACAACCAGAAGAGCCTGGAAAGCCTGGGCGGCCGTCCTTCGATTGGAAGCGTGGTCGCCAAGCTTCAGGGTTCTGCCTCGCAAGGGGCTCCCCCGTATGTCTCGTTCACTAAGGCAACCGCCGGTTATCTTGGCCCCACGTATCGCCCCTTCGAACCCAGCAGCAACGGCCTGGCGAATCTGACGCTGAACCGTGCCATGGATTCAGAACGTCTACGAACCCGCGTCGAACTGCTCGGGGCCCTGGATCAAATGCGACGGGATATCGATAGCTCAGGGCAGATGGAAGCCTTGGATAGTTACGCCCAAACCGCGGTCGATATTGTGACCTCGGGGTCCATGGCGGACGCGCTGGACTTGAAAAAGGAAGACCCTCGAATTGTTGAGCAGTATGGCCGTCCTGGCGAGAACTTGCTCAAAGCCCGGCGGTTGATCGAGGCCGGCGTGCGCGTGATTACCACCACGGCCAGTTTCGGCGGATGGGACACGCACCGCGATAACTTCAAAACACTCAGCAAGAAGAACTTGCCTGCCATGGACCAGGGGATCAGCGCTCTGCTGCAAGACCTGGATGCCCGCGGCATGCTGGATGATGTGACCGTTGTCATGTGGGGCGAGTTCGGCCGAACTCCCCGCGTGGACAATGACGGTGGCCGTAATCACTGGCCGCCGGTCTCCATGGCCTTCATGGCAGGTGGCGGCATGCGAGGTGGTCAGGCCGTTGGCGAAACGACCAAGTATGCCGAAACCGCCAAGAATCGCCCGGTTCATTTCCAAGAAGTGCATGCCACGCTGTATCACAACTTGGGCATCAACCCTGGCACCACGCAGTTCATTGACCCGGCCGGTCGTCCGCAGTACTTGCTTGAGCACAACACGCCGATTCACGAGCTGATCTAATTCAGCAGGTCTTGGTGATCTTTGTCCATGACGCAGCCCGTTGGGTTCGGCAGGTACTTTCAGGTAAACCGTTTTCTTTCCCGTAAACTGTTTACTCAGCGAGGGCTGTTGAACCCATGACGATGGTCCGTGCAGCCGTTGTGCAAGACGGCCCCGTTTTGTTCGATCCGGATGCGACCTTGGACAAGGTTGAGCGGTGGTGCGTACAAGCCCGCGACGCGGCAGCTGAGTTCGTCCTGTTTCCCGAAGCGTACGTTGCGGCCTATCCCAAAGGGCTCACTTTTGGAGCGGTCGTAGGCAGGCGTACCGATGCAGGGCGAGCACAGTTTGGGCGTTATGCGGCCAGCGCCATCACGGTGCCTGGGCCGCATGTTGATCGGCTGGCCAAGATTTCAGCCAAGTACGGTTTGCAACTGGTGGTGGGTGTGATCGAACGGGAAGGCGGGACGCTGTACTGCACCGTCCTCTTCTTTTCGCCCCAGCATGGCTATCTTGGCAAACATCGCAAGCTGATGCCAACCGCCAGCGAGCGGCTGATTTGGGGGTTTGGAGATGGCTCAACGATGCCGGTCTTCGAGACCCCCTGTGGCCGAGTTGGGGCGGTGATCTGTTGGGAGAATTACATGCCGCTGCTGCGAACGGCGATGTATGCCCAAGGCATTCAGCTTTACTGTGCCCCAACTGCCGATGACCGCGAGAGTTGGCTCCCGAGCATGCGGCACATTGCCATGGAGGGGCGCTGTTTCGTACTCAGTTGCTGCCAGGTCTTGCGGCGGAGTGACTTCCCCGCTTCTGACCTGCCGGACGAAGAGGCATTCCCCGGTGATGTGATCAGCCGGGGAGGAAGCTGCCTGGTGGGGCCGTTAGGAGAGGTCCTTGCCGGACCGCTCTGGGATGAGCCAGGGCTGTTGGTCGCCGAACTCGATCTCGAGTTGCTGGCCGGCGCGAAGATGGACTTCGATGCCACAGGGCATTACGCCCGCCCCGACGTATTCCAGTTGCACGTTAACACCCAGCCGCAGAGGCCCGTCTCGTTCGGAGACGGCCAGGCTGCAGACGGCTGACGACGCGGAGCACCCATAGTAATCGGAGAAGAATAACTTCCGCATTCCCTTCTCCCTCTGCGCATCTCCGCGAACTCTGCGGTGAGCTTTGCTTTTCAGGCTCAAACCCGAAGTTATTCTTCGTGCGTTGCACAATCCGCAACCACCGGATCGACAGTCGGGCGAGCCGGGTTCGCAAATGCCGGAAAACATGGAGGTTATGAACTCCGATTCCGCCGCTTGCACCAGCGAGGCCGAAAACCTGCAAGATGTCTCTCTCGAAGCCCTAGCCGCCATGTTGATGAACCTCTCCGCAGACGACCGGGCCGCACTCGCCAAGATGTTACTAACGGGCCGGCTGTCGGACTCATAAGGCCATTCCCTGTTCCCCCTGAATCCGTCAGGCCAGCAAAGGACTTCGGGCTTGTTGTGGTAGTCGTGTTGCACTGATCCACCCGAAGTGCCTGACCTGCTTTCAAAATGGGGCAACCGATTGGCCGTCATCACCAACATAGTCGCCCTTTCCTTTGGTCTGACGAAGGGCTGCGGCCAAGACAGGTTCGGGAATCGTGACGCCATCCACGACAAGTGTAAGTTCGTCTTGTGAAAACCGGCCCACCTCCGACGCACGCCCACTCTCATCCAAGACCTGCACTTCGTATCGCAGTCGTGTTTCGGACACGTCATCATCCCCCAAATGCAGCACGAAATACCAGCGACGAGCCATTTTCATCCTTCCACTTGTCGCAAAATTGACAATTGAAAAATTACTTTGAAAAACTTGGAGGAAAGGTGGTCACGGCCTGCTGTTATGGCGACTTCGCCGGCCTTTTTTCTTCTGCAATCGGCAAGGCCAATCCCTACATACCAACATGATATCATTTCAAGATTGGCTGGCCTTGCGAACGGAGGGACTTTGGCTGAACGACAAAAACGCCGAACCGGGGATGTCCAACATCAACCCGCTTGAGCAGAAAAAAGTTCGCCAACACCCAACGAGAAAGCAGCCGCATACAATCTCAGCCAAGCCAGTAAGGACGTGTCCAAAGATTGGCAGCACATCATCCTGATTGGATGGTTGGCAGCCCTGTTGTTCTTGTACGAATCGCATTGCCCAAATCAAAATTCTCAAACTCGCAGTCCTCGAAGCTCGTTCCGGCCAAAGACCCTGAGTGAATTGAGCAATTCACAAAACGGCAGCAACGAAACTTACAGTCGAAGAACGATGTTCGCCATAGTTTGGTTTCCACGAAATTGCATCCCTCGAAGCGAACATTACCCCCTCGGACACCGGAAAGATTGGCCTTCGAGAAGTCGCAGTCGTGAAGCTTGCCATAAATGACTGCATTCTTCAAATTTGCGTTGCAAAAATTACATTCACGGAAATCATTGCCGAAGCTTCCGTCACAGAGGAAAGCGTCGAAGCTGCAATGTCGAAACACTGCCATGAACTGACCGTTACCAACCACTGCCTTGCCGAAGTCCGTGTTTTCAATGACAACCTGATGCAACGATTCATCCACCCTCATCCCACGGAAATCGCAAAGGCCATCTTCGGTCACACCAAACGGACTTCGGCAGCCTGATTCGTCGAGGAAACGCCGTCGCAAATTCCCAGTATCAACGTCATTCCAACGGTCTTGAATCTCGGCCATCGGAATGCTCCGTAACTTCGACAACCTATAATGGCGATACGGCTATAATACTGGCAAGTCGATAACAGTCCAATCGTCCTTGCCGAGAGTATCGGGTGGTTGATCAGGTTGCAAACTGATCGCCTGCAAGAACCGGGCGGAACGCCATTTTCCCTTTCACGGCGACTGCTCCGGTTCGCCCGATGGAAAGGGAACTTCAACATGACCGGCGAAGATGATCTTGCCGTGTGGCGGCGGCAATTCGATCCCACTCCCTACGTGGGCAATCCCTACTTGCCGACGATCTCGACGTTGCAGGATGCTTGAGAAAAACTTGCGGCGGCACTGAACGACAACGAGCGTCCTAAGCGAGGCCGACGGGACTCGAACCCGCAACCACCGGATCGACAGTCGGTAGCAAAGTTCACCCCAAAACGACCATAAAGTCCATTCACTACAAGGAACTTACCACGACCGGAGGCGTTTCGCAATCCTTCGCATCCTGAGTCGTAACTTCTTATCCTGTGGTAGTACTTGGCCCTGAAAATAGTACCCGGTAGTACACTGCCCATCAGTCCCTGTCGGCTCTCGAAGTAATCGACCACGCCCGTAGGACGTGGCTTTGGCTTGCACCGCAGAGCGGGGCGTGAACAAGAATCCCGAACGGCTACGAATCGTTGCACTGAATCCCACTGCTTTGATGGCAAAAGGTGGCTCGCTGCTCGTTAAGTTCGTGTCAGGACGAACTGGTTTTCACGGTATTATGCAAATGGCAATGCCTTGTCCATGCGATCTTACTCCTCGCCCAAAGCAGCCTTTGGAGGCAGAGCGTATTCTATCGGCGTACCGAACTCTCGCCGCACCGGCAGAGCCTATCAGAGTCGCACGGCCGTAGGCCGTGGGTTTATCACGCACTAAACCAGAGGTAATTGTTTACCGTTTTTCGGCAATTCTTGCCTGCTAGCACTCGGCTGCTAGCTTAACCTGCGTCGTACAGAGTGTATGGACACGACGCAACACAATACGATTTCGGCTGGAACGGCTCAGCCTTAGTATGGGCTGCTGCTGAAGGAGAACGTTCAGTTGCGAAAACAACTGAAGCAGGCTCTGCAGCAGATCGTCGACTTGACGGGAAGGTTCGAGAAGCTGCAACAAGAGATCGAAAAGCTACAACAAGAGAACGAAAAGCTAAGGCTGCAGTTGGAGAAACTTCAAAAGGCAGGCAAGCGTCAAGCGGCTCCGTTTCGGAAACAAGAAGAGCCGGCAAAGCCGCCGAGGAAGCCGGGCCGGAAGCGAGGCAGGCGGCACGGTCGCCATGCCCATCGCAGCGTTCCGCCGCGAATCGATGAGACCTACGACGTGCCGCTGCCGAAGGCTTGCCCACACTGCGGCGGCAAGCATATCTCTGAAACCGAGATTTCACCGCAATATCAAACCGAGATCCCGCGAACGGTGATCTATCGTCGCTTCGATGTGCATGTAGGCGATTGCAAGACTTGCCATCGGAAGGTGCGGCCGCCATGCCTTGCAGACATCGACGGCAGCCGGCGCGGCGGCGAGCCAACTGGGTCCGAACGTGCACGCCTTGCTGGCGATTCTCAACAAGCAGCTAGGCCTATCGCACGGCAAGAGCGTCAAGCTGCTGCGAACCATGTTTGAAGAACTTTGTCTGGCTCGGGCCACCAGTGTTCGTTCCATCCATCGCTCAGCAAAGCGTATGAAGCCTGCCTATCAGCAGATTCGCAAGCGTGTCCACGGCTCGCCGGAGGTCGCGCCGGACGAAACCGGCTGGCGTGTGGCGGGACGTTCGGCGTGGCTGCATGTTTTCGTGGGCTCGAATGCAACATGTTACGACATCGACCCAACCCGCAGCCACAAGCCTGCCAAGCGGTTGTTAGGCATCGATTGGTCCGGAACCATGGTGCACGATGGTTGGAGCGTCTATGACCGATTCGCAAACGCATTTCATCAACAATGCCTGGGGCACTTGCAGCGTCGTTGCCAAAATGCCCTCTTGGCCACGGCCGTGCGTGGGGGCTGCGCGGTTTCCTCTCGCGGTGCTGGCGTTGATCGACGAGGCGTTTGCAATGCGTCGTGCGTGGCGTGGACATCAATTCGGTGCGAACGAGTTGGCCGAAGCCGGTTACGGTTTAAGCCTTGAACTGGAGCGTCTGGCCGCTGGGCGGTTCACGAACACTGCCAATCGTCGGCTGGCTGGACACATCGCGAAGCACGCCATGCAGTGGTTCTGGTTCTTGAACGAACCTCAAATCGCCGCCACAAACTATCGAGCTGAACAAGCCATCCGGCCTGCCGTCGTAAACCGCAAAGTCTGGGGCGGCAACCGCACCTGGCTCGGTGCCGAAACTCAAAGCATCCTCATGTCTGTACTGCAAACCTGCCAACAACAGACGCTCGACGAGTTCGCATTCCTCCGCAACGCCCTCTGCGCCCCCACGCCGATTGAACTGCCGGATTGAGGCGGTAACCAAGTACAACCAGAGTACCGTTAAATCCGAGGTAATCCACCAGCTCTGCTGGTGAGAATTGACAAGGCTCTGCCGTTTCCTGCGTGATTTCGCAACGGCTTGAATCAGCGAACAGTGTAATGGCGAACCCGATCGAGCACGGACTCGGAGATTGCCTTCCCAAAACGGAACGCCGGTGGATAACCCAGACCGGCCTGGACCACGGTAGCGTTGACCATTAACAAGTGGAAGCGAATACACGGGAACCAGCAATCCGACAATGAGAGGCGGTTTGCCTCGCGAAGCCGTTGGCTCGAAGCAGTACGAAAAATCGGCTAAGCACCGTTCGATCAATAACTGTCCGGATTGGTGGCCATAACCCTAGGTCGGGACAAGTTCCCCGCCTTTTGTCGGACAGTAATTGATCGAACGATCCTAACATGGACCCTTTTAGGGGCCGTCCTCATTCCACCTGCTCTGCAGGTGGTGCTGATTGGACGACGTTTTCGAGCTTAACGCCTCCCGGTGCGAACAGTGCTGCCGCCGATAAGATCGACTCGGCAGCCTTGCCAATCAGGAAAGGCGTCTCCTTTGGCAGCCGGTATGCCAGTCCATCGTGGTTCTGGTGCGGGTGCGAGACGACGACGCCCAGGAGCGACGGGTCAGGAGTGTCGAAGCCAGGAACGGCGTGAAGCGGAAATCCGTCGGGGTCGATCACATCCAACGGCAATCCGACGTCCAGCACGAGCCGCTTGCCCTGCGACTCGATCTCGATGCAGGTGCCGCCGATTTCTTGGGTGCCTCGGTGGATGCAAAGTTTCAAGCCCTATTCTCCGGCTCGGCAACGGTACAATTTGCAATTTCGAGCTACACCACCTGACACGGTTGAGACAGCCTTGTATCCGGGCCAGGGAGATGTGTTTTCGCCAACCAGGAGCAATTCTGGGAGTGTAAATTGTTGGGCAATCGCACGAAGCGCCGAACCGTCTCCGCCGAACCGAGCCCAGTTTCCTCCGAAACCGTGGTCCTGTAACACAACGGCGAAGGGATTGCTGTCATGCTCTTTCCAGAGGTTGTGACAAACCCAAACTGCTTCGGCCTGGATGTGCAAGAGCGCCAATCGGTCCGGGCCATGTTCGTCGGAGAGGTCGTTGTCCCGATCCAAAACCACCCAGAGTGCCGAGGCCAAATTGGCCTCCTGCTGGTAAGGATGGTCAAGATCCAGGCTCAATGCCTCTATTAGTTCGCCTGGCGTGAGTACGGTATGTACAACTGGCGCATATCCCTCCAAATGGTTTGGATGAGCGGGAGCTCGGGACGTGTATTCGTCAATGTTCGGTTCGGTATCCGCTGCCTGCCGAGCCTGAAATTCCCCCACCACGAGTTGCAGCTTGGCGTCGAGATCGCTGGCCAAATCGGGCAGTCTGGCGAGGTAGTCCTCAACCTTCAGGGGGTCATCGGTTTTCCAGCGATAGTTCTGGTCCTTCAGCAGCACGGCCAACGCATCGTCTATAGCGGCCCCATTGTGATGCCGGATGAATGAGAATACGTCCGGTGGAGAATCGCTGGATTCCCAGAGGGCTCCAAATTGTTGGGATAGATTTTGCATCATTTCGAGTCTGCTCAAATCACGACGCTTTCAAAGGAATCGATTTGCATTATCCGAGAACGAAACGCTCACTTCAACGACTGGCAAGACGACTTCCTGGCAATACAGTTGTCCTCGAAGAAAACAGGAGGAGGTGTCAGGGCAGGGCAGGAATCTGCGAGAAAAGTGGCGGAACGGCTCCCTTACGGCAACTCGCAGGCATCCCACGCATCGAATGCCGCCATGACTTCTTCGTTTCCCGGTTCGACGTTATTAACGGCAAAGACACTTGCACCTTCCAAACTCACCCAAACAACTGCCCCACTGCTTTGTCCTCTACCGCTACGTGCAGGTAGGCCGATGTAATGGACACGTTGGCGTGCCCGACGGCGTCCCGAATTCCCGCCGACTCAAGGCCAAGACCAAAGGACCAGAGGTTCTCTCCGAGGACTGTCTCCGTCCTTGCCACCTCCGCGCTTTCGTCTCAAAGATTCCGACCAATGGGAACAGTTCTGGCACTCCCACAGCAACTAGAAGTTACCCACGGATGCGACTCCCACGCTCAGTGCGCGCTATTCGGTCAGCTCCGTTATCGAGCGTGAACGGCCTGGATTTCCGCCAGCAACAAGTCGATCGTTTGGGAGTCCAGCTTGTTTCATCTGTCTCCACTACTGACCTGAATGCAGTTTTGTGAGGACAGGACGGACCCCGATCGAGGTACGACGGTCCTTCGGAGGGACATAGTAGCGATTCGCTGAACGACAATAGCGGCCCCAATAGCTATGACGTCCGTCCCGGATCAGTCGTTGGGCTGCGGGCGTGAGTTGCACCGGATCAACGCCACCCTTCGCTCTTTCGTGGTACCAGTCGAGGCACCACTCGCACAGGTTGCCATGCATGTCGTGTAAGCCCCAGGCATTGGCAGGGTAACTGCCAACCTTTGCCGTTCGGCCGAGATTCTGACCTTTCTCGGCTCCGTTGTAAGGACGGCCTCCATCGAAATTCGCCTGTTTGCTGCTCAGCTTGTCTCCAAAGTACGTTGCCGTCAGCGTTCCGGCGCGACAAGCGTACTCCCATTCCGCGTCCGTCGGTAATCGGTATTCGTAACCCTTCGGCAGTTTGTTCGCTTTACGATCCAGCTCGGTGAGCTTCCGACAGAATTCTGCCGCTTCGGGGTAGTTGATGCCGTAAACGGGGAAACGGTCACCAGCGCCCGCTTTCGGCTGGAACCGGAGCGGCCCCATCACTCGTTCCCATTCGCCCTGAGTCACCTCATAACGTCCGATGAAAAACGGCTGACTGTGCGTCACGTCTTGGAGGTTCTCTCCGGGTTTTCGATCCGCTTCGCCTCGCGGACTTCCCATTAGAAATGTTCCCGGAGGAATCACACACAACTGCATCCCGATCGAGTTCTTGAAGATCGCATCGACTCCGAGATGATCGGCCCAGGCCTTCTGTATCGCCTGGGCCTGCTCTGCGGTGAGCGGGTGCTCAGTCATCAGGACGGGCTCCGGCTCATCTGCATGTGTGACTGCTGTGACTAAGATCATCGCTGCAAACACTGCAACAGTCAGTTGTGGTCTTTGGCGGATCATTCTCAACCCCGGTTGTGGTTACTGTTCGGTCGGTATTTGCAGCCATCGTCGACACATCAACCTTAACGCTCGCCGACGTGGGATCACATCATCGTCGTGAACATGAGAGGCTACCTACTTTGGCGCTCGTTTCATGCGCGGGTTGTCTACACTGTCACGCGGCGACACTTTCGTCGTCGACTTGTTGACCAGGTTAGAAAGGTAGAGCTGCTCGCCTGCCTGGTAGATAATGTCGGATTCGTCTTTCGACCAGCGTGGGTAGGCGTACCAGATTGGTTTCCGGCTTCGTTGGCCCGCCGTCCGAGATGGCGATCTGCTGCTCAGCCTCGTCCCAACCCACCTGCCCGGCTTGGCGACGAAGCTGCAATCCAAGTTCGCCGAGTTCGTAAAATCCTGCTAAGAACCGGGTTTGATGTGGCTTCTTCTTGCGTTCGTCGTGCTCGCTGTCGGGGTTGTAGATTGAGGCGACGTATGCCATGCGGCCATGTTAGGGCCTTGCATTCTCACGCATTTCGCATCCAGACTCGCATAAGCACACGTGCGGCCGCAGGCATCGCGTTGCCAATCCACTTTCCAGACGCCCACACGTTTTCACGTTTTCGATCCCGTAGGTCAAAATATTGAGTCGACCGACAAGTGTGGACTATGTTTGGAGTTACAGAGGCTTCGAATACCTCGAATTCGGCCGACCAGCCGTTCTTCATTGAGGCAATTTTCTGCTGGTTCACCTCTACCATCACCACGGCAGCGTAAACCATGAGTTTCGTGCTTCAACCTTGGCAGTTGCTGTTCGCCATTCTCTCGGGTTGGATTCACCACGGGCAGCAACAGATCATCGAGTTCCAGAACGACCAGATCCAGTCCCTGCTCAAACAGTTGGGCAAGAAACGCATCCTGCTGACAGACGACCAGCGGCGAATTTTGGCCGTCAAAGGCAAGGCTCTGGGTCGGAGGACCTTGATGGAGTTGACCACGATCGTGACGCCCGACACGAATTGACGCGGAGAAATTTCATCACCGCAGTGGGAGAGCCGATCAAGCCAGGGAACAAGAGCGGCAAGTAATGGAGTTCGGTAAAGACCATCGGCCGGATTAATCGGGAAATGTAATTTCCAACCCGTAGGGACGACTTCATGCTAACGATCCGACGTGCATTACAATCCGACGTCGATGCAATTACCGACATCTACAACGAGGCTATCCTGACCACGACCGCCACTTTCGATCTTGAGCCAAAGACTCGCGAAGATCGGCAGCAATGGCTGGCCGGACACGATGATCGTCATCCCGTTCTAGTCGCGGAACTCGACGGGCAAGTCGTGGGTTGGTCATCTTTGTCCCATTGGCGACCACGGTGCGCGTATGAGGACACCGGCGAAACGTCGTTCTATGTGCAAGCGGACCATCGAGGCAAAGGTGTCGGACGGCGGCTCAAGGAAGCGATTATCGACGAGGCTCGCCGATTGGGGTATCACACGATAATCGCCGGAGTTGCCGAAGGTAGCGACGCCAGTTTGCACTTGAATAAGAGTTGTGGGTTTGAAGAAGTCGGCACGTTCAAGGAAGTCGGCCGGAAGTTCGGTAAGCTGCTGAACGTGACCTACTTGCAGAAGTTTCTGGACTGATTTGCGAAGACTTCGTGTGAGTGAGCCAGTCGGCTATTTGGATCAAACGCGGCGAAATCGCCGGGCGGTTGAACGGCAACGCGCGGGATTGATGATGATCGCCAGCCACTGATGCGAACAACATTGTCGACGGGTAGAGATCGTTATGACGAATCCTTGGCTAGAAATTCCGTTAGCCGACTACGAAGGTCACATGGCGTTACCGGAGGTGGCTCAGGCTGCGTTGCTGGCTGACATTTTCGAACAGGCTCTGCGCGAACACGCTCCTCCGTCGGTCGCCATCCTGGGCTGTGCTGGCGGCAACGGATTCGATCGCATTGATTCACAGGTCACGAATCGCGTCGTTGGTATTGATATCAATCCCGCCTACGTGCAGACCGCTCGTGAGCGATTTGAGCGTCAACTACCGAGGCTGGAACTGATCGTCGCGGACTTGAAGCAGGACGAGGTGAAGATCGCACCTGTCGATCTCGTGTTTGCTGCCTTGCTCTTTGAGTATGTCAATGCCGAGGTCGTTCTGAAATCCTTGCATCGCTTGTTGAAACCGGGCGGCTGCCTTGTGTCCGTTGTACAGATATATCACGCGGACGCACCGGCCGTGACGCCATCGCCATTCCCCAGCCTGCAATCATTGACTTCGTGCCTGAAGATGGTGTCACCGGAAGTCCTCCGGAAACAAGCCGCGATTCATGAACTCACCCAAGTCGAAAGCGTGCTGGCTACTTCTCTTGTCGGCAAGTCGTTCCAAGTGCAAACGCTTGTCGCAGCGCGGACGAAACGGGGATAACGAATGAATTACCTGACCACCGACCAATTGACGACGACCGTATTGGAAAACGCGTGCAAAGTCTTGGACCAGTGCATGACAAAGATCAATCACTGTCGGGCCAATTGGGCGGCCTCGCGACGAGATGAACTCGATCGGCAATTTGCTGTTCCATCTGAGCGGCAGTGTGAAGCAATGGATCGTTGCCGGACTGGGAACCGTCGAGGCCGTCCGCAATCGCCCTGCGGAATTCTCGCAGCGTAGTTCGTTCTCGAAAGCCGAAGTCCTGGAGCAGTTGGCATGCGTCGTCGCCGAAGCGAATTCAGTGCTCTCGCAGCCCAGCGCCGTCGAGATGCTTGCGGCTCGGCGCATTCAGGGATATTGAGGTCACTGGTTGGAATGCGATCTTTGACTGCGTTCCGCACTTCAGAGGCCATACGCAGGAGATCATCTGTCTCACACGTCTGCAGGTGGGCGATACACCGCATCCAGTGGCAACCGCAGACGCCGGAAGAAGACGCTGCACAATGAGCGATCACGAGCGCATCAGAACGCAGTACCGCCGCTTCGCCGAGAATAAGTGCAAGGGCTATTCAGATCACTACTTCGGCTTGGCGCATGCCGTGGCGGACGATGATGATCTGGTCGAGTTCGTCGTGTACCTGCGAAACGACGCGGAACTGTTGAACCGGCTGGACCACAAAGACGGCTGGCTGAAACAGATTGCAGCCGGAGGCGACTCCTGGCTGAAAGAGAACCGCCACGACGTGATCCGGCAGGCATATATTCGCACTTTCTGCCGTCCCCCAACTGACAGCGAACTCACAACCGCTGGCGAGTACCTGCACATAGCGCCCGACCCTGCCTCTGGACTTCGCGACTTGCTTTGGGCGCTGCTGAACAGTAAAGAATTCATTCTCAACCATTAAGCCAGGGTATTTCATGTCCGCTTCGTTCTACCATGCGCTCGGCATCGACTACCGCCGTGAGTACCACACCGCATCGGGCCGCCCCGTCATGATCGTTCGCGAAGGCTCGCTGATTCCCGGTTTGTTCGAGTAGAAATTTGCTTAGAGCGAATCCTCACACGCTGGTGTCTGGGGAATCGGGAACCCGCACGCGCGAACCCAACAAAATAGATTGATGAATACCCTCCCTTACCATACCATTGAAGCAACCGCCGAAGTGCGGAGAAGGGGAGGTGAAATCGTGGTGTCCGCGTTGATTCTTGCTGAGATGCGTCGGCTGGCCTCGGTTGGGGTTTTGGCCGGGTTCATAGTTTTTTGTGTCGCTGGTTCATTCAACTCCAATGCCTGGGCTGAACCGGCCGCAGTTGAGCCAGTTGCTTCGCCCCAACTCTCTGCGTTCTTCAAACAGCATTGCACGGAGTGCCACGGCGCTGATGAACAACTGGCCAAGGTCGCTGTGCATGAACTGGCTGGCCAACCCCGTTCGGAAATAGAACTGGCACTCTGGAAGCGGGTAATCGGACAGTTGGAAAGCGGCCACATGCCGCCGGACTACGCTCCCCAGCCCACGCCGCAACAGCGGAAACAGGCAATCGAGGCCTTGTACGCCGGCCTTGCTGAAATGGGCCTTCGCCGCGAAGGAAACGAAGTCGACCACGATGCGTTGTTTGGCAAATCGCCGGTCGCGGATACGGATTCTGCCCCAACGCCCGGGCGGTTGTGGCGACTTTCCCAACCGGCCTATGAGAACTTCCTTCGCGACAGCTTTCGCGGCGTCAAGTCCGCATCCCGAGTCCGCGCCCCCTGGGAGATGCTGCCTGACCCAAAGACCGGATTCAGCGACTTCGCCGCTTCGCACCGGATTGGCGAAGCTGAACTGGAACACCACCTCCGCAACGTGCTCCCCATCGTGCGCGAGACAACATCCCGAGGTTCGATCCGCGAACTGAAAGATCTGGCAGGCGCCGGAAAGGATGCCACCGACGAACAAGTGGTCGCGGGGGTTACCGTCGTCTTCCAGCGAGTCTTGCAGCGTGAGCCAACTGAAGAGGAACAGCAGCGGTACGACGGGTTTGTCCGCGAGAATCTCAAGAAGAGCGGGCCGGATGCCGCCGTGGAGCAATTGCTTCTGGCTGTGCTGCTGCACCCCGAAGTACTTTACCGGGTCGAAGCTGCCAAGGAGCAGCAGCAGCTGATTCCGCATCATCTGGCTCGGGCCATCGCCTATACTCTGACCGACAAAGCTCCCGACGAAGAACTGCTGCAAGCCGCCACGGACAATAAGCTGAGCAGTCCAGAGGAGATTCGCGGACAGGTTTTGCGAATTCTCGACGATCCGGAAATTTCCAATCTCCGCATCCTCCGCTTCTTCCAGGAATACTTCGGCTACACGGCAGCACCAGATGTGTTCAAAGACGCTCCAACGCTCGAGGCGGAACAAGTTGTCGAGGATCTCAAGTACACCCGCAAAGAGGGCGCATGGGCCGAAGCTACGTACACCTTCGTCCGGGATGTGGATTGGTTGATCCTGGACGTTTTGGAGAAGGATCAAGAGGTTCTTCGCGAACTACTCACCACCAATGAGACCTTCACGCTCACCAAGACTGAGCGCGGACCGCGTCCTCTCAGTGCTGCCGAAATCCAGCGAGCTAAGCAGAAGTACCGGGAAAACAGCACGACACGCGGATTCTTCCGATTGATTCCGGTCGAACTGCGGATCTATGAACTGGACGAGTTGGCAATCCGCCGGGATGCCTGGGCACCGGACCGCCGCTATCCAATGCCTGCGGGGCATCGGGCAGGTATTCTTACGCACCCCAGTTGGCTCGTCGCTCAGTCAGATAACTTCGACAACAATCCGATTCACCGTGGTAAGTGGATTCGGGAAAAGCTGCTCGGTGAGAAGATTCCCGAGATTCCCATCACCGTGGACGCCAAACTGCCGGACGAGCCAGACCATACCCTCCGGCACCGGATGCGTGTTACTCGCGAGACGTATTGCTGGAAGTGCCACGAGCGAATGGATCCGTTAGGACTTCCGTTCGAAATGTACGATCACTTCGGCAGGTACCGCGAAACCGAACAAGGCACCAACGTGGATGCCACCGGTTATCTCGCCGGGACGGGTGATCCGCAACTGGACGGTCCGGTTAAGAACGCTGTGGAGCTGATCCATCGACTGGCCGAGTCGGAGCGTGTTGAACAGGTGTTTGTCCGGCATGTGTTTCGGTATTTCATCGGGCGAAACGAGACGCTCGATGATCGAGCTGCACTCGTCGAGGCGCATTGCGCCTATGCGGAGAATGGCGGCAGCATGAAGGCGATACTCGCCTCTCTACTTTCTTCCACTGCATTTCTTGAGCGCGCGGTCGAAAGCGAAGTCAACCTGCAACCAACTAACAATTCGAACTAATACAAGGCGATCACCAATGATAACTCGGCGTGACTGGCTTACCGGATTGGCCGCAGGTAGTACCATGTTATCCCCGCTGGCCCGCTGCCTGGCCGATCAGGCTACGGCTGCCGTTGACCCGCCTACTCCCAGCCGATTCGTGTTTGTGCTCTTCGAGAATGGGCTGCGTGAGTACGAAGTGCAGCCTGAAGAAGTTCCCATGGCATCTGAAAGCGTCCGCGCCACGCCTTTGAAGTCGCTGACGCTACCCAAGCGGGTGATTGATCCCTTCACGCCGTTTATGGACCGGCTCACGCTGATCCAGGGATTGCGGGGCTCGCACCTGAATCCCAATCATGGGGCCGGCTATGGAGCACTCTCTGGTCTGCCGCAAGCACCTGCCGACAAGCGCCGAGTCAGGGCGGAATCCATTGATGCCGCGCTCGCCCAGATTTCCCCAGGGCTGTTCCCCATGGTTGCCTTGGGGATCAACGGCGGCGGAACAGAAACCTCCACCGCATACGGAATCTCAGCTTGGGGACAGGGGAAACCGGTTCCCATACAATGCCGCCCGGAACTCGCCTACGAATCGCTATTTGGCAGCACCGGCACGGACCAGAATGACTTCCTCTCTCGTAAAAATTTACTGGACTTCGTCTCCGGCGACTTGAAGCATCTACAAAAGGGATTGGGATCCGCAGGTCGGGAACAACTCGATTACCACCTGGATGCTTTGGAGTCTTTGAGTAAACGGCGGGGACAACTCGGTAACTTGAAGGACGATGGCGAACTGGCCAAACATGCTCCGCAGCCATTTGCGGAACCACCCATGTTGATGCCGGACGTCATTGCCGCTCAGTTTGACATTGCCACGGCCGCCCTTTCTGCCGGCCTGACCAACGTCATCACGCTTACCTCCGGCCTTGGCGGGCTAAGCCCCAGCTATAAGGGCTTCTCCAACATGGGCCAGCATAGCGCAGGCCACGGTAACCCAGATCCGGATCTCGGTGTGCGGGGTAGTGAGATTGTTCGTCGTGCCCATCATTTCATGGCGGAACGGACTGCCGACATGATGAAGCAACTGGCGAGCATCCCTGAAGGCTCCGGCACCATGCTGGACAACACAGTGATTGTGTTTATGAGCGATAGTGCAGAGCGGCAACACAGCCACGGCAGCCAGTGGCCGGTCGTTGTCTTGGGAGATCTGGGTGGCCGTCTCAAGACGGGACAGTTGCTCACCTACCCCATGGAAGCCAGAGTGTCTGAGGACAGCTACGGCGAAACGACCGAGCGCGGAACCGGCATGCCGGATAATCCCACCCTCAATCGGTTCTTCTGCACGCTGCTGCACGCCGCCGGTGCACCCCGGGAGAATTTTAATCTTCTCGTGCCTGGTCTCGATCAGAATGGTCCGCTGGCCGAACTCATCGCCTGAAGTTAGCACGGGAATCGGATATGCCAAACTATCATGCCGGTGCGCGGACAACGCACCGCGCACGTTCGCAATGTTTTCGAACCGGGGTCCTAGCGGGATGCTTGGCCCTGTTGTTGATTGGTGCCCTTGCCCATCGCGCGGCGGCGGAAGTCCAACTCGGTGCCGGTGAGCCGCTGGTTCTGGTGCATCCCAAAATCAACAAAAGCGTCGGTAACCCGGTGCTTTGCCTGACCTTTATTGACGGTGGTAAGCGACTCGCCACCGGGGCCACGTCAGGCGTACTGATCTGGGACGTCGAAACCGGCAAGCTGCTGCAAACGCTAGAAGTGGATGAGCGTGCCGTAGACAGCATCGCACTGAGTCCACAGGGCAAGCTGCTGGTTGCCGGGGGAGCTACGGGGGTCATCAAGGTTTTTGACGCTCAAACATACAAGCTCCTGAATACGCTTGGACCTACCCCCGGTGCCGTACAGGCACTATCAATTTCGTCGGACGGCAAACTGCTTGCCAGTGCCAGCCCCAACGGGCAACTCGGCAAGCGGGACGAAGAGTTTGGTATTTTTCTTTGGGACCTGACCACAGGTAAGCAGGTGCGAAAGGTCGAACACGAGCCTCCTGGTTTCGGCATCACCGGGCTCGCATTCTTGCCTTCGGGGAAGCAAATCATCAGCGTCCAGGACCGCAGGTTTCGCAAGATTGAATTGCCTTCGGGTCAAGCTATCCAAGTCACGGAACAACCGGATTTGACGCGCTCGCTGGGGACGCTGGCCGTCCAAGCGAATGGGCAGCGGCTGGTAACCGGAGCGTACGAAGCCAAGATTCGTGTCTGGGATGTGGGCGAATTTAAGCAGTTGCAATCCTGGGACGCCCACGCTCAACAGCCCCCTCCGTATCAAGGCGTTGCCTGTATCAACTACTCGCCCGATGACCGATTCATTCTGAGCGGCGGCATGGATTCGATGGCCTGTGTTTGGGAAGCTGCGACAGGCCGCAAGTTGCTGGAACTCAACGCTCGCGGCGAAGTCTCTGCACGCTGGGTTTCCGGCATCGTGATCTCGCCTGATGGCCAACACCTGGCCGCTGCTCAATACGGAGGCTCCGCGACCATCTGGACGCTTCGCGAGGAGTAGCCGCTTCGCGTCAATGATCGCGATCTACAGGTACGAGAAATCTCTCCGGAATGCCGTAGGGTCAAAATATTGAGCCGACCGACAAGTGTGGACTATGCTTGGAGTTACAGAGGCTTCGGATATCGCGCATTCGGCCAAACCAGCCGCTCTTCATTGAGGCAATTTTCTGCTGGTTCACCTCTACCATCACCACGGCAGCGTAAACCGCGGGTTCGTGCTTCAGCAGCAGCAGTTGCTGTTCGCCATTCTCTCGGGTTGGATTCACCACGGGCAGCAACAGATCATCGAGTTCCAGAACGAAAACCAGATCCAGTCCCTGCTCAAACAGTTGGGCAAGAAACGCATCCTGCTGACAGACGACCAGCGGCGAATTTTGGCCGTCAAAGGCAAGGCTCTGGGTCGGAGGACCTTGATGGAGTTGACCACGATCGTGACGCCCGACACGATCCTCCGCGGCGCAGCGGATGTCTTCGACAATCTCGCCGCTCTTCACGATCTCGCGAAACAAGAATCGCAAAGCCGCGACCACCTGATTGTAGACGCCCCACTTCGTGCCCTTCACTTCAACCAAGAGGTAATCGCAGACGCCTCCTCGGGGCTCACGCCAGCCGGACTCTTGCCGCTGGACCAACCTGATATCAAGCACGACCACAGCACCAGAGAGAGTGCAAAAGAAGGCGGGAGGCAGCATCGCTGCCCAGGTCTGAACACACCCACCGCGAAGCGGCTTAGTTCATTT
>CALOEH010000014.1:0-11642 GCA_942492195.1 uncultured Planctomycetia bacterium | reverse complement strand
CGGCAACTGGTTCAGTTGCGTATTGCTCAAGGCTTTGGTCGTTTCGCAGGACGAACGGGAAGAGACCGGGCAACGAGCCGTGCTGAACTATGGGCATACCTTCTGCCACGCCATCGAAACACTCTCCGGCTACGGCGAACTGTTGCACGGTGAGGCGGTTTCGATCGGCATGCTGTGTGCCTCGCGCCTGGCCGAGCGACTCGGTCGCGTCGACGCCGAACTAACTGCTCGGCAACATGCCCTGCTCACCGCACTCCACATCCCTGTCCAACTGCCACCGCTCGATCCAGATGAGATGATCGCCGTGATGGCCCGAGACAAAAAAACCGAGCATGGGCAACTGCGGTTCGTGCTGCCCACCAAACTCGGGCATGTGGAGTTGGTGCGTGAGGTACCATCTGACCTGGTGCGCGAGGTGCTGCTGGAAGGCCGCAGCTGACGCTAATACAAGGCACCGGTGTTCTCAGACCGTCGCTATTGCGAAGCTTCGCGAATGCGCCGCCCTAGGGCTTCCATCAACAGCGGGGCGACATCGGGCCCTACGCTGTTGATTTCGCCGTATTGCGAACGCCGCAGTCCGTAGGCAAACGGTGGTTTTGATCCATTGACGCTTGGGAATGATGTACCCGATCTCGTCATTCGCCAACCCCAGCATCAGCAGCTTGGCATCCTTAGGCAAAAGTTCACGAATCGAAGGTTCCACGGGTGCATCGGCGTAGTCCGCATTCGCTTCGGCCGGATCTTGCACGTTGCCGTACATCAGTTCGGGATACAACTCGCCTGGCATCGCCACCACATGCAATCCGCCCAGGCGAAGATAGGCGACTTCGGTCTCAACGGCGAAAGGGAGTTGCGCGTTGGCCGCCGTAATCGGTTCGCCCAACTGATCCACATCGCCTGACCAAGCCCGACCTTCGCGGCGAATGACGCCCATGGCTCGAGCTAACTTGTAGACGGGGTTGATCAGCGGGATTGCGATAGGCTTGGCAGCCACCACCCAGGGCGTTAGTTGAATGGGCTGGCTTTGTTCAATTGCCTGATGTGCCACTTCGGCAACTCGAACTCCGTAGGCGTCGGCGAAGCGAAAGTCCCCTTCGCCTAGCGGATTGCCGTCTTCGTCTTGGACGCAACCATCAGGGGGTGACATCAACCCACCCACCGCACCTGAAAAGTACACCACAGGGCAGCGGTACTTTGCTTCGAGCCAGGCGACGGTGGCGGCCGGAAAGTCCGCCGTGAGCGCGGTGTTGCGTGGGCCGAGCGCTTCGGGGTGAGAATTCCACTGCACCACGATTCCCAGCGGTTTGACTTCTGAGGCATCACCAGCCTCTTGCGCATCAAAACGCAAGACTCTCAGCACCGGGTCCAGTACCTTGGGCTGGCGGCTATCGTGCAAGAGTTCAGGCTCTTCGGCAGTTCCATAATGAGCCTTGGTGGCGGCCAGTTCCTTCTCAGCGGTCCTCACCGCGGCAACGCATCCTGCGACAAGTTGCTGGGTGTAACGAGCGTCCACCCCGGTGGTCCAAGGATTCGAACCCCAAATGCCGATGGTGTCTGGGCCCTCATGGTTGTGTGTACTGGCAACCAGGACGTAATCGAAGTTCTTTAACTGTGAGCGAATCTGCTGGACCACGGCGTAGGGAAGGCCGATCAAATCGACGCTCACCCAGGCCATGCGCTTTCCTGCATGTTCGAAAACAACAGCCCTGGCCCAGAGTGGATCATGCACGGTTTCGGCCCGACGTCCATGGCCGTAGCCGGCAATCCAGACCGCCTGTTGATGGACATCTGGGGTGATGTTGGCCTTGCCGAAACCTGCGGACATGCCCCCGGCACCGGCAGCGACCGATGCTGACAACAGCAACAAGGACCAGACAGCACAGGTACGGACGAGTGCCGGGAGATACCGGTTGAGATGGCGTCGAATCATGCGAACCTGCTGGGGGCGTATGAAGAGGGTGAGCTGGGGATGTACGTGCCGCAATCTCTTGAAAGCCTTAGCATACCGCTCCGGAGGTTTCGTGGAATGCCAGCCTGAGCCCTGAGCGGCCGTTGTGCCTTGATGGGCAGTTTCTAAGATTTTTTGTTGGAACAACTTGGCCCCGCGGGCATTCCAGACCTTTCCCAGACGGTAACCGTAACGTAGTCGTTCGAATCGACAAACTATGGTTGGTAGCGCATCGACGGCTTCAGAACGCATCAGCCGGCTTGCATTCGTTCTGGCCTCATGCGACAATCACGTTTTGCAATGCAAACACATGTCTCTTGCGGGAGGGAAGCCACGATGACTTGTCGTATTCGATACCAGATGGGGGTCGTGGGGGTGGCGTTGATGGTCACCTGCGTCGCGCTAAGCAACACGAATCTTCTCGCTCAAGTGGCAACGGTGGAGATACCTGGCCTGGGAGATCCCGGCTCGCTGGCGGCAGTCACGATTGATAACCCTTTCGATTTCGCGCTGCGTGGGCAGAATGCTCGCCGGCAACTCGTGGTGACTGGTAAGTACTCCTCGGGCCAGTTGCGTGATCTGACGCAGCAAGCCACGTTTGCAGCCAAGCCGGACGGCCTGGTTTCGATTGCATCCACGGGCCTGGTCAAGCCAATTGCCAACGGCGTGGTGGAGATCACTGCCACGGTTGACGGTAAGGTTGGGCAAATCAAGCTCCATGTCGAAAACATGGACAGTCATATCCCGATCAACTTCGGCAACCAGATTGTCCCGATCTTCACCAAGTTGGGCTGCAACTCGGGCGGCTGTCACGGTAAGTCCAGCGGTCAAAATGGTTTCAAGCTCTCACTGTTGGGATTTTATCCCAGTGATGACTATGACTATTTGGTGAAAGAAGCCCGCGGTCGGAGGGTGTTTCCCGCTTCTCCCGAGCGAAGCCTGCTGCTGCTCAAGGCCACCAACGTGATGGCCCACGGTGGCGGACAGCGAATGAGCGTGGACTCGTACGAGTACGAACTTTTCCGATCCTGGATCGAACAAGGGCTCCCCTTCGGCAACGAAGAGGATCCCACGGTTGCAGGGATCGAAGTCTTTCCCACCGCCCGATCGATGCAGCGGGGGAGTGAGCAGCAACTGGCCGTTTTCGCCAGATACAGCGATGGCCACATGGAAGATGTCACGCGGATGGCTCAGTTTGAGCCCAACGATCCTGAAATGGCCGAAGTCACCGCGGGTGGACTCGTTCGTACGCTTGATCTGAGCGGCGAGGTGGCGGTCATGGTCCGCTTTCAAAGTCAGGTGAATGTGTTTCGCGCCAGCATTCCCTTGGGCGTCCAGATTGAACGATTGCCGAACGAAGAAAACTTTATCGACCACCATGTCTTCAACAAGCTGAAGGTGCTGGGCATTCCCCCTTCGGAACTCAGCGATGACGCCTCGTTCTTACGGCGGTCCATGCTCGACATCACCGGCAAGCTTCCCACAGCCGAGCAAGCCAAAGAGTTTATCGAAGACAAAGACCCCAAGAAGCGTGAGAAGCTGATTGATGATCTGTTGGCGAGTGGTGCGTATGCGGATTATTTTGCCAACAAGTGGAGTTCGATCCTGCGGAACAAGCGAGAGAACAACAACTACACTCGTGGCACGTATGGGTTTCACGAGTGGATCCGCGACAGTTTCCAACGCAACAAACCTTACGATGAGTTCGCGCGGGAAATTCTAGCCGCCTCGGGCGAAATTGGCCGCAACCCGCCTGTGGCCTGGTACCGGTCTTTGCGGACTCCCGAGCAGCAACTGGAAGACACGGCTCAATTGTTCCTGGGCTTGCGGATTCAGTGCGCTCGCTGCCACCACCACCCGTTCGAACGTTGGAGCGAGAATGACTACTACTCGTTCTCGGCGTTCTTCACGCGTGTTGGACGTAAGACCGGCGTCAATGGACTGTCCGTCAACGATGAGCCGCGGATCTTTCACAATCGCGGTGTCGCATCTGGCCGGAACCCTCGCAGTGGCGAGGTTCTCAAACCCGCTGGCTTAGGAGGCGAACCGCTCGAGATTGAAGCCGACGAGGACCCTCGGTATTCCCTGGTTGACTGGATGGCAGATCCTGAGAACCCGTTCTTTGCCAAAGCACTGGTGAACCGATACTGGAAGCACTTTATGAGTCGGGGGATCGTCGAACCCGAAGATGATATGCGGGTGACCAATCCTCCCACCAACCCCGAGTTGCTGGATGCGTTGGCCGAGCACTTCATCAAATCTGGCTTTGACATCAAAGACTTGATCAAGCAGATCTGCTTGTCCTCGACGTATCAACTTTCGTCCGAGCCCAACGCCTACAACGAGATTGATAAGCAGAACTTCAGCCGGTACTACCCAAAACGGCTGAACGCCGAGGTGCTGTACGACGCCTTGAATCAGGTGACCAGTTCCACCACGCAATTCCCAGGGCTTCCCGCTGGCATGAGAGCGGTCCAACTGCCGGACACCGCCATCAACAACTACTTCTTGCAAGTGTTCGGTAAGCCACTGGGAGACAGTCCTTGTGAGTGCGAACGCTCCGACGAAGCCAACCTGGCTCAAACCTTGCACCTGTTGAACTCAGGCGAGGTGCAGACAAAGTTGCGTGGTCGGGCCAATCTTCTGGCCACGGACACCGAGCGGTCACACGCCGAGCGGATTGGCGAACTGTACCGCTGGGCCTACGCTCGCAATCCACTTCCTGACGAAGTTCAGCTCTGCGTCAAGCATTTGGAAAATCACCCCACGGCCGTCTTGGCTTACGAAGATATTCTGTGGGCGTTGATCAACACCAAAGAGTTCATGTTCAATCATTAACGACCGCTGACCAAGGCGCATTTGCGTTGGCCCGGTCTCTTCAGAAATTCGTTTACGTTTTGTAAGCGAGGAAACGATCCCATGCTGCGCACTTCCCAAGGCCAACTGATTCGTTTGGCGAGTTCCCTGTTCATGCTGCTGGGTCTCGGCACATGGAACAACTCGCTCGAAGCTCAACTTCCGGTAGCCCGGCTGACGGCCATCTTTCCGACAGGGGGGCAAGTGGGCAGCGAAGTTGAGGTGAACGTCTCAGGCACGGACCTGGATCAGGTCGAATCGCTCTCGTTTTCACACCCTGGGATCACCGCCAAGCCCAAGATGGAAGAACCGGGCCCTTTTGATCAGGGGCCGCAGCCGGTGGAAGGGGTGTTCTTAGTGAGCATCGCCAAGAATGTGCCTGCCGGTTTGTATGAAGTGAGAGCCACCGGCAAGTATGGGATTACCGACCCTCGCCGCTTTGCAGTTTCCACGCTGGCCGACACGTTGGAAGTTGAACCGAACGACAAACTGGAAGAAGCTCAAGAGTTGACCCTGCCGGCGATTCTCAATGGCAGTTGCGGCAAGTCCGCAGATATTGATCACTTCAGTTTCTCCGGCAAGCGGGGGCAAAGCGTCCTGCTTGAGTGTTGGGGATTCCGCCTGGACTCGCGTCTGGAGCCGACATTGACGCTGTTGGATCCCCGCGGACGAGAGCTTGAGCGAAACCGCAACTTCAAACACCGCGACGCCGTGATTGTTTACACGTTGCCTGCCGATGGCGTCTATGTGATCAAGTTGCGCGACAGTGTCTATCGAGGGGGGGACGAGTATCCCTACCGTCTGCAACTGACGGAAGGTCCCCACATTGACTACATCTTTCCCCCGGTGGCCGAAGCAGGCAAGACGGGTACGTTTCAGCTGTATGGTCGCAACTTGCCTGGCGGCAAGGAGCAGCCGGATCTCAAACTCAACGGGGCGGTGCTGCAGCGATTGGATGTCAAAATCACCGCACCTGCCGGAGAGGCGACCACCAAGCTGGACTTTGAGTCGGTGATTCCGCCGGAGGATACGGTGCTGGACGGATTCAGTTACCGTTTTGAGTCGCCGCAAGGGGTCTCCAATCCGATCTTCATCAGCTTTGCGTCCGAGAAAGTTGTGGCGGAGCAGGAGCCCAACAACAGCCTGGAAGAAATTCAGACGGTCCAAATACCCTGCGAAGTGGTGGGGCAGTTTTATCCGCGCCGGGATCGCGACCGATACTCGTTCACGGCCAAGAAGGGCGAAGAGATTTGGATTGAGGTTATTTCGCAGCGGCTGGGAATCAGTGCTGACCCGGTGCTGATTGTTCAACAGATCACCCAGAAGGAAGGTGCTGAAGAGCAGGTTAGAGAACTGGTGCGATTGGACGATCCGGTTGCGACCGAACGCAATGGCAATCAAATGAATGCCAACATTGGTGGACTGGCATTCAATACCACCACCGACGACCCTGCGTACCGTTTGATTGCACCCGCAGATGGCGAGTATCGGGTGATTGTCCGAGATCTGTACTCGAGTTCGCAAGTGGACCCGCGGTTTGTGTATCGCCTGGCACTGCGTCGCGCCCAGCCTGATTTTCGGCTTGTCGCCATGGCTCCTAACCCTGGTGCCAGCACCAACCCCACGGGCAACCCGGCCGGGCAGTGGTCATTGAATCTGCGTAAGGGTGGGGCCCAAGTGATTGAGGTCTACGCTTTCAGGCGGGACGGGTTTTCTGAACCGATCGAAGTCACGATTGAGGGCCTTCCCAAAGGCGTCACCTGTGAGGGAGCCACCATTGGCCAAGAGGGAACGATCGCCCCGTTGGTGCTCAGGGCCGATGCCGGGATTACGGCATGGCGTGGCGAAGTCCGAATCTCCGGCCAGGCAATGGTTGCCGGCAAGAAGTTGACGCGCCAGGCCAGGCCAGCCACCTGCGTTTGGAGCGCGGTCAACAATCAGTCTGCGTCGCATGTTCGCCTGGCTGAGAGCCTGATGCTTTCTCTGAATCCGACCGAAGAAGCGCCGTACACCATTGCGGCCGGTGATGGAAAGCCGCTCGCGACGGCTCGGGGTGGCAAGTTGGAGTTCCCCGTCAAGGTTACCGGTCTGGGGGATATCAAGAACATCAAAGGCAATATCAACCTGGCCGCCCATCCGATGCCGACGAACGTTCGCGTTCAGAATGTGAACGTGGCCGTCAACAAGTCTGCCGACTACGTCATCACGTTGCCTACCAATTCGGCGGTGGGTACCTACACGCTCTACCTGCAAGGTCGCGTCCAGGTTTCTTACATCCGCAATCCTGAAGCAGCCGAAGCAGCAAAACAGCGGAAAGAAGAACTCGACAAGATTGTGGTCGCCAAGACAGAAGAGAATAAACAGGCAACAACCGCAAAGACCACGGCAGATAGCGCAGCCACCGCGGCCACTCAAAAGCTGACCACGGCCACCACGGCAGTGAAGACGGCAGAAGCGGCGGTCAAAGCGGCCCAAGCCGTTGTCGCAGGGGCTGAGCAGAAGCTCAAAGCAGCAGCTGATGCGGCCACCAAGGGCCCCGAAGATGCCGCGCTGAAAAAAGCCCAAGTGGCAGCCGAGGCCGTCTTGAATGACGCCAACACCGCGGCTGAAAAAAGCCCAGCAACAAGGTGAAGATGCGGTCAAAGCGCTGGCAACCGCTGAGCAAGAAAACACCAAGGCCCTGGAAACCAAGACCGCAGCCACCGAGGCTGCCACCGCCGCCGCCGAGATGCTCAAACAGGCTCAGGCCGCTCAGACAATTGCCACTCGCGAGGCGGCCACCAAAGCGCAAGACGCCCGTCCCCGTAATCTCAACGTGATGGTTCCCTCAAACCCGATCACCATCAAGATTGACGAGACCCCGTTCACACTCAATGAGATCAAGCCCATCAAGCTCAAGCAGGGAGAAGCAACCACGTTTGACGTGGGCTTCAAACGACTTTACGGTTTCGAAGATGCTGCCACATTCACGCTCAACGGTCTCTCCGGCGTCGGCGGACTCTCGCTGAAGACTGCTGTGATCGACAAAGGCAAGTCCACCGTGAGTGCCGAGTTGTCTGCCAGCACGAATGCCACGGTGGGTGTCCACGATTTCACCATGCGGTCCACCTACCGGTTCAACAACCAGAACCTCAGTTTCGACATCCCTGTGCAGATCACCGTAGAGATGGCGGACCCCCCCCCCCCCGTTGTGGTTCCCCTCGACGACCAGCCAACCAACCATTGGCCTTCCTCTCCATCCCCCGGTGGCCTGTGTTCCCTTCCCTCCCTCCCCCCACCCCCCCCCCCCCTCGTCGTGGCGGCCCCGACTGGCTATCTTCGCGTGCGGGGATCTCGCCGCGTTGGCGGTTTGAGGGTTTTCGAGAGGAGTGAAGAGTACCGAGGAAGCCCCTTTTGTACCGCCGCACGCGTGCCGGCGCGGCGTCATGGGCCCCCAGCCCTATTCTGTGTTGCCATCACGGTCGTCCATTTACACCGCGTTCGCTGGCCTGCGAGATGGCAGGATACGTCCCAACATCTCTCGACGACCAGCCAATCAATCATTGGTGCTTCCTCCCCGCGTCTCTGCTTCGGTTTTGTCGCGCGCCCCTGTCCGCCCGCCCTCGTGGGGGGGGAGTGGTCATCGACGCGCGCATCAGCGAGCCCGGATTTCGCCCCGTTGGTTTCCGCATTGTACGGTCGACCACACACTGCGCCTACCCCCCCCCCCGATGGCACATTATTAGGCCTTGCCCCGTCTAGCCGCCCGACCGCTGCCCAGTATCGCCGGGCGGCTGGCTCGGTTTGGTCGGCTTCTCTACCGTTCGCACTTTGGTCAGGCCTGGCAACCACGTATCGAAGATGGTCGCTGGCTGCCGTGGCTTCAAGGCGAAGAGCGGACGCTGATCGACGGGCCGCCTTGATCTGCATCGTTGGCGCCGGCTTGGTGGGCCATCGGTCTGACTTATCACCTGCGACTACGCCCGCACGCCGTGCGGTGTCTGTGTTGCAGGCACTCCGGGCGGAAAAATCCCCCGGTCCAGGCCCCCGCCCCGGTTATCCAGCTGCCTGGTGTTCTCGTCTCATCGTTTGCGGTTTGACACGCTGACCCCGGTCCCGGTGCCCTCTCTCGTGGCCGGTGGTCGTGGCCGCTCCCGCGTTTCGCGGTTGGGTAGGATCTTCATGGACGCCACCGCATCGCGTGGGGCGTCGCGTTGGGGGCACAGCAATGCCGAAGCCATGTGATCACTGCTTTCCAGGAAGCTGCTCCCCCCCCCCCCCCCGCCATAGAATTTCCAGACCGCGGCACTCCCGTTGTTGAGATCAAATGAGCAGTTGGAGCATTCTTGGACTCGCGGGGGGTGCTGTTCCACTTTGCGGCCTGGTACGAAACAGCCGGCGGCATCTCAGAGCCTTCTGGCGGAACTCTCGGGGCCGCTGCCTGGTGTTCTCGTCTCATCGTTTGCGGTTTGACACGCTGACCAGGCTTCATGGACCGTATCACTGATTTCCGGGGGGAGGAGTTGGTCTGGTCGCGTTCCGGCCTCCGCCCCGGATGCTAACCGGGGTACATGACGGCTCCAGATCGGCAACGACGGATTGCGATTGTCACGGCAGTGCCAACCACGATCCAAGCCTTCATGCGGCCGCATGTCAGAATGCTGGCGGCGGATTATGATGTGACCCTGATCTCGAACGGTTCGCCAGATTCGGTCACCGAACTGCTAGGCCCCAACGTGCACTTTGTCTCCGTCGGGATCGAGCGCAAGATTTCGCTCGTGAATGACCTACGGGCCTTGCTGGAACTTACGAGGCTGTTCCGCAAGGAACGCTTTGACAGCGTTCATTCCATCACACCCAAGGCAGGTTTGCTTTCGATGGTGGCCGCCCGACGTGCCAGGATCCCGCACCGCATTCACATTTTTACCGGCCAGGTTTGGGCAACCAAAACGGGGATGGGAAGGTTCATCCTCAAGTCGCTGGACAAGGTGACAGCCAGCAGAGCCACGCATGTACTTACTGACAGCCTTTCGCAACGTGACTTCTTGATCCAAAACGGCGTGGTGCGCGAAGGCAAGATCACCGTCTTGGCGGACGGTTCCATTGCCGGAGTCAACCTGGAGCGGTTTCAGTTCAGGGAGACCGACCGCCAGCAGATTCGCAGCGAACACAACATCCGAGAAGACGCTCTCGTGTTCCTGTTCATCGGAAGGCTGACGCGAGACAAAGGGGTGGCGGATTTGTTACTTGCGTTTGCGAAGTTGGCTGAACACAACACGCGAGTTCAATTGATGGTGGTCGGGCCGGACGAAGACGGTCTGGAACCAGACGTCCAAGCCTTGGGCGAACGCTACCCAGGTCGGGTACACCGAGTCGGATATACGGATCGTCCCGAAATCTACTTCTCGGCGGCAGATGTGTTTTGCCTTCCCAGCTACCGCGAAGGTTTCGGCTCCGTCTTGATCGAAGCGGCGGCCGTGGGGATACCGGCGATTGCGTCGCGGATTTACGGAGTTTCTGATGCCGTGGAAGATGGCGTGACCGGAGTGCTGCATACCGCGGCGTCTGTTGACGAAATTGCAGCCGCCATGCGTCGTTTGGCCGAAGATGACTCGCAACGACGTGCGATGGGCGAGTCCGCGCAACAGCGGGCGGTTGCCAAATTCTCCGAGCAGCGGATCACCCAGGCCTTGGTTGATTACTACCACGGCATGTTTTCCGAAAGCTCCGGAAAGTAGGCACGGAGAACACTGAGAAAAGTTGCAAGTTCAGGCGGCGCGTGTCCTCAGTGGTCGGGGAGTGGTTCGCTGAGCGGACCCGAAAATCACTGTCGGTCGGCACCAGCGACTCCGTGGTCATATCCCCTTCCTCGCCATCCCCAGTTTCAAGTGCTGCTGTTATTTTTCGTGTGTTACCAAGCTGTGCGGAAGTCGGCAGCTTGCTAATGCTGACGGGTTGCGTCCACGCGAGGCTTCGAACGGCGATCATACCACGCCGTCACCGCCTCTTGCCCGGTGTAGTTCGGCCCAACCTGATCATCGGCACCCAGATAATGGACCGGGAAGGAAACCTGCTTGCGGCCGGCACAAGTGACGAGCTTCTTTCGGTTGTCGTAGTTCAAGCCGGCCTCATGGAGCAACTTTGCGATCGATTTTGAACAATTCCGAACCTGGAGGTTGGACAGGTCGAGATTCGCAACGAATCGGCCCGTGTCCGTGAGCCAAGATGCGGCCTGAGCGATCAGACCGAGTTTGTCACCGATGTAGTGGAGACCGTGGACAGAGGTGATCAAATCGAATTGCCGACTCGGTTCCCAGGTCGAAAGCGAACCCTCAACCAACGTCAAGCGTGGCAAGTCATTTCTGACCGGCCAGCTTGCCACCAAGTCCACGCCGACGATTTCTACGTTGTCGTTTTGGACGAGTTCTGCCGCCTCGACCAACGCCTTGCCGGATCCACAGCACAGATCCAACCACGCGGCTTCCCTTTCGCTTGCGAACGTCGCCCGCAAGATATTCAGCGGGTTGAATCCAAGTTCATTGAAGTAGCCGTTGGAACCGGTCAATAACCGGTCCCGGTTCATGTTACGGTTAGCAGCCGCACTGGACCGTTCGAGGGCTTCGTCGTCGAGGAGGTTCATGGAGGCGAGACCGTACATAGCACCGGCGAAAAACAACTTCCGCATTTGCTAGCCAAGCTGTGCGGAAGTCGGCAGCTGCTAGTAAGCGCGTTGCGTCCACGCGAGGCTTCGAACGGCGATCGACAATCTGCTCGCCGCTATACGCACCTGCTGGGTAACATCGGCGGTATCGTAAGGCTGGTAGTACCAGGAGGAAACGAATCTCGTCAGGCAGTAGGG
>CALOEH010000013.1:0-71217 GCA_942492195.1 uncultured Planctomycetia bacterium | reverse complement strand
AAGGATCTTGCGGATTTGAATGAGACCAGGGAAGAAATCCGTGTGGATGATGAGGGTAAACCATACCTGGCTGAGGAATTTGCCGTTCGAAGGGCTCGGCAGGTTGAGTTCTGTCGGCACTTGCTGGATCTACTGGAGGACGTCATTGACCGGATGAGAACAGCCACCAACACCATCGAGTGGCGTCCAGAGCACATGCACAGATCCCCCGAGGGGATGGAACGCTCACTATTCTCCATGGCTCGCAGACTGAAGCTCAGATTTGCTGCCGCAGCGTGGCAGATCCTCTTGTCGGCCGCCGGGGGCCAACTGCACTCGGCAGCCATCCTCGTCAGCCGCAGTCGCCACCGAGGGGATCGGACGAAGATCGAAAAATTCTTGATTGCAACCAGGAAGAATGCACCACCTCAGTTGGCGACGGTCTGGTTCAATGACGCCACGACTAGCCGTGATCGGCTGGAGATGATCCTCAATCATGAGGTTCAGGACGAGACCCCAGCAGGTCACCTGACGCTACAGAAGAAGGCTGTGCAGATCACGCGGGACGTCACGCGAGGCATGTCGAATCGGACTGTGGCAAACATCCTGCGTGGCGTGCTCGCGGATCGATTGGATTTTCAGCGGGTGGGAATTATCTGCCATCGCCCCCATCTCGGGATCCTGGAATCGCTGGGGGAAGAGTTCACAAGCCGCATCGTCAAAACAACTTACTTCGGCAGCGGTGAGGATCGTTCGTCCAACGATTGGCACCAGCAATGTGACCTGGTGATCGTCGTCGGAACCCCTCGGGTGCCACCCCAGGTAATCGCCCAGTACCTGATCCAGGTTGGCGAGGTCGCCGCGGCGAGTAACCAGCCCGAGTGGGGGCGTATCTACTGGCACGGCCTGACCGAATCCGGCGCGCCCGTGCGGATCGAAGCCTCTGGCTACCAGGAGGAAAATTGGCGTCAGGCTCAGCGGGACTTGGTACGTGCTCAAATCATCCAGGCAGTGGGCCGGGGACGCGGAATTCTCGAGTCCGGCTGCGAGGTGTTGGTGCTCAGCAACGAGGAATGCGGGCTCGTGATCTCGGACGGTGAACTGGAACCGCTCAACGACAGCAGCATGAGGGTCCTGGACACGCTCCGCGAAATAACGGCGGAAAACCCTAATATATATATAGGAAACTCCGCCGTTAGCACCGGGCAGGTGGCTACCGCCACAGGGTTGTCACCACGGCGGGTCCGCGAACTTCTCGGACACCTTGAACATCGGGGCCTCGTCTGCAGGGTTGGCGAACGCTCGGGCTGGCTGCCAGTTACCGCTAACGCTGGGAGCCCCATGTCATGCCCGCCGTAGCCGAGCTCTCCCAAAATTTCTTCCTGGTTCCTTCAATCAAATGGCGCCAGGGTCGCTACAGAGGAGGCCAAGGATGAATCCCGAGCAAGTACCCCGCCGGTCACCAGAGCCCAATCCGCCGCCCGTTTGCCACTCCATCGAGTGGTACGCAGAAGGGCAGTCTCGCGTGGTCGAGGTGGACGGTGTTCAAGTCACGGTTCGTTTGGTCGCACGACAGGGGCGGCGGGCCAGGATTGCCATCACGGCACCGGCAGGGGCGGAATTCCGCTCGCTGGATTCCCGGGCAGATACCAAGCCTGGGGACTCACCCACAACAGGCTAAGCTTTTACACTGGCTGGAATCGACGACCTGGGGAATTCCAAGATCGAAGAAAGAGAGAGCCGCAGATGGATAGCACCTACGGATCGAATTCATCGCTGCGAGTTGTTCCATCGTAGACACTGCAGAAGGGTGAAATGTTTCCTGTTTGGCTGATTGGCCTATAATGCTTTTGTGATCATAGAGGCAGGCGGTTTCTGGTTCGCCTGCCCGCCGCCCTGGATTGCCGGGGCCGCACTCCGCAGCTCGGAGTCACCAGCACTAGGTAAGTGCAAAGGTGCGCTCCATGAAGATCGAATTGCGGAAAACTGCTGAGATTCGCCCCTACTCGGGGAACCCCCGTCTGAATGATGCTGCGGTGGATGCCGTGGCAGTGTCGATTCGTGAATTTGGCTTTCGCCAACCGATCGTCATCGATCCCCAGGGTGTGATCATCTGCGGCCATACTCGCTGGAAAGCCGCTCAGAAACTGAGACTCGAGCATGTGCCCGTGCATGTGGCCACGGATCTATCGCCCGAACAAATCCGCGCCTACCGGATTGCCGACAACAAATCGGCCGATCTGTCCGACTGGGACTATGAACTGCTGCCCATCGAACTGGTCGAACTGCAGGCGGCGAACTACGACCTGGGCCTGTTGGGATTTGACCAGGATGAGCTGGCTAAGATCCTGGGGGACGATCCGCAGGAGGGGCAGTGTGATCCGGACGAGATCCCCGCGCCGCCAGACGAAGCCATCACGCAGCCTGGCGACCTGTGGATCCTGGGGGAGCATCGGTTGTTGTGCGGTGACTCAGCGAGTGAAGTGGACGTCAACCGGTTGCTCGGTGGTGAAGCGATTCACTTGGTTAACAGCGATCCGCCTTATAATGTGAAGGTCGAACCGCGCAGCAACAACGCTATCGCGGCTGGTCTGAGTTCATTCTCGGCACCTCAAAAGCATCATCAGAAGTTCGACCTCGAGCGGCATCCCGAAAAGGCAAAGCCCACGCAGAAGAAACTGCGAGCCAAAGACCGCCCGCTGGCCAATGACTTCGTGACGGACGAAGAGTTCGACCGACTGCTCGATGCTTGGTTCGGCAACTTCTCGCGCGTCTTGCTGCCGGGTCGGTCGTTCTATATCTGGGGCGGCTATGCCAATCTCGGCAATTACCCTCCGTTTCTGAAGAAACACGGGCTCTATTTCTCCCAAGGCATCATATGGGACAAGGAGCATCCCGTGCTGACCCGCAAGGACTTCATGGGCGCTTTTGAGATCGCGTTCTATGGGTGGAAAGAAGGTGCCGGCCACTCGTACTTCGGCCCCAACAACGCGACCGACCTGTGGCACGTGAAGAAGGTCAATCCGCAGAGCATGGTGCACTTAACCGAGAAGCCAGTGGCATTGGCCGTGCGAGCGATTCAGTACTCGTCCCGAACTGACGAGAATGTGCTGGACCTATTTGGCGGCAGTGGCTCGACCTTGATTGCGGCCGAGCAGACAGGACGCCGCGCGTTCCTGATGGAACTCGATGCACTTTACTGCGATGTCATCGTCCAGCGGTGGGAAAAGTTTACCGGGTTGAAGGCAGAGCGAATCGAAGCCGGGGAGGTGGCGGCATGAACGCTTCGGTTGTCACGCTTGGGGTTCAACCAGCTTGGAGCAAGCACCGGCAGCACACAAGTGGTGTGTGTCGGAGTTTGTGGCCAGTGCTACGTTTCGTCCCGCAGGATCTCGAACCAGTCGGGTGGCGAGACCAGCATCAGCGTCCGGCCGTTGTCCCAGGCCACATCGATCTGGTGCCAAGTGTCAAGTGCAGCAACCGAGACCACGGTACCAACAGTTCCTGGCTGGATGGGATCGGGATCGTCATGCATGGAGAGAAGCCGGATGCGGTCGCCGGGCTTGGGGGCGGTTGTCATGGTTCTGCCTCGTTGCTGGAGGATGGTTCGGTTGATCCAAGTGAGCCAACGCCGGCGGTGCAATGCAAGCGGGACAAACAAAATTCGTGGGAGGCGAATGTTGACCACGGCACGAGCCTTTGGCGTCGTGTGCGTTGTGGAGCATTTCGTTCGCCTTCGCCCTTCGTCGCCCTGTTGGGCCCACGTCGCAGCCGGTGGAACGGCTTGGCCAACGGGGCCACCCACAAGAAAACGCCCCGTCGTGGCGAACGAGGGGCGTGGGAGAGCGGGCTTGCCGCTGGATCACTCGCCGGGATCGTAGGTCTTCCCGCAGTTGGCGCAGCGTACGGCGGCATCATCCAGCCAGACCAGTTTGTCGGGATCGCGTTCACCGCACTGCGGGCAAGCTTGGGCGGCCGCCACCAGGTTCGGCACGGGCGGGTCAAGGTGATCGGCCACGGCCAACAGCACCTCGACCAAGTCATCTGCGTCGATGGCTCGCGAACGGGAGCCGCCATCGATCTCCTTTTGGATTATCGCGGTGACCTCGCGGATCGCATCGGCAACCTTGTGTTGGGGATTCGTCATCAGGCCACCTCAACCTTTCTTCCCGGTGGCGGCAAACTTGCCCCGTTCGGTTTTCGCGAACCGCGAATCGTCCCCCTTCGTGTTAATCTCTCGAAGGATTGCCGAATACAAAGTTGCGTGCGGCGTCTTGCCGCCGGGGCTCCGCCAGAGTTTCTTGGCAGCCATCTCCTCGATCATCTCTTTGGTGGTCAGCGGTTCTTTGGATTCGGCCAGGACCTGGGCAGCGGCGTCCAGGGCACTCGGCTTCCGCTCCTTGGGTTTTGCCGCCTTCTTCGTGACTGGTCGTTTCTTCGTAGGCGGCTTCTCCGCTGCGGTCTGGAGTTCCGCGGCTTGGGGCTCCACGGCTTGGGCCTTCGCAGCTTTCTCCTTGCTCGCCTTGGGGGCAGCGGACTTCTTGGTCGTCTTCTTCGTGGTCATGTCTCAACTCCTTGGAATCGGGCTCGATGGATGGGCTGCCATCGCCAGCTCCGCGACACCCGCGGACAATACCAGGCGGAACAAACCCCGCCACGACAGTCATCCATCAGCCATCAATTCCGCCCCTCAGCAAGCCGAGTCTCGCGATGTGCGGAAAGAATTCCGCAGGTTTTTCAAAGCCAGACGGGAGTGCCCCAGCCGGTGGCGAATTAGTCGTCGCAGCACATGGACGGAACCGTGAACGAACCCATCCCCCAGTTGAATCCCATGGCCCTGACTGTGGCCGACGCAGCCCACCTGCTTACCCGGGTCGGTGGTCAGGCGGTCAGCGAGGCGGCGATTCGCGCCGACGTCGCTGCCGGTGCCCCGGCCAATGCGGATGGGACGTTGAATCTCGTTCTTTACGCTGCCTGGTTAGTTTCGGAGATGGCCGATGGCAACTGATCCGCGAAAGATGCGGCCCGGCGAGCTCTGCCGCTTGTTGAACTCCACTCCCCTGGGTGAAGTGATCAACGAGCAGCAACTGCGGCGGCACCGCAACCGAGCGGGAATGCGGATCGGCGACGGGAAGCATGTCGATTTGGTGCGATACGTGGCTTGGCTGGTCCAGCTCCGGCACGCGCCTAAGTCCAAATCCGATGACTCGCCCGACTGGGATCTGGTCAGGGAAGAAGTGGCCGAGGGAGCGGCTGGACTGGGAAGAGAGCGGCAAAGACAAACCCACGGACAAAACCTCACCGACAAACAGGAGGCATTGCTCGCGGCCCTGCTCACCGAACCAACCTTGAAAGCCGCTGCAGCGAAGGCCGGGGTTGGTCGGACAACCGCTTACCGCTGGATGCAGCAACCCGCATTTCGGGCCGCCTATCAACAGGGACGCCGGGAAATCGTCGACACCGCCATTGGGCGGGGACAGGCCGCGTGTGGGCTCGCGATTGACGTCCTGATGAATGTGGCCCAGCGGGGAAGGCGAGATAGTGATCGCGTGCGTGCGGCGGTGGCGATGCTCGATCATGCCCTGCGTGGCCTCTCCGATGCGGACATTCTCTACGGCGAACCGCTGCCGGAAGAGACTTCCGCGCTCGACACGGCCGGCGTCGTCAAGCTGCTGTCCGTCCGGCTACAGCAACTCGACAAAGCCGCCTTTGCCCACTGCCCAGAAATCCCGGCTTACGGCAACGCTGGCGGACGCGTTGCTACGAGCCATTGATTCCGACGTCTTCGACAAACGACTGGCGGCTCTCCAAGATGTGCTGATCGATCGCAAAGGAAAGTAGCGATGAACCCTGACTCCGTAGCGAAGCATTACAAATCATTGACGCCTGAAGAACGCTTCCGCCTAATCCTGGCAGCAAGCGGCCGCAGCGACGACGTGGATCGAGACCGGTTGGCTCAGTCCGGAAGTCGCCTCAACCTTTCTTGGAAGGATCATGCACCCTTCGCCAAGGCTTTTGATGAAATCGCAAGCCTGGCATTCTTGGAGTTGTTGGAGGACGCCCAGCGTTACGTCGAGTTCTGGAACCTTGCTCGCAGTGCCGCCGACGATGAGAAGCCAAAGAAGACGCCCAAAGCAACACCGAAGGGGAAAGAGGAGTCCCCCACCGACTCGATTGAAGAAGAGCTGACCGAAGCGGAACATTGCTTCGATCTGGCGATGGCTGCCGGCTTCGTACTGAAGACTCGGGCCGCGGGCTGGCAGCTGTTCTGCGAACGCCTCAGCGTTCCACCCTTCGTCCTGTGGGAAGTTCTCCCTGGCTACGAGAGACTCAAGCGAGCTTTGGACCGGACTGAACGGGCTGCGTTCGTGGCCGAGGGATTCCTCCGCTGGATGAACCACAACAGGCCAGCAGAAGACCCGCCATGGACCGAACTGACACTCACCGCCAGCGACCTCGCGGACGCCACCGAGGCGGCCTTCCGGGAGCGGGTCGCCTGGTGGGGTGGCGAGGAAATTCCCCGCCTCCATGGGCCATGACCGGCACCAATTTGTCGCCGGCCACAAATCCCCCTGTCTTCACCAGTTATCCCAGTCGTGGAACACTTTTGCTCAAATGTGTTCCATTATGTTCCATTTGTCTCCCGCAGGCCCATTTCCCGCCCCCCGGCAATGGGCGGCTCTAATGCCATTCTTGGACGATTCTCTGGGCCGTTGACGCCACCTCAGCCAGGCTGTCCCGAGCAGTTTCGGTGGGCCGAATTTTATGGTGCGGCCACCCTTGTTCTTCCCTCCTACGAAACTGGACCCATCATGGGCGAACTGGGTCCGGTTTCGCTTCCCTTCATGCGGCACCCGAGGTAAGTCATGCACACGCCGGCAGATGCGCTGCCGGTGCTAAGGCATAAACCGAAGGAAAACCCGCATGATTCCCTACCAGACCCGCTCCGCCGACCCGACCAAGATCCTCACCCGCCGCGAGATCACCACCGTACTTGCCGACCTGCACCGCAAGGCACCACGTTCGCCCAGCACGTGGCTCAACCTCATCATCTTCCGCTTGGCAACCTGCTGCGGATTGAGAGCCAGTGAGATTGCGAATCTTCGCATGGCGGACGTTCGGTGCGAAGCCACACGTCCTCACATTCGCATCCGAGCCGGCGCCGCCAAAGGCGGTAAGCCACGGATGGTCCCGTTGTGGTGGGACCAGGGAACGACCGAGGACCTGAGAGCGTGGAAGATGGACACAGGCGGTAACCCAACCTCGCCTTTCGTAGCACCGCTTCACGTAGATAAGCCGTTCTCCCGCCACACGCTCCGGAAGCGATACCGGACCGCTTGCCGAAGTCTCGGACGCGAGCGACTTGAGACGCTAACCATTCACCACGGGCGTCATACGTTCATCAGCCATGCTCTCGCGTACGGCAGGACACTGGCGGAGGTCCGGGACGCGGTCGGACATGCGAACGTCTCGATTACGAGTGCTTACCTGCATGTCGCGGTAGAAGATGAGGCGGTGGGGCGACTGTTTGGATAGCGAAGATTCCTTGCCATGATTCGAAATGCCTCATCGCCCGTAGCGAAATCGTGATCTGCCGTCCATGTTGGTCGATTCCAAGGTACAACATCGTCGTGGTTCTCCTGTGGACGTAAGGATGGAAAGCTTCCCATCGGAATAGGGGAACCTCTTCTCAATTGCAAGAACCTCTCTTTCATCGATATCAAAGGAGCAACTCGTGTTGATGTGGCAGATTTCCTTGGTCCCAACAAGTCCCTGCCTCTGCATTTGAAGCGGTAGATTGGAGGGACTTCTGCCTGTTAGCACACCGACCGATTTCCCACCGGCCCACTGCGAATCAAACTGGTTATCGAGCACCAGTGCTCCGCTACGGTTGGGCTCAGCCAAGCAGACGCGCAGACGCTCCGCAACGGCGAGCGCGCCCTGGGTTCGCAAGCAACTCTTGCAGTGAGCGGCCCATTGTAACGATCGTTCTTATCGAATGATGTCCTGGTGATTGTGTTCCCAGCCCTCCAATCGGCACAATCATGCGCCCCCATCTCCCCAAAGTTACGAAGCGTGACGTAGAGTTCCCGTGCGGCATGTGAGGGCAGTGCCCATTTTGCTTGAACCTGGGAGACCGGCACGGCACGCCCGAAGCTTTCAAAGCGGGCCGATGAGCAAGGCACACTTGGTTTGAAGGTGACGCCCAACCATGGCCTGGCATGCGACCAAGTACGAGTGGGCCTGCCAGAAGCAGCCGCGAGCGGAGTCAAGCTGCGGCTCCGAACCGGCATAGTGAAACTCGTCCATGCCTACGCCAGTTCCCTTTCGAAACAACTCAATAACTCGATACACAGTAACAATGCCGCGATAGCCACTCCCAAGTGGATCGACTGTCCGTCAGCGTGCTCTGTACGGTTTCGGAATCGATGAATTGCGTTGAGAATTACGAAAGTATCCTTGGATACCGACCTTGCCCTCGAATTGAAATTGATAGCGCAGCCTGTTAGACGCTGGAGGAGGGCCAGTTGCTTGTAGCGCTCCTTGGGAACGCTCCAGTCGTCCTTCTCCATCATCTGCTTGATGATGTTGTCGCAATCGCGCGGGTTGGGGACGCCTCCAAAGTGAACGTAGGCATTCTCCATGCAGCGGAGAAAGTTCTCGGTCGTCTGCCGAGTCACGACTTCGCTAATGACTCAGCACGACGCGAATCACATGGGTCCGCCGCCGGTGCCCCACCTAAGATCATATCGGGAAGAACAACGCGTTCGCACCTGCCAGAAGGACACAAAGATCCGCCGTTGCCGATAATTTGGATTAATCGGCTCGCAATTCCCGCTATTTACCCAGTCTCCCGTCTGCAAGATGCATATTCCGTAGGCTATCGTTTCACATTCCAAAACGGATCCCCAACATGGAAAAGCTGGTTAGATGGTCTGATAGCGATGCCGTCAGAAAGAAACGTTCCCGCAAATTCACCTAGAGAATGATGCACCATGCAATTCGGTGTGTATTTAGTACGCCAGGGCGTAATCAGCGCTGAACAGTTCGTCGACGCCGTCGAACAGCAACTGTCGCAGCGCCTCGCGTTCGGTGAATTGGCATTCAAGACACGCATGCTTAGTGTACATCAATTGTTCGCGGTTCTGAATGATCAAGTCGAGAGCAACGAAGCATTCGGCTGTATTGCTGTCAGGTTGGGCTACTTGAGTCAAGACGATGTGGCCAAGCTACTAAGGTTACAGATCGACGTTGGGCCAACTCTTGAGAGTACTCTCGTTGACATTGGGGCAATTGACCTAGCCACCGCCAACTACGAACTCAAGCGATTTCGTCGAACGCTTCTCGAAAACAACTGTTCGGCTCCAGTTGCTTGTGCAAACGGCTAGTATTCACGCTTGCTCCCCTCTAGTTCTACGAAAGATTTTTGAGATGTCATTTGATGACCCAGCGTTACTGGCTGAATTTGTCGCCGAATCGCGAGAACACCTTGCCGACGTAGAGGGGCAATTCCTCGAAATTGAGGCAGCTGGGGAGAAAATCAATGTTGAACTGGTGAACACGGTTTTCCGGGCCATTCATTCGATCAAAGGCGCCGCCGGTTTCATGGGGCTCAACACGATCAACAGGCTAGCGCATAGCTTAGAGAATGTATTGGGGCAGATGCGCACCGCAGAGCTTGTTCCTACTTCCTTCATCATCGACGTTATGCTACGCGCATCTGATGCGTTAGCTGGATTGATCAATGATACCGATAGGTCGAATGACGTTGACGTGTCACATCATATCGTGGCATTGGATCAGATCTACAAGCAGGGGTTGCTGGGTCAAGCCCTCGAATCCTCCTCGTCATCATTCGACGGGATTGCCGTTGAGTCCGAACAGGATACACCGTCAGCCGTTGATCTAAGCGATAACACCGTTGCTGAGCCCGCGGCACCAACAGCCGGTCATATGCAAGTGTCCTTCGCGGAGAACGAAGCGCCGAAGCGCTCCATTCAACCGGCGACGCCATCCGAATCGAGCATACGAGTACCGGTTGGCGTGCTTGACAGCTTGATGAATCTCGCAGGTGAACTAGTTCTCGGACGCAATCAACTCTTGCAAACCATCGGAACGGAAGACTACCAGGGCGTTCAGACGGTTGCGGCTCGGCTGGATCAAGTAACCAGTGAGTTGCAGGGGGCCATCATGAAAACTCGGATGCAGCCCATTGGCAACGTTTTCAGCAAGTTCTCACGCGTTGTTCGCGATCTCTCAGCCAAGCTAGGCAAGCAGTGCGATATTGTAATGGAAGGTAAGGAAGTAGAAGTCGACAAAACCATCATTGAGGCAATTGGCGACCCACTCACACACTTGGTGCGGAACTCGGTCGATCATGGCGTGGAAAAGCCAAGCGTTCGAGTCGCGGCGGGAAAGAATGCGGTCGGCACGATCACGTTAAGAGCATATCACCAAGCTGGCAAAGTTCGAATTGACATCGTCGACGACGGAGGAGGAATTGACGCCCGGAAACTAAAGCAGAAAGCCATCGACAAGGGGGTGATCACCGCGGAAGCAGCGGCTGAGATGACGGAACGTGAAGCTGTGCGGCTCATCTTCCATCCGGGCTTCTCCACCGCTGAGCAAGTAAGCGATGTTAGTGGACGAGGCGTTGGCATGGACGTGGTGCGAACGAACATCGAAAAGATTGGCGGCAATGTCGATGTAGATTCGAAAGTAGATTCGGGCACATCTATTCAAATCACTCTACCGCTGACCTTAGCTATCATCCCTTCGATGCTTGTGCGTTGCCAGAACGAACGATTTGCCGTACCGCAAGTTAACGTCGTCGAACTGGTTCGCGTGAGGGCCAGCGAAATGACCAAACGCATTTGCACGGTCAACGGCGCTCAAGTATTGCGGTTACGCGGCAGCCTGCTTCCCTTGATTGACTTGGAGGTCGCTTTGGAGATTCGTGCTGAGGGCGGAGCGGCCCGGTTGGCGGACGAAGCTCGCCATATTATTGTTGTTGAAAGTGGACAGTCACGCTACGGGTTAGTCGTTGATGAGATTGACGACTCGGAAGAGATCGTCGTGAAACCATTAGGTCGGGACCTAAAGTCGTGCAGTTGCCTAGCGGGAGCGACGATCTTGGGAGATGGCCATGTAGCTCCCATTCTTGATGTGTCGGGCATCGCCGCCCACTGTCAGTTACGCACCACCGGCGAGTCCGCTACCGAACGGCAAGAGAAGGAAGCCGATAGCGAGACCGATCGCCAGTCATTCTTGTTGTTCTCGAATCGTCCCGACGAGCGTTTCGCGTTGCCAATGGGTTTGATCGCCCGAATAGAGCGAGTTCGCGCCGGAGAAATTGCCTGCGTCGGCGGACAAGATCTTCTTCAGTATAGCGATTCGACGATCACGATTCTGTCGGTGGAGCATCTCATTGAAGCACAGCCGCGGATCCCGTCCGACTACGTCTACGTGATCGTATTCAACATTCACGGCCGCGACATTGGGCTGATCGCGCCTGAGTTGAATGACATAAAGGAAGTGTCCATTGAGATTGACGGAGGCACTTTCCGTGCCCCAGGTGTGGCTGGATCGATGGTAGTCGAGGAGAGGACCATCCGACTTCTAGATTTGTACGAACTCGTCTCGATCGCTCACCCAGAATGGTTCGCAAATAGCCGAACGCCAAACGTCAACGACGAACAGAAGCAAAGAACCATTTTGTTAGCCGAAGACTCGACCTTTTTTCGTAATCAAGTGAGGCAGTACTTGGAGAGCGAGGGGTTCGTCGTCGTGGACTGCGAAGATGGGCAGGATGCGTGGGAGATCCTCACTTCAGCGGATCAGGACGTGGACATGGTTGTCACCGATATCGAAATGCCGCGACTTAACGGATTTGAGCTTAGCCGCCGGATCAAAGACGAACCGTCTTTGGCTCGGCTCCCCATCATCGCACTCACGTCGCTGGCGAGCGACGAAGACCGTCACAGGGGAATGCAAGCGGGTATCGACGAGTATCAAGTAAAGATTGATCGCGAGAAGATCATGGAAGCCATTTGGCGGCTGTTCAATGTCCGTCCGAAGTCGGTAACTTCGATTCACTCCGATCCAGCGGAGAGTCAGGTATGAGCACGATGACACGTCGTTTGACGAGCTCCAATGAAGTTCAACTTGCAACATTTCAGGTAGGCGATCTCCTTCTAGGAATCCCGATTGAATGCGTGCAGGAGATCAACCGAAACCTAGAAACCACGGCCATTCCGCACTCGCCGGACCATATTCGTGGGGTTATCAATCTACGGGGCGATGTGGCTACTGTGATCAGCCTGCGGCGCGTACTTGGGCTTCCGTCGGCGGAAGTCTCGTCTGAAAGCCGCAACGTGATCGTACGCGAATTTCGAGATTCTGTCGGACTTTGTGTCGATCGAATTTCCGATATCATCACAATTCCACGTGCGTCGATCATCCCGCCCCCGGCCAACCTATCTGGCGTTGCTGCGAAGTACTTCGTGGGGGTCCACAGTACCGAGCAGGACATTGTTGTCATCCTCGATATCTCCGCGGTTCTGACACACATTTGAACCCGCCCCAATTCTCTTAAAAACAGACTTTCATAATCTAGCTAGAAAGCCGAGGACATCTCAATGACACTTCAAACCCGACTAACGGTAACGTATTTAGCATGCGGCCTAGTTCCTCTCGCGATCGCAGGGTTCGTAAGCTACTGGCTGGCTAGTAGCGGTGTTGCGAAAGTTGCTGGAAAGGCTGATCTCGAAAACCGAGTAACCGAGTCGCTTATTGCCCAACGACAGTTGAAGCAGGAACAGATCGAGCACTACTTTTCTGGTGTGCGAGATCAGATTCTCACTTTCAGCAGCAACCCGGCTACAATCCAAGCGATGGCCCAGTTGCAGGAGTCGTTTGCAAGAATTTGTGAGGACAGAGAGTTACAAGAAGACGAGATTGATCGCATGCGACGCGAGTTGATGTCATACTACACGGGCGACTTTACCACGGAGTACCGCCGCCAGAATGGCGACAAACAGCCGAATGTGTCGGCGATGACGGCACGCCTAGATGATCAGTCGATCGCGTTACAGCATGCATACGTTATCGCCAACCCGCATCCGCTGGGGAGTAAGCACCAACTCGATCGGGCCGAAAGTGCGTCACCATACGATGCGAAGCATGCGTACTTTCATCCAAGCACTCGAGGCTTCTTAGAGAAATTTGGGTATTACGATATTTTTCTCGTCGATATAGACACCGGAGACATTGTCTATTCAGTGTTTAAAGAACTAGATTACACCACGTCTCTGATCGACGGTCCCTACGCACAAACGAACTTCGGAGAGGCGTTCAGACGGGCAGCTCAGTCAACTGAAAAGGGCGGGTTCGCCTTTGTTGATTTCAAGCAGTACACTCCGTCCTACGAGGCGCCCGCAAGCTTTATTGCCTCGCCTATCTTTGATGGTGAGAAGAAGATAGGTGTAGCGATCTTTCAGTTGCCGATTGATCGTATAACCGATGTGGCAACTAGTCGTGCCGGTTTGGGAGATACCGGTGAAACATTCGTCGTTGGCGATGATTTCCTAATGCGTTCCGACTCATTCCACGATGTCGAGAATCGCAGTGTGATTGCATCGTTTCGACGTCCCGAAAGTGGCCAGGTGAAGACCCCCGCCATTGCGGCGGCAGTCGAGAGCAAAGAAGCGGGAACGGCAATTGAACCTGATTACCGAGGCGTGGAGACTTTGATTGCGTACTCGCCCGTCGATGTGTTAGGTAAGACGTGGTGCCTTGCAGCAAAGATGGATACAGCGGAAGCTTTTCGCGAACTGAATGACGTTCGAGCAGAGTCGAAATCGGCCACGCGTGGAGTTGTGTATTGGAACCTAGTTCTCGGTCTCGTCGCCGGACTGATTGTTGGTCTCGTGGCCTGGTTCGTATCACGGCGTATCTCGCCTGCCGTCATCAATACCGCCGAGAATCAGAGTCAGATCCAAGCCATTGGAAGGTCAAATGCCGTCATCTCTTTCGACATGAACGGAACGATCCTTGATGCTAATGAGAACTTCCTCACCGCCGTAGGTTATTCGCTCCACGAGATCCAGGGGAAGCACCATCGAATGTTCGTGGAACCTGAGTTTGCCAAGAGCGCCGAGTACAAGGAGTTCTGGGAATGCCTTAAACGGGGAGAATTCCCATCTGGTGAGTTCAAACGCATCGCAAACGGTGGCAGAGAAATCTGGATACAGGCTTCTTACAACCCCATCCTTGACGAGCACGGAGAACCATTCAAAGTGGTGAAGTATGCCACGGACGTTACTGCGGCGGTCGAGCAACGCGAGGCGGCCGTTAGATTGCGGTCAGTGGTTGACGCATCGGACGCCGCATTCATGATGATCGACAGAGACTTTGTCGTGACCTACGCGAACGACGCGACCATGGAGTTGCTCAACGAACATAAAGATACGTTTCGCGCGCTTTGGCCAGCATTCGAACCCCAGAAGATTTTGGGGCAATGCATTGATCAGTTCCACAAGAAACCCGACCACCAGAGAAGTCTACTTGCAGATCCAAGCAGTCTTCCCCTGAAAACCGACATCCAAGTCGGACCACTGACGTTTGCATTGGCGGTTAGCGCGTTGTTTGATTCGTCAGGCCAGTATGCAGGCAACGCGCTTGAATGGTTAGAAGTGACCGAAGATCGGAAGCGTCTGGCACGCGATCAGAAAATCGCTGCCTTTCAGGCTTCAGAGGTTGAACAATTCTCCCAAGTAATGTCGCAGATTGCCATGGGCGACCTGACACAATCCTATGACGTTGCGAATTTCGATGATGATACGGCAGAGGTTGGCAGAACTTTCACTAGAATTGCCAATTCGGTCAACGCCATGTGCGCGAATCTGCGTGAAGTACTCGCTGGTCTTGCTTCCAACGCGGGCCACTTAGCAAGCTCATCAACCGAATTATCTGCTACCGCATCGCAACTTTCAGGCGGTGCCGAGGCAACTACCTGCCAATCCGCGACAGTCGCCGCAGCCTCCGAGGAAATGTCCCTCAACATGAAGAACATGTCCGCTTCCACCGAGCAAGTGTCGACGAATATCAAGACCGTGGCAACCGCCGTGGAGGAGTTGACCGTTAGCATTGGCGAAATCGCCAAGACAGCGGAGCAAGCGTCTTCGATCGCCGAGAGGGCTTCGCAGTTGACTAAGTCCAGTAACGAGACGGTCAGTGAATTGGGTACGGCTGCCGAGGAAATCGGCAAAGTCATTGAGGTTATCCAAGATATCGCCGAGCAAACAAACTTGCTCGCCTTGAATGCCACGATCGAAGCGGCCCGAGCCGGCGAAGCTGGCAAGGGTTTTGCGGTCGTCGCCACCGAGGTAAAGGAACTTGCCCGACAGACTGCCGGAGCAACCGAGGACATCCGCAACCGGATCCAGCGTATTCAGGGTTCGACGGGTGAAGCTGTACGCTCGATCGGCGAGGTCGGCTCGGTGATTCAGCAAGTGAATGACGCCTCATCGACAATCGCTTCAGCGGTCGAGGAACAAAGCATCATCACCAAGGGAATCGCGGGACGGATCAACGAAACTGCAACAGCGGTCGTTACCGTTTCAACAGGCGTTGGTGAGTCCGCCACCGCTTGCGACGAAGTGGCCCGCAACATCGCGGGCGTTGACTCGTCCGCGAAGCAAACAGCTCAGGGGGCGGCACAGCTGCGGACGGTCGGGACAGAACTGTCTCAGCTGGCTGAACAACTCCAAGCGATAGTCGGCCAGTTTCAGTTTACTCAGGCCAACAAGGATTCGATCGTCACGGGGGGGGCTGTGCCAGATATCCAGCCAAACATTCCGCAAGCACTGGTGTCCGCCGTTTGATGGTGTCCTCGGGCAATAGCAAGTTGAACTTGTTTGTGCATTCAAGCCGACGTCTAGCCTACCGGCCAGGCGTCGGCTTGCAGCGATTGCCAACTCTTTTCTGTGTACTCCCAAAGGCAGGATGATGAGAGCTCTTGTTGTTGACGATTCCACCGTGTTCCGTAAGGTCGTACGCGACAGTCTTGAGGAGTTACCTGAAGTCGAGGTCGTCGGCATCGCGGCCGACGGAATGGCGGCACTACAAAAGATCGATCAGCTCACACCAGATCTGGTCACACTGGACCTAGAGATGCCGGTTCTGAACGGACTTGACGTGCTTCGGCAATTACAGACGCGCGAAGCAAGCCCGGATGTGATCATGCTGAGCGCAATGACTGACCGAAGTGCTTCGGCCACAACGCAGGCGTTACGACTAGGTGCGTTTGATTTTGTGCTCAAGCCAGCACATGCCAGTCTTGAAGAGAACAGTGCCCAGTTAAGAAGAGACCTGCTACCGAAGGTCAAAGCGCTGATCCAACGCCATGTTTCAATTCCAGCGGCCGCCGCTGATCCGTCCGACCACTTATGTGGGGCCACCCCATACGACCCGTTCCGCGGTTCCTCTAATCGTATCCGCGCAATTGGCATCGGCATTTCAACAGGTGGACCAGCAGCTTTGACGAGAATGCTGCCCAAATTGCCAGGGGACTTCCCTGTTCCGCTACTGGTTGTGCAGCACATGCCACCGGTCTTCACGCTCTCTCTAGCGAGTGAGTTGAACAGAACGTGCCAAATCACCGTTTGCGAAGCATCCCATGGCCAAGTCATTGAGCAGGCTTTCGTGTACATTGCTCCGGGCGGAAAGCAAATGAGGGTCGGTCGCGAGTTCGGGCGTGAGGTCATCCAAATCACTGACGATCCCCCTGAGCGAAACTGCAAACCTTCGGTCGACTATCTTTTTCGATCGATGGCCCACACATACGGCAGTGATTCGATGGCGGTGGTAATGACTGGGATGGGGGACGACGGTGCGTTAGGCTGCCAGCTCATGAAGCGAAACGGTTGCGGGATTGTAGCCCAAGACGAAGCAAGCTGCGTCGTTTTCGGGATGCCGCGGCAAGTGATTGAAGCGGGCCTAGCGGATACCGTGTCCTCCCTGGATCACATTCACGAGGTCATCATGCGGACCGCTATCCGAGGAGCAGCAGTATGCCGCTAACTAGCGACGACATTGATGCCGTGTGCCAGCTCGTTAACGACTTGTGTGGCATCTGTCTTGACGGGAGCAAAGCGTATCTGATTGAGAGCCGTCTCGCAGAGTTGGTCAAACGCCAAGGGTGTGCCAACTACGTCGAATTGGCGAATAGGGCGCGTAGTTCAGCTGATAGGCAGCTTAAGAATCAAGTAGTGGATGCTATCACGACCAACGAGACGCTATTCTTTCGTGATGGCTCTCCATTCGAAGCGCTAAAGCACAAAGCGCTTCCTGAAGTCGTTGACAACAAAGCCGGCAGCGTCTTTCCAAAGCGCATCCGTATTTGGTCAGCAGCGTGCAGTACCGGGCAGGAAGCGTACAGCATCGCCATGACACTTTGCGAACTACTGCCGGATGTACACAACTGGGACATTCAGATTCTTGGGTCAGATATATCCGATGCGGTGGTAGCTCAGGCAAGCCGGGGTTGGTATGCCCCGCATGAGATCGAACGAGGTATGACGCGCGACCGATTGTCCCGATTCTTTCAACCGGACTCTGGCGGCTGGCGGGTAAGAGACGACCTTCGTTCACTCCTGACGTTCGAACGCAAGAACTTGCTTGAACCGCTCGGAATGTCGAACCGATTTGATGTGGTCTTTTGCCGCAATGTGGCAATCTACTTCACACCAGAGGTACGCCGCGAGCTATTCAGTCGCGTCGCCGCGACGCTGACGACTAGAGGCTACCTGTTTGTCGGCAGTCAGGAGTCGCTGTCGGATCTAGGGCCGCGATTCACTCCGTTGCACCATTGCCGTGCATCGTACTATCAGCCGAACACTCAACTAGCACTAGCTTCTCACATCATAGCTAACTGACCGCATCACAAAAATACGGATTGTGTATCGATAAAATGTCCAGTCCGTGAATTACGAGCTACATTTGCTGGGCTTGTTTCAAACTGCACGTACCGCTGTAAGGTTGACAAATAATGAGTAATAAGGTCTTGATCGCGGACGATTCGGGTGTGATGCGGAGAATTATTATTCGAGCCCTCAACGCATGCGGTGTGACTGATATTGTCGAGGCTGTAGACGGTGTCGAAGCGATCTCACGGTTTAGCCAACACAAGTTTGATCTGGTCATGACCGACTGGAACATGCCCAACAAGGATGGATTGGAAGTGATTCAAGAAATCCGTGCAACCGGTTCAGCAGTGCCAATTATCATGATCACGACTGAATCTGAAAAGGGCGCCGTCCTGAAGGCAATTCAAGCTGGCGTAAACGACTACTTGGCAAAGCCATTCGAGACTGATGCCCTGCGGGCGAAAGTCGAAAAGTTTGTTGGCATCTAACATTCTCCGAGGCTTGAATTCGAAAACAAAGAGAGTGCTGTGAAGGTCGAATTTTTCAATCCATTCGTTCTGTCCACCGTGGAAGTGTTTTCTACCATGCTGAAGTGCTCGCTTACGCGCGGTCAGATGTCCCTTCACTCTAACTTCCAGCCGGAGCATGACGTGAGCGGCATCATTGGATTGACAGGCGCGACGTCAGGAACGGTCATCGTCAGTCTCGATCGCCAAGTTGCTCTTTCCGCCGCTGGCGCCTTGTTGGGCGAATCTCTCAACACGATCGACGCAGATGTCATCGACGCTGTTGGCGAATTGACAAACATGATTGCGGGAAAGGCGAAATCCGCGTTGTCTCATCTCGACATGAAGCTGGCGATTCCGACCGTCATCACCGGCAAGAATCACGTGATCACGTTTGGGTCAAAGGCTAAGACGATTTGCATACCCTACACCTGCGACTGGGGCGAACTCAGCGTGGAAGTCGGACTCATTGAGGGGGGCTAGTCTAGGCGCTGTCCCAAAACCGGTTGTCGCGCCAATAACTCTCGGGAAGACGTAAGCTAGCACGACATTTCTTGTCCTCTTGGGACAGAGCCTAGCAAGAATGCAATGTCTTGCTGTCAAGGAAGGCTTCTCAAGTTGAACGCCTGTTGTGCCTACACGATCTCCAAAGGCGCAAAGCTTCGGACAGAATGCGTTGCTCAATGTATATCGGATTTGACGCCCTCACCCGTAGCATCGATACGACTAGTTTGCATCTTCGAAGCCAACTCATGACGCTTACCTTGGTTGTTTCCGTCGCCGTTACAAATCTCTTTCTAGGCTACGTCCTCGGTCGAATACTGCTAGATCCGTGTGTTGCGACGGATGTCGACGGTTGTGATTCTAGACGTATTCCAGCAACGTCTACGATGGTATGTGCAGATTCGTTGCCTGGCCGAGTCGACGCAACCGACTCAACCACGTCGGTTCGGAGCAGTTTGGCGGACCTGCATGAACTCTCCGATCAGGAACGAGGAGAGTTGACGCTAACGGCAAGTAGTTGGACAGTTCCCCAGTCGTGGAGAGAATTTGAAGAGCAACTACGAATCGTCGAGGACCGAATCGGGTATCCCAATGCACCACCATCCGGCTATATCCATCCAGCACGCTGGCGATGAAATAGAACGTGCCGCGGATATTGAGATAGGCGATATCCAGGTGCCAATGCGCATGAGGTGCCAGCGGCTGCACAAAGCCAGTCCCCTTGAGTGATCGGTTGGTATGCCGCCGCAGCAGTCCGGCCTTGCTCAGCACGCGATAGACGCTGGCAGGGCTGCAGGCCACAACATCGGCATCGATCTGCCCCCAACCCCCCGGGATTTTGCGCATAGGGCCAATAACGGAGACGCTTACCATTCACCATGGTCGCCACGTTTATGAGCGGCGCTTTCAGGCAGGCGCCCGAAGATGAAAATGCATCCGGAAAGATAAATCCACAGCAGCAGTGCCATGATCCCGCCGAAGGCCCCATAAACCGCGTTGAACGTGGCGAAGTTCTTGAGATAGATCACAAACAGACTTTCGGCCGCCTGCAAGAGAGCCGTGGCGCACAGGGCGGCGGCCCAGACTTCGGCAAACCGTGTGGGCCGGCGCGGCGCGAGCCTGTAAAACAGGCTCAGACTGAGGAACACCACCAACAAAGGGATGACGAAGCTCACCAGCGCGTAGACCCAGGAACTGAAATCATTCGCGGGAAGCAGCCAATCCTTCGCCAATTTCGCCCACACCGGCACTGCGATACCCAACAGGACAACGCCCGACGTGATACCGAGCAGTACCAGGCTTTTCAGCGGTAGCCGCCACCAATTGTACACCGGGGTGCCCCAGGCGCGGTTGGTTGCGTAGATCAGGGTGGTGAAGCACTGGAGGGCGACCCAGACCAAGATCAGCAACGCGACCGCACCTGCCTGTTGGCGCGATTTAATCACCCCGGCGATGGTGTAAAGAACTTGCCCCTGCATCTTTCCACTCATCGGGACGTAGCTCTCCATGTAGGCAATGACCTCTTTCCCGGCCCTGTCCCGGTCAACAAAGAACGAGGCAACCATGACGAGCAGGATTAACAAAGGGAACAGCGAAAAGAATGCATTGAAGGCGAATGCGCCCGCCCACTGTCCCCCGTCAATCCGCAAAAACTTTTTGACGGCGAGGCGGAGTATCGCCCAGATCCTGCGAGTCTTTTGGTTAAGCCGGCTTAGCATATGAGCATCAGCTCCTGACCGGCGAGTTGGGTCTGGTGTTGGGATACCACCTTCATATCTGTTACAGTCCTCACCGGCATGGTGGCGACGGTTGCTCAAGCTGACTCCGGCTCTTCGGGCACCTTGGCGATGTCATGCGGGAAGTTGCTCGCTGACCCACGTTGTGACTGGAGAACCAAACCAACGTGTCGTTTCGGTCGCCTGGATCATGACTTTCTCAACAATTCTGATTGGCCACCCACCAAGTTCCCAAGTTCTAGCGCCCCAACAGGAGCAACACACCGGCAGCGATCGCAAGCGCGGCCATAATCGGCGCGGTCCAGATGAAGTCCAGATGGACGAACACCAACACGCCGGTGGCGATCAGCCAGATGGCCAGCAAGAGCAGGCCCAAGTTTTTGGTCCCAATCCATTTCATCGGCTTAGCATCGTTCGATGAATAATTGTCAGGTTTGACAAGCTGGTCTTTGACGAAGAAGCGTCGTCACAGATAATATCCATCTGGTGGTACTTTTTCTACGAGGAGGCCAAGGATGGCAAGCGCGACGACTGAGTGGATTGACGAAATGACCAAGACTCGCATGCTGAGTTTCTTCAAGACGTTGTCCGAAAAAGACCAAAGACGGTACGCGGCTGTCGAAGCTCAACGGCTGGGACACGGAGGCATCGCGTACGTGGCGAGAATTTTGGGGTGCTCGACGAGAACGATCCGGCGCGGCATCCAGGAACTCGATTCGCTGGACGAAGATCCAGCCGCGGGTCGCGTGCGCCGGCCGGGAGCGGGTCGGAAAAAAACATCGCACCCGGCTCGGACGTCGAAGCAAACCTGAAGTCGCTCATGCAAACGCGAACGGGCGGCGACCCGGATGATTCGCAAATCGTCTTCACGGACTTGACTCCGACGCGGATTGAACAGGAACTCGAAACGTTGGGCACGCCTGCCTGTGACGACACCATTCGCTCCTGGCTGGACCAGCAAGACCTTCGTTTGCGAAAAATCCGCAAAGCGAAGGCCGGTGGGCAGTCGCCCGATCGAGACGCACAATTTCGGAACATCGCCGGGCTTATTGAGGATTACCTGTCGGCGGGAAATCCCTGTTTTTCGGTGGATACCAAGTCGAAAGAGTTTCAGGGCCAACTCTTCCGTCAGGGCCGCGTCCGTTGCAGCCGGCCTTTCGAAGCGTTGGATCACGACTTTCCAAGCTGGGCCGACGGCGTCATCATTCCACATGGGATTTATGACCCGGTTCGCAATCGCGGCCACATCAACATCGGCTTGTCGCACGACACCACCGAGTTCGCCTGCGACAGTTTTCGATGGTACTGGAATCGAATCGGCCGTCAGTGTTACCCAGACGCGGAGTCGATCTTGTTGCTGGCCGATGGTGGCGGCAGCAATTCGGCGACGAAGTATATCTTCAAACACGATCTTCAAGCCGTCGTGAATGAAATCGGAGTCGAGATTCGCGTCGCCCACTATCCAAGTTATTGTTCGAAGTACAATCCAATCGAACGACGTTTCTTTCCGCACATCAGCCGCGTCTGCACTGGCATGCTGTTTGATACGCTCCAGACGGCGGTCGCACTGATGAGAAAAGCCTCCACATCCACCGGACTGAAAACCACCGTCAACGTCATCAAGAGAATCTACGAGACCGGCCGCAACGCAACGGACGCCATGAAAGAAACGATTCGCTCGACCTTCACGTTCCATGATCTATTGCCGAAATGGAACTACACCGTCAAGCCTCAAAGCGGACAATAATTGATCGATCAGTGCTTACCTCTTCTTGTTGACGAAAATGTGTCAGATATGTCCCACGAGCAGCAGGAGGCGGTCTCCAATTTCAATCGCAATTGGGATGCGGTTGGGCATGCCAACGTGAGCATTACCTCGGCGTACCTGCATGTTGCGGTGGAGGATGCCCTGCAACTTGTCGGTTGGGTCGCGCTGGAGCATGTCGACGACCTGGGCCACCGGTCCATAGAGAATGTTGACCAGCGGAACCCGTTCCATCGCTGCGTGAAACGCTTTTTCAATCCTCTTCTTCCCGACCGATTTGAGCAGCACGCCCAAAAGCCAGATGGCCAGCAGGACGGCGACCCAACTTAGAACGGACGCCACGGTCGGATCGGTGACAAAGCGAAGTCCCAGTTGAGACAGTGCCTGCCCCACGAAGCTTTGCGGACCAAGCCACTCCTTGAGCAAGCCTCCAGCCCAGGCCATGATGCCGAAGGTGATCGCGATCGGGAGCAAGGCAAACAGACCAGCGAGAAACGTGGAGAGGATTCCTCTCTGCCAGAACCACGTGAGGGATTGTCTAATCACTTGCTTCTTTCGCGGAGTGGGTTACGACAGGAAAGCCTCGACCATGCCTTCTGCAGGGTTTGCGATCACATGGCTTCCTACCAGTTCACCCACTTGCTCGGCTACGCGTGCGCCGGCTTCGACGGCCGCACGCACACTGCCCACGTCGCCGCTGACGACCACCGTCACCAGACCGCCGCCAATTTCGATGCGCTTCACAAGTTGGACGTTCGCGGCTTTGACCATGGCGTCGGTCGCAGCCACCAAACCGACCAAGCCCTTCGTTTCGACCAAACCAATCGCTTTCATCGCATCACGCTCGCTTTTCCAAATGGGCAACTCCGAAGCAAGTCAGGCGACAGCAATCTGCGCTGCATCACACTATGCGACGTGTTCAAAGTGAATCACTGCCAGTTCCATTTGAGCATCCAGCAGTTCCTGCTTGGGAACGACCGCTTTGACGATATTTTGAATCTGTTCACGAGAGTATTCCGCTTCTGGATCACTAGGGTGCGATGCCATGACTTGCTTGTAGAGCCGCAATGCCGAAGGTAAATCGTGTTCGGTATAGTGTGCGGCGTACGCTGTCGCATACTGCCGTTGCGCATCTGTAGATTCGGTTTGGTTTCTCAAGGCCGTTGCTCCTTGTTCTGTTTGGAACATCTCGGGATTGTCTAACTCTCTCCGCCAATGTCAAACTCGAAATCATTGGTCGGATCGAGATGATCTGTCATATCGTCGAACTCTGCGTTGGTGTCTGCGTGCGCAGCTTTAGCTTGGTCGAACATCGCTTTTAACCCGTCTAGGTCGACCATTCGATTTGCCAGCATGGCGCCTTGAACGAACCCGATCCAACGATGCAATTTGGTAGCAGGCCCGTTGTTTGCATGCTCTTCAATCTGTTTGCACATCCACAGGAGGTGCTTCGGCTGGAGTGCTTTCGGAAGGCCAAGGTCAGCGGGACCTGATTCCAGGATCAGGCTTCTGCATTGTTCAGCCATTGCGGTAATCAAAAGAATCGTGTTTTCCATTGGGTTTTCCTTCGACAAGTCGCCACCGCAGCCACGGCCACTTTCGTTTGAAGCGCAAAAAAAAACCAATGTGGCGGAATACGTGCAGGTATTCCGCCACATCGGTTTACTTTCTAACCAGCCCCCTGGAGGTGCCAGGTTGCCATTCATCTAGTCGGCCGAACGGAGGTGAGACACTTCCTCACCACGCAGTAATTTTATGCCCTCAGGCTGATTAAACAAGGGCGAGGCAACGGATTATCGCTTCTTTGATTCCCGAAAGCTAGGAACGCTCTTGAGGGTAAAGGCAATGATTTCTTCGCCAGTTGCGGTGCTGATGTCCTGGTGCAAGGTGAGCGGGGTAGCGCCCGTAATTTCCTGAATCATAGCTTCCAGAACAGGCCTTGCCGTTTCGATCAATTGGGTTCGGACTTGTTTCAGCAGGTCTCGCCCCTTGTCCGGTGGCATCGACTTGACCAGGTGCTGCTCGGCAGCTGTCAAGACCCCTTCTAAGCGAACCACCAATAGCTCGCCCAACAGGTAGGCATGGATGTCCTTGGGGCCCCGCCCCATGTATTCCTGCTCAAAACGCGCTATTCCTTCGCAGACTGCGGCCTCAATTTCACCCTGAGTTTTCATTGCATTTTCCAGGAACTGTAGCAGAGGTCGTGAGTCACTTCACCATCCAGATGGTACACGAGGCGAATTCAAATTGCACGTCGTGCCGATTCCACGTCATCGTTGCCTCAGCTGTCGAGCCCCCAAGATGGAATTCCGCGCTGTGCACCTTGTTTACCCCTTGGCGATGTCGTACGATCAAAGTGGTGGTTGCAAGAGGAACCTCGCAACACATTCTTTTCGGGTGACCGGATAAAGGGTGACTTGGTTCAGCCAAGTGCCCGGTAGGAAGTAAACCGACAAGAGAAACTGCCTCAGGGCACTTTCCCTTGTCGGTTTTTTTTTGGGAGTGTGGTGGGGCGCCAATACGTTCTTCTTGGGGATTTGAACCAAATACCCGCGGTTCGTTGGGCTCAGTCCCTTCGGACGTCAACTCAATTACATCGATTCATGTCGTCGGACGACGAGATACACGGCAACCCGTGATGACGGGGGGCCGGATAGCCAGTAAGCCGACGTAGCGGGAGCTCCCATCGGAGTTCCGCTACGTCGGCTTTTTTTATGCTTGCTCCCTGGCAACGCTCTGGGGCGGCCGAAAGAGATCAGCTGATGCCGAAGCCTGAGATGACCGTTGCCCAGCAGCTGGCCGCCGTGGCCAGTGCGCTGCAGCAGCAGAGAACAGGCCACGTTCCCAAAGCAGTGACCGTAGTCCTCAGCGAGGACACCCTGGTCGTAACCATGCATGGCGCATTGACGCCCGCCGAGAGGGCATTGGCCGAGAGCCCTGAAGGGGCTGCGCAGGTGCAGGAGTTCCATCGACAACTCTTCGCGAACACCACCGACGAAATGCGCCAAGAAATCAAGCGAATCACGGGCCGAGATGTCCGTGAAGCAGCCGCGGAAATCGAAACCGCAACGGGAACCGTAGTTCATGCGTTTACCACCGGAGCCATGGTGCAGGTGTATCTGCTAACAAAACTCGCATCGTCAGACGCCAACAGTGCCCGCGATGCCTCGGAGCGCGCCGACGACGACGGCATGCATGTGAATCCGGAGACCGATGCGGATAAGACAGCTTTGTGACGCCACTGACACTTCATTCGATCGTTATAGGACGGGTGCGATCTCCGTGCGGCCAAGATTCCCTGGGATTCGCGGGTTGATGTCGCGGATTGGGGCTGGGAGTGCTCAGGGGCAATTGGGGTTTATAGATGAGGCGTCCTTGGGGAGAATTTGAGTTGGTACAGCCTAAACTCACCTGGCAAGGACGCCTCAATGGATCATCTTACGGCTTGGGGACTGTCGACCGCAACGGCACATCAACGAGAAATGGTCGCGGAGCGAATCGTCGATCAAGCGTGGCAATGCGTACGACCGCAGTTCATCACGCTGCTGGCTGGGTTGCTCGGCGAGGCGCTGAGCCCAAGCGGGGTGCTGCGGTTTGAACAGGCGCTGGTCGTGCTGGTTCGTGAACTCGGGCGTCTCGTGATACAAGCCACTTTGAACGCGCTCGAACCAGATTCGCCTGAGGCACTTCCCCAAGACCTTTGGTTCGAGTCCAGCGGGTATCGCCGCCGAACCAAGAAGACACGCAACGCGCATGTCGCCACGTTGTTTGGAACCATCGTGCTGTGGCGGCTAGGGTATCGAAGTTGGGAACGTACCGAAGGATCGATCTTCCCGCTCGAGATGCTGTTGGGTTTGACCGAGGGAGTGACGCCAGGCTTGACCGATTGGCTCGGTCGCCAGATGGCCGCAGCCGGTGCCAGTCAAAAGCGCGTGTTACAAACGCTTCGCGCCGAGCATGGTGTGGCGATGGGAGTCGAGCGGTTGCGGTTGCTGACCAAAGAACTGAGTCGCGGCATGGCCGAGTTTCGCCAAGTCCATCAAGTTCAGGCGTTGTTGGAAGCTTTGCAAATCGCCCAGGAAAGTCGCGGAGGGCGGAAGCCGGTGCTGGCCGTTGGGCGAGATGGAATCACGCTGCGAGAGTATCGTTACAGCTTCTATGAAGTTGCCACGGCGGCCACCGTGAGCGTCTACGATCGGTCCGGCAAGCGGCTGATCACGGTCTATTTGGCTCACCCGCCGGAGTTGGGCCAAGCCACCATGAGCAGGATGCTGACCTCGCTGTTGACAGAACTCCTCGAGCGATGGCAAGGCCCACTTCCTCAGTTGGCCTACGTGGCTGATTCAGGCGGCAACGAAAGCAACTACTACGAAGAGACCTTGCGTCGCATGCTGCATCCGCGGACCGGCAAGCCTTTGAGTTGGCAACGGGTGGTGGACTACTACCACGTGGCCGAGCGTGTCTGGACGATGTCCTCGCTCTTGTTTGGCAAGGATACGCAAGCGGCGTACAGTTGGGCGATTCGCATGCTGAAGAACCTCAAACGGCCCAGCGGTCCCAGTCGCGTGTTGCATTCGGCGGCCAGCCACTTCCATCGCCGAAAGTGGAAGCCTACGGCGGAGAAGGACTTTTGGAAGGCATATCGTTATCTTCAGAAGCGGACGCAGTTCATGCGATATCATGAGTACGCACGCCGGCACATTCCACTGGGCAGCGGCGTCACAGAAGCAGCCTGCAAAACGATCTTCACGCAACGACTAAAGCTCTCGGGCATGCGTTGGAGTCACGACGGCGCCGCCGCAATCTTGAGCCTCCGCGTGCCCTTGCTCAGCGGCACCTGGAAGCCCACATTCGACGCCTATCTGAAGGCACGCCAACCCACGCAATTACGACCTTACGGCCTCAACACGCAAACCAAGCACAAAATCGCTGTATGAAAGCGGCCGTGAAGAGACTGCACCCTATAGGACTCAATATGAATTGGCTTACGAACCTCTGGAACCACTACAAGGCCCAACTCACCAAATGGCGCCAACGCAATTCGAACAGAGATCGTGCAGGGAACTCCCATGTCTGGGGTCAACTGCAGCCGGCGCCGGTAACGCCCAACCCCAAACAGAAAAGGATCTGAAGAACAAGCAACGCAATTTATTACCTAGGTTGATGAAGCACGGAGGCGCATCGCCTCAGTGGACACGAAACAATTCCAGAATGGAAAATCGATCATGATGAGTTATCGCAATTTCTCGGTCGGAACCCTGGCCTTGGCAGCCGGCATCCTCACATGTGCTGTCGCCTTTGCGTAACAACCCGTGAAACCGACAACCACAACGCGTCCGGAGTCTACGTCAAAGAGTGCTGCAATTCCGAAATGTCTGATGCAGTTGACGCTGTCCCAGCAGCAGCAGGTGCAGATCAAGGAGATTGTCAGAGACTATGACACGGACTTGGCCCTCGTGTGGAAGCAGTTCGGCGAGCGCTACATGGAAGCCACTCGGACCGAAGCGTTGCTGCTGACGGCCATCGAGGATCACTTGACTGAACGCACCAACTACGTGATGACGGTGGAATCGGCCAACGACCCTGGCCGTGCCATAGAACACGCTGCGGGCTTGAGCGCGGGATGGTAGGATTACGAGCGGACGGCAACGCTTCATGCCGTGGCGGCCGGAAACGGGAGGCGAGCCGACCCTGGAGGCGCTGATCCGCGAACTGCTCAACCCCGCGGCGCTGCTGGACTACCTGCGGTCGTGCGTGGCGTTCGAAGAGGACGAGCGCGGAAACATCGTCAAGAAGGTAGCGGGCTATCACCAATTCCGTGCGGTGCGCAAGACGCGGGCACGGGTGATAGCAGCCCAGACGACGCCGGCGACGAAGGAGAAATACAACGGCAGGCCCGGCGGTGTGGTGTGGCACACGCAGGGATCGGGCAAGAGCCTGACGATGCTCATGCTTGCCGGCACGCTGGCCCGGGCGGCGGAGATGACCAACCCCACGCTGGTGATCGTCACCGACCGCATCCCACCGCCTATCGAGGCGATTACCACTTGTCGCCAGCGGCTCCGGGAATTCATTAGGCTGTGCAGGCCCAAGGTTGTCATGGCCGTCGGATACCACGCACGTAGTGCGCTGGGAGACATGCAGTCCGAAGAGAAGTTGCCTGCGCCGGTCGCGCACATGCCACATCCAGCAACTGCGCTCTACGCAAAACCGTATAACGGTTATGCATTTCGCCAACTTCGAAATGCCATCGCAGAAGCCGTGGCCGAGTATCTGACGGAACCAGCCTAACGATCGCTGCATTGGCGATTTCATCATGCGAACGACAATGGAAGGTAGCAAGTCTGTGCCCCAATCAGCATCTCGCGTATAAGCTGGCGATGATCGAGTGACTGGCCACGGGCAGCATGGAAACGGCAGCCGAATACTATAAAAGGCGCAGGGCAGTTGAAAAGTGTAAGCGCTCGGGATCAAAGGGAGGGGTTAGGAGGCTGTCAGCCTAACACTGCTGCCAGCAAGGTTGTTATTAACGAATCACGAAGCGACTCCTGGTTTGATGTTTCGGCAGGCAACCAGGGCACGCTCGTACCTACCGTGCTTAAACAACTCAGTGAATGCGTCTTGTAGTTTTTCTTCTTTGCTCTGGCCCCCTGATCCCTTTGGAAAGGGGAGGTGACCATCAAGGGCGGCACGGAAGACTAGCGGAGCAATGTGTAGCAGGGTCGGTCCTTTCTGCTGACGATCAGGAAATAGGTTCCGCGCGGTGACTGGATTGCCGTGTAAGTAGTCGCACCGAGCGGAATAAAGTTTACGGTAAAGGTGTTGGACGTAATTTATCTGCCGCGGTTTGTTGCGATAGTGCACCCTATATCGTTTCGCCGCCAAGGCGCGATTGGTCCATACGGGTTTTTCCAGCAAGTCGAGAACGGTGGCCAGACTAGAATTTGCTCGCCACGGGTGGGCAAGGATCTCGAACGCGCTTACCCAGAGGGACACACCCACTCCAACCTCATGGATGGTTGGCGCACGGCTGCCTGATGCAGGTACTCGCATCGCCTGATAGGCCACTTCCAGCGAGCGAAACAAAATACGGGTCGCTCGCTCCTGCACGTTGTTTGTGAAAAACCGGTCCCACCGCGACCAGAGTCTCGCCAGGATCTGCGAATCCATCCCACATGCCTGTGCGGAAAGCGTAGGAAGATAAGGCGTCTTCTGCCCTTTGAAGTCTTTCGGCCGATTGATTTCACGGCTGGCGACGCTTCTTGCTGAAAGGTCACCATCAGTGTCGACGGTGAAAGGGTAGAAGTCGAAATAATCCGACCAAAGGGGATATCCAGCGTTTCCGCCAGTCAAAACCTTTATCCATGCATCAATGATGCTCGTGATAGCAACGCAGTTTCGGAAACTCGTAACAGCGTAATAGTCCACGGTGGTCGGCCGGTTAGTCGTGAGCAGCAGGGCCGACGGATAGATCTCCTCGCCGAACTGGTCCGTGAATTGTGTAAGAAGTTGCCTGACACCAAAGGCCCCCTCAGCTAAAGCCAATAGTCGTGGATCATCGTGCGGCACCAAGGCGAGCGTTCCATGCTCGATTGGATCTCTAAATCCCACATGTGGGATTAGGAACGCGAATTCCCAAGTCTCTGCCATAGTTGTCGCAAGCCTAATTCTGTTGCCTTAGGTTTTGCCGGATTCTGTCAACAAGTCGGAGCATTCAGTGTAGCCGCTTGAACGCCTCCAACAACCTCGACTGGGACTTTGTACTAGCCTCTGTCCCAAAACCCGTTTTCGAGTCAATAACTCTCGGGGAAACGTAAGCTAGCACGACGTTTCTTAGCCTTTGCACCCACGAATTCTTCGGAAGAAACCCAATTAATATACACACTCAGGTTAGCGAATCGAGGCTCTGCTCAGTCTCTCCCACTCCCTCCTTTGCTTCCTCCAATCCGCCAGTGCCGCAATCGGCCTGAGCTCCCGCTCCGTCACCGCGTCCCTGCCTCGCTCGACCAGCGGCAGGAAGAGAATCGCCTCCTGGATGTCCGGCGCCAGGCACAACAGATTCATTATCTGCGTCAACCGTGCTCGCGTCACGTGGCCCAGGCTCGCCAGTTCCGCCTGGTCGGCGACCACACCGTCGCGAATCAACTGCTCGAACCGAATCGCCAGCGCCATCAGCCGGGAGACTCGCGGAATACGTCCCGCAGTCTTTGCCTTAGCTTTCTTCGTTCTCCCACTCCCGAACTGAACTTTGCGTTCGATCGTACGGTGGCTGGAGCAATCCGCGTCGAGAGGTGTATCTGGAGCAATGTGGCAAACAACTCGACGCGATCGAAGCCCCATGGTCGCCCGATGCGTGCGACTTCGGTCCTTTTGAAGAGCCAGCGGATCAAGCGGAGAGCCTTGGTGCAAGCTGTTGTCCCCGATGCGGTGGCCAGATGATTCCGCAAGGATCTCGCGACAAACGCCCCTGGTCTGAAATCATGGACTCGCCGGCTTGTCCGCCTTGGTACGCGACCTCCGGTAGCGGCTAAACGCTTGCCGCAGGTAGCCAGCGACGACTAAAATTAGCGATGCACACAAGTCGCAACGGCGACAAAGTTCAACGCACGATCTTACCGTCTGCCTCCTGCAGCCGGTAAGATCGCAATTCGTTCAATACGGGCCGGCTTACAGCAAGACGTCGAGTTGTTGGATTTGAACGACCAGGCGAACGTTGATTTGGAGTACGCAGCTTCGCTGATGGATGCTCATGCGTTTTCGGAAGTTTGTCAGCTGCTCGGAAGTTGGGCCTCGCAAATCCGTCGCACACCACCAACCTTGCATCCCCGCACTCGTGTCTGGATCCTCAACACCCTTGGACGGGCCCAGGCGGTTGCTGAGATCCCGGAATGGCACGAGACCTTGAATTCGGCGTTGCAACTCCAACTCCGAACAGATCCGGCCAATCTCCCGCGGACAAGAAACTATCTGCTGACGTGGTTGAAGATTCTTTGGAGTTGCATCCCAATGGTTCCCTGGAAGGACTGCTGTCACCATCTCTTCTCGATTGGACCTTGCCGGGACTTCTTCTTGTCTGAACGGGGAACTCGCGAAGGGCGGCCCCTTCTGTCGAGCCTGAACCGAGGTATGCACCCACCCACGAATTCTCGAACCAATTTCTCTTGCCTCCAGGGAGCAACAAGATAAGATCACAGCTAGTCGCACATGATTGCCGCCAAGCTGCGGATGCCCGCTATCAGTAGCGGGACGTTCGTGGTCGTCGGTTCGAGCCCGAGGCCCGCTCATTCAAGCGTGGATATGGGTTTGGGCAGTCGTGTGCAGGTTGGCTTGAAGGGCGGGTACTCCGCAGCACTTTTTTGAGGTGCTGTATGAGTCGCCCCTTTAATTCCAAGCGGCGTAGCGGATTCGTCTCCCGGCACAAGCGTCGCCGACAACGTATTCGGCAGCGACTTCGGGTAGCGGTTCGCTCGGCGGGTCCCCACAGGTAACTGTGGGTAACGATTGCCCGCGGCATTCATATGGCGGGATGCCGCGGGCATTTCTCTCTCCACCACTTCCGATAGTTCAGTCTGCCTTGAAGCTAAAAGAAATCGAAAAGCCGTCGACCGGAGACGATAAACTGCGTACGACGATGAAGCCGAAGCAGGTTGGGACGAGACTCTTGGGGGCTATCAATGTTAGTCGCACCGATCGAGGCTAGCGACTTGCCATATACTCAGAGATCGGAAAGACCAACGCGACTTCGCCCGCGCTGCAACTGAGTGAGGATGATGCAACCGCCGCGTGTATCGTTCGAGTGACGAATACGGCAGGGGCCAGTTTGTTCCGTTCCGCGTCCTCGGCTCAAATTTGGGCAAACTCAAGCGTCTAGACCACTCAATTTCGGCACCTTTTGGTATCGTGCCATTGACCTTGGAGTGTGGAATTGTGCAATAATGATTCAAACTTCCGGATCGACCTCATCAGATGCGATCAGTCACCAAAAGATTTTGCAGTCTACGAAAGGCACGTTCGACTATGGACACAAACATCCTACTTACATTCTCGCCAGAAATCGAGCAGTTGCTTGGCGACAACGGCGTTGACTTAGTCCGGGAACTCAAGTCGAAAAGACTCGATGTCGTACGCACTGAGGCCCCAAATCCAGTTCGCACTGAAGACAACAAGGGGACGCGTTCAGCTGAATTGATAATTCTCGCAGTCGGAGTGGCCGCCGTGGCGGTCGGGAACGCTGTAGCAGAAATCATCAATGCTTTGCGCGAACCAGCAATGGAATCGATTGAAATGACGGAGCGGGAATTGGTAGCCGAAACCGACGACGCGGGCAATCCGCTGACCGACTACGAAGGCAAAGCTCGAATGACATGGGTTGAGAAGAGCATCCGTCGTGAGCTTCCCACGAGAGACACCGAGAAACATACGTCCGTTTCGTTTCTTGGATTTGAATTTAATGTGCGCAGTGGTGACAAAATTAGGAGGGAGCAACAGTGAGCGCGACGAAGCATGCTTACCCCGGATTATTCACCGCGCCGGTAGAAGATTTTTGAAACCATTGCGTGATTTCCTGGGTTTCATAGGGTAGATGGAAAGGTCCCTTGGACGCGGAAGGATCACGCAATGGGTGAAGCTCAGGGTACTCTGTTTGAGCCGGAGTTCAATCGGTCGGTGAAGGTGGAAACTTCGCAGCAGCGGATCACTTCGCATGCCGGAGCGGTGCTCCTGCGGGAGCTGGATCACAAGCTTGGGCTGGTGGAATCTCTGGCCTCGCAGCTGGTTGATCCGCGCGCGATCCCAATCGGATTCGCTATACGGCCGTCGAACTGCTGCGGGAGCGGATGTACGCACTCGCGATGGGCGAGGAGAACCAGGACGACTTGGACCGCCTGGCCCACGACCCGGCTCTACGAATGGCCGCCTGGGACCGACCGGGCCAAGGCGTTCTCGAAGAACGACTAGCCAGCCAGCCGACGCAGTCGCGGTTGCTCGCCTGGCTGGCCAAGGCTCCCCAAAACCGCGAGGCGGTGCGGCACGCGCTGTTCGATTGGACTCATCGCCATCTGCGGAGCACGCGCGGTGCCAGAGGTCGGGCCGTCAACCGCGCGACGGTCGACATCGACAGCTTTGCCGTGCGAGTTCACGGCGAGCAACACGGCGCCGGTTACAACGGCCACGTGCGTGAGGTCATGTACTATCCGCAGGTGGCCAGCTTCTCCGTTGAAGGAGACTACGACAGCACGATGCGTGGCCATCGGCTCAGCAACGGCTTCATCCACGCCACGCTGCGGCAAGGCCAGGTGCACACCGCGCAAGGGTCGCGACGTTTCATGCGACGCGTGGTGGAGCATGCTCGCCAGATGGCGAGGAGCTTCGACCTGCGGTTGGACGCTGGCTTCACCATCGGTGCGGTGCTGGATGACCTGAGCGATCAAAAAGTGCGTTTTTGCGGGCGTTTGAGGAAGAATCCGGTTCTGGATCGCTTGGTCGAACCGCATCTTCAAAGGCCCCCAGGTCGTCCGCCGCGCGGCGGTTATGAGAAAGTCATCGAACTCGGAAGCTATCGCGCCGAAAGTTGGCAGCACTCGCAGCGGTTGATTCTGGTGGTGGTCGATCAGCCTGATTCACGCACCGGGCAACTCAACTTGCTGCCGCGTTACTTCTTCCTGGTGACCAACTGGCCACGCACGCTGCGCAGCGGCGAAGACGTGTTGGCCCACTATCGCCGGCGCGGCACGTTCGAAGATCGCCTAGGAGAATTCAATGAGGCGATCGGCCCACATCTTTCGTCGCGCGGATTTGTCGACAACGAAGTCACGCTGCTGCTGGCCTTGCTGGCTTTCAACCTGGCCACGATGCTCCGCAACGAACTGGAAGACGAGTTAGGCGGCTGCTGGGACCTGCACCGATTTCAACGCACCGTGCTGCGGGCAGGCGGCCGCGTGGTCAAGCACTCGCGCCGCTTGTGGCTCCACATCGAGCAAGGTCTTTCGGCTCTTTGGAGCATCGTCGCCGCGCGGATCAGCCAACTCCGCTTGCCTGGCAACTGGCAAGCGCAGCGCGGTGCTCGTCATCGCGAATGGGTTCCCCCACCTCCGCACGCGCACCTAGCGTACGTTCCTCGCGACTGACACCACACCAACTCTTCCCATCACCAACCGCTGCCCCTGGGGGAAAGGGGGCGGTCTGCGCTCATTCAACTCGCCAATCCCCAACCAGCAATCCCAGCCGCCCGCAGCACCTTGAAAAACCGCGTGGTGAATAATGCGGGCTTACTTGTTCGGATCCAACGGTCCAGCGGGATTGCCCAGACTCCAGTACGCTGATGAAGATGTCAACTCATTAGCTAAACTGCTGTCGAGCGACAAGTGCTGCTTTCACGTCCGCACGCCACCTTCCGGCCAAACCGTTCACCAAATTCACTCTGACATCCTCTCGTCAGCTGCGGAGTGCGATGTCGATGATTCTCTTCTTGTCTATTTCGCAGGCCACGGTGCCCTCGAGGGCGGCAAGTTGTACTTGTTGTGGGACACCACGGATATCGACTATATCCCGTTTACATCGTTTCACGTGCGGTGGCTGCAAGACGCGTTGGATTTATGTCAGGCACGTCACAAGCTACTCATCTTGGATTGCTGCCACGCAGGTGCAGCAAAAGGTGTGCGCACGTTCGATCAAGTGCGAGTCGATGAATTGATCGCTAGCAACACGAATCAAATCCTCTTTGCCAGTGATCGTTTCGAGCGAGCGAGAGAATTCGACGAGTACAAGGGCAGTTTTCTTGCGAACGGAATCAAGAGTGTTATTGAGGTAAACGAGCAAGTAACTTCTTCATCGCTCGTATCGATGCTTAGGACCAAAGCGTTCGAACACAATCGTCTTCCACAGCCAAGCGTCCCTGTGCCATTCCTATTTGGGCAACAATCCGGCGATTTCGTAATCGCAGAAACCGAATCAAAGGATGATACAAGCGGCTCCGCAGCATCTCTTGCTGATAACGTGCGTAGTCCCGTCCCTGGTCCTCAAACGGTCACAATTGGTTCAGGCCACGACTGCCATTTCTTATCACTGACCGAAGCACTCCAAGCGTCGCCTCCCGAGTCTGTAATGGCCCTGAGCAGTGGCGTATACGATGAGGACGTCCATATTGATCGCCCCGTTGAGCTGCGCCCTGCGGACGGAAACGCCGGTGTTGAGATTCGCGGTACGCTGCGAGTGAGTGCCGACTGTAGTGTCCACGGAATAACATTCCGCGGTGTGTCTAAAGACGTTGTCACCGTTGACCGAGGATCTGTTTCGTTTCGCGACTGCACAATTCACGCCGCTGATACACATTCATGCCTCAAAGCACTGACCGAATGCAGTGTGAAATTGAAGAATACAATACTGTCTGGTGGTGCACACGGTATAATAGTTGCGTTCCACGCCAAGACTTCTGTTGACGGCTGCGAAATCCGCGAGCACGCAAACGTCGGAGTATTGGTCGACCGGGGTCAACTCCTTATGACTGAATGCATCGTCGAAGACTGCTCCATCGGCATCGACGTCCGGAATCATGCGTTTGGCGTGATCAAGCGTTGTCGAATTGAAGCCTGCCCGCTCATTGGAATCGAAGTCACCACGAATAGTGATGTAGAGATCACTCGAAACGTCATATGTAACAATGGCCAGGGCCTACGCTTTGAACACAATAGTTCAGGTACTGTCGCGAATAATGAGGTGTTTTCAAACAGCATGTCCGGACTTCACGTTGTCAGCGGCGCGTCTCCGGTTGTGCAAGACAACGATATTCGCTCAAACGATTCCGACGGCGTGATTGTGTTTTCTGGCGGCATGGGGACATACGAGAAGAATAGAGTCTCCGATAATGGTGCGCATGGATTTGACGTACAAACAATGAGTAGCATCGTCATGCGGAGAAACCGAGTCTTCAGGAACGCTGAGGACGGCCTCCGTGTTGCCGAGAAGTGCGAAGTGAAATCAGAATCCGACGAATTCTATTTAAATGAATGTCATGGCGTGGATGTAGTGGCCGAGGCGGTAGTAGGCTTGGCCTTGTGTGTCATCCACAATTGCCGACATTGTGGGATTCTTGCTTCCTCTTCAGTATTGAGAGTCTCGGACTCTGAAATCAGCTCCAACGGTTTGTCCGGAGCCGAGATCAGGGGAGGTGAGCTATTGGCGCGCGGATGTACGATTACGAGGAACCAGACAAATGGTATATGGGTGAAGCAGTCTGCACGGGCCGAAATCTCAGATACTACATTTCTAAAGAACGGGCTGTTCGGAGCTCTTGTCGAAGCGTATTGCTCCATGTCCTCTTGCATGATCGCCGAGTCGGGGCAGGACGGCATTAGTTTCCAAGGCTCTGGTGAAGGCGTCGTCGTCGGGTGCCAAATTCGCGAGAACGATTGGGGCGGAATATTCATCGGCAACGGCACCACACCATCGATCGAAGGGAATGTGGTCGAGAACAACCGGGATGGAGGGGTGCGAATCGAGGGGCGAGGTGGCGGTAAGATAAGCACAAATATCATTCGCGGCAACAAGCCCGGTCAGATATTAGTGAGTATGCCATTAGAGGACTTGGTCACCCAGATAGACCGTACAACTCAAGATCCAGGGGCGATTTCGTGGGTGAACGCTGACGAAGATAATCTCAAAGACTAAATAGCCTTGCTGCCGCGAATCTCGCCGTCTCCTCATCGGTAAAGAAGGCGCCGAATTGTCTTCGCGCAGTTATCAAATTCAGTCGATACAATTCGCTCTTGGCCAGTCCATTGGTCGCCGCCGCGATTTCATCGCTGAACTTGCGGCCCAGAGCCTTGCCTTTGACGGCCAAGATCCGCCGCTGGTCGTCTGTCAGAATGATGCGTTTCTTGCCCAACTGTTTGAGCAGGGACTGGATCTGATCGTTCTGGAACTCGATGATCTGTTGCTGCCGGTGGTGAATCCAACCCGAGAGAATGGCGAACAGCAACTGCCAAGGTTGAAGTACGAAGCTCATGGAATATCCCACTGCCCACTGCCATGGCGCTGGTCGAGGTGAACCAGCAGAAAATTGCATCAATGAAGAGCGGCTGGTCGGCCGAATTCGAGGTATTCGAAGCCTCTGTAACTCCAAGCATAGTCCACACTTGTCGGTCGGCTCAATATTCTGACCTTACGCGGTTCACGTAGGGTGAAAATATTCCGCCGACGGCAAAGTTCTTTGGCAACTAACTTGGTTTTGAATGGCTTCACAGCTCAGAATTTCGACCGAGGTTGGCAAGGTGTGCCAGAAACTCGGGCTGAGTTGGCGGTCGGCGCGCAGGCCCCTCGTGTGATTGACGGGATGAAGCGGTGCGATCAAGCAGCGTCGCGGTAGTAGTACCGTAACATTCCACCAAGCCGCTCTCGGCACTCGATCTTGCCCGCAATCTGACCGACTTCATCGCTGGGCTCGATCAGCTCATTGCCCAGTCCTTGGTGGTTTCGCTCGCCGTGATAATGTTCAAGGAAAGAAGCGACCGCCTGTCGCAGGGAGATCTCACCGAAGAAAATCATGCGCGACAGGGCCTCGGATTCCCGTCCCCAGGTACTAACGCGTAGTCGCTGTTCAGGCGGCCGGTCGTATTCGCTCCAACGCATGTTGCGAGTCTAAAGGTGTGACGTAGGCAAGATCGCTTGGCTGCTCGCGTCCACCAATCTCCGCTAGTGCAACGGTCCGTTCAGGAATGGCGTCTGCTGATCGTTCAACGGAGTGTCATTTTGCGAAGCCAGCGGTACATTTGTGCGATGTCCATTTCGGCAAAGTACACCGCATGCTCCCGCTGACAAAATGCGTCGGTACGTCGGTCTCAGCGATTTGAGCCGAACCACGTTACCCACGTCCCGCTGCGTCCACAACGATCCACTGACGTTCGCGGACGTGTGCCCTGTAGGCGTCCACCAGAGTTCGCTGCCATCCACCACCGTCCAGCCTCTCGGACATTCGAGAATGGCTACATTGTGGCTACACGAACGGGCCAAAATCGCCTGATTTCTCGTCTGCTAGCGCAAAAATAAACCCACGCAACTCTTGACGTGGTCGTAGTTTAGAGAGAGCGGAGGGCAAGGGGCTCGAACCCTCAACCGGTTACCCGGCACCTGATTTCGAGTCAAAGGCCTGTAATCCGCAACTCGCTTGCTGGAAATGACTTGCGTTTGATCGCGATGGCCGCATGTACCGTGGCTTGCACTTGATTCCAAGGCGAGCCCAATTGGGGCCGCAATTCTTGCCAGCGTTTTAGGTCTTCTGGGGTGTTGATGCTGGGGGAGTAGCTGTCGCCTCGCAGACAGAGATGGACAGCCCGGCTTCGAGCCAAACGAGTTGTTCGAGGCTTCTGCGATCAAGTTCCAGCGATAATATAGGTGCATGATCCGCCGGACGAGCCGATCGCCGAATTTCTGGAGGTTCGGAAATTGTCTGTAGACCCAATGTCACGTCTTTCGCTTGACTCCCTGCCAGCAGCCAATCACGGCCTGTAGGGCGACGTACTTGATGCCAGACCTGCTGAAACTCTGGCGACCGCACGGCGTAGAACCGATCCACACGCCCATGATAGCCGGGAGATTCGTGTGCCAAGTCACGGTCCAACCTGCGAGCAAGCGTCGCTGCGCAGCGTGTTCCCGATCACCGGTAATCAGCAGAGAGTCAGGTCTCCAAGAAAAATTCATCGTGCCCCTCGCGGCCTGGAGGTTTGAAGTCTACCGAACTCACTCGGGAAGCGTACGTTCTTGAGCCCCCACAGCTTCACTGCGGTCGCTGCATCGGGTGCCGCAAGCGATTATTCATCAGAGAGTTGCGCGTTCAATCGATCCCCATTTGCCACTTACTTCGAGGGATTTCTGACCGCAGATTCACCCCTCCCGGGAATCTGTCCCGAGTCGCCGAACGAACCGTTGGTTCGTATCGCACGTAGTATAAACTGTTCACTACTGAACGTCTGTTTACAGGAATCGCGAGAAAACGACTCGTTGCAGTCATAGCATTCAGGGTTACGCAAATGTGCAATTTCCTCGGTTCTGGCTGGCCTGTCTCACGGTTGCCTGATATGGTTCGCCCCGTCATGGATGATTCAAAGCGTCGCGAAAAGGAACTGGACGTGCGCCAACGACAGCAGCTGATTCTTGGTATCGATGAATTGTACTCGGCGTATTGCGAGTATGTTGAAGCGAGTCGCGCCGCGATGCTGCGAGTCACAGTCTGTCCTGAAGCACGGAGGAGCATTGCCAAAGAAGTCCCGTCGATTCCGAGACATGAGTTTGAATCAAGAATCAACTCGATGTCGGACAACGTACGAAGAGACTTCGTCCGCCGGGTTTCCTCCGGCTATGAGTCAGCTCGACTCATGTATCGAGATGAACTTCTACGGCGTTTCCGACCGGCCGCCTAAGTACACATTCGCAGGTCGGTCTAAGTGTCGCCGAATGCACTTTCGCACGTGCTTGAAACTGGTTTGCGGTTTCCCCAACAACGCCGCCAGTTCTGCTTGAAAAGTTCCCCAGTCAGAATTCCGTGTTGGTCGAAAATTCAATTCGTAAAGCACGTTGGCCGCGACATTGACGGCAGCCTGAATCGCGGCTTTCTGATCCGTGAAAATTCCGAATCGCAACTCTGCGATAAGCGCTGCTGCCCTTTTCTCCAAACGCCGCCATTTCCCCAAGGCCGAATAATCCAGGATTTCCAAACCATAGGCCATGGCGAGTTCATCAAGGCGATCTGCGCCGCCTTCCATCTTTGCGGCAATCCGACTACTTGAATGGTGAGCGTTCCAATGGCCTGCCCACCACTCGGCTGTTTCTAGAATCAAAGTTGAAAACTTGTCCTTGGATGTTGAATCCATCCTGCAATCCTCAAAGAGCTCCTGCCAACGAGACCTCGAATGTCAGCCGTCACGGCCCCGTGCAAGATCATCTTGGTCCCGCCTTGCTTTTGCCGCCGCCATTTGGTCACCGAGCTGCCTTCTATACTCGTCGGACTGTTCAAACCTCAACCGCGCTCTGCGAATCTTTGCCCGTTCAAATTCCTCCCGGGAAACACTGGGCACTCCCAACCACGACAACATGCCACGTAGAAGCTCCGATGTCTCATCTTGCTCGGGATCGCCTACTGATTGGGCCGATGAGAGTTCACTTGCCACAGCCAGGATCGCCCCAGTTTCCACAATGCGCGGTGCAGCCTCCACGGATTGTCCGCCACTCCACGTCATCACCGCAAGATACTCGTCACCATCCAAGCGAAACGAACAATGAAAAGTGCGTTCGTCGCTCTCAAAAGCCAGGCTACGTGACGTCGCCAGGGAATTCAGGCAACTCAACCAATTCACATGGCCGTCGGAGTTCGTTAGTTCCATTGGAGTTAAGAACAGCAACTCTTCAAGGTTTCCCTGGATGCCCAAATCAAACCAGTCTTGTTCAACGACAAACGCATTATCCAAAACACAAACTTGATTGAGGCTATCGTATTGTCGCGGCTGCTCAATGACATCATGAGCGATTTCATCTGTTAAGTCGATCAAATTGCTCGACGCGAAAGCAGCCCCATTCCCCCATTCCTCCAGGGTTACTCCGCCGCAGCACGTTTGACACGAAAGTGACGCTCCATCTCGCTTAAACAGCCAGACTCGGTGCCAACCAAGTCCTCTTCCCGAAGAAAGGATTCGAAGCAATGCCGAAAGCTTGTTCTCGCGAGATTCTAATTCAATGAGTGTTGATAGATTTCGGCTTGCCTGAACGAACGAGCCACTCGCTCCGTCCGCATCATTGGACCTTGCTTCTTTATCGACTGTTAGCTGCGCTGCCATCCAGGAGATGCTCATTTGCTCCCTAGTTAGCCAGGCAGGTCGATCCGTCTCGAATGACACTAAGATTGCCAATCTTTGATGTCCCTCATTGATCACTATCGGAAATGACCCTCGCCAGTGGACAGCGGTTAGGAATCGCTCCTCATGTTCACTAAACGACTCTTGTTCTCGCCCAGACAAAGCTGCCAAGCTTCCGTCCTCGTAATGTTGGACGAAGCAGGTATTAAATGCATTTCCGTTCCAGAATCGCAAACTCTTCTTCTCAGGCACGGCGTGTTGTAAATCGTCGCGAAGCTTGTAACCCTCTAGCAGTAGGTACTGAGCGTTGCTCGCCTCGGTGCGAAGGATCACTCCATCGCACTGCGTCCAATCCGACAAAACGTCGAGCACAACTGGTCCAATCTTCTTCCATCGTGCCGATAGGTCTGTATCGCCTGAAGTACTCTCCACTTCAGATGCGTCCGTCCACACCACGGCTGGCATTGATCTACTCCTAGTCAGGCATTCCGATTAGCGTCACACCCCTTCGATCGTACGACTTTGCCTAAGACTCCTCAACCAGTTTTCGCCAAAAGCAAAGACTTCGGCTTTTCGCTTCTCGACTAGCGGCCCGCTTCAATGCTACGTTCCATTGTGCCATGCATGCTCGAGTGATCACGATCCTCAACCTCACGGAGGCGTCGGCAAGACGCACACTGCCTGGTTGATGGCGTCGGTCGCCGAAGAGCGGCGGGTTCGAACCCTGCTTGTCGACACGGACACGCAGGGCAACCTCACATCTTCCTTTCTGACTGACGCCGCCCCGGGTGTAGAACACCTTTTCGATCCGACCGGCGAACCTGATCTTGCTGAGCATGTCCAGTCCACGCCTCACAAGTTCATCGATCTAATCCCTTGTGGCCCCGCCTTGGCACCACTGGACGTATCCAACGAGCAGGACTGGGAACAGGCGGACTTGCAGTTCTCAATCCGCGATGCGCTGCTGCCAATTCGTGATCAGTACGATCTTGTCGTCATCAACTGTCCTCCGCGGCTATCGCTGGCGAGCTACGCTGCACTCCGTGCGAGCGAGGGAGTCGTGATTCCGATGGAAGCGGCCGACTGGGGTGCCCAGGGAATCATGCAGGTTACCCAAGCAGTGCGACTTGTGCAGAACCGGCGTAACCCAGACCTTAAGCTCTTGGGGTACCTTGTCTCCCGATTTAAACGGGCGCGGCAGTATCAGCGGAGTTATCTCGCCCACTCAATCATGGCTTCATGGCGCATCTCAATGCCTTCTGGCTTGTACCGTGGCTTGCACTCAAGTTTCCTAGCCAGATGTAATTCAACGCAAACAATCGACCGTTACGCGATCTTAAGTTGCCCATTTGGGATTCACGTCAAAACGGATGACTTTCGTCCCACGATTGTAATGGACCCCAAAAACTGGACAGGTCAATAAGGTGTAAAATACACCAACAACGACCCAGGTAGGAGTTCCAGTGATGGGAAGGAAGCGGAGGGTGTTCAGCCCGGCGTTCAAGGCCAAGGTGGCTTTGGCGGCGGCGAAGGGTGACAAGACGACGGCGGAGTTGGCGTCCAAGTTTGCTGTGCATGCGAGCCAGGTGACCGCTTGGAAGAAGCAGCTGTTGGATCAGGCTGCTTCGCTCTTCGAAGATGGCCGGCGGCGCCAGCAGGAAGCCGCGGTGGAGGAAGATGAGATATTTGCTCAAATCGGCCGCCTAAAGGTGGAGGTCGAGTGGTTGAAAAAAAATCTGCCGAGCTCGCCTGAGGAGAAACGACGATGGATCGAGCACGACCATCCAAACTTGAGCGTCGCCCGGCAGTGCCAACTCGTGGGGCTGTCGCGCAGTTCATGTTACTACCAGCCGCAAGGCGAAACGGCCGAGAACCTGGCATTGATGCGCCGGATCGACGCGTTGTATTTGCAGCGTCCGTTCTTCGGCAGCCGCAAGATCGCGTTGGAGCTAGGCGTCAATCGCAAACGTGTACAACGCTTGATGCGGAAGATGGGCATCGAGGCCATGTACCCTCGCCGCCGCACCACGCGACCGGGGGCGGGACACAAGATTTACCCGTATTTGCTGCGGAATTTGCCGATCACGCATCCCAACCACGTGTGGAGCACGGTCATCACCTACCTGCCGATGCGGCACGGATTTCTGTACCTGGTGGCGGTGATGGACTGGTTCAGCCGATACGTATTAGCGTGGCGACTGTCGAACACGCTCAGCGGAAAGTTTTGTTTGGAAGCACTCGACGAGGCGTTATCGCGGAGCCGGCCGGAGATCTTCAACAGCGACCAAGGCAGCCAGTTCACTGCGACAGTATTCACGTCTCGCCTCGAAGCGTGCGGCGTGGCGATCAGCATGGACGGCCGCGGCCGGGCGCTGGACAACGTGTTCATCGAGCGGCTCTGGCGAACGGTGAAGTACGAAGAGGTCTATCGAAAGGAATATGCCGACGGCTGGGAAGCGGAGTCGTCACTGGCCGACTACTTCCGCTTCTATTGCCACGAGCGAATGCATCAAGCCTTAGGCTACCGCACACCTGCCGAAGTCTACGGAAGCTCAACATGAGAACGACGCATCAACAAAGCCTCACCCGTTTCGGCGGAAGGGGGAAAATCAAACGGCACCCAGCGCGGGGGTGAAGCACTCGGCCGCGCCTAGGCCTTTGGGAGGCCGGCGGGCCGCTAACGCCAACCACTACACCTTAAACCAAACGGTTTGCTGTCCAACTATTGGGGTCCACCTCAGATGTGGATGAACGTCCGCACGGATCGCGATTGTACCGCACGTCGGCTGTCACCATTGTCTGGCCGCTAACCGATGATTTGCCAAGGCCAAGGCCATGGATTTGATGGAGTAAGGCTCGCGGTTCTTCGCATGGTACACCCTCGCCAAGGAGCTTCCCTGCGGGAGCTCCTCCTTGGCTTCAGGTGGGGGAATTCAACGACCGCGAGCCCGTCTCCGGTCGGTTTTGATCCATTCCCCAATTTCACATGTATGCCGCTCGCGCACCGCCCAACTACGGTACTGTCACTCAGTTTCTCGAAATCCCCGCGACCTCGATTCCATGTCGAGGCGTTTTTTGCATTCATTCCACCCTATTCCCATGTCACTCACCGTCACTGAAAAAGAACACTGGAAGAACCGTATTGAACAGCGGATTGACCGCCGTATCAGCCAAATTGAATCCGAAGATCCTGCTTTCATGCAAGGCATTCGCACCGAAGCCCACAACGCAGCCCTGATCTCACTCGGTGTCTCCGAGTTGATGGAAAAGATCGAACTGAACAAGCGTCGTGAAAAGCGGCAGCAGCGCGAACTGGTTCGCTTGTACAAGCAGATCGGCGCGATGCTCGACGGAGGTCGCCCCGAGGACTACGAAAGAAGCACACGCTATATGCTGCAGAAGCAAGTTGAAGACGCTATCGAGCAGCGAAAGTTCGTTCACGAAGAAGAACTCCTCGGAAAGGAGGAACGCGGCAAGCGAATCGTTGATCTCCGTCGCGAGAAAGAGCAGCTCTTAGATACGATCTGGCTGGCAACCTCGCCGAAACAGATTCGTGAACTCTGGAGTGGTGTTGATCGGCTACTCGGCGAAACCGGCACGGATCTCCAGCGTGAGACACTTTCTGCTGAACCGCCCATTGAACAGTAGGGGGCGCTTCAGGCATCCTGAGCCCCGGTCCCACGATCGGGGCTCTATCCAAGTCGATGGAATTCATCTGACGAAGCCCTTGCAATCTATTCTCTTCCATCTCATGTCATGTCCAATTTCCAAATCTCCCAGGCACAGACACCACGAACACCCACTGAGCCAGAAGTCGCCGAGTTAGCGAAGTGGCTCATGACACATTTCGAGATCGAACACGACGAAGCAGTTGGGGTCACTCGGTCCGCCTTCGTCGCGGTGTACGACAACTACATGACTGGCGGCCCTGGTTATTGGGGCAAGCTGATGAGCGTCGTCTGGGACGGTGCACCATCCGTGTTCGATGTGTTCACATGGCACTCCGGGGCGCTGGTGCGCGAAGGTCGCGAGTACGATTCGCACGAGTGCTACCGGTGCGGAGGGAAGGACGGCACACTGTGCTGGACCTGTTGGCGTTCCGAGAAACGCTAACCAAAAACCTTCTGCTAACATTCATCGGGCTCTTCGAGATACGTTCACTTCCCCCCACTTCCATGCCTCCCATCCTCAAGCAACAAGAGATACCTTTCGATTCATCCGAGTCGTGCCACTTCTTTCAGCCGGGGCCAAACTTGCCTTTGGTTGCGACCCCGGCCGCGATTGAGATGTACACGCAAGAAACGATCGTCGCGTGCCTTCGGGTTCTGCACGATGTGGCGTTACGTCAAAAGGGGCTCGATTATCTGCAAGTCTTCCAGGATATCGGCAAGCCCGAAGCGCAGTGGTTTATCGAGGATTCGGCAATCACGGCACTCCTGCCCTCGGATTATTGACGGCGTGAGCGGACTGCTTCCCAGCAGCGAACGGCATTCACTCGACGAGCGCCGTGCTTCAGTGCTACGATCTTGGGCGTTATGGCACCTGCGACTTTGATCACCATTCTTAACCTGAAAGGTGGCGTCGGCAAAACTCACACCGCTTGGTTGATCGCATCCGTCGCTCAGGAGCGGCGGATGCGCACGCTGCTTGTGGATACTGACACACAGGGGAATCTGACCTCATCGTTTCTAAGCGAGCCCACAGTGCCAGGCGTGGAGGGACTGTTTGATCCGGCCGGTGAACCGGATCTTGGAGCTCTCATCCGATCCACAGAGCATGACTGTATCGACCTGATCCCCTGCGGACCGGCCTTGGCGCCGCTAGACATTTCCGACCAACAGGATTGGGAACAGGCGGACTTGCAGTTTTCGCTCCGCGATGCGCTGTCCCCCATCCGCGACAGCTACGATCTGGTCGTGATCGACTGCCCGCCGCGGCTCTCACTGGTGAGCTATTCCGCCCTTTGTGCGAGCGATGGTGTGGTGATTCCCATGGAAGCTGCGGACTGGGGTGCCCAGGGCATTATGCAGGTCACCGAGGCTGTCCGGCACGTGCAGAATCGGCATAACCCAGAGCTCAAGCTTTTGGGCTATCTGGTCTCCCGGTTCAAGCGTGCGAGGCGCTACCAGCAGAGCTACTTGAAGCAACTCCAAAAGCATTTCGGCCCGGAAGCTTTTGACACAGTTGTGCCTGATCTGGCACAGTTCGAGAAGAGTGTCACCGATCGAATCCCCATCACCAGGCACGCACCCTCCAGCGATGAAGCCGGAATCGCCAGAGAACTCTTCGACGAAGTCCTTGCCCGCGCGGAAAGGGACGACCGCAGCGGCGGCCGCGGCCGCCGAGCGAACGTTCGGGAGCCCGCAGCAGCCGCTGCTTCGTAGCGAAGGGGAAAACACCTTTGGTCCAGCCACAGGACGAACGCGCCCTGTCGGGTGCCTTTCAGATTGCCATCGACCGCGTGGAACCCGATCCCGACCAGCCACGTAAGAAGATCAACCCCGGATACTTGAAGGAACTGACGCAGTCGGTGCGAGAACTGGGGATCTTGCAGCCGGTGACCGTCCGCTACGTGGAGGAGGTCGATCGGTACCGCATTATTTCAGGAGAATGCCGATATACCGCAGCGGGAGCGGCAGGACTTGCCGAAATCCCGTGCTGGGTGAAACGTCCCAAAGCGGATGAGATTCTCCTAGAACAACTTGTGGAGAACTGGCAGCGGAGCGACCTCAACCCATTCGAGCTTGCCGATTCACTGGCAATCTTGCGGGATGCCAATCAGTACACGCAGCGGCAGCTGGCCGAGAGGACCGGAAAGTCCGCGGGAGAAATCAGCCGGATTTTGACGATCTTGGAACTGGAACCTGCCGTGCAGAAGGTTGCGCGCGACGATACCAGTGGCCGCGTCAGCAAACGACACCTGTATTCGCTGGGCAGACTCAATCCCCAGCAACAAGGCGTGGTTCTCCAGCGAGTGATTCGAGACAGACTCTCCGCCGAGGACACCGAACGCATTGTGCAGCGTGTCCGCAAGGCCAAGAACGCACCCGCCAGACCAGGGGCTCCAGTTACCTACCGCAAGTTCGCCACGAAGTTTGCAACCGTTCGTTTCACCTACCGGAAAAAAGAAGTTTCCGACACCGACTTGCTTCATACGCTCAAAGAAATCCAGCGGCAGATCATCGAGCGGTCGGGGGATCCGCGAGACTTTCAATGAGCCTGAATTACTCCTGACGTTTGGCTTGCGGAAGCGCACAATCCCCGACATTTCCCTGAGAAATCTCACTTCTTCTTCACGCATGCGGTTCGCTCGTCAGAATCGCGTTGCCATGCACCCGTTGGCGAATCTCGTAGCCCAGCGGAAACAGGCAATCTGCTAACCAATCGTCGCTGGGAAGCGTCTCTACGATGATGATGGGTCGGCAGCGCCCAATGGTCTTCAAGGCGCCTGCCAACGCAGATTGTTCGCAACCTTCGACATCCAAGTGGATCACAGATACGTCGCGGTCGGCCGGGATGATGTCATCAATGGTCAGTATCTGCACACGCTCCCTGGTGAGGTTGCTGGTGCCAGGTGCGTCGGACTCGTGAATCACTCTACTGGCTCCGCCAAGTGGCTTGCCGTCAAAGTCGGAGACGGCGAGATCCACTTCTTCGGGGCGATGCCCCAAACCGGCATGGGTGAGGGTAATGTTCTCAAGACCGTTGATCTGCGTGGTGATCTGCGCACAACGATGATTTTCTCGGTTGGGCTCAAAGGCCCAGATCATGCTGCCAGTGGCACAACTGCGGGAGAGGGCCGGCAAGAAGTCTCCAAAATACGTCCCTGCATGAACAATGTCTCCGTCGCCGCAGTTGGCGGAAATGAACTGAATGGTCCCCGGTTCGTGGATCTCGCCTGCCAGGATCAACTGAGCAGCATGACGATGGCGGGAAGCCAGCGGAATGCAGAATCCACCATGCGCGTTGTAGGCGATCACACACTGCAGAATTTGGTGCGAATCGTCTCGACAGGCGGTGAACTTGGGTCGGTCCAAGCGGGCAACCATCCGCCGGTTATCGTCGAACGTGGGCTTATCCATTTCGACGTACCTTCTTTGAACCATGTGGTTTCGCCGTGGCACGTAGCCCCAGCGTCGCAAGAAGTTCACCCGCCCTTTCCTGAACGAACTGTTCGTCTTCTTCGGTGAATCCTGCCGTCTGATTCGGTTCCGAACTAACAGTAGGGACCACGACGTTGTGATCACGTCGGGGACGGCGAGCCTTGGCGAGGGGATGGTCGATTCGCGCGGCTAGATCGGTCACCGTGCTAGCGAACTGGCTGTCGAGCTGGTCGTAGCGAACGTAGATGACCCGGTCACGGACGAGCTCAGGAAGCTCAAGCATCCAGCCGCTGACGTGCTGCCGCCAGCGGTCGAGGACGGTCTCCGCTTGCCGCTTCTGGTAGCGGAGCATGCCACCGTAGGGAGCGGCACGCATGAATTCGCCAGGTGAACTGGCTCGCGGACCTTCGTCCCAGTCGAGAGAACTGATCAGCCGCCAGTAGCTGGCCATCACATCCAGAGGGCTGCGGTAGACATAGAACACATGGAACTGTTCGAGCATGTATTCCATGTAGTCCGCGTAGAACTCGAAACCGTGATGCGACTTGACGATGTTGAGCACGGATTCATCATGCATCTTCTCAAAGAAGCCTCGCAGGTGTCGGGGCGAATAAAAGTTGAGCCCCAGCTCAAAATCAAAGTTTACCCAAGGGATCGCCAGATATCCAAAGTTGGCTGCCAGCGAATTCATCAGAAAATGCGTACCGGACCGTTCGTGGCTGACCACAATCGCTTTCTTGCGAGGGGTCTTGCTGCAGGTGACGACAAGTTCTTGAACGGACATCCAGGCTCACGATGTGTGTGACGCTTACTCAGCTGGTTGATCGTACGGCAGATACTCTTTTTCTTCGACGAAGTGCGAGCCGACGTGTGTGTTGATGGCCCGCTTGAGGCGTGCCCGTTCGTCGTTGGTGTAGTAGACCGAACGTGCGAGCCTGACGAACGGTTCGCCAAACTGCTGGCTCGCCTCGCAGCGGCGAATCTCGTCCTCGATATCCCACAGCTTTTCGTTGACCTCGCGAAGCTGAGCGGTCAGCGTATCGAGTTCATCACTGCGAGCAAGACCCGCGTCGCGAACGCTGGACAGGGCCGCAAGTTCCGTCCGCACATTTTGAAGTTTCGCGGTGTCTGAGATCCGTTCGGACTTAATTTCGAGGATCGTGATCTTATCGACCAATTCCCCAGCTGAGATTTCGACCATCAAGGCTACGTCGTTTGAGTTCTGTCCGGCCATGTTTGCTGGATCTCCTGGCAAATGGTTTGAAAGACGCCGGTCCACTCGCCGAGTGCCGGTTGACGAAACAGTCGCATGGTCGGATACCAAGGGCAATCAGTCCGTTCGCGGAGCCAGCGCCAATCGTTCTTGCGACCCAGTGGCATCCAGACCTTCGCTCCCATGGCACCGGCTAGATGGGCCACCGCTGAATCGGAAGTAACAATCAGATCGAGCCCCGCCATGATGGCCGCCGTGTCCATGAATGCGCCCCGCTCGTCGAGATCTTCGAATACGGTCAGCGAGAAGGGTTCCGCAAGCGCCGCGATTTGCTCGGTCCCGAGACCTTTCTGCAAGCTGATGAGCTGTACGCCATCAATCGCGGCGAGCGGCGCGAAGTATTCAAGCGGGATCGAGCGGGCCGCATCCCCGGCGTACGTCGGACTCCCCTGCCAGGCGATCCCGATGCGTAGTGGCGCGGCGGGAAGTTTCTTGGACCACACTTGGACCAACTCAGGATCGGGCTGGATGTACGGCACATTGGCCGGAACACTTTCGAGTGTCGTCGCCAGCAAGCGAGGTACACTCAGCATCGGCACAGCCCCGTCGATTTCGGGAAGTTGTTGGCCGCTCTCAATCCAGTTCGTGACGCCGGCGCACTGGCTCAGAAGGGGCTCAAGCGCTAGCTGGCCTTGCACGTACACGTTCGCTCCCTGTTCTTCTAGGAGCCGGACGTAGCGAATGAACTGGATCGTATCTCCGAGTCCTTGCTCGGCGAATAGCAGCAGGCGGGCACCGTCCAGGCGGTTGCCAGACCAGGGCTTGGCGGGCCAAGGACGGCTGCGATTGTCATCGCTCCGCCAGCGCCACTCGTATTCTTCCCAACCTTCGGCGAGCTTGCCTTCGAGCAGCAGCACAATCGCCAAGTTCCGATGCGCTTCCGGCCAGGTGGGGCGGTAGTAGACAACACGGCGGAGAGCCGTTTCGGCTCCCGCCAGATCGTGCGCGTCGGCCAGCGTAACCCCCAGGTTGTTCCAGGCTTCGACATGCTCGCTATCAAGATCTAAAGCCTGGCGATAACAGGCTTCTGCCCGGTCGGCGTGCTCTTGCTGCGCATAGGTTAGGCCCAGGTTGTTGAGCAGATCGGCACTCTCTCCGTTGAGTTCCAAGGCTTGCTCGTAGGCAGTAATCGCGTCATTGAACTTACCCTGAAGCCGCAGCGCGCTCCCGAGTTCCTGCTGCGCTGCGCCAAATTTCGGATTCAGTTCCAGTGCTGCCAGAAACGAGTCGACTGCCTGTTTGGGATCGCCGAGCGCCGACTGCGCGGAACCTAAGATGAAATACAAGCCTGGCGAACGAGCCCCCTTCTCCAAACCAGTGCGGGCCACGTTGGCCGCTTGCTCAAAATTCTTCTGCGCGAGCAGGGCGCGAGCCAGGTTCTCGGGTCCTTCGGGGATCCGGTCATCGAGGGCAAGCGCCTGCTGCAAGTGTCGACTCCCCTCTTCAAGGTTGCCTTGCTGCGCTAGTGCGACTCCCAAGTCGTGATGGGCACGGGCCAACTGAGGATCGACGGACAGCGCACTGCGGAACAAACGGACAGCATCCGCCAAGTTGCCCGCTTCACACTGCTGCCGGCCTTGTTCGTACGAACTGCGGGCAGCGGCCGAATCACTAAAGATTTCCCGGTTCCTCCTTGGGACAGCTTGCCCACAGAACTCGGCAAGGGCGCTTGCCACCTCCTGCATCACGGTTTGCCAGCTCCCGTGAACAGCCCGGCGAAACAGCCGCAGGCTGGGGTACCAGGGCGAATCGTCCCGGTGCAGCATCCAGCGGTAGTCGGGCGAGGTTCCTAGCACCACCCAGACCGGCACACCCAAGGCACCTGCCAGATGCGCAATGTGGGAATCGCAAGTGATGACCAAGTCGAGATTGCCGAGAATCGCTGCCGTGTCGACTAAGAACCCGTGCTGCGCGTCTGTGTCAGGCCCCAAATCCACGACCGACAATCGACGTCCAGCCGCAGCCAGTTGCTCGGTTCCCTGCCCTTGCTGCAAGCTGATGAAACTCACGTTCGGGACGAATCCCAGCGGATGGAATTCTGCCAGCGGCAGCGAGCGGGCAGCGTCCCCGATATCGCGCGGATTGCCCTGCCAGGCGATGCCTACTTTGAGACCCTGGAAATGGCTGAGGCGCTGCTGCCAATGGTCGGCAAGTTGCTCTTCCACGCGCAGGTAGGGAACCTTGCGCGGGATGGAACCGAGCGAGGTGCGAAACAAGCCGGGTAGACTCAGCAGCGGCACCTGGTAGTTGCACGAAGGGGGCGGCTGGTGATCGGCGATCACCTCGTCGATGTGCGGGCACTTTTTAAGGATCGGTACGAGTTCCGCTTGGCACTGTAGGATCACCCGTCCTACGCGCTGCTTGACGAGTTCGGCATACCGGACCATTTGCAGCGTGTCGCAGATTCCGTGTTCGGCATGCAGCAGGACCGTGCTTTCGGGGGCGGGCAAGCCCATCCAGCGTGGTTGGTCGAAGCGGCGAGGCTGCGATCCTGAGCAGAGCGACCGCCATTCAAACTCGCGCCATCCTTCGTCAAACTGCCCAACGGTTAGCAACCCCCTTGCGCAGTTCACATGCGCTTCGGGGTAATCGGGGCGGATCTTGAGTGCCTGCTCGAAGCTGGAAATGGCTGCTTCCGGCTGTTGCCTCTCAAGCAGCGCGACACCCAGGTTATTGTGCGTTTCAGGAGAGTTGGGTCCCAACTGCAAGGCTCGCCGGAGGTGGGAGATCGATTCGTCAATTTGACCCTTCTCCAAGAACGCCAGCCCCAGGTTGGCATACGCATCCACAAAGTCGGGTTTCAGTTCGATGGCTCGGCGGAAGTTGACCATCGCCTGATCCAAGCGTCCACGGCGAGCTTCGATCACGCCCAGGTTGTGCCGCGCGGAAGTAAGTTGTGGATCCAAGTCCACGGCATTTTGGAAACTGGCTGCTGCTTCGTCCAGAGAACCACCGTTGGTCTGCGCGTTACCTTGCTGTTCAAGCTCGCGGGCCTGCTGTCGCTGCTCGTCGGTGGGAGCCTGAGCGCTGCTCCGCACGCTCGCCATCCGGGCTCGTAGTTCAACAGCGATTTTCTCGAAGACCGGCTGCCAATCCAAGCTCCCCTGCTGGCGAAAGATTCGCATTGTGGGATACCAAGGAGAATCTTCACGGTCGTGCAGCCAGCGCCAATCGGCGGCCGCAGGAGTCGCCATCCAGACCGGCACGCCCAGCGCCCCGGCCAAGTGCGGAATCGCCGTGTCGGAAGTAATCACGAGATCAAGGTTCTTCATGATCGCCGCGGTATCCATGAACGCGCCGGCCGTGGTATCCATCTCGGGAAACACATCGATCGAAAGTTTGTCCGCCAGCTCGTCAACCTGTTCGATGCCGAAACCCTTTTGTAGGGCAATGAATTTCACCCCTTCGATTTGGCCCAGCACTTCAAAATGCCGCAGTGGGACCGAGCGCTGACGGTCTCCTCGATACTCGGGGTTGCCTTGCCAGGCGATGCCCACGCGCAGTCCGTCCGAGGGCAAGCGATCGCGCCACTGCTCGATGAGTTCGTCATCGGCGAAGAGATAGGGAATATTGGCGGGAATCGTTTCCAGCTTCGTATTGAGCAAGCCGGGCACGGCCATCAGCGGCACATGCAGATCGAAATCGGGGATCTCGCGGTCGGTAGCAGCGACAACGGTTTCCACGCCTGGGCAGTTCTGCAAGATCTTGACCAATGGCTTGGGAACTTCCAAGATCACACGGGCCCCCATCTTGGCGAGGATGGGCATGTAGCGCGCGAACTGGAACGTGTCCCCAAAACCTTGCTCGTAGTACACAAACAGGCGGCGCCCTGTAGGATCCGACCCGTCCCAACGTGGACGTGGATAGTTGCGGACTCGAATCCCACGGTGCTTCCACCGCCATTCGTATTCCACCCAACCACGCTCGAACTCTCCCTGGGCCAACCAGTCCAAGGCCCGGTTCATGCGAGCCTCAGGATAATTCGGACGCAGAAAAACCGCCTGGTCGTAGCACTCCATGGCCTCCGCATGCTCGCCCCGTTGCACATGCACGATCGCCAGGTTGTTGTACGCTTCGGCATAATCAGGCCGGAGCCGAATCGCTTCGCGCAGACGCAGTACGGCTTCGTCCAAATGCCCTTCACTGCGCAGGGCGTTCCCCAAATTGCTCAGCACCGACGGCGCGTGGGGTGTCAGTTGCAAAGCGCGACGATAGCAATCAATCGCCTCGGCATGCCGCGTCTGCGCGGCCAGTACCACGCCAAGGTTGTTGAAGCCGTCCGGCAGTTTGGGACGCAGTTCGGTCGCACGCCGCAGATGCTGCGCGGCTTCCTCGAAGTTGCCTCGCGATTCGCACAGCACGCCCAGGTTGTTGATCGCTCCATAATGATCCGGCACGACTGTGAGCAAGGTTTCGTAGACCTGTTTCGCTTCATCCGAACGGGTCATGTCGCTCAGCGTGAGCGCTTTTTCATAAAGCGCGTCCACAAACTTTGGATTGAGCGCCAAAGCCTGATCCAGCACCGCGAGACTTTCGTCGTGCATGTCTCGCCGCCGCAGGACATGCCCTAGCCGTGTGAGCGCCGCTGCGGACTCGGGCTCCAATTGGACGACCCGGCGACAGCACGCTTCCGCCTGCGGCAACTGCCCGGTGTCTTGATACAGTTTTCCCAGGTTGATGGTCGCTTCCGCCCACTGGGGTAGCTCCCCGGTCACGTGCTGAAGCAGTTTCTGCGCTTCAGGGAACTTCTGCTGTTTGGCGAGCACGATCGCCAAATCATGCTGCAGGCGGAGATCGCTCGGATGCTCAGCCAACGTGCGCCGAGCAAGTGTCTCCGCCTCGGCCGTCCGGTTCGCATTGAGAAGTCCGCCGATCTGCGCATAGACTTCGTCGGGCAATGAGCCTGCGGCCGCTGTCGGGTTTGCTGGTGAACTCATCGCCCCCTCAAAGTTTAACTGCGAATGAACGAAAACGCTGCCGGGGATCAGGACGTCGGCGTATCGACCGACCGGTTTGCCACGTGTTGTTCCAAGGCACCGCGAATCTCGGTAAACACCGCTTGCCAATCGCCGGGCGTCTGTTGGCGAAAGATCCGCATTGTAGGATACCAAGGCGAGTCCGACCGATCGACGAGCCACCGCCAGTCGGGAGCATGCGATACAGCAAGCCACACTGGAGTGCCAATCGCTCCGGCCAGATGCGCGATGGAGGTGTCCGAACAGATCACCAAGTCCAGCGACTTGAGGATCGCCGCCGTATCCATGAACGCGCCGGACTCGGTATCCAAGTCAGGAAACGTCATCAGATCCAGTTCGCCCGCTAGCTCTTCGATTTGTTCGGTGCCATGCTGAGCCTGTAGCGAGATCAACCGGACCTGCGAGAGTTTGCCGAGGGGCGCAAAATATCTCAGTGGAATACTGCGGAGAGCGTCGGTCGCGAACTGCGGGTTTCCTTGCCAGACGATGCCCACCTTCAGGCCATCAATCTGCTGCAACCTTGTCTTCCAGGCCGCTTCAAGTTGGCTATCAACGGTAAGGTAGGGAATGCTCGTTGGGATGGTGTCCACCGTCGTGCCCAAGATTCCCGGCATGCTGAGCAGCGGCGTATGCAGATCAAAGGGGGGCAACTGATTCTTGTATTCGACGACTTGATGGAGATAAGGTTGCAAACCGAGCAGCGGAAGAAGTTTTGGCTGACAGGCCAAGAGAATCTCGGCTCCTTGTGCTGCAATCGTTTGCGCAAACCGCAGAAACTGAATGGTATCTCCCACCCCTTGTTCGGCATGCACCAATACCTTCTTACCGTCCAGTGACCGGCCATCCCATCGCGGGCGGGGAATCGAACGTGGCTTGGGAATTCCCCGTGTCCATCGCCATTCGTACTCCAACCATCCTTCATCGTAGCGCCCCAGGGCCAACAGAGCGAGCGCCCGATTCCAGCGAGCGTCGGCCAGATCAGGTTGTGTTCGAAGGACATTCTCTAAGGCTTTCAGGCCGTCCTGCAGTCGTCCCATGCGGATATAGAGCGTACCAAGGTTGGCCGCCGCCGCACCGTTGTCCGCATCGAGTTCAATTGCCTGAAGGCACTCGGACTCTGCCTCGGCGAACTGCCCTTGCTCCATCATCGCTACCGCGAGATTACTGCGCACGCTGGCTTGATTGGGTCGAAGGTCTCGGGCCTGGCGGAGCAGTGCTTCGGCCTCAGGTGCCTGCCCTTGCCTGGTAAGTGCGGCTCCTAAGCCGTTCATTGCATCCACGTGCTCGGGTTGGAGTTCGAGTGCTCTTCGAAAGTGGACCTCGGCCTTGTCATATTCCCGCTTCGCTTGATACGCGATGCCCAAGTTCAGATGAGCAGGAGCGGAGTCTGGATGGCGATCGGCAACCTGTGAAAAGATCTTGAGCGCTCCCTCGACGTCCTTGCGAGCCAGCCGTTCGCGCCCCTGTCGAATCAACTCGTTGGATTGATCCGCCCGCAGGCGGTCTGCCTTCCGGAAATGCTCGTCCGCCTCGTCCTTGCGACCCAACTCGTGAGCAACCACAGCGATGTTGTTGTGAGCGGCCACGTTATCGGCCTGTTTGCCAATCGCCGAGGCAAAGCACTGGGTTGCCTTAGCCCTGTCGCCCACAGCCTGGTAGGCCAAGCCAAGATTGTTGTAGTAAGCGGCTTTCGTACTGTCGATCTCGATCGCTTGCTGGATATGCTCGATCGCCGCCCGTGCGTCACGGAGCTGCAGGCAACCGACTCCCAGGAAGTGCAGGGCATCTGCATGACGCTCGTCCGCATTCAGAATCGTCCGATAGATTTCTACAGCGTCTTGGACCTTGCCTGATTTCTGCAGGGCGAGTGCCTCTGCGTAAAGCGACGGGATGTCCATTGAGTTGATTCCTGTCCCTTGCGCCAGTTGACCCTCAATGTCTCCCAAGCATCGAGGCACTTTGCCCCCCCACGTTACGGAGCACGAAAGCGTTGCCGTGGATCGTACCAAGTCATTGCGGCGAATGCGATCAGAATCAACTGTTCCAGCTTGTCGCCAACGAGATTGAGCGCTAAGGAATTCTCGGAATCTCCATAAAAGGGTTGCAAACGCATACTGAACTCGACAGACTTGCGATCCAGTGCGAGTGGTGAAATCAATTCTTAATCACAACACTCGCGGGACAGTTTGGGGGTCGAAGGCAATTTGATTTGCCTACATCTCATAGGGGCGTCTAATGCGTCTTCCAATCGAGTCGTGGCGTCGAACTCGTGCCATGTTGGGTTTGGGAAGCCAGCTGGCGGAGGCGTCGTCGTCGCCGAAGCTTTCAATGCCAAGCTCTGGAACCGAAGATCCTGCTTGCTGCCGATTTGAATCTCTCATCTCCGACGGTGGATGAAGCAGAGATCGTCACACTCACCGGTACTTACTCGGATGCCAGCCAATCCGATTCGCTCTACATTGATTGGGGCGATGGGACCACGACTTCTAAGTCGGTCTCGAACGGTTCATTTTCGGCGACTCACGTCTACGGGAACGGCGATTCTGCGCAGTATGTAACAGCCACCGTTACCGGAAACGGAACTGCCGCGTATGCAGCGACCACGATCGCAGTGGACAATGTCGCCCCAACACTGATTACGTCTATCAGCGATCAGACCGTCAACGAGGGTGCGGTACTCAATCTACCCACCATTCATTTTGAGGATCCCGGATTCGATACAGAGGCCTTCGGCTATTCGATCGACTGGGGAGATTTCCAGGCGATCGAAGTGGGCTACATCAGTGCCGGCAACGTCACTCAAGGAAGCTATGGCAACCCGACCACTGGCAGTTTCTCGTTGAGCCATACCTACGAGCAGGATGGCGTCTACTCGGTCACGATCATGTTCCTCGACGACAATCAACTGTCCGATGAGGAAGCCTTTGAGGTGACCGTAGAGAACGTGGCTCCAGAAATCACTGTGGATTCCATTTCCGCAATCGATGAAGGGGGGCAAGTGACGCTGACGGGCCACTACTCCGATGTTGGCGTCTCGGATGCACATAAGATGTGGGTCGACTGGGGAGATGGCACGGACCAGGGCCCCGACACGGTTGTGAATGGGACATTTGAACTCATCCACATCTATGGCGACGATGACCCAGGCGGCTCGCTCCAGAGTCCGTATACGATCAATGTCAAGTTGTTCGACGACGACGGCGGAACGGTCACTTCAGCGACGACCGTCGTTGTGAACAATACCGATCCTACGATTACGTTGATTGAATCCGTGGGCGGCCCACATAACGAAGGATCGTTGTTTGAATTCGACATCGAGTTCGAGGACGTCGGTTTCGATACCGAGAGTTTCACCTACATCGTGAACTGGGGTGAGGCAGGTGCGAGTGACGACACTGGGGTCGTGACGAATGTGACGCAAGGTGGGTTGGGATCCCCGACGGACGGCAGTATCCCGGTCAGTCATACGTACGCTCAGGACGGAACGTACACCATCACAGCAACCGTGATCGACGACGATCAAGGGACCGATACTGAGACCTATGTTCTGGTGGTCAATAATGTGGCGCCGGAGCTTACTCTCAACGCGGTTCCAACCATCGATGAAGCAGGGACAGCCACCTTCACCGGCCTGTATTCAGATGTCGGCGTTCAAGACACTCATACATTATTGATCGACTGGGGCGATGGGAGCGACGTTGGGCCCGTCGCTGTAACCAACGGCGCATTTACCTTCACTCATGTCTATGGTGATGACAACCCAACAGGCACGTCGCAAGACATGTACCTAATCACAGCGACGTTGTCGGATAATGCCGGTGGGCAGGATACCACAAGCGCCAGTGTCATCGTTCAAAACACAGCCCCGACGATTACGTCGATTTCCGGCGACAGCATAATCGACGAGGGCGGAACCGCTGAACTGGTGATCAACCTTGAGGATTTAGGATTCGGCACAGAGTCCTTTGCCTACCAGATCAATTGGGGGGACCAAAGTGACGATACCGGAAACGTCGCCAACGTAACTCAAGGTGCCGTCGGGACTCCAACCACCGGCAACCATACGATCAGTCATCAGTACGTTCAGGATGGAACCTACACCGTTGGCGTCACAATCATTGATGATGATCACGGCATGGCAACGGACACCTACGTCATCACGGTAGCCAACGTCGCTCCAGAAATTACCGTTGGGCCGATCGCTGTCATCGACGAAGGGGAAGCGGCCACCGTGACTGGCACCTACTCCGACGTTGGTCTCGCAGATGTACACTCGCTGGCGATTGACTGGAAAGACGGTACGACAACGACCCACGCGGTCTCTGACGGCACCTTCTCCGTCACCCATGTCTATGAGGACGATGATCCAACCGTCACGCCCCAAGATACCTACCCGGTCAGTATCGTCATTAGCGACGGGTCTGACACTGATACTGCGGTTGCAAATGCGATCGTCAACAATGTAGCCCCAACAATTACGGCATTGACCGCTACATCAGTGACGGAAGGCCAAACTTCAACTCTGTCGGGAAACTTTACCGACCCTGGGAACGAAGCTCAATTCCTGATGCTGATCGACTGGGGCGATGGCACCGTTGATGGCCCCATCGCAGTATCGGGCGGAGTGATCAACGCCACGCATGTTTATAAGGACGATGGCACATCTCCAGGGAATGCCACCGCACAGGATCCATATTCAGTTTCCGTCACGCTTTACGACGACGACCAGGGAACTGTCACAGAATCGGCAACGCTGACCGTATTCAACGCCGAACCGGATCTCGTGCTTGACTTTTCAACGATGTCCTTCGGGACCCTCACACTCACGGGAACGTATACAGATGTTGGAGTTCTAGACGAACATGAACTTAGGATTGATTGGGGCGATTCGGCAACCACCGAAACGATCGAGGTGAGTGGCGATACCTTTTCGATCACACATGTCTATGCGCCGGGCGACCCCACATCTGACCTCGTCCTCGCCCTCTGGGATGACGATCTGGGCTCGGACTCATTGACGTTGTCACTGGAGCCAGTCGGCGTTGAATTCATCGGTTCAGGAGCGTTCTTGTTCGGGATCGAAGATGAGGAACTCGATTCCGATCACCTAGCCAAGTTCACCACCAACGACCCAACGGCCATCGCTAGCCAGTACCTGGCGTTCGTCGAATGGGGAGATGGAACTCGTGGGGCTGGGACCGTGGAGGAGGACGACGGAGTTTTCTATGTCGTTGCTTCGCATGAGTACGACCGTGACGGCTCCTACTTGCCGGTCGTGCAGATCACGGACATGGCCAACTCGGTGGTCACGTTTGTGGCCGCCTATGCGATCGTGATGGACGTGCAGAATGAAGTCGTCCCCGAGAATCTTGACGCGGCGTCGATCTCCAGTCCCGAAGATTACCCGGTGGAATTGGACGTCACGATTCTCGCTGGGGCGTTCACGGTGATTGCCACCGGCTCGGATACGTTTGAATTCAGTTACGATCACGCCGACGCACTGGGCAATGTCGTCTACGAACATGAGCAAACCAGCGGGTCGCTGTCGGCTACCGGTACTATCACGGGAGCCTACGATTCGACCTATTTCGGCACGGATGACTTCGAGTCCGCTTATTCATTTTCTGCCGAAGGAACCAGCGAGCTCGCCGAGACGATCCATTCCGGAGGTGCACTGGACGCATACGATCTGGCGACGACTGCATCGCTGTCGCATTCAATCTCGTCCGAAAAGAACACCGACTACTCGTATTCCTGGAGTTACGGGATTGAATCGAGCGACTACACGTTCTCAGGTTCGGCAAGCACTGAATTTGATTTCGACGAACTTGGGATCGTGCCAGCAACGCTGCTCGATAACGCTTCGGTCTTAATACGAACCCTGATCGACGAGGGGCTTGCCCAAGACCACACGGTGGAGGGCGACGGAACCACCAGTGTTACGCTCATGGAGACGGGCAACTACGAGGATGGCGACTGGACTCGCAATGAATCCCATGTGAGCGAGCTCACCACTCGACAGAATGGCACGAACCAGACGCTCGAATTCGAGCAAACGATCGCGGCAACCGAAACGCTCTCGCTCGTTACGACAGGCTCGTCCAGTACGCTCACTGCGGCCAGCGCCACGCATCGCATCGACGCGGCCTTCCAGCGCCATATCGAGAATCAAGACAAACTCACGGTGGATCGAATCGGGATTGCAACGGCCGATTCTACATTCAGCCGCACCGGTACTGTATCCTCGCCCACCTATACGCTCAGTCGAACCACCGACACCGACGTTTCTTTCGAAGAAATCTCGACGAATGAACCGTGGTCTTCAACTCGGAATCGAGTTGATATTCGCGCGTTCACGCAAACAGAAACGAGAAATGCAAGCGGAGACGAGGTCGTCATCCAAGGCTCCGAAGTCCACGATGTGATCGAAACAGTGCTTGAGGAGAACCAGGGATACGTCATTGACCGAGTCTTGCTGAGTACGGAAACGATCGATCGGAATCAAGACAGTGCGTCTCTGGTGGAGACGGGAGACGGAGGTTTTCTACTTTCAGAAACGATCGACCGACAGGGAGATGAATCCCTGACCCGGGTATCGCATTCCGATTACGAGTTTGAGCGTACGATCACGTACGATAACTCAGATACCACATACAGCCTGACGCAGTCCGGCGATAGCACGACGACCGTCACCGAGGATGCCAACAACCAATCGCGGGAACAATCCTCCACGCGCGTCGAAACTACCCAGCAGAGTTTGAACCGACATCGGTATGGCTCGTCCGGGGAGTACTCGTTCACCTCTACCGAGACAGGCACGTTTACGTCGAATGACGATTGGTCGAATCAAGGCCACGAGATCTCGACGAACCGTGCTGGCTCGTTGGATCGATCCTCAACCGGAACCGGCGTCGCGCCCCTAGCCCAACGCTCGGTCACCAGCGACAGCTCGGAAAGCGCCACCGAGATCCGAATCGAGACAGTGTCGTCATTCTCGGCCAACTCGACTGCCAGTACGACTTCGGTCGAAAGTCAGACCCGTTCAAGCAATGATATCACGGGCGGGTACTCATTGTCCTTGTCCACATCGGCCAGCGAGACGATCCAGCAGTCGACCGAAGACAATCAGGACTTTGATGCTGACATCACGGGCGATTCGTCGGTTGATCGGACCGTGACAGAGTCAGGGAACTCGATCCAGGGAACATTCACGCGTAGTGCATCCGAAACTGCTGAGTCTTCACACGTTCGCGTCGAGAACAATCAGACTCAAGAGCTTACCCGCACGATCGAATCCACCAGCAGCAACCTGCATGCTCGCATTGGCACCGGGATCGCAGGCGGTTTTACCGCGAATACTCAGAGGGAAACCAGTACCGTCGAGCAAGGAACGGAAACCCATCACACGGATAAACAGACTGAAGATTTCGAGCGCACCGTCTCGATCTCTTCCAGTGAATCGGGAACTGGGAATTCTATCCTCGGCACCTTTGAATTCACGGGCGATTCGACCTCAGATGATGAGAATGAACGCACCGTATCCAACCAGGGATCAGAGAATACGATCTCCCGCTCGGTCTCTGAGACCACGAGTTTTACGCGGCACGGAAACGAGCTTTCCGGAGACTCCACCTGGTACGGCGAAGGCACCCAGGACAGCTCACGAACCGAAGATGCGTTGAATCGGTCCTATACCAACACGGTGACATTCGACTCGACCGCCACTTTTTCGATGTCCAAGACAGGAAATTCGGTCACAGGAGATTATGATTCGTGGCGGGATGACGAATACTCCGAGTACTCATACCAGGTCGAAGAGAACTCGCCGCTGAGTCGGACCACGGAGATGTCCTTCACTGGGACCCGGTATCTGGACCGGACGGAAAACGAATTTGATGGCACCTCAACCCAAACCCTCTACACCGTCGGCGATTCGGATACGACGATTAATGAGGAGAATCAGAACGCTTCGTCCACGGTGACCGTCGATTCCTCAATCGACAGCGAGCGGATTGAAACCGCCAATGTGTACTCCGGCAGCTACTCGCTAACGGACACGGCCGAGAATGTCGTGATCACCGATCGCACAGAGAATCTTCCGTCAATCCATAAGGAATCCCTGGGGACAGCGACGCAGACGCCCAGCTCTTCCCGCAGCGGAAACCGGATCACCGGAGTCTTCACCGGTGCGCACAATTCTTCTGCTACCTCGTTATCCACGCTCACCCAAGTTCATTTGAGCGAAACGGTCGTGCTTGTCAGCGACGCCACGTCCACCAGCACTGGCAGCGAAAATGGCAATTCGGTGGTCGGCGACTCGACCGTCATCTCTACGGACACCCACACTGGCACGGACACAGAGCATCGAACCAACCAGGAAACGTCCACTTTGGACGTTACGAGCACGCCCAACGCTAGCAACTACAGCCGCAGGACCGGGAACAGCTATACCGGTAGCTACTCGCTGACATCGAACACCATCAGTGACGTCGTGGTCCGAGATTCCAATGAAACGAACCAATCGCGGTCGGTGAGCGTCCACGAATGGACCTCGATGTCGCATACGACCAACGAGTCCGGCAACTCGATCACTGGTTCGCAAACGATTTCCCGTACGCAGACTCCGCATTCCAAGACCACCGTCACCCAAACGAACCAGGCGGACTCGGTCACGGCTACCGAGAAACAAACGGACGACCAGACGGGCAGCGTCACCAGCCGCCGAACCGGGAACTCAATCCTCGGCAGCTACACGCTTTCAACAACCAGTGCGATAACGGCCACCTTGAATGCCGAATCGAGCAATCAAGGACAAGAGAACGATAGCGTCAACAAGACGACGACCAGTTTGACGAAGACGGAAACCGGAAACTCGTTGGTCGGCAACTACTCGTTTTCTGAAACGGGCGACAGCCACGGCACCCGGACGGGCGAAGCCAACAATCAAGGCGAAACCGTCAGTCATTCGGAGACATTCACGACTACCACAAGTCTGACCCGGACCGGAAACCACAACGATGGCAGCTATTCGCTGACCCAAACTGCAGACGGCACCAGCACCAACAAGACCACCGTCACCAACCAGGGCCAGGAGATCGTTTCCGATCGGTTCACCTCGCAGTCCTCATCCAGCACGGAATCCGGGAACGTCTACTCGGGCTCGTATTCTCGCTCGCAGTCCAATACCTATTCCGGCGACACGCACTCGGACCTCACGAATGAAGTCGGAGCCGGAATCACGCTGTCTGAGGATGGTGACACAACCGTGTCCGGGACTTCCACCTCGACCGAAACCGGTATTCGAGTCGTGGGAAGCTTTACGCTCACCGGCGAGTCTCAGGACTTTAGTTCCACGAGTTCCACCCATACCAATCAGTCGCAAACGACGACCCTTTCCAGCACCGCGACGGCGTCGTCGTCCTACACACGAAGTGGGAACTCGGTCACCGGTTCATACACACTCGCGAGTACCAATACCCAAACCACTACGCAAGGCCACGACGGTTCCAACCAGGGCGCGACTTCTGATTCTACGAGCACCCGTTCCACCACGTACAACGCCAGCGAGACCGGCAACTCGGTGACGGGCTCCTTCGATCGCGAGTCCAACAATTCCACCACGTCAACCGACAGCGGATCAGACGAAAATCAGTCGCATTCTGCCACGCACAGCTCCAGTCTGGATAACTACGTGGTGGCCACCGAGCATGGCAATTCGGTGTCCGGAATCGTATCGCGAACCGAAACGGCAAATATTTCCAGTTCCATGGAGCGGAGCGGAAACAACCAGGGCAAGTCGTTTACCTGGTCTAGCGACTTCGAGACGCAACAGTCGCGCACGGGAACTTCGAACCTGTACTCCGGCAGTTTCAGTGCCAGCTCCAACAACACCGTCACGCTCCATTCGTCGGAAAGCAACACCAACCAGTCCATCTCCTCAAGCGCCACGGAAGATGTGGTGCGCACCGAGGTTGTCACCGAGAGTGGCAACATGGTCACCGGCGTGACCACCACGGAAAACAATTATCAGGAATCGATTGACCGCCAAGACATCGAGGATGTGAACCAGTCGAAGCTCACCACCGTTGATTCGACCGCCAACAATACGGCATCCGTCAGCGATACCAGCAACCGCTTCTCGGGGGTCAACAGTTCTTCCGAGTCGTTGACCAGTTCAGGCAACCAGACCATCACCTCCACCATCGGAGGACGGACCACCGTCGATGACGTGGAGTTCGAGAGCACGCGAACTGGCTCTTCCACCGGAAATGCCATCGTCGGAACCTATAGCAGTACTGACAGCACAACCACCACCATCTCCTGGAGCGAAACCCAAAGCCTGCTGACTGAAACGGTGACCTCCGAGGGGACGGACGTTACTGCGGTCACGGCAACGAACACCGGCAACTACATCTCCGGCGATTTTTTCAACGTCGAAGTGCAAACTACCGACATCGATGCCGTGCAGGTGACCGTCAATACGCCGCTCACGGCTACGGTTACTTCAGACAGTACTTCCCAGACCACCTACAACACCACCGGCAATTCGTACATCGGCAACTACGTGCGCACCGAGGACGGAGTTACCTACAGTGTCGATCACGAAACCACCACCAATGACGAACTCTCGACCGATGCACTCCAAAATAGCATGGTCTCCCGCACCGGCACGACCTCCGGCAATTCAATCTTGGGCAACAACAGCGGGTCTCAACTCGTCGTTACAATCGCAGATTCGGTAACCACCAAGAACAATCAGTCGGTCGATGCGTCGGCCACCGGCCAGTCCACCAGCACCGCCACGTTGACCTTCAGCGGTCATGACATCACCGGTGACAGCACGCAAACCGAACTCTCGACCAGCAGCTCCTCACGGTCGGAGACCGTCACCAACGGTTCGCTCACTGCTGTAGTGTCTGAATCGCTGACCAGCGATCTTTCCACCTACCGAGTCAGCAACAACGTCACCGGAGCCTATTCCGAAGACCAGCAAAGTACCGAAACCCTCATCGCGATCGGCACCGACGACAACCAGACCATCGAGCGCAGCTACACGGAAAACCGTCAGACCACAGCCACCCTCGCACTGTCTGGCAACTCGTACTCCGGCGCTTACACGCAAGACCGCGTCCATACCGAAGACTCGACGCTGACCGCCGACCATCAGAATCAAGATCTCGAAATTGATCGCACGGTTGTTTCCAGCCAGTCCGGTACCACCTCGCTCGTCGGAAACAATCTCACCGGAGTTCTGCAGACCGATGCGTCTACGTCACTCGTGCGCGTCACCAACGAAGCGGTCACCAACCAAGGGCTGACGGTAGATTTCCAGGAAACCACAACCGAGTCGCGGGTCGTCGACAGCGACTCCAATTCCATCAACGGTTCGGTCTCCACTACCGAAACCTCTACCGGCAGCCGAGTCGTGCTGCAGACCGAGAACAACCAGAGCCAAACCGCGACGCTGAATTCCTCCGAGACGTTTACTGCCAACTCCAGCACCACCGGCAACGATGTCACGCGCGCGTACGTGATTAGCTCCGAACGCATGACTGACAGCACCTCGTCAGAGACTGCCACCAACGCCGCAACAGAAACGATCGTCACGGACCGGACGGCTGCCACCACCCTCAGCAGCACCAGGACCGCCAACGAGGTGTCCGGGATCTACACGCAGAATAGCAATACCGATACCACGTTCACCCTGACCCAAACCAACACCAACCAATCGCTCACGATCAGCTTGCAGCAAACAGGAACCACCGAAGTTGGCGAACTGCGCTCCGGCAATTCCGTCATCGGCAGTTTCGCGGCCGATACCGACACGACTTCGTCCGCCACGCAGTCCGGCACCAACATCAATCAGGAGCACACGGTCAGCTTCACCCTTGCTGAATCAAGTACCACGGACTCGGACGAAACCGGAAGCGATATTGACGGCAGCTTTGACCTCACCTCCACCGCCGATCGGTCGAGTACTCGCACGGAAATCAACAACACCGGTCCCAACAGCACCGTCGTACTGACCGAGTCCGCCAACGTCACCACCACGCACGAAGGCAACCGGATCACCGGCACGTATGACCTCGGTGAAAGTGCAACGACCGATTCGACTGAGACCGAACACTTCGTGCAGCAATCGCTCACGGTAGACGCTACCACGGTCCGGTCAGCCACCAGTACGTTGTCCGCTTCCGGCAACAGTGTCGAGCAATCGGTCACTTCCACGCTGACCGAGAATTATTCGTCCACGCTGGATCGCGTCGAAGGCAACGGTTCTCGCGACGTCACCATCAATGCCTACGACCAGGGCAGTTCCACGGTCGCCCGGCAAGCGAACGAGATTACAGGCAATTACACCCTCACCACCACCAGCAGCTACAGCACCAACCTTACGCCGGGGACAAGCGCCGAGAGTGCTACCCACCAATCGCTGACCAGCGACCTGGTGAATCAGAACTCAGGCGATTCTACCGAAACCCGTACCGGCAACTCCATCACCGGTGACTTCGCGGCAACCGCCCATAGCGAAGACACCGCATCCGTTGTCGAGGTGAGTACCAACCAAACGCTGGATGTCACGTCCAATCGCACGGACAACACCACCGTCGATAGCGTCACTACGGGCAATACCATCGCTGGCGACGTGACCCTCTCGCAGATCACCCTCGCGGATTCCAACCGTGTGGAGTACGACCGCTGGGTGGAGTTTACCAGCCCACGCCGTCAGCTCACCATCACAGAGACCAGTTCATCCACGGCCACGCTCAACCGTACGGCCAACACCATCGGTGGTGACTACCTCGCCACCACCAACCAAAGCGGTTCGTCCACGCTGATCGAACACGAACACTACGATCCAATCTACTACGGACTAGAGTTCTACCTCTACGATCTCAACATCACCCGCACGCTGACCAGCAACTCGTCCAGTCAGCATATTGAGTCCGGTGACGAAATCAGTGGGCTGTATACCTTCACCCAAACCGCCAGCTCCGCCTCCACACTGGACGTGCTCGAAACGAATCAAACCCGCACGGTCACCGCCCTGCAGACCGAGACCAGCACCACCACGCTGTCTCAAACCGGTTCGTACCGCACGGCCGACTTCTCGCTCACTGAGACCAGCACGCGTGACGTCACCAGTGCCCAGACCGAAACCAACCAGACCCTGACCATCAGCCTGGACCGGGTGGCTGCCACGGATTCCACCCGCACCAATTCTGGCAATTCCGTCTCGGGCGATTTTACGGAGTCGTCCACCGATACCACCACCGCCACACTCACCCAGCAGGCCAACAACCAGACGCAGGACAGTAGCACCAGCCAGGTCGAAACCCAAAGTTCCACCACTGACCGTACCGGCAACCTCATCTCCGGTACCTACACGCTGGGCAGCACGAGTTCGCTCAACTACACCATCACGCAAGAAGAAGACAACACCGACCAAGATGTTGATGGCCAGAATTCTGGGGGCGAAACTCGCACGGTCAGCGAGGTGGGCAATTCCGTTTCCGGCGAGCTTGTTGGGCGTACGACCAACACCACCAGTTCGCTCACCACCATGCAGTCAGGCACCATCGGGACGCGGACGTTCACACTGGACGAAACGGCAACCAGCACCGCCGTCAGCGTGGAGACCGGTAACCTCATTTCTTCGCAGCTCACCGCCTCCACAACAAGCGAAGACGCCTCCACGCTCACGCGTAGCGAAACCTACGATGATGGTTCAGATTCCAAGACCGTCATCCGCTCCGGTTCGTCCGATTCCAGCAGCGTGACGAATGAGCGGTTCGGGTACTCCAGCAATACCACCACGGGCAGTTCCGCCATCAGCGTGCATGAAGAAGGCACCCGCAGTAACAGCTACACGGCCGACTATTCCGGCACGTCGTCTTTCACCAGTGTCCAGTCCGGCAATACGGTCTCCGGCAACTACACGCTCGAAAGCACCAGCACCGAGACCGCCACGCTCGACAAGACCGGTGGCCTTTCGTCTTCGATCATCTCCCTCATGCTGATCGAGCAGATCGTCTTCCGCTTCCGCCTTCTCAGCCAGGGCGGCGGCGGAATATTGGCGAGGATCTCCTCCTCGGAAAAGCTGGGTCCCCACAGCGCGTGCGTCATCACGAACTTTCGCGGCTGCTTCATCCGCGTGTTCGAAATGTAGAACGCCGCCCCGAGCACGCTGCCGAGTCGCCTGCTGCGGGCTGAATGAACACATCGTCGAACCCCGCCTCTTGCACGATGCGCCAATTGGCGACGCTGTTCAGCGCCACGCCGCCGGCGAGGCACAGCGCCTTCATCTTCGTCTCGCGCTTGCACGTGCGTCGCCATTTTCACGAGGATGTCTTCGACGATCTTTTGCCCGCTGTGCGCGGTCTGCCGGTGAAGATCATCGAGCTCGGTCTCGCTCGCCCGTTGCGGCTGACCGAACAGCTCTTCCCACTTCGGCGAAATCGTCCGCTCGGTCGAATACGCATGCGCGAAGTAGTCGAGATTCAGGCGGGTTGCGCACCTTGTCGGCCGTGACGAATCTCGCGGAACTTATCCACGTAGGTAGGCTTGCCGTAGCGCGGCACCCATCACCTTCCACTCCGCGTCGTTCACGCGGAAGCCCAGGTACGCTCGTGATCGCGGTGAACAGCAGCCCCACCGAGTGCGGAAAGCGGATCTCTTGTCGATGATCTCATTTCGACCCCCGACCCGCCCACGCCATCGTGGTCCACTCGCCCGCTCCGTCGGCCGAGATGATCGCCGCCTCATCACCCGGGCTGACCAGCTGCTGCGTTCGAAAGGTGGTGCTGACAAAACAGGATGTCCTTCTCAGTCTTCAGTTCCTGCTCGCTCGTCTTGGACCGGTTCAGCTGCTGCGTGAGCCACACGGGAGAGCCTTCAGCCGGGTCTTGTAGGTGCACGGCCACTACGCCAGGATCGTCTCGAGGATCCGGTTGAATTTCGCCAACGGCTTCTCGTAGAAGACGATGTAGATCCCAATGCGGATCCCGCCTCCTTCAGGCAGAACGCCACCGACTGCGTCGGGAACTCGTTGATGTAGATGCGGTTGGTGTCTTCCTCGGCAATACCGATCAGCATCCCGTCGCGCTCCAGCGCGCGTAGAATCAATGATCAGTAACAGGATGGTGAGAACGATCTTGGTCGGCATCTCCGCCGTAGAAGGCCTTCGGCGAGCAGGCTGTCGCTGTCGTCTTCCCAATGGGTCGTACCCGCGCTGGAACTGAAGCGGATCGCGCAGCGGACGATCAGCGAGAACACCGGCACGAACGTAACGTACAGCAGCGTCAACAGAATCGTCGACATGACGACCCCGATCAGCGACGCCGCGGTCATCCACACCAGATACACCGGTCTCGCTGCGGAAAGCGAGATGCGCGTCAGCAGAAAGAGCGCTGCGCCGAGAGACCACAAACCGATCGCAACCGCAGCCGCCCCCGCCCAGAACACGACGCCGCCGATGACGCCGAATCCAAGCACCATCGCCCGGCCGAACTTGCGAAGCTCAGCCGCAGACGGATCACGGTTGACGGTGAAAACGCTCATGGTTGATTCGGGTACGTCGTTCGGACAATTCGAAGCGGACTGTCAGCGCGAGGCCGAGACGCTTCGAGAACTACATGAGCCGCGCGGGTTATTCGGTTTGGGCGAAGACCTCCGCAGGGTCGAGCTTCTTCACCAGAATCTCGGCCTCGCCCAGCGAGTGACCTTCGGCGAGCTCATCCGTCGCACGGTTCCACGCTTGCCAGTCACTGGTCAGGTTCAGCATGGTCGCCGCTTTCTCGGCCATGTGCGGAACGAACGGGGCGATGATCGTCGTGAGCGACCGCGCGGTTTGGAGGCACACGTTGATCGCCCGCCCGCACTCCTCCATGTCGGTCTTGCGCGACAGGAACGGTTTCGTCACATCGAAGTAGGCGTTGCCCGCCCGGGCGAGACCCATCACCTCGTCCAGTGCCTGCCTTGAGTGGCACGCTTCAGCTCCTACGCCGCCTCTGTCGCCGGGATGCCGCGCTCTTCAGCTGCGCCTCGTCCATATCGCTGCGGGCGACGACAGGCACGGGCACCTGCCGTCGAAATACTTATGCACGAACGTGATCGTGCGGTTGAAGAAGTTGCCCAGTGCGCTCAGGAGCTCGCCGTTGTTCCGCGTCAGGAAATCGTCCACGTCGAACGAAGTTCGCGCCTGCTCGGGCGCAATCGCGGTCAGGTAATAGCGCAGCGGATCGGCGTCGAACGTCTGCAAATACTCCTCGATCCAGATCGCCGTACCGCGACTTTTGCTGATCTTCTCCTCTTCCTTGCCCGGGAACTTGATGTTCAGGAACGAGTTCGCCACCACGTTGTGCGGAAGTTGAAACTCACCCCGCTCGTCCCTGCACGCTCTCGCTGTCGTGCGACGCCAGCATGGTCGCCGGCCAGGTGATGGCGTGGAAGACGATGTTGTCCTCGCCGATGAAGTGAACGACCTTGCAATCGGGGTCCTTCCACCACGCTTCGTATCCCGACTCGTCGCCGCTCTGCTCCTTACAAAGGGCAGCCGTGAAGGAAACGTACCCGATCGGCATCGACGGCCACGCCTTCGGCCAGACCC
>CALOEH010000012.1:0-15902 GCA_942492195.1 uncultured Planctomycetia bacterium | reverse complement strand
AGGCGTACACTTCCAGCTTCGAGGCTTGTTCCAGTTCGGCGTCATAGTCGCGGTACTCGGTCGCTGGCATCACGCTGCCGAATTCGGGAACGCTGAGCCACTGGCCACCAAAGTTTTCGACAAACTCACGCGAGCGTGGATCGGCCAGCAGGCGATCTACCTGCGCGGCCAGCACCTGGGCATCGCTCAGGCGGCCTTCGGCGGCCAGTTGAAAGAGTTCTGCGTCCGGCATACTGCTCCAGAGAAAGTACGAGAGCCGGCTGGCTAACTCGTAATCGTTCAGGGGGCGCGGCGCGGCGTCCTCGCCAGAGGGTTCTTGCAAAAACAGAAAGCCGGGCGAGGCCAGCACGCGCTGCAGTCCGACCCTTAGGGCGACATAAAAATCCTGCGACTCGGCCAGTTTCGCCTCGAATAGTCGCATCACCCTGTCGACTTCGCGCGGCTCGACGGGACGACGATAGGCCCTCGGCAAGAATCGTTCAAAGATCTCGCGCGCATAAGCGGCGTCCTGGCGTTCGTCGCCAGCAAAGAGCAACTGCTTGTGACTGGCAGGGGGCCACTCGTCGCGCAGAGGACCCTCGAGCTCCATCCAGTCCAGATACAACTGCGGCGGCGTTTGACCAACGTAGGCAGGATTCAACTCTCGGGCGGGGCCTTTCCAAGCGGCCGCGCGGGCCCGATAAGCCTCCCTGGCGTCCTCCGCCTGCTTGATTGCCGCCTCATCTCCTGAGGCTCTTGCCGCCCTGATCTGGGCAGGCAACGCGCGGCCCTGTTTCGAGAACCATTCGCTCTCCGCGGTCGTAACGGTGTAGTTCCGCAGATCATTGAAAAGCAGCGTGATTCTGCGGCGCTGATCGTCCTCGCCACGGCGAAGGAACATCACCGTCTCTATCACGTCCGGCTTTTCCAGCGTCGGCGTAACGACTAACTCTTCGAGCTTCTCCTGCGGCGTTCCAAAATTGTAGGCCACGATCAACTTGATAGCCTCACCACGAGTTCCGCGCTCCATACCGCAACGAATCCGGATGCGGTAGTAGCCGTCTTCGGGAACCAGTTCGTCAATCGCCCGAGAAGCCACCCTGCTGAAGTCGAAATTCTCGCGCCGCGAGTCGTTCCCACTCACAAACAGGATGCCGTCCTTTTCGAAGCGATGGGACATGGGACCGCCGTCCACTTCCATCCGCTTGTCACTAAACCGATTGCGGGTGGTCTTGCTCGGGGTACGGACCCCCATGCCGCTTTGCAGTGGCTTCTCTGCTTCGAAACGGCTGACCCGAACCCGCGGCGCGTGGTCTGGATTCACAATCGCCAGGGCTGATATCTGCTCAGCCGCCGACAAGCTACTGGCAATCTGCGTCTGGTCAAAGAACAACGCGGCACCCAGCCGATCAAAACCCTCCGCTTTGCCATCGCCAGGCATGTCCGCCACGATCTGCGTTAGGTGCTTCTCATCAATCAACAACAAGTCGCGAATGGTGTTTCCGTACTCGTCACGATTCAATCGCCGCATCGGGATCCGGCCACCAGCCAGGCGGGCCGTTCGTTCTGCCTGCTGCAACTCGCTGGCAATCCATTTCACCACGGCGAACGAGGTATCTGGGTCGGGGCGAGGTTCATCCTTAGGGGGCATCGACCCCAGGTTGATGTTGTCCATCACCTCCAGCCACTTATCAGCGGCATCTCCGGCCAAAAAATCCCTGTCGAGCTGATCGATTCGAAAACCCGCCCTGGCTTGACGCTCGTCGTGGCAACTATGGCAATGCTGCTTGAGAAATGGCCTGACGGTCTCTTCCCAAGCGTTCTCGGCGTTTGTCGGAGGGCCAGCCCAACCGACGTCAGATATCAGGGTGATCGCCAAGCAGCAGCTGACTTGAAACAGGCGAGATATCGACACAGTCATGCAAATCGTTCCGAGCAGGCAAGGCGAGTCGTTCAGTTTTACGAAGAACAGTTATCCCAACTGTTCAGGAACCAAGAAAACGTTTCGGGCACGTCTGACAGATCGCACCTCGTCAGGAATTAAGATGACCTGACCCCACATTTTATTCTATCAAGCTTGCTCCACTGAGCTAACTCTCTTCGGCCATGCCGCCGCCTGATCGCTGCAAACCGTGTTGTTCTAACTTCTTGCGAAGTGTGCCGCGGTGAATGCGCAGGGAGCGTGCAGTGAAGTAACACACGAAAAATAGCTTCGGGCTTGGGCCCGGAGAAACAAAGTTCACCGCAGAGATCACCGCGATCCGCAGAGGGAGAAGGAACCACCCTGTCTGTGGATTCGCTGATTCAGAAACAGCAAATAGATCGAATGCTCAATCCTCTCCAACTGATTGCCGAATCACAGGACTCTTGTCTCTGCGCTCTCCTGCTCTGCCGGGCCTGGGCGCATGCCGTGGGCCAAGCTGGAGTGCAAGTTGACAAGCAACCTGTAATTCGGCTACGCAGATCAGTTTTTCCAGCTGTTCATCTGTTGAGGCATCCGAACGAGGCGCGCTATTTGGATAGCTCAGAGATCGGCGTGAGGTCGAGCTTGCGGAACTCGACCTCGGAGCCTTCGGCTTGCAAGGCAATCTGCCCTGCGGTTGCGGTGCACTTGGTGCCGTGGTTGACCAAGTCACCATTGACCCAGACCTTGATGGCATCGCCAACGCACTCGATGAGCATGCTGTTCCACTCGCCGACCGGTTTCTCAGAGCCATCGGTCAGGTTGAGGATCCGTCGCCCTTTGCCGGCGGTGATTCCCCAATTCTCTTTGGGTCCGCGTCGCTCGACCATGTCTGGCACGGTGATATCTTCGACAATGCACCAGAAATCGCCGGCGTGCTCATGGTTCATCTGCACTTCGAGCGACTTGGGGAACATCTTGTAAAGAGCCCTGGGCGTCGAAGCGTGGACAAGTACGCCGCAGTTGCCTGGCTTGCCGGCTAACCGGTACTCCACTTCAAGACGGTAGTTCTCGAACTTGGAATCGGTGATAAGGTGCCCTTTCGGGTCGCCAAGGCTGACCAGATTGCCGTCTCGAACGATGAACGTTGCGTCCGCGTTGGGGTTCTCGTCCCGATGCGGTACATCCACATGCCAGCCATCCAGATTCTTTCCATTGAACAGGCTGGACGTCTTGCCATGGGTGGCGGTGGCGTTCGGCTTGGCGGGGCTTTCATTCTTCAAGGCCTGAGCAATGGCTTGGGCTGCTTGAGCGGCGACAAACTGATTGCCCGCGGCGTTGAGATGCACGCCGTCTCCGGTCAGGATGCCGCGGTCTTTGTTGTCGGGGTTGTGGTTCTTGAGATGGGAAAGAAATGCTTTGCGCAGATCGCACAGCGTCACGCCAGTTTCGGCCGCAACCTTGCGACTAATGGCCGAGTACTCTTCGAGCATGGGATCGAGCTTGTTCGAACCGTCGTTCTTCTCACCGATGGTGCTGGGGGTGCAAAGCACGATCTTGGCACCGGAGGCCGTAATCTTCTGAATCAGTTCCTTGAGGCCTGACTCAAAATCTTCCTTCGAAGTCCCTTGGCCGCGGGTGCTGTGCCAAACGTCGTTGATCCCGATGTAGATGAACACCACGGTCGGCTTCTTGGAAAGCACGTCACGCTCAAGACGGGCTTGCAAGTTGGGAACCTTGTGGCCGCTGATGCCGGCGTAGATAACCTTGACGCCCAATTCCGGCCGACTGGCCTCAATCGCTTCGTCAATCAGGCGGCAATACCCGCCAGGCTTGGCGCCCCCTTGGGTAATGGAATCGCCGAAGAACGCAATCACTTCTCCCTTGCCTAGCGGCGAATCTTTGGCCGTCAAGGCTTCGGTGCCAGAGGGCTCCTCGGCAGATGCTGTGGTCAAGCAAGTCAGTCCGGCAACCAAGGCTGCTGCAGCAAAAAGGAATCGAGTCATTTCGGCTCTCCGCAGATTAGGGTTAGGGTACGCTGGTGTTCGAGTTGTACGCTCCGCCCACAGTCTACACTCGCCATCAGGCCGCCAACAGCCTGAGCTTGGAGCTCACCCGGACCTAAACCAATTTGAGCTACCGCTCTTTAATCTTAACCCACAGGGTGCGACGGAGGCACGGTACTCTGCGGTGAGCTTTTCTGTTTCGGTTCGAACCCGAAGTTATTTCTCTCTCGTGCGTTGCTTACTCTCGTTTGGCATCGAGACTGAGCAGGCGAAGTAGCTCGCGTCGTCGGACGAGCCCGACATATTTACTTGGTTCGGTCAAGCTGACCACCGGGACGCAGTCGTCTCGTCCATCTTTGAGCAAGCGCCACGCTTCGCCTAGGGTGTCGTTCTGGCGGAGTACCTTGCGAACCGGCACGGCCAGGTCTTCGGCGGTGACCAGTTCTTTCAAGGTCGATTCGAAGATCACATCGCGCACGTCCGGATACCGAATGATTCCGATCAGTGCGTTGTCGCCATTGATCACCGGGTAGGTATTGTCATGGCTATGTTCGATATGGCTCAAGACCGCATCGAAGTGCGCGTTTGCCATCAGCGCTTTGACATTCTTGCGCATGACCCGGTTGACATCCAGGGTATCCGCAGGGCTGCCTTGCAGTGGATTGATTCCGAGGGAATGCAGCAACCGGAAGGTCATGATGCGCACTTGCTCGACCGGCGAGCTCGTCGTATGGAAGATGGCATCGGCCACCGGTACTTCGCCTGCCTGAAGCACCGAGACACGCACCAGAATCGGCCCTACGATCTCGAAGAAGACGACGGTGCCGAGGATGATGCTCTGCAACTGTTCTCCAAGTTCTGGGTCACGATCCACGGCAATGGCTGACAAAGCGATCGCCGCTCCGGCTTGTGACAACAACGCAGACCCTAGCCATTTTTTGACCTGAGGGCCGTCGCGGTGAGCATTGGCAGAGAAATAGATGCCGAAGTATTTTCCGGCACAGCGGAGTACGATATAGGCAACTCCCACCATGCCAGCGGCGGCCAGTTTGCTCAGGTCCATGGCTGCCCCATGGATGACAAAGAAGACCACGCACAGCAAACCGGTCAGCCGCTCGAGCGATTGGCTGATCTCATTGGCCACGTCTGAAGTCGATGCAACGGTTGCCCCCATTGCCAAGAACGTCAACAGGTAGGGAACGGAGAGCAGTTCGCAGGCTGCCATCAGCGGAGCAATCACCGTGGTCAGCAGCACCAGCCAGCGCGTTGCTGGCAGGATCCCGCAGAAGAAGCTGACGGCAATCCCTGCCAGGGCTCCCAGTGAGGCGGCAATCGCCAGATGGGCTGAGAGTTCGAGGTATTCCTTTCCAATGGAAATCTCAGCGCCGCGCGTGGCGTGAACGATCACAAACAGTAACTCGAAAATGACAATCGAGGCCAGGTTGTTCAAGGCAACCAGCCCGGTGGTGAACTCCGTCAGCGGACCCTCGCTACGACTCTCTTCCAAGACCAGCACCGTGGTGGCCGGAGCGGTTGCCAAAGCCAGGGCACCAAACAGCACGACCGTGTGCCAGGTCAAGCCGGTGTTGCTTTGGACAGTCGCCAGCAAGCCCAGCCCTGCCGTTACCAGCACCATGGTGGCCGCTAGCTCTGCCAGCGACATAGGCAGCAGCCGCTTGATGATCCGCCGAAAACGAGACAGGGGGAAATGGCACCCCATCTTGAACAGCACCAGCGCGATGGCGAACTTCCCCACCGGTTCTAGATAATGCAGATGATTCTTAGGGACGTGATTCCCGGCCAGCGAAAGCGTGAAACCAAGCTGGGCCGCAAGACCTTCTACCAAACCCAACAGCGGGGTATGAGGCCCCATCGCCAGGCCAACCAACAGGTACGCGGTGACCCGAGGTAGGTGCAACTTCTGCGCGACAAGTCCAGCCAGCAGCGCCGCCCCAAGGAGCAACCCAACCGTGAGTGCAAGATACCAGTCAGGATGATTCAAGTTGAATTCCTAGTGCGGGTCGAACAAGGCTGGGCGTTGCGGCCCCAATCGAGGCAATTGAAGAACTCGAATCCTAGTTGCTGGAATATAGCTCAAGCTGAACGGCCACTATTGTGCGAACGACTGTCCAACCATCGAGCGATCGGGAAATCGCCCCCATGGACTGCTGCAACTTGACGTGGATCAAGACGCGTTGACGGCAACTTTTCGACGGCGTCAGCATATTACCGATCGTGGCCGGATTCGCAACGCCTGAACCTTCGTAACTCACCCCCTGGCAGGCACTTGCCAAAACGTCCAACTGGTGGCAAGAACCGGTCAAGCAGCGCGAACAACGATGTTTGCAGTTGCCACTCTTGGAAGCGCTGGGGGGCAGTTCGACCTGTTCGCGAAAATGCGGAATCGGTATATTCGTTACTCGATATTCGTTACTCTGGCCAGCACAGAATCCACTATCGCGGAGCGAACGAGTGAGCGTCACGATGACCCCTGCAACCCCTGTCATGCCGCCAGCCGAACCCATCATTAGCGTGTCTGGTTTGCGCGGCATTGTCGGCGAATCATTGACTCCCCTGGTGGCAATTCGCTACGCCTGCGCTTTGGCGACCTCTTTGCCGCCAGGGCCGATTGTGATGACGCGAGATGGACGTGCCACGGGGCCAATGCTCGCCTGGGCTGTGCGAAGTGCCCTGGAAGCCATGGGACGCACGGTTCTGGATGCCGACGTCGCCGCCACACCCACCACAGGCGTCTTGATCCGCGCCCGTCAGGCAGCAGGCGGAATTCAGATTTCGGCCAGTCACAATCCTCCCGCTTACAACGGACTCAAACTCTTTAGCGCCGCAGGGCGAGTGATTCCTGCCGCCGAAGGTGCGGTGGTCATGGATTCTTACCGCACCGCTGACTTTGCCTGGGTGACGCATGAGCAACTTGGGGCAACGCAATCCGAAACCGATCCACACGCCGAACACTTGCAGTTGGTGCTGCAAACCGTGGACGTTGAGCGAATTCGTAAGCGGAACTTTCGCGTGCTGCTGGATGCCAATCATGGGGCCGGGGCGCTACTTGGGGCAAGGCTCCTGGAGGCGCTCGGCTGCGAAACCATACTCTTAGGCGCAGCCCCCACTGGCCAGTTCGCACATGTTCCAGAACCCACAGCTGAGAATCTTCAATCCGTCTTGAAACAGGTGGTGACGCATCAGGCAGATGTTGGATTCTGCCAGGATCCGGATGCTGATCGGCTGGCCGTGATCGATGCCGCCGGGCGGTACCTAGGCGAAGAGTACACTTTGGCGATTTGCGTGGACCACCAACTCCGCAGACAGCCTGGCCCCCTAGTCACCAACTGCAGTACCAGCGTGATGACGGAGCGACTGGCCAAGAAGTACGGCGTGCCGTTCTTCCGGTCAGCCGTCGGCGAGGCCAACGTGGTGGATGTCATGCTGGCTCAAGATGCCGTCCTGGGAGGCGAAGGCAACGGCGGTGTCATTGACCCTCGCGTCGGCTGGGTACGTGACAGCTTCGTCGGCATGGCCCAAGTGCTCGATGCCATGGCCGCCCGAGAGCGGACCGCTGCCCAATTGGCGGACGAACTCCCACGACTGGAGATTGAGAAGACCAAGATCGAACTCCCTGGCGAGCGAGTCCCCGCAGGCCTCGACGCGCTCGAAAACCACTTTGCATCGGCAACCGCCGACCGTCTCGATGGCTTGCGTCTTGACTGGCCTGACGGTTGGCTGCTGGTCCGGCCCAGCAACACCGAGCCGATTGTCCGCGCCATTGCCGAAGCCGAAACCCGCCAGCGTGCCGTCGCCCTATGCCGCGAAGCGGCCGAAGTGCTCGATGAGTTTAGGTAACTCTCTCCGTTCATTAGGAACAATGGTTCACAACAGTTGCGTCTTCAAGCGATGCGTTGCGGCGCGAGCGAGAATTACTCCCGCTGTATTGCCGGCAGGTCGCCGAAGTATTCAGCTAGCGAATGCTACGTAGTCTGAGGACACTAGCCACTATGACCAGAGTTCCCAGGCCTAGTATGGGAATCGCCAAAGACACTGAACGGTTGCGAATAACATCTGCGTCGGCACGAGTCGATGCCAAGCCGGAACTTAGCGCAAGAGCCCCCAGTGATAGGATACCAATCCCAAGCAGCAACAATATGTATGGAAAGGCTCGGGGCTTTCGCTCCCGCTTTGCAGAATGCCGATCCTCAGAAGCAAGTCTCGGAGAGCGGTATGGATTCGCACGCATGCTACCAGCCCAAGTACCTTTCCCGCAAAACGCCCAGGAGTTCCTTTAGCAACTCAAAACTAACATAGGGAGGCATACCTTTGGGTTGATCCAATGGCTGCACGAATCACTCTTGCCAGTTAGAAGGCACAGCTTCAGGGTAGTTCACACCAAGATCCCTGGCAATGGTTGACGAAATGGCGGCGGTTGCAGAGATGGCAACAGAAAGGTACTGGACGCAGTTCGAGCGAGCTCCAGAGAAATTTGAGCACTCCGCTAACTTATTCAGAATGATGGCCGTGGTCACCGCCCTGCAACGTGATTTCGGTGTCGCCTACGACGTTGAGTGTTTGAGAAGCCGCCGAATTTTAAAGACTCGAGAACCGTTTTCATTCACGGCATCTTGGATGGATAGGGAGGAACCTGCACTTCCCGTCTTATTTGCGGCGGTTGGTCGACGACTGCGGTATCCCCTGAAACTGGCTGCGGCGGTGAGCCATGTTTATCTGAAGTGGGATGCTCCTGATGAGCAATTCAACATCGAGGCAACGTCCCGGGGATTCGTCTCGCACTCTGATGAGCACTACAGAAAGTGGCCTAAGCCAATGAGTGCCCAGGATTTAGCGGGCAAGTACTATCTAACAACGGAAAAGTTACGAGTATGTCCTCAGGAAACGTGTTCTTCCTAATCGAAGTAGGTGAGGATTTGGATCGGAACAGGGGAATAACTCAAACTGAGATGATACCATGAGTGCGACATCTTCAATCGAATGGACTGACGCCACATGGAATCCGGTGCGCGGTTGCACCAAGATCAATCCTGGTTGCAAACATTGCTATGCAGCGACATTTGCTGAGCGGTTTCGGGGCGTGCCCGGCCATCCATACGAACAAGGATTTGACTTGCGGCTGGTGCCTGAGAAACTGGCTGAGCCATTGCGTTGGGGATCTCCGAAAACGATCTTCGTGAATTCGATGAGCGACTTGTTTCAAGTTGGGGTGGCGGATTCATATGTCGAGCAGGTAGTGCGGGTCATGCAAATGGCGAACTGGCACACCTACCAAGTGCTAACGAAGCGCGCCGACCGGATGCGGGATATGCTGAATGGTCAATTATCGTTCGCTGCCAAGAATGAGCATATTTGGTGGGAAGTGAGCGTCGAGGATCGCAAGTACGGGCTTCCGAGGCTTGAAGCGCTACGGCAAGCATCTGCGGCGGTAAGGTTTCTATCCATCGAGCCGCTTCTTGAAGACCTTGGCGAAGTCAACCTACAGGGGATTCATTGGGTTATCGTCGGAGGAGAAAGTGGTGCCGGTGCGAGACCTATGGAGAAGGAATGGGTTTTAAGTCTTCTGCGGCAATGCAAGAAGGCAAGGGTGCCGTTCTTCTTCAAGCAATGGGGAGGGGTTCGCAAGTCCGAGGCGGGGGAGAAGCTTGGATGGGCGAACCTACGATGCAATGCCAAGCCGGAAGGCGGGGAGCCCGCTCGGGTTAACGGATCGGAAGGCGATGGTCGCGGCGGTTGACGGGACTTCCCGACAGAGCCTGTGCCACTCGTCGTAGGCTTGCTTTCGGTCAGGGCCAAGGTAGTGCCGCTTTCCTTTAACGTTGACCACCCATTCACCAACGTAATTTCCAGAACCAAGACCCCTTTGACTTTCCCGCCGTTGCAGGTATCCTTTCCACCGTAAGGAGGGTTCGTCACCAGGCAAAACGCCCGATGGTGGTGTTCCCGAGGCAGATGCGGTTGACGTAAGTCCTTGCCTGGACAGGTAGCTCAGTTGGTAGAGCACAGGACTGAAAATTCTGGTGTCGGGGGTTCGATCCCCCCCCTGTCCACTTGATGAAAGCCTTGATTTTCTGCGGGAATTCGAGGCTTTTTCTATGCGCTGAGGGGATGGACAAAACCGGCCCAATGGTCAGGAATCCCCTGTTAGGACCCCAAGTGCGCGCAAGGTGCGCGCAAAATCCTGAGGCCCCGTGACCTCTGCCTGATCGTGCTTGCCATCGGCCAGATTGCTACCAACTCCCCAGCGCTGGCCAAGCTCGCCACCATGCAAGTTGTTCCTGCCTCTGCTGGGGCAGATCATCCACGTCGGGGATTACCATTTCGCTGAGCGTGAGGCGAAAGCCCGAGGGGGTGAGACCTGGTTGCGACTGGGGCTGCCGGTCAACTTTGCATTGAGGACGCTGGCGGAACGTTCTCATGGGGAAAGCCATCACCGGTCTGACCATTAGTAGACCTTAATGAATCGAATCTCGGTAAGTGACATGGCCCGACTGTCGAATGTCAAATGCAGGGCTTTTCCTGATTCGTCGTATCGTATCCAAGGTAGCGTGTCAGGCGTAAGGCTGAGACTCTTTGCCTGTGCATAGCTTTCTGCCGTGTATGTCGGTGTACCCAGTTTTTCTACCACTTGAGCAAGTGGCATTCCCCATGAAATCCCTGGCACAGGACATGGCTCGTATGCTTCAAGTCCTTCTGTCGGAACTCCAAAGAATGTAAGACTGTCCACGACAGCCGCTCTCGGCCACAACAAACGTCGTATCGGTGCCATCATCCAGTTGAATGGGAATACTGTTTCTAATGGACCGATTTCGGGACCGGAGAACGTGACACTGATTCCGGACTTCGGCAACGTCCAAGTCTCGCTGCTGTAGTAAGAACGGTCCAAGTCCTTTACCGGTGGCTCCTTGACACCCAACTGGGCTAGAACGGAACGCATTTCCTTCTGGTTGATTCCCACGACGTCCAGCACTTAGACACCTCACGGGACAGAATGATCCGTATGCAAATAGCAACCACCAGTCAATTTACCCACAACGGAACAAGCTGGCAATTTCGACCAAGGTCCACAACCCAAGTCTGTTGCTTGGGCGCGGGCAGTTTCTTTCCTGCAGCGTCCTCTTGGCGATTCGGTCAACGGTAGGCACCCCGCTTTCTCACTCCGAACGATTGGCGATTGTGCCACACTACCGCGTTCGCAGCGCTGGCCCCGATGATCGTGTTGTTGTCCCTGTTCGCCCGAAGCGTGAGCGAGGAAACGTGGGTGGCGACAACGCCTGGCCTGCTTCCTCGCTGACGCTTTGGGTTATGATTTCGTATGGCGACGCTGACCGGTTCGAGCTACCGCTACTTTACGCTTGATGACGTCTTTCCCGCTGGTCGCTAGAACTTGAACAAGTTCCCTCCGACTCCGATCAGGCAACGAACCTTCTTCCTCGTTTTCAGAGGCTACAACGGATGAAGTCCCTCAATTGCGGCGTAATCGGGCTTGGATGGTTTGGTGAGAAACACTGCGAGGTTCTCCACAGCTTGCCGCAGGCAGAATTGTACGCGGTGTGCACGCGCCGGGCTGACCGGCTTGCCGAGGTGGCCGCACGGTTTGATGTTGCGGCAACCTACGCCGATTACCATGAGATGCTGGCAGACCCTGAGATTGACGTGGTCAGCATCGTGACCATGTGGGATCAGCACACCGAGCCTGCCATCGCCGCGCTCGAAGCAGGCAAGCATGTGTTGCTGGAGAAGCCGATGGCTGCCAACCTGACTGATTGCGATCAGATTCTGGCCGCGGCCGCCCGGGCGTCAGGCAAGTTCATGGTAGGCCACATCTGCCGATTCAACCCTCGCTACGCGGCGGCGAAGGCGGAGATCGCGGCCGGCAACATCGGAGAAATTGTCTCGCTCTATGCTCGACGCAACCTTCCTGGTTGGGTCACCCAGGGGGTTCTGGACAAGATTGGGCCGATCATCGGGGATGCCGTGCATGATACCGACCTGATGCTCTGGTACACAGGCAGCAAGATCAAAACGGCGTACGCCCAGACGCACCGCGTTCGAGACTTCAAACATCCGGACATTGGCTGGACCATGTATCGATTCGATACCGGGGCCATTGGAGTTTGCGAAACCGTGTGGTGTTTGCCAGACAAGAGTCCATTTCAGATTGACGAACGGATGGAGATTGTCGGCACCGCGGGTTCCATTCAGATCCATGACACGGCCCCCAACTTTCAGCTGGTGGTCGATGGCGAAACCCGTTATCCCGACACGACGTATTGGCCAGAAATCCATGGCCAGCGGTCGGGAGCACTTCGTGACGAATGGGCCTACTTTCTCCACTGCGTGGCCGAAGATCTCGAACCGGAGGTCGTACCTGCCACCGATTCTCGCGCCGCCGTGGCCGCCTGCCTGGCCGCAGAGCAATCCGCACAGAGCGGCGCAGTGGTTGAACTGTAAGATCTCGAACCAATGTAGAACAGTTGTCCCAACTGTTCAGGAACCAGGAAAAGCGTTCTGAACACTGCAGGTAAACAGTGGGAGAACTGTTTTACAGAGGAGCCCGGTCACACTTCAGATCGTCACGACGGAGCGTGCTGACCACTTTCCCGCTATAATGCACCCTGGGCCTTCTCAGCCCTCCACTTGAGCGAACTTTTTGTCGTCGCGTGTTGCCTCGAATTTTGACATCCTGAGTCCTTGGGTAGTTTTCCCGATGCGCCAAGTTACGCAAACATTGACCTCTGAACCTTCCGCTGGCATGGGCAACCAAAAATCTCAAAGCTTGCTGGATACTCTGACCGGCTACCGGCGCGTGGTGGTGGACATGCACGACAATCCTGACCCGGATGCCATTGCCGCCGGTTGGTGTTTGGTAACTTTGTTCGCAGAACGACTCCAACGCCCGGTCAGCTTGATCGGAGGTGGAGCGATTGTCCGAGCTGAGAATCGCCACATGGTTGAGTTGCTGAATCCTCCGTTGATTTTGGCGGACGAATTTCGGTTCGAAGAGGGAACTGCCCCGGTGCTGGTGGATTGTGGCTTTGGCAAGACGAATCATCTGGTTTCGCGCAGCGGCGTCGATCCCGTGGCGATTATCGACCATCACGAAATCAGCGACGAAGAGTGTCAGGTGGCCTTTCGCGATATCCGCCCCTCGGCGGCGGCTACCTGTACCATTACGGCCAGCTATTTACGGGAGCAGGGGGTATCTCCTGACATCAAGTTGGCCACGGCCATCATGTATGCCATGCGTACCGAAACCCGAGGCTGCGAGACGCATCACTCGGAGTTGGACCGGACCATCTTGCTGTGGTTGGCCCATCGGTACGAGCCCAGCCTGTTGGCAGAGATAGAATGCGCTCCACTCTCGCGAGATTACTACGCTGACCTGGTTCTGGCCCTGCAAAACACCTTTGTCTATGACGACGCCGCACTGTGCATGCTTCCCAGAGCCAGCGGCCCTGAGATTGTCGGCGAAGTCGCAGACCTGCTGATTCGCAGCCAAGGGATCCGACGCGTTCTCTGCGGCGCTGCCGTGGGACAGGACTTGCTGCTCTCTGCCCGCACCGATAGCGAAAAGGAGAATGCCACAGACCTTCTCCACGACACACTCGATGGCCTGGGTGGAAGCGGCGGTCATGCTCATCGGGCGGGGGGAAAGATTGCCAATGCCGTCAAAGCAGGTCGGATTCCCGAGGATCTGACCGATGCGCTTCGTACCCGCTGGTTGGCTGCCTGCCGGGTCAATCGGCAGCGGGGTACCCGGCTGATTGCCCGCCGCGAGATTGTCGAGAACCTTTGAGAGCCCCCGCTTGGGTTGGTCGCTGCGGGTTCGAAGCGTTCGCTTCAGGCTAATCGGCAAGTTTGGATACGTTCTTAGGTTCTCCAGTGCCGTGAGCTGGCAAGTTTGGCCGGCCACCGCAGGTCGGCATCTGGCGAACGATTTCAACTCCCGCCCGTATTAGGAGTTGGCACTCGTCCGCCCGATGCCATCGACGAGCGGCGAGGTCAGTATTGCGTCGTAACCAGCGGGGCGATAGGATCACGTTAAACCGGTACATTGTGCCCACTTACGCAGTGCCGCCTGGGCTGCGCTGCTTTCCTGGTCGTTAGACCTTGCAGGTGAAGGGATAGATATGAGTCGCTTTGCAAGCAGTTCACGCAATCCTCGCAGATTGTTTGTCTTTGGAATCGCGGTCCTCGCGATTTCCGTGGTCCGTCCGAGTTGGGGTGAATTGAAGGAGCCGGATCCGAAGGAACGTTACGTCACCCGTGCCGTCACGTTCTTGCTTGGTCGCGAGCATCTCTCCAAGCGCGAACTGAACGACGAAGTCTCGCAGCGCAGCTTCGATTCGTTCATGAAAACCTTGGATCCCATGAAGTTGTACTTCAATCAGTCTGACGTTGACGAGTTTTCTGCCAAACGCAATCAGCTGGATGACTTGGCCCGCGAAGGCGATATCACCTTTGCGTTTGACGTCTTCAACCGGTTCCTCAAGCGGGTGGACGAGCGAGTCGCCATGATCGACCAACTGCTCGCCGGTGAATTTGATTACAGTCTCAAGGAAGAAATGATCACCGACGGCAAGGCGGCCAAATACCTTGGCACGCCGGCCGGGCCGACCGTTGGCGGATGCACCAGACGGACAACGACGAGCTGCTGGAGATGTACCTCACGGCGTTTGACCACTTCCTTCGATCCGCACACCACGTACATGTCTCCCAGGACGCTGGAGAATTTCGAGATCAAGATGCGGCTCGAGCTGGATGGCATCGGCGGCGGCCCAGTCCGAGGACGGCTACACGATGGTCACCAAGATCATTCCCGGCGGGGCGGCCGACAAGGACGGCCGCCTCAAGCTCGAGGACAAGATCGTCGGCGTGGGCCAAGGGACCGACGGCGAAATGGTCGACGTCGTCGACATGAAGCTCTCCGACGTGGTCGGCATGATCCGCGGCAAACGGGGCACGCTGGTCCGGCTCAAAGTCAAATCGGTCGCCTCTCCGGAACCCAAGGTCTACGATATCACCCGAGCTAAGATCGAACTGAAAGACAGCGAAGCTCGCGGTGAAATCATCGAATCAGGAACCAAGCCATCAGGCGGGGCGTACCGGATCGGAGTGATTGACCTTCCCAGCTTCTACATGGACATGGACGGAGCTCGCGAAAACAAGCCTGACTACAAGAGCACCACCCGCGACGTCCGCAAATTGCTGGACGATTTCAAGACCAAAGGGGTGGACGCCGTGGTGCTGGACCTCCGCCGCAACGGCGGCGGATCGCTGACCGAGGCGATCAACCTGACCGGGCTGTTCATTGACACCGGCCCGGTCGTGCAGGTCAAGGACGCCGACGGTAACGGGTGCAGCACTACGATGATACCGACGAAGGGAAGCCTGGAATGGCCCGCTGGTCGTGCTCACCAGCAAGTTCAGCGCGCGTGCCAGCGAGATCTTGGCCGGGGCGATCCAGGACTACCGCCGGGGGCTGATCGTGGGCGACCGCACCACCCACGGCAAGGGAACCGTGCAGAGCCTGCTGGACCTGGGCCGGGATGTTCCCGGCATGCCCACGCCGCCCAAGCTGGGCGCGCTGAAGATCACCATGCAGCAGTTCTACCGCCCCAATGGCGATAGCACGCAGGCACGTGGCGTGGTCGCCGATATCGAACTTCCTTCGCTCACCACCCACCTGGACGTAGGCGAAAGCGATCTCGATTTTGCCCTGGTATTTGATCGCGTAGACGCTGCGAAATACTCCGCAGAGCCCTACGTGAATGCCAAGGCCATTGCCCAACTTCGCGAAGCATCTGCCCAACGTCGGGCCAAGTCCGAAGATTTCCAACGGGTCGAACGGCGAATTGCCAAGTACCTCGAACAAAAGAACCGCAAATCCACGTCGCTCAACGAAGAGCAGTTCATGGCAGAGCGGAAAGAATTGGATGCCGATAAAGAGACCGAGAAGTCGATCGAGAATATCGTCAACCCTGGCGACGAAG
>CALOEH010000011.1:0-14903 GCA_942492195.1 uncultured Planctomycetia bacterium | reverse complement strand
CGCCGCTGCCGTGCGCGGCGAATTCGACACGATCGAGACGGCGGTCCCAGGAGTTCGATTCACCGAGATTGTACCCCAGATGGCCAAATACCTCGATCGCTTTGCGCTGTTGCGAAGCTGGAATCCGCAGAATGGAAGCCATGGCACGGCGGACCAATGGGTGATGTCAGGGCGGCGATTCAACGCGGCTGTGCCGTATCCCACGTATGGTGCCGTGGTCAGCCACACCAAAGGTTTCAAGTCGGCAATGCCTCCGTTTATCCAACTCGGGACGCAGGTAGACCGGCGTTTTGGGGGTGGAACTTCCGGCTATCTGGGGCTTGAGCACAATCCGTTCGAACTGTCGGCCAACCCCAACGACGAAGTCTTCAACGTCCGCGACATCACACCGCCGCAAGGCATCGACGCTCCTCGGGTTTCGCGCCGGCAGCAGATGTTGCAGAAGATTGACCAGTTGCAGCGCGGCTTGGACGAACAGCCCTCGGCGTTTGACGCCATGGATGAGTATTACAAGACCGCGATGAACATGATCACCGCGCCAGAAACCAAGCACGCCTTTGAGATTGACAGCGAAGATCCTCGCCTCCGCGATCGTTATGGGCGAACGCAGTTTGGACAAAGCTGCCTATTGGCTCGGCGGTTGATTCAAGCCGGTGTGCGATTTGTTACCGTGACCGATGGTGGCTGGGACACGCACCGAGACAATTTCAACTCGTTGAAGAAGACGCGAATTCCTCCCGTCGATCAGGCACTCCCTCAGTTGATCGGTGATCTGGAAGAACGGGGATTGCTGGATACGACACTGGTTGTTTGGCTCACCGACTTCGGGCGGACTCCCAAGATCAACTCGGCGAGCGGGCGGGACCATTGGGCCAGCTCAGGGTTTGCCGTGATGGCCGGTGCCGGAGTCCCTGGCGGTTATGTGCTGGGTGCCACCGATGACGAAGGGGGACGTCCAACACGTGACGAGTACAACTCCACCGACATTGCCGCCACGGTCTACACCAAGCTTGGCATCCCGCTCGACTTGATCACCATGACCCCGGACGGCCGGCCCATGATCCTCAATGATGGCCAACCGATTCGCGAATGGTGCTGACCTGGCACTAGGCCGGTTGTGGCTCTGGCGCTTGCTGCGCTGGACGACACCCCGCCATGCCTATGGTATGAAGACAAGGAAGATTCTCGCAACGCCTGGCCTGGTCGTCATGCTGGTCTCAGTGTTAGCGACACCGGGCACTTCGCTGCGGCCCTACTCGTGGACGTCTACCTAGTGCGATGAGAAGCAGCGGTCTTTCAGTAGATCCGTTCTTGAGCCTTGGGCCGGTCACCCGTCGACAGCCAGGTTGACCATGACGAACCCTTCAGAAACACATGTATTGCTCACCCGCCGGCGGTGGAATGCGTACATGCTTCCGTTCCTATTGGGGACCGTTCTCATCGGGACGTTCGGCATCTGGCAAACGGGGCAGCTTCGGTTTGCTGGGGCACCGTTGGTTGCCTTGGGAGTCTGGGGCTGGCTGCGCTGGACGACACCTTGCCATGGCATGAAGCAAAGGACGATTCTCGCATCGCCTGGCCTGGTCGTCATGCTGGTCTCAGGTGTTGCCGCCATCGGGCACTTCGCTGCGGCCCTACTCGTCGACGTCTACTTCTTCGAGCATCCCCTCCACGCGCCGCTTGAACCGTACCATGCGATCCTTTTCGCACCCACGTTTGTCCTGATCATCGCTGGTGCGTATTGGGGGGATTGGATTGAGAGATCAAAACGCGACGACAACGTGTAGGTTATTACGCGAGGCATCCGCCGATCCGCCGCTGAGCCAATAGACTCTTGTCCAGCGGGAATCTATACTGCTAGTGCCGTGTCAACACTTGAAACGTGGGTTGAGATTTAAGCTAAGTTCAAGACTCTGGCAGACAAGCTGCCAGTCCCACCCTAATTTCCAGGTGTGACGGTACAATAGATACAGTTTTTTCTTCCCGCCTTGTGAAGTCCCCTGCTGGCAGCCGCAACCACGTTCCCAGTCAGTTCTGAAGAGACTTCACCCCCTCATTTTTATTCTGTTGGAGTACCGCACGTGTTTGAGTCCCTGGCCATCGTCGGCGCCACAGGCGCTGTGGGACAGTTGATCCGCAAATTGCTGGAAGAGCGGAATTGCCCCTGGCCCTAGGATTAAGTTCCTGGCATCCAAGCGGTCCGTTGGCACCGAGATCACGTTTCGCGGTCAGAAACATCCAATCCAGTTGATGGAACCCGCAGCGTTTGACGGCGTCGATTTGGCAATCGGCAGCACGCCGGACGACGTGCGCTGGAGTTCGTCCCCTGGGCCCTCGAGCCGCGGCTGTGGTCGTCGACGAGAGCGAGCGGTGCTCGGCGGATGAACGATCAGGGCAACGCTGATGGTGCCGGAGGTCAACCCGCGGCCGGGACCAGCACACAGGGCATCATTGCCAGCCCCAACTGTTCGACCACGCAGATGGTGGTGGCCTTGGCTCCACTACATCAGGCGGCCCGAGTCCGTCGGGTGGTGGTGAGCACGTACCAGGCGACCAGCGGAGCTGGCGTTGCGGGAATGCGAGATCTCGAGGCGGGAACGCAAGCTCACCTAAGCGGCAGCACGCATAAGTACGAGACATTTGCCCACCCGATTGCCTTCAATCTCATCCCTCAGATTGGTTCGCCCAAGCACGAAGGCTACACGTCCGAAGAGATGAAGATGGTTTGGGAAACCCATAAAATCTTTGGCGACTCGGAGATTCAGATTTGCCCCACCTGCGTCCGTGTGCCGGTGAGCAACTGCCACAGCGAAAGCATCTTGGTCGAAACCGAGCGACCTATTTCCGTGGAAGAAGCGAAAGAACTGTTCGCCAACGCTCCTGGCATCCAACTGGTCGATGACCTGGCCAACGGCAAGTATCCGATGCCGCTGGATGGAGACGGGCAAGACGATGTGCTGGTCGGGCGGATTCGCCGAGATCTCTCCAGCCCCAACGGTCTGGCCTTCTGGTGCGTGAGTGACAACCTCCGCAAGGGGGCGGCTACCAACGCCGTTCAAATTGCCGAGTTGCTGGTTCAGCGTGACGGTGCAACCACCTAAGCCCCCCGCTTTTCGAACTGATTGCCTGCCAAGATCAGCGCATGGGATGGTAAGCTACCGGCAGCGTGACGAGTCGGCAGTGAGAATTCGATTGGTGTTGTGAAGCTGCGAGCCGGGTGCCAAACGGGCATTCGCCGTCTTGCGACGTGGTTCCGCTCCGGATGCACGGCACGCATCGTTGGCTCACGTACCTCTGACAACAGTGGCGGCAATCGGATGCCTGAGTTCGCAGGAATTGACGGATTTCTACCTGGCAGTCGGGCATCGCTGATGCTCGACTTGGTGTTCTTGGCCATGTTTGCGGTGATTCCGATCATGGCCTGGAGCATCTATCAGGTGAGATATCAGGGCCGGTATCTGTTGCACAAAAGGGTGCAGTTGGGCGCTCGGCTGGGTCTTGCTAATCACGGTCACGGCCTTTGAGGTCGACATGCGAATCAATGGCTGGCGTGATCGGGCCGAACCTTCGCCGTTTGCCAGCAGCGATGAGCATTGGGGGCTGGTCGATCAATTGTTGGCCGTGCACTTAGTGTTTGCCATCTCGACCGCCTTGATTTGGGTGGTGGTGATCTATCGTGCCTGGCGAAGGTTTCCCAATCCCCCGCAACCCTGTGAGCATAGCCCTTCGCATATTTTTTGGGCTCGCATTGCCGCCCTGGACATGACACTCACCGCCATCACCGGTTGGATGTTTTACTGGGTGGCGTTTGTCGCCGCACATTGAACGATGCGTCTGCCAATCCCCTACCGACATACCGACTCGCTGTGACTTGCCCCAGGGTCACAAAAAGAGGAAGATATACCTCACTCCCCCATTGGGAGGAGATCTGAAATCGGTTGGACGCTCCGCGCTGCCCCACGTCTTCGCCTGAATAGGGCCTGACATGAACGACACTCCCACGCAAGCTTCGGAGGAATTTCCACCGGAACTGAGCCCTTGGTTTGCCTTGGTGGCCTCGCAACTTCCGGCCATTTTGTGGAGCGTCGATCGTGATCTGCGGTTCACGTTTGGATGTGGTGCCGGATTGGCCGCGCTAGGGCTCAAGCCGAATCAACACATCGGCGTCTCGCTGTACGAGTTCCTCAATACTCAGGACGACTCGCACCCCGCCATTTCCAATCACCTGCGGGCTATCCACGGAGAGACGGTTTCTTACTTCGACAAACTGCAAGATTGCTCGTATCAGGTGCAGCTGGAACCGTTGCGTGACGGCGAGGGCGAAGTTATTGGCTGCGTCGGGGCGGCGTTGGACATCACGCAACTCAAGCGTGTTGAGGAAAGTCTCCAACAGTCCGAAGAGCGGTTCTCGCGGTACTTCCAGCTCAGCCCCGCAGCCATGGTGATTAGCAGCCTGATTGATGGAAAGATTCGCGATTGCAACGAGAGCTTCCTCCGCTTGTGCGGCCGCTCGAAGGAAGAACTGGAGAACGCCACTCCGCTGGACCTGGGGCTTTGGGCCGAGCCTGCCCAACGGGAACAGATGGTGGCCACCATTCGCGAGCATGGCCGCGTCCGAGATCTGGAGTGCTCGTTTTACAATGCCGCGCGCGAGCTGCGAATTGGCTCGGTTTCGGCCGAACTCGTGGAGTTTGACGGCGTCCCTTGCCTGCTGGTGAGTGCGGTCGATGTCACCGAACGCAATCGGGCGACGGCCGAGATTGTGGAAACCAATCAATTGCTGGAATCGCATGTCGCAGAACGAACACGCGAGTTGAGCGATACCAACCAACGGCTACTCGAAGAAATCGAACGACGCGTGGGCGTAGAAGAATCGCTCCGGCGCGAGCAAAGCCTGTTGCGGAGACTGCTGGATTTGCAAGACCGCGAGCGGAAGCTGTTCGCCTACGATATCCACGATGGCATCCTGCAGGACATGGCCGGTGCCCGAATGTTGATCGAAAGTGCATCCTACAAACTGACCAAGGCGGGGGTCGTCGATGAGACTTCCGACCTGGCGGCAGGACTCGAGTCTTTGGACAAGGCCATCCGCGAAGGTCGCCGCTTGATGAGCGAGCTGCGGCCCATGATCATTGACGACCATGGCGTGGTGGCAGCCATCAATTTTCTGGTGGCAGAACTGGCCGAAGAGGGCAATCTGCAAGTGCAGTTTGACGCCCGAGTTGAGTTTGAACGGTTGGCTCCTTTGCTGGAAGGAACATTGTTTCGGATCGTGCAAGAATCTCTGGCGAATACTCGCCGACACTCGCAAGCCTCGCAAGTGCGTGTCTCGTTGTACGAGAAGCAGGATCTGATTGCCTTGCGAATTTCTGACAACGGCGTCGGCTTCGACATTGCCGCCGTGCCGAAGGACCGGTTTGGTTTGATTAGCATTGTCGAACGCGCCAGGCTGTTCGGCGGGAAGGCACGCATCAAGACTCAGCCAGGTCAGGGAACTCAGATCAAAGTGGATCTTCCCCGGCAATTTAACCTGGAAGATTGAGCAAGATTGCCGCCGCCGCTGGGGCTGCCAATTGCGGGGACGCGGGAACGCATCAGCTGTTGTGCATGTGTCTATGGGAGGATTCCCCCTCACCGGACCGGTTCGATCGATCGTGACCCTTGCTCCCGGGCGGATGGGGTACTATTATCACCACTTGCCCCACAAAACCGGAGTGATTCATGCGACACGTGCTATCCGCCTTGGTGCAGAATGTTCCTGGTGTGCTCGCGCACATTTCAGGGATGCTGGCATCTCGCGGTTATAACATCGAAAGCCTGGCCGTCGGCGCGACGGAAGACCCCAATCTATCCCGAATCACCTTCGTGGTTGTTGGCGATGATCGGCTGCTTGAGCAGGTTCGCAAGCAGCTTGAGAAAATCGTGACCGTGGTACGGGTCATTGACATCAGCGCGCAGAATTTCGTCGAACGCGATTTGATGCTGGTCAAAGTCCATGCTCCGGCCGGTGGTCAGCGAAGCGAAGTTCGCGAACTTACCGAGATTTTTCGCGGACGGATCGTCGATGTTGGAGCCGAGGAAGTCATGATCGAAATCTCCGGGCAGGAGCGCAAGATTGATGCTTTCATCGACCTGATGCGGCCGTACGGGATTTCTGAACTGGTGCGTACCGGAAGAATTGCGATGGTCCGCAGCGCCAATGTTCCCGAGAGTGCCCCCTCGCTGACACGCGTCGCTCAAGAGGATTGATTGAGTCTCACGCGGGCTCGAGGTTTGCCTCGCCAGCTGTACATTCCTTAAACCACTGATCGATACGGCGTAAGCAGAGCACTTGCGTCGGCTTCCCCCGTTCGCTTTTCCTTTGTGCCAGGACCCTGTCCGCTATGACTGCCAAGATTTATTACGACAACGACGCCGATCTCGCCGTTCTCAAGAACAAGACCATTGCCATTTTGGGATACGGTTCGCAAGGACACGCACATGCCCAAAACTTGCGGGACAGCGGATGCCAGGTGATCGTCGGGCAGCGGGCCGGGAGTGCCAACTACGACCTTGCCGTCAAGCAGGGCTTTGAGCCACTTCCCATCGAAGAGGCCACTAAAAAGGCAGACATTGTCAACATCCTGCTGCCTGACGAAGTGCAGGGAGACCTGTACCGCGACCATGTTCGCGATAATCTTGAGCCAGGCAATGTGCTGATGTGTTCGCATGGATTCAACGTACACTTTGGGCAAGTTGAGCCACCTGAGGGCGTGGACTGCGTACTCGTGGCACCCAAGGGCCCTGGCCATTTGGTCCGTGCCGAGTTTGAAGGAGGAGGGGGTGTCCCTTGTCTGTTGGCGTTGAGTGAAGGGGCCAGCGAGGAGTCACGGCAGATTGGCCTGGCCTATGCCAAGGGAATCGGCGGAACTCGCGGCGGTGTCATCGAGACCAGCTTTGCCGAAGAAACCGAGACCGATCTGTTTGGCGAACAGGTGGTTCTTTGCGGTGGCGTCAGCGCCCTGGTCAAAGCGGCTTACGATACCCTGGTCGAGGCTGGCTACCAGCCGGAGATGGCCTTCTTCGAATGCCTGCACGAACTCAAGCTGATTGTGGACCTGTTCTACCAAGGTGGCTTGAGCTACATGCGTTACAGCGTGTCGAACACGGCTGAGTACGGCGACTACACCCGCGGTCCGCGGATTGTCACCGATGAGACCAAGGCCGAGATGAAGAAGATTCTCGAAGAGATCCGCTCTGGCGAGTTCGCGCGCGACTGGATCTTGGAGAACAAGGCGAATGCCCCCAGCTTCAAGGCCACCCGACGCCGCGAAGCGGAACACAGCCTGGAGAAGGTCGGCCGCGACCTCCGCCGCCTGATGGCTTGGATCGATTCGAAGGAAGTGTAAGCACTTGGGAGCCTCGGAGTTGAGGCAACCCGAGAGTTAGCACTGCTAAGAAAAACTCGGTCGCCGCTGCTGGACGTAGATGTTCAGCAAAGGATCGCATTTCAATCGCAACATCCCCTTGAGCCCTCTCAAGGGGATGTTGGCATATGCGCCCTGCTCAGGATCGCATCGCATGGGAATTTGGGAAGACTGTTCCTATCTGCAAGTTTGCAGCGGCCGCCAAATCTAGATTTTTTTCCAATCAAATTGCCGCGCTGCCGAACGAGGGGTAGAATCCTTCTCGCATGGGCTTGCCTTGGGGGCGGCACCTGCTGCATTTCTATGAGTTTCTTCAGACCCCGTTTCGACTGGCGGCGAATTCTCAGCCGCGATTCGCCGTTGCCGGCCGTACGCTATTAATAACGAACGGCCACATGCTTCTTGTTCGTTCTCTTCAGTCCCGACGACATGTTTCTTTAGGGAGACACCCCATGCGTTTTTCTGGTTTGTTCGCACAGCAAGAGATGCCAGGCATGCCCGACTTTGGTGCTATGGCTGCGATGCTGATACCGTTCATCGTCGTTGGCGTTTTGGCATCGTTGATTGTCATTGTTGGAGTGTGGAAGACATTTGAAAAGGCGGGCAAGCCCGGCTGGGCATCTTTGATTCCCATCTACAACGGGATTGTGTTTCTGGATATTGTCGGCAGACCCTGGTGGTGGCTATTGGTGTTCTGCATTCCGTGCATCGGTTGGTACTTCGCCATTATCGTTACGATCGAGTTCGTACAGGCCTTTGGACAAGGCACCGGGATGGTACTGCTGATGATCTTCTTGCCCTTCATCGCCTGGCTGATCTTGGGATTTGGCAGCGCTCGCTACGTGGGGCCTCCAGCCCGGCCAACGGCGTGATCTTCCGGTACGTTGCGGAAAGTTCTTAGACAACAAGAAAACGGCCCAGGCGAGAGCAATCTCGCCTGGGCCGTTTGTCATTGAGTGCGGTTGTCAAGTTTGGCGGCAATCAGTCCCACCACCAGGTGGTGCCAACGGGGGCACAATCGCCTCGCAGGGGATTGAGCTTTTCGTCCGCTTCGGACTGTTGGGCCACCAGCCAGGCACTGATCTCAACGCCTCCCGAGGCGCTGATGATGTACTTACCCCGTTTCTTGATCACGCTGGCCTGCGTGTCAATCTGCTTGGGAGCGGGGAAGAAGTCCACCGAGACTTGTTGCTCGTCCAGTAGCGTGGCAAGATCGCAGCCGGATTTCTCTGGCACGTTTTCCTTTACCATCAGAGCGCCGACGACGGCCATGTCCATGATGTTCCGCAGGTCGCCGAAGATGGGATAGTGGCGGCTGATTTCGTCATAGTTCTTCGTCATCATGTCCGCCCAACGTTGAGCGGCGGCACTGGTTCGGCCAGATTGCTCCACTTTGCCACCGGTGGCTTCGATGAACGAATCTTCGGTCATGATCTTGATGCCCTGGCCACGCAGTTGCCAGACGAGACCATCTTCGTCTCGGAGCAAAGTCTCGTAGTTCGGAGCCATCCACCAGCGGGGGGTCATGCTTTGCAAACCGGAGCCGCCTGCCGCCAACATGCTGAGATAGCTGGGCATTCCGCGAACCGGTGAGGCGTCAAAGTTCATGGCCAGGCGTTTCATACGGTAGTCTGCCGCGACCATGGTGCGGGCAAAGTCACTTTTCTCCGAAACGCCCGTCAGCACCACTTGCTGCGGACCGAGCGTCTTCTCCACTCCGTTGACCGTGCCAGCGTTGAACGTGCGCTGGGTATTCAAGAAAGCTTGCAGGCGTTTGAGACCTTCGGAGGTGGGGTCAATGGAACAGCTAATCGGGCGCCGCGTGGCACTCTCAGCCGTTCGCAATGCCACGGCCAGGTGATCCAGTTGCAAGGTGGGGTTGCCACTCACGGCACCCACGACCGATCCCCGATCGCTGACCTTCCAACCTTCGGCGGGGCCGGCCAGGACAATGTCATTCTCTTCGGGGTAGATCAGGACGTACTGGATGCGTGTCATCCCAGCGAGATAATCCATCTCATCGGTGATCAGCGGCATCTGGGTCGATTGACGACGTTGGCGAATGGCTTCTTGCAGTCGGCGGAGCGAAATCTTCCGCAAATTCGAAGGTTGTGCCACATCGCCAGTTGCCTGGTCTAATGTTGCCGAGCGTGATTGGCGGATGCTGCCGATATCGGCGACTTCCGCATTTCGCAGCACACCGCTGGCATCGATGAGTACTCCCCCCACCGCACCCGTGTTGAAATTGTTTCGACCGCCGGCTTCGACAGCATGAGGAACGACTCCCACCACTGCCACGCACAGCATCAGAGCCAAGGCACGAGCAACTTCACGACTCAGGGACATCCCAAGGTCCTCCCAATCAATACTAAGTGGCAGACCCGTCACCGGCCTCTTCTCAAAGCCGTGGTGTGACGCGCGGACTCAACACGAGAGCCCACATGGACCATTTTCCGGGGGTAGATGCTACGGCAACATCATTGGTTTCGTTGACACAGCGGGCCAAAATTTCAAGAACTGACGACCATAAGAGGTGCTTGCCACGAACTCTCACAGCTAAACCATCTGGCACCCGCCACCGAAGGTTCTCTTGCACTGCACCCAGAACAGGCTGCAGGTGAAGGGGTAAATCGGGGGAGTGGAACCAGTTTTCAGCCTAATATCCACCCGATTTACTTGCAAGCAAGATCGGGACGAAGTTGCGGATTCGTACACTTTTGGCTCTCAATCCTCGGGTTGAGCCAGGGCTACTCCCGCGAACAGGACGTCATCGCCTGTTGCAGAAACGGCGAATCGGTAGACTGCTCCGTCTGGCAAGGCAGAACAAGTGCCTCGTGCTGCGGCTGCTCCCGGCGATTTCTGGTCACCGTCCGTCCCCGTTTGCGGTGCAGGATCTCCTCGAGCAGTGCCTGGTAACCTTCGACCATGCTTTCCAAAGATCCGCGCTGCAGAACTCGGGCCCGACCTGCCTGACCCATCCGTTGGGCAAGTTGCGGATCTCTCAGCAGTTGGCTAATGCCGGCGGCCAGTTGTTGCTCGTCCCCTGGAGGGGTGAGTACGCCGGTCTTGCCGTTGATGATCATTTCTCCAATCGAGCCAACATCGGGAGCCACGAACGGCTTTTCCATGCTCAGGGCTTCGAGAATCGAAACGGGATTGGCTTCCATCTGACTGGTCAGCACCACCGTATCCATGAGAGCCAGCAGATCCGGGATGTCACTCCTGGTTCCGAGCCAATGAACGGACGACTGCAGTTCCAGTTTTTCAGCCTGACGCTCCAACTCTTCGCGCAGCGGACCATCTCCGACCACAATAAAGTGGGCATCTGGCACGGTTTGTTGCACTCGGCGAGCGACCCGGAGAAAGAGATGGTGATTCTTCTCTGGACGCAGGGCGGCAACAATGCCAGCCACCGGGGCAGACGGGGGAATGCCGATCTCTTCGCGCAGCGTGACACTGGGAACTTGGGGAGCGAACCGGTGGACGTCGATGCCGTTGGGCACCACAAAGATCTTTTTGGCCGGAAAACCTTCTTGCTCTTCCAGATACCGCCCATGTTCGTCTGCCACGGCAATGAAGCCGTCGGTAATGGGGGTGAGCATGCGGTTCAAACGATTGATACAATCTGGCCAGCCGGTTGAATGCAGGGCAGTCAGCACCACAGGGACTCGGGCGGTGTAGGCGGCCAGGCGGCCCCAAAACATCCGGTCGCCGGCACCCACGGTGACCACGGCGTCGATCTTTCGCTTTCGCAACAAGGAGACCAGTCTCGGAAAGACGCGCAGATCGTATTTGTGGCGGAGCAAGCCTGAGTGGACGGGAATCTCGTTGGCCAGCACTTCCCCCAAGGGACCAAGCCCTTTCAGGCAACAAAGTTCTGGCTCAAAGAACTCACGGTCCAGACGGCGGATCAGGTTGACCAACAAGGTTTCAGCCCCACCCACCGGCAGATAGGTATGCACGAACATCACGCGCAGCGGTCGGGGAGGTTGGGTTGAATGATTACGAGACATGACTGCGTCTACCGGAGTTGAGAACCGCATTCCACAGATTGACGTGACTTTTGCAAATCTAGGTCACTCGTTAAAAGCATTCCCAAAAAACTCAGTGCAGAAGCCACTTGTTGTCGGCGAGCCACTTCTTGGTTGCCGGCAGCGAGGCGTAGACGATCCGCTCGCCGTCGCGGATCACCTGTCCGGTGAACCGTCCCGGCTGGACCGTCTCGATCGACAGGCCGGCGGTGGACTCGTCACGCGTGAGCGCCAGCTGCTCGTCGAGCAACTCACGCACGGTCGACTTGGCTCGCTCGTCTTCCTGGCGGGCGATCTCGGCGATCACCGATTCCAGTTCGTCCAGCGAACGGATGTCCTCCGGCAGCGCCGTACGGGACGCCGGCGCTTCGACACCCTCGCCATTGAGCTGAGCGACGCGAATCGCCAGTGAACCGTAGCACTCACGGATCAGGCATGGCCAGACGCTCTGCCAGTAGGCATGTGACGGAGCACGCTCGACACCGACCACCTGGTCGTCGACCAGGATGACCGCGCCGATCTGCCGCGGCACGCACTCGAACTCGGCGACGAACTCATCCAGTTCCTTCTGGAAGTGCTTCAGGAAGAACTCCAGATGACCAGCCGCCTGGACACCCATCTCGCGGTTGAACACCGAGATGGCGTCCCACAGCTTGTTGTAGCTCTTTTCCTTACGCACCTCCAAAGCTCGCTCACGCAGCGCGTACGGGAGAATCAACATCCGGTACGATCCACGCTGGATGAAACCACCCTGCGACTGCTGGATGCACATCGCTGTGTCGAACGACCGCTCGCCGGCCGCACCGAACCACGCCGGCATGTGCCATGGCGTGGTCCTGTGCGGCCTGCTTCACGACGTATCCCGCGTGACACGGAACGATCAGCAGGCAATCGCTCGGGTTACGGAACCCGAGCGTGCCATAGCTGGTCGTGAAAACGTCGGCTTCGGCCTCGACCGGAGACACGAAACGGTTGTCGGACAGATCACTCACCAACGGAATGACCTGCATGTAGCCAACGCTCTGGATGCGGCCCGGCGTGCAGCCGTGCAGCACGTCAGCCACGCGGATCGTCTTCTGTCGATTACGAAACACCATGCTTCACCTCCTCGATGCGTCGCGCATCTCACCATTCATGTCTTTCAAAAAATTCGATTGCCGGACGAACCATGCCCAGCAGCGCCGCAGCACCGCGGTCGACATCGGCCTCGAACAGGACCTTGAGCAGCCCCAGTCCGATCGCCTCCGGCTTGCTGACGGGTAGACCCGGCACCGCCTCGCACAGCGAGCGGATGCCACGGGCCTCGGCCGCGAAAACCGGCGAGAACTGGTGGATCGGCGTCTCCACACCCATCCGCCGTACCGCCCGAACCACTTCCGCGAAGCGTCCGGCCGGAGCGTTCTCGTAGCCGTCCGTCAGCACGAACACCACATCCGGCTCACGCTTCAGCAGCGCGCACCAAACCTGCCGCCAGCGACGTGTCGCCCGCCGGCTCGATCAACTCGGCTGCTGGAGCGACTCGTCCATCGCTGGTGACGATCGTTGACCGTTCCGCCGTCTCCGCCAGCACGTCACGCAGAGCCAACGCAACCGAAATCGGTCGCATCGCCTGCGTGTCGTGACCCATCATCGACGCCGAAACGTCCAGCAGGATGCCGGCGTGCTCGAACCGAACCGGCAGACGCTCAGCCGCGGCCTGTGCCTTGCGGAGCAGCTCGTCGCGAATCGTTGCGCTCAAGCCCATCTCGTAGGCGTAGACGTACAGTCGAACTGCGTCGTAGTTGGCCGGATCGAACTCGACCTCAACGTCCGCTTCCTGGCCTTCCGCTGCAAACCGATCTTCTGACCGGCGTCAACTGCGACTTCGTCAGTTCCAGCACTTCGGCGTTGGTCTTGTCGCGGTGGAACCGGCTGCGCAGACCTTCCAAAGTCTCGAACGGCAGCACGCGACCCGTTGCCAGGTCACGCTTCGCGTCCCGGTAGGCCGCCAGTCGGCGCAGCGTCAGGCCATCCTCGTCACCAAGGACGAAGCGAACACACTGCTCGACCCGGTCCATGTCAACGCCGCGAACCGACCGAGGATGTCCGCTGAACGATCTGTCGTTCCTTGTCGGTTCGGTCATCGGCCGGCTTCGCCAACACCGCTCGCAAGATGCTTGCCGTTCGGCGTCCCCAGGCGTGGACCAGCGCCGTCGCCAGCTTGCGCCGGTACTTGACCGCCCAGAACTCCAGGTTGTCGGCGCCCAGCAACGTCGACAGGATCAGTCGACGCGTCCGCGCGTTGTTGACGCGCTGGTTACGCAGCATTCCGAACATCTTCAACATCCGCTGCGGCGGCAACGCCTGCAACAGTCGGCGCATGGCAGTCGCTTCCTGCTCGGGAGACAGCAAGCCATCGGAGCAGCGTGCAGACCGAAGCAGTCGAACCGCACCGATTTGCCGGCTGAAGTCCGTCAAGCCTGGCAGCATCAGCGCCGCCGTGTAGACGCCACGATCCATCTCGAACAACGTTTCGTGGACGGATTCGACAGCGGCCTGCTGTTCGGCACGCGAGTTGTAGAACGTGCCACGTGCCGTGGCCGTCATGGCTGTGTCCATGAACTCGCCAATGGCTACCGGCAACCGTTCGCGCTGTTCGCTCGTCAGGTGCGTCATCCGCACGATTGGCGTTGTGCTCTGGATCATTTCCTTCATCGTCGCTCCTCCTCGGCAACCAAACATCCACAAAAAGGGGATCCGCCGAAGCCGATCCCTTGTTGCAAGCCAGGGGAATTTGCAGGTCAAATAGCTTCTCTACAGCCGTCCGTGTCGGCGAAATGAAACGCCGATCGTTGACCGGCACCCATCATCTCAGAGACATTGAGGTGCCATTCACTAGCCGGTCGCCCGGCATCGCTACCTTAGGACCGTCATCGACCGCTCATCGCGGTAACTGAATTGACGTGCGAGTCCCTGGTTGAACCAAACATCCGGGCAAGTTGCGGGTCAAGGATTCAGCGAAGGAATTGAACCTTCGACGAACAGATTCAGAGTCTGTTGCTCTACCAACTGAGCTAGCTGTATTGACGCGCTAGTCCCCGAATGTTGTGGTTTGTATCGTTTGGCCGGCCGCTCTCATCAATGATCAGCAGCCAGGTTGTTATAAAAGCCAGGGGAAGGTGCAGGTCAATTTCTTAGGTGTGGGGAGTTGAACCCCAACGGGTAACAGCCGTTGTCCTGGATTGACGTGCGAGTCCCTGGTTGAACCAGATGTCGGGGCAAGTTGCGGGTCAGGGTGTTGCGAAGGAATCGAACCTTCAACCGCCAGAGTGAGAGTCTGGTGCTCTACCGATTGAGCTAGCTGTAATGACGCGCTAGTCCCCGAATGTGCCCTAAGTCGTATTAGTGACCGTCGAACCCGTGAATAGGTTCGCAAACTCAGCAGAGATTTTGACCAAACCCTCCCGAAACTCGATCCACCGGAGTC
>CALOEH010000010.1:0-25113 GCA_942492195.1 uncultured Planctomycetia bacterium | reverse complement strand
CGTAAGCACCTTATTTCAAGGATATTTTGGGTGGATGCTAGCTGAATAAAAGGTGACCTCAAAGGTAGGATGAAGTGTGAAACCATTCATGCCCATCCAAGGAGGTCAGTATCATGGTCGCTAAGTTTGATTCGATTGGCAAGGCGGAGGCCGAGTTTCAAAAGATGGTGCAGTTTGTCAAGCAGGCGAGTGCGTCTGGTGAACTTCGCGCTGACGAAGTCGAGCAAGGCTTGTTTGAAACCGCGCTGACGATCGGAAAGCACTTGCTGAAGGCTTTCACGGAACAGGCCGGTGACGGGGATCATGGCCCCCGCGTTCAGCACCAAGAGCAAACCCTCGTGCGTAGTGAAACGAAGAAAACCAAGAAGTACCGCTCGGTCTTCGGCGTGCTGGAGATCAATCGTTATGTCTATGCTCCTGGTCCCAAGAAGTTGGCGGTCTGGAAGCCTGTCGATGCGCAACTTGGACTGCCTGCAGGCGAACAATCTTATGTGCTCGAAGATTGGACGCAGCGATTCTGCATCAAGGATGCGTTCGCCGAGGGCGTCGGATCTCTACGTGATCTGCTCGGCGTGAAGACTTCCGTCCGAGCAGCTGAGGTGATGAACCGCAGCATGGCCCAGCATGTCGACGGCTTCCGAGCGGGCGTTGCCGCAGTGGACCCCGAGAGCGAAGCGGAAATCATCGTACTGGCTGCCGACGGGAAAGGCGTTCCGATGCGGCGTCCGCTTGCTGACCGTCTGCATGAACACAAGCTTGCCCAGGCGGGGCATGAATGCGGCGAAGTGTCTGCCGAGAAAAGTCGCGAACCGCACAAGAAACGCTTGGGGCGCGGGGAAAAACGTACGCGTAAACAGATGGCCTATGTCGGCGCAATCTATAGTATCGCGCCGTTTGTACGCTCCGCCGAACAGATTGTTGACGAGCTTCGTCGCCGTCGCCGACAGGAGGATCGACCGCGTCCTCAGAACAAACACCTTTTTGCTGAGATGACCCGCTTTCGCGAAGACGAAGTCCTCAACGGCCAGGAGCAATGCTTCGTCCGACTGGCCTGGTCGGCGATCCATCGTGCCGGCAAGGAGAAAACGCTGGTGTGCCTGATGGACGGTCAGCGATCACTTTGGAACCTGAAAGAAAGTTGGTTCCCGAGGGCCATAGGTGTGCTGGACATCTTCCACGTCCTGGAGCGGCTCTGGCAAGTCGCCCATGCCTTTCACGGCGAAGGTTTCCAGGCGTCTTCGCAGGTCACCCAGCATCTACAAATGTTGCTGGAGGGCAAGGTTGGTTACGTCATCGGCGTCTACAAACGGATGCTCACCACCCAGAGATTGAAAGCCGCCAAGGCGACCACTGTTCGCGAGACAATCACCTACTTCGAGAACAACCGGCAATATATGCAGTATGACGACTACCTGGCGGCCGGCTATCCGATCGGCACTGGCGTGGTGGAAGGTGCCTGCCGTCACTACGTAAAGGACCGCATGGAACTGGCCGGTATGCGTTGGGAGATCGAAGGAGCCCAAGCCATGCTCAACCTGAGAGCCCTCTATCTCAACGATCAATGGGAAGATTTTATCCAATATCGAATTCAAACTGAGCAAGATACCCTATACGGGCAGGCCGCATAAACGCGGAGCGCGAGTTGCAACCTCGTCAAATGATTCGCCGAGCGTCCTTTAATTCCGTCTGAGGAACGGAAGCAGACCAGAAACCGCTCTGTGGCATGAAACTGGCAACGTTGCATTACGAATGGATTGGTGGACTAGGCAGGGCATCGCGTGCGGGAGCGGCCTGGCCGTCTAAGTTCTTGGTTCGTTTGCTTGGACGCCCTTCTGGTATTGCGTATAGATATAAACCGGGACGTCGAGATCGCCCAGGTGAGTCTGGATCAGCGGGAGCACTTCATCCCAATCTAAGCCGCCCACGCCAGTCGCCAACTTCGGCAGGGCGATACTCTCGATCTGCTCCTTCTCCAACACGTGCCGTAGTCGTTTGAGACAGTGGTTGACGTTGGATGCCTTGGCTTTGCCGGGCTTGGCCCCTTTAGCGAGTTTGCCTTCCTGGGTCATCAGATTGAAGATCCGCACACCGAAACCGCCCCAAGTCCATAGTTCACCTGGCTTCGGATGAGTCTCATGAACATAGTGCCGAAAGTCCTTCACCATCGCCGGCCACTTGTCGTGCAACGCTGCCGCGAGTCCCTGGTCAAAGTGATCATTCGGAGCTACGCCGTGGGCGATGGATTGAGCCTTAGTAAGCAAGATGTCGCCGGACACTTCGTGAATCATAGTTCTCTCAGTTGAATTTGTGGGCAGATCGAGTTGGCTGGGGTCAACACACGGACATGGCAGCCGCTCTTGACAAACGTGGCATCGAGTTCGGAACGAGCGAACGGGCCGTAGCGAGTAGCACTAGTTGCTGTCAGCAAACTCAGCCAAAATGTCCATCGTCGAGAGGATTCCCACCAACCGGCTTTTCTCGTCAACAACAGGCAAATGGTGTACCTGACTACGGAGCATAGATCTAGCTGCAATCGCCAAGGCGGTTTCACCGCCAACGGTCGACACTTCACCCGACATGTAGGATGCGACCTTTTCATTGCCGAACGCTTGTACCAACTTATCCATCAACCAGCGACGAGCGGCCGGTTGAACGCCTTGAAGCGTGTAAATGTCACGATCTGTATCCCGAGTTAGATCGAGCAGGTCGGTCGTTGTAAATATCCCCACGCAATGATTCCGATTGTCTACGATCGGCAACGCCGATATTCGGTTCTCTGTCATCATTGCCAACGCTTCACGGATCGTTCCGTCCGAAGCCAAACTTACAATATCACGACTCATGATATCCTTAACTCGCCGCTGCTGAACTGTGTTCGCCATGCTCATTCCTAACTTTCTAGGCTGGTTCGAATGCCGACCGCACAAGCCGAAGCGTCCATTGGCTTCCTTGCCTATCGGTGATCTAGACTCTGTAGTAAACTGCAGCACGTCGAACCTCATCATCGCCCGCCCCGTTCGGTGGCGACCAACGATGCTCCTGCTTCTTAGGAGAGAACCGAACATGCTGCGCCGTACACGCAGGCCTTGCTATTCTTCTTGAAAGTAATGTTGAAGAAACTCGGTCACTCGCTGCGGACTTGCGATACCAACAATTGTACCGTCCGCCGCCAGAACCGGAACGTGGCGGTATCCGCTGACTGCCATCACCGAAAGCACGGCCCCCGCAGAGTCGGTTTCATAGACGAAGACGGGATCCCTGGTCATCACTTCAGACACTGCGGAGTTCTTCCGTTCTTCATAATTTAACGCGACTTTGTCCAGGGCGTCGCGGTGAGAAAAGACTCCGACGAGTTTGCCATCTGTGGCGACCAGCAGGCAGGCAACATGCATCTCGGCCAGTCGCTTGATCGCCTCATCAATTGGCGTCTCGGGCGAAATAGTCACATATGGCGTGGATTGGATTGCCGCAACTGTTTCATCAGCCAAGGCCTGCTCCAGCCTGTCGCTGTAGCTCTTGGGATCGTAATTCTCCAGTGGATCCTGGAATTTCAAAGGATCGGGCTGTTCGGACATGTTCAGGCTCCTTCGCGTTTCGAGTAGGGAGTGGCACCCACGCGCTGGACCATAACTTGACCAGGATAGTGATCGGCCACGTATTCCATCAGCCCTTTCTGCCCCGTGAGCCCGGCAACACGCCCCTGATCATCAACGACGCAGATGAAGCGTACGTTCTTTGCCTGCATGGCCTCCAGAACATCGGCAATTGGATCGCTGTCCCGCACCCAAGGCCACTGAGTCGCCATACGGACTTTGATGGGTTCGTTCAGATCCAGGGAGTCATCTGCCAATGATTGCAATCATTCCCTCCGTGAACATGCCGATCGGCTCTTGCTGATCGTCGACGACAATCACGCAACCCAGTTTCTGCCTCTGCATCCTCTGGATGCATGTGCCGATTTTCTCCTCCGGCGTGCTCATCACTGGCGTACGCAATGAAAGTTGGCGAACGGGATCTTTGAGCATGTTCTGATAGAGTCCCATCTCCTTCCTTTCGTTTGGCTCCAAAGACACTGACCTAGTCAAAGCTCGCTTCCATGACGACGCAAATCACATGCCTTTCGCCTTGTACTCGGCCCTGTCGCGAGTGTTCACCGAGTCCGACCATAGCTTTCGCAAGTGGAAAGAAATGCGACGTGAGTTGTGAGGGTCAGCAAAGTGTGCGATATCGCACCAATTCATTCAGACGCGCGCGAACCCGCCCACCACTTCAGCCGCTCCCGATCGCGAGGTAGTCGTAGGTACTTTTCGCATGCGCATCACACTTTGACTGAAAAGCATGGTTACGCTACTTTGCGAAAATCTCTACGCCCGATTGGTTCGCAAGCTACGCATGCGAGCGGGACATTCTTCAACTTGGAAGGAAATGTATGCAAATCAGCGAATGGATGACGCAAACGACGGCACGCGAGATCATGACGCACAACCTGATTACCGTGCAGCCAGAGGATACGCTGTCCTCTGCGGCCGATGTGATTCTGCGCGAGCAAGTGTCCGGCACACCGGTGGTAGATGATCGAGGCATCTGTGTGGGAGTCTTGTCCGTTAGCGATTTTATGGGTGCCGAAGAAAGGGCTGAGGAAGAAAGAGAACGAATTGCAAACTCGAGTTTCTGGAACTCCAACCTGTCGCTTCCGACTCGCGTGTACGAAGAACGGCTTCAGTTGGTGCGAGACAAGCTCGCTCCGGCAGCTGATCAACCAGTCCACCGTTTCATGTCGTCTGACTTGGTGAGCGCGACCGAAGAGGCATCGCTGGCCGACGTCGTGCAAGCCATGGTGGATGCACACATACACCGCGTCGTCATTCTTGATTCGGAAGCAAGGCTACACGGAGTTATCAGCACCACAGACGTGCTGGTTGCATTACTGCAAGCTAGTCGCGGATCCTAACGACACATTGCGTATCAGAGATCCTTGACTGACAGACTCACTTTCCATTCACGCGAAGGTTGAACAATGAGCAAACGACTGGTAGTTGCATGCACGCTGACGACGCTCTTGGGGTGTTTACTAACCACAACGATTGGAGTCCTTGCGGACGACGAAACAGCCGAGCCGCGGCGATTGAAGGGACGAGTGTTTATGCGGGTCAAGCTCAAGAGTTCGGAGAAAGTGCTGGAGGGAATTGTCACGCGTAATTTCAAACTCATTGATGAAGGAGCTTTGGAGATGCACGAGATGAGCGCGGCGTCGGAATGGCCGCGGGCCAAGGACAGCGCTATGAGCACTATGCCGTTGAGTTTCGCCGTCTCTGCGGCAAGCTGTCTTCGTTGGCAAAGGACGAGAATATTGATGGGGCGTCGTTCACATATATCCAGCTCACCTCAACTTGCATCACGTGTCATAACCATGTTTTGCGGTCACTTACTAAAGCACCCGATCCGACAGGGCCGTTTCAGTTGATTCCGAATGCGATACCATCTCGGCAACGATAACGAATCTCGGTCTACACCAACTCCGACGACTTGGCGAAGCACAGCAAAAGGAGGCGCTGAATCGTTATGTGGGTCTGAAGGACGCAGACAGCGGTGAGCGAATTCGAGTTCAATGGAGCGACCTGGATCCGGCGGCCAACGATGGCTCTGTGCAAGGGACGGCCAACTACCTGATCAACCTGCCAGCAACGACCACGAGAGTCCTGAAGTTGGAAGGATCACTCAGTGGCGAAGTCGTAAGGTCAAAATATTGAGCCGACCGACAAGTGTGGACTCTGCTACTATGCTTGGAGTTACAGAGGCTTCGAATACCTCGAATTCGGCCGACCAGCCGCTCTTCATTGAGGCAATTTTCTGCTGGTTCACCTCGACCAGCACCACGGCAGTGGGGTATTCCATGAATTTCGTGCTTCAACCTTGGCAGTTGCTGTTCGCCATTCTCTCGGGTTGGATTCACCACCGGCAGCAACAGATCATCGAGTTCCAGAACGATCAGATCCAGTCCCTGCTCAAACAGTGGGGCAAGAAACGCATCCTGCTGACAGACGACCAGCGGCGGATCTTGATCGTCAAAGGCAAGGCTCTGGGCCGGAAGACGTTGATGGAGTTGACCACGATCGTGACGCCCGAAACGATCCTCCGCTGGCACCGCGAACTGGTGGCGAAGAAGTGGGACCACAGCGAGAAGCGCAGATCCCTCGGCAGACCGCGCATCCGTCAGGTGATCGTGGACCTGATCCTGCGATTCGCCAAGGAAAACCCCTCCTGGGGCTATGATCGTATCCAGGGCGCTCTGGACAATGTCGGCTACCACATCTCGGACACGACGGTCGGCAACGTGCTCAAGAAGCACGGCATCGAACCGGCTCCAGACCGCCAGCTGCAGACCACCTGGGCCACGTTTCTCAAGGCACACTGGGACGTTCTGGCGGCGATTGACGTCACGACGATCGAAGTTTGGACCAGGGGAGGATTGGTCACGTACTACTTGCTGTTCGTGATGGAACTCAAGACGCGCCGCGTCCACTTTGCCGGTTACACGCCCAATCCCGATGAGCGATGAGCCGTGGATGACGCAGATCGCCAGGAACCTGACTGACTATGAGGGCTTCCTACTCGGCAAGCGTTACCTGCTGATGGACCGCGACACGAAATTCAGCTTGGCCTTCCGCGACGTCCTGAAACGTGAGGGCACCGAGCCACTGCTGCTGCCCCCACGCAGCCCCAATTTGAATGCCTACATCGAGCGGTTCATGAGAAGCCTCAAATCCGAGGCCCTGTCGCGCATGATTTTCTTCGGTGAGAAGTCACTGCGACAGGCGGTCGCTTCTTTCCTTGAGCACTACCACGGCGAGCGGAATCACCAAGGACTGGGCAATGAGCTGATCGAGCCTAACGACGAAGTGGGACAGACGTCCGGCGAGATCGAGTGCCGGGAGCGCCTCGGTGGAATGTTGAAGTACTACTACCGCGAAGCGGCGTGAAGCACGAAGCTCATGAATTAGCCCACTGCCGTGGCGCTGGTAGAGGTGAACCAGCAGAATTGCCTCATTGACGAGCAACTGGTCGGCCAAATGCGCGATATTGGAAGCCTTGATAACCTCGCTCCAGGCCTGCGCTTGTCGTTCGGCTGAATAATTTAACCGTACGCGATAGCTTAAATCAGCTCGCGCATGGGAAGATGATCTTCGACCAAGTAGCGTGGTCGGCCAGAGAGATCAGGCACCGTTGACTTCTGTGGATCGATGCCTAGATATCGGTAGAGCGTGGCGTGCACCTCGCCAAAGTGGACCGGACGTTCGGCAATTTCGCCCCCCAGTCGATCGGTTGCGCCGATGACCTGACCGGTCTTCATTCCGCCTCCTGCCAGCAGACCGCCACCTACCTGCGGCCAGTGGTCACGACCTGCTTGCTTGTTGATTCGCGGCGTACGGCCAAACTCGCCCCAAGCGACAACGGCCACGTCATCCGCCATGCCGCGTTGGTGTAGATCTTCAATCAGGGCAGATAATCCCTGATCAAACCAGGGCAGGTGCGTGTCGCGCAATTCCGTGAAGTTGTTGGAGTGAAAATCCCAACGACCAAAATTGAGTGTGACCACGCGAGCTCCTGCTTCGACAAGACGGCGGGCCATTAAAAAATGTGTCAAATTACGAGGAGCTCCGTCACCATAACGGTCGGGACTTCCGGTGCCGTACCGCTGGCGCGTCGACTCGGGCTCGGCAGATACGTCGAGCGCTCTTGCCAAACGGCTCGAGGTCAAGATGTCCAATGCTTGTTGGTTAATCGCATCCAAGCCTGCAAACGCCGAGGTTCGATCCGCATCACGACGAAATCGGTCAAACGCATTGCGCAATTGATTCCGCTCGCTCAGTCGCTGCGGAGAGATCCCATCAAGCACCATGTCCTTGCTGGCGGGCCCCGTTGGACGGAACGCCGCGTGGGCGACACCAAGAAAACCAGGAAGTCCCGGCGAGCCGTAGGGGGCATGGCCAGCGTTTGGCGCCAGGCCAACAAACGGAGGAACACCAGGCACCGCGGCTCCCTGTAGTTTTGCGACCGTGGAGCCCAGCGAAGGCCATCCGCCGCGTGGCTCGGTCGGCTTTGGGTGACCGGTATAGCAGATGTAGGAGTCGTGAGCGCCGTTGGGCGAACCATGAACCGAGCGCAACGGCACGCACTTGTCCATGATCTTGGCGATGCCCGGCATCAGGTGGGAAATTTGGATGCCAGGCACGCTGGTTGGGATCGGTTGGCACTCACCACGAATCTCGACCGGCGCGTTGAGCTTCAGATCGTACATGTCCTGATGTGGTGGCGCTCCCACCATGTAGATCATGATGACCGCTTTCCGCGAGTTCTTGATTCCCTCAGCCGCTTCAGCGCGAAGCAGTCCCGGCAGAGACAATCCGCCGAGCGCCAAACTTCCCACTCGCAGGAAATCGCGACGTGATGCAAGGTGGTGTGAGGTAGGGGATCGATCGGCGGTCAGGTTCAGCATCGGTCGTCTCCAGGAGGCGGGGTATCAACGCATCATCATATCGTAATGTGTCCACTGTCGGCAATGTCGCTCTGTTATTGCTGGGGGCGATCACGCCTCGATTCAGCCTATCGCCGTCTGCAGAAATGCCGCAACTGGGTGTTGCATCATCGTTGAGAATATCGCCAGCCTATTCGCTGATGTACCACAACCCTTGAGCACGCACTAACGTTAAATCTCTGAGGGTTCCGACTGCAAGCTGTTTACCTTTCGGACTCAACCTAAGACTAGTAACGGTGTCTGCTGGCATGGGCAGTTTCAACACCACTCTTCCGGTTTCAGCATCCCAGAGGCGGATGGAACCGTCTTCGCTGCCGGAGACAATTCGCTTGCCGAGAGGATCCAGTGCGACATAGGTCACGTCGTCCGTATGGCCGCGGAGGGTGAGCAGGGCTTCGCCCGTGTAGCTGTCCCAGACGATGAGCGTATCGTCCCAGCTTGCGGAGATGATCCGCTTGCCATCAGGGCTGAAAGCCACGCCACTGATAACTTCCGTATGGCCCGGCAGATCGAGAAGTTCGTCGCCAGTGCCTGCATCCCAGATGCGAATGGTGTGTTCGCCATCGCCTGAGGCGATTGTCTCCCCGTCAGGGCTCCAGGCCAGGCAGGTGACGTCGTACTCGTTTCCTTGTTGGAAAGTGAACCGCTCTTTTCCGGTCTTAGCGTCCCACACCTTGAGCAAGTCGTCGGCACTGCCCGAGGCCAGTTGTTTACCGTCCGGCCGGAAAGCGAGAGAAGTCACCGTTTCCGCATGGCCGCGCAGCGTGCGAAGTCGCTTGCCGGTGTGTGCATCGTAGAAGGCCAGCTCTCCGTCCCAAGTTCCGATGGCCAGATGTTTGCCACTTGGACTGAACTCGAGCGCCGTGGCGGCACTCTTCAGTTCGGCGATAGTGCATACCGGTTTGCCGGAAGCGGCATCCCAGAGCTTGACCGTTTGGTCGTCGCCAGCCGAGGCGATGCGTTTACCATCCAGACTGAATGCCACGGCAGTTAGCCAGCCGGAGTGAGCGCGAATAGTAAGACGTTCTTCGTCTGTGGCCACGGCGCAATTCGGCCAGGCGAAGGAACTCAGCACATAGGCGCTGACAAGTAGTGTTCCGGTCGTGCGAACGATCTGATTCACGCCAGCAACTCGGAAAGCGGCCTGGTACTCTCTTTGAATGATGTCACGGGACAGCCAAGTTGCTGCAGGATGGTGAGGTAGAGATTCGAAGCGGACTGCTCGTCTCCCTGATACTTCACATGTTGCCCATGCCGGAAACCGAGCCGATTGCCGCCGGCCAGGAGCATGGGGAAACTCTTGCCGGAGTGGCTGCTGATTTGCGAACCGCCGAGGAGCAGCACGCTGTGGTCGAGCAAGGTGCCGTCGCTGGTTTCGATCTGCTTGAGCTTCTCCATCAGTCGGGCCAGGCAAGCGGTGAACATCAGGTCGCGATTGCCCAACACGCGGACATCTGCGTTGTCGGCGCCGCGGTTGCCGGTTCCCTTGTGATGCACATCGTGGGCACCGCGCACCGGGGCTTTTTCCTGTTGGGCCCACTCTTTGTACTCGTCATAGTTGGGACCGCCTTCGCCGCCCAGGCTGTGCGTGACCACGCGCGTCATGTCGGTTTGGAAAGCGAGCGCGATCAGGTCCATCATCAGTTCGATATGTTCTCGCATGCTGTTCTTGCCCTGACGCTCGAGTTGCACTCCCTGTTCGTCGAACTCTGGCCGACCGCGGTGGATGATCTGCTCGCGGTCGACTAATCGCTGTTCGACTTGGCGAACTGCATCGAGATATTGATCTAGCCGCTGTTGGTCGTGTGTGCCGAGCTTGTGCCGAAGATCCTTCACGTCGCCCGCGGCGGTATCGAGAATGCTGCGGTTGAGCGCCAGGCGTGCCTTGGCCTGCTTCAGTTGCTGCTTATCAGCCGGAGGGAATAGCCGCTCGAACACGGCTCGGTAGTTGGCCGTGGCCGGGATATCTACACCCAGGGCATTGCGCGAGAGGGTCGCCGTACCGACCCCGTCGGTGAACGACAGAGCCAGCGAAGGAAGCCAGGTCGGGCCGAGATGCTTTGCCGCCACCTGGTCCATCGAGATGGTGTTGGTAATGGCCCCCGGAGTGAGATTGATGTTGTGCCCGGTGAGCCAGTTGTAAGGGTGCACGTGGCCACTGATGCGGCCTTCGATGTGCGAGAGATCAGTGAGCACGCTGAACTGGTCGCGATACCGCTCGAGCGGCTTGTGCGAGGGGGCGATGGTGTAGTCGAAGCCTGTGTCCTTGGGGAACCAATTATAGTGATTGATTCCCCCCGGAATGTAGAAGCAGGCCAGACGCGCAGGCTCTGTGCTCCCGGTAGCCGCGGCCACGGTTCTACTTCCCATGATTTCCAGACAGGGCAGGGCCAGTGTGGCACCCAAACCGCGGAGGACCGTGCGGCGGGTGATGGGGGAAGTCTTGTGATTCATGCGAGCCTCGCCAAAGGAGTGACCGTTTTGAAGTTGAAGTGGGGGAGTCAATTTTCCAGGAAAGCTTGGGAAAGCACAACGCTTTTCAGCAAACTGCGCAGCCGGTAGCCGTCCGACTGTTGGGCCTCGATGATGGCTGAAATTTCCGCCTGGTCCGCAACGTCCGGCAAGCGGCCGGTACTGTAGAGAAACAGGTTCTCGAGCAGCCCTCGGGTCAGATCATTGAGATAATGCTCGACCAGCAGGGCTTTGAACTCCTGGAAGTCGTGGAACTCTTCGCCGCGAGGTAACTGGCCCTCGGCATCCACAGGCCGCGACTTGCCGGAGCCGCGCCACTCGATCTTGCCGTCGAGTTCGTTGCGCGTGTAGTGCTCGTATTCCAAGTCGCGCCAGCGGCCGCTGATGTCGAAGTTCTGGAAGGCAAAGCCCAGCGGGTCGATACTCTTGTGGCAGACGGAGCATCTCTCGTTCTCTTGATGCTCCGCAAGCAGCTGCCGGAACGTCTTGCCGCGGTTCTCGTTGTCGGAAGGAATGAGTTCCGGCACTTCCAGCGGAGGCGGCGGGGGCGGGGCATTGAGAATGTGCCGCAGCGCCCAGGCTCCGCGATAGATGACCCAGTTGTCGCCCATCCAACAGAGCATGGATTGAATACCTGCCTGACCGAGAATACCGCCGCCGCGCGGATCATCGCCGCGCAGTTGCACCGGGCGAAGTTCGCCTCCGCCCACGTCCGGATAACCGTAGTGCATGGCCAGGATGTCGTTCATCATGGTCCAATCGCTGCTGATAAGTTCTCGCGCGGGACGGTTCTCCGCAATCAGCCGAGCAACATAGGCGACGGTCTCCCCGCGCATCGACTCTTTCAGGTGCCGGGCGAAGCGGAAGTCCTGCTTCTGGAAATAGTCCATGGTGATCGTGATTGGCTGACCGAGTTCCAGCCACTGAGTCACAAACGGCCGCACAAAACCGCGGCTGCGCGGATCGTCGAGCAGCCGATCGACCTGACTGCCGAGAATGGCCGGATCTCGCAGCTGGCCGGCCGCCGCAAGTTGACTCAGTTCTTCATCCGGCGGGCTGCTCCACAGAAAGAAACTCAGCCGCGCTGCGATGGCGTACTGAGCAAGTTCCGGCGGTGTATCTCGCGGAGCAGTTAGATATCGGAACCCGCCGCTGAGCAGCACGGACTGGAACGTCGCGCGAAGTGCCTCGTCGAACGACAGGTCGTGCTTGCGCAGCTCATAATACAGGGCGAGAAAGCGCGAATGTTCCGTGTCGCTGACAGGCCGCCGCCAGGCGCGCTCGGTCCATAAATTCAGCAGGCGCTCGGCACTGGCAGCATCATCGCGAATTTCGCCGAGGTCACTTCCCCACGTCTCGGGGGGCCACGCCGCCACGTAATCCGGTTCGATCTTGATCTCCTGGACCACGATGAAAGGAACGGGCTGTTCTTCCTGCGGGGTTTTCTTGCGATCAAAGACTGGCCGAAACAGCCCCGGCCCTCCCGGAATTTTTTCATCGGGCTTGCTGCGATCTTCGTTCTCAAAGCCAGGTACCGAGTACGGGACTTCGACTCGGTTGCCTAACTCGATCGAAACCCCGCGCGTGCCGATGGCCAGATCGTCCAACTGCACTTCGTAGACCAACTCCTGCGGTGCTTCGATCGTGCCGGTGATTTCTGGGTAAGCGATGTCCTTGGCGCCGATCTCCACCCAGAGCCGCGGATTGGGAATATCCTCCAGCGGTTTCGAGGCGGCGACCGTCAGCTTGAGTCGCATCACGCCGCTGCGGTTCTCTGGCGAAGGGACGAAGATTTCCATACCACCGCGTTCGCCAACCCATTTCGGTTCGATGATGAGCCCCATCCCAGGCCGGCCCTGGGTTCTTCCCTTGACGGTGGCTCCCTGTTCCTTCCAGGGGTCGAAAGCCTTACGGATATCTTTGACGTCGCGCAGGTCGCTGGCGAATGTTGTTTCGCTCGGCGGTTCGAGAAAACGAATTGCATCCACAGCCCTGCGCGTGACCACCATCCACTGGGCCACCGAGTCCGCCGCATCTTGCAAAGCGTCGGCCCCCGTATCAAACCCAGCCACCATGCCATCGCCCGGCAGTGCCGCAGCGTAGTCCACCGAAACTCCAGTCAAGTCCTGCAGCGCCGCGGAGAACTCCCGGCGGTTGAGCCGGCGCGTGCCCCCTTGACGATGTTCGCGCTGTTGGGCGGCGATCCAGCTGAGCACTTGCTGCCTTTGCCTGTCGGTCGGCTGCTTTGTATCGGCCGGCGGCATCTCGCCTGAGGCAACCTGCTGGTAAACCTTCGTCCACAATACACTGTCCGCGACATCAAACTCCGTCAGCCTATCGAAACGAACTTGTGCCTCATGCTTCGCTTCGCCATGACACGCATAGCAATGCTGCCGAAGTAACGGAGCGACCGCGGTGGCAAAATCCTCATCGGCTACCAGCGGCGAGGTGAGTGTCAGCACAGTACATAGGACGAATAGGGAGCGGTGAAGATTCATGAGAGTTATCCGAATAGCGCATCGATCGGTTTGCCGCGCTGCGCCCGTTGTTGGATCTTTCGCGGCAACGACGTGTCCAGGCGCATTTGACCAACATTGAAAAAGTAATGCATGATCGTGGCGTGCAAGTCATCAATCGAAACGGGATCGCCGTCGGGCCGGCCTCCGCGCTGGTCGGATCGCCCGATGACCTGCCCATGGTTTAACCCGCCTCCGGCAAACACCAAGGGGCATAGGTTCGGCCAGTGGTGGCGTCCCAGATTATCATCAAGTTTGGGCGTACGGCCGAATTCGCCAGTGATCACCAACAGGATCTTGTCGCTCAGCCCACGCTGCTCGACATCGCGGAGAAATGCCGACACGGCATGATCCAGCGGGGGTGCCAACACGCTCATTCCTTCCGGAATATTGGGAATCCCCTTACGAGCGTGGAAGTCCCAGTTGGCGTGAATCAGGCTCACAAACCCGCACCCTGCTTCGCAAAGTCGCCGCGCCAGCAACAGCTGTCTTCCCAGCGAAATGCCAATGGAAGGACCTTGGCGGTCGAACGTGGAGTTGTCGCGGCAGCGGTAATTACGAAAGTGCTCCGTGTCGTATGCGGCCAGGGTCCGCGGATCTTCCAGCGAGAGATCGAGAGCCTGGCGAATGGCATCACCGCGAAGTAGATCGAGTGCCTGCTGGCGGTATTGATCCACATCGTCCAGCACACCTGACTCGATGCGGCGATTGAGACGGTCAAGCTGCCCTAGCAAACTCAGGCGGTTGTCGAGACGCGCATCCGGCAGGCGCAGCTTGAGGTCATCCAGCAGCGGATTGACTATTTCGTCTTGAGATTTCTTCGCACGCGGCTTGCCTTCGGCCATTTCGACCTTGGTTTCGAAGGGAGCATAGGCTTGACCCAGCCAGGCAGGCTGGCTTCCTTCGACAACCGAATCGTAAGCACCAGCGAACCCTGCCTTCACATCCAGGTACCGCGTGGTGGGTGGGATCAGGGCCTGCCGGGGCATACCAGTTGCTGAGACCGCACCGGCGACACGAGCGTACAGACTTCCCAGCCCTGGCTCTTTGATCGGCTTGCCATCTTTGATCGTCAAGTCGGCGGTAAGAATCTGCTTGTGCGCCCCGTTGTGTTCCGCATGGTTGGTCTGAAAGGTCCGCACGACCGACAACCGATCGGCAAGTTGTGCCAGTTGCGGCAGGTACGAAGCGAAACGGACACCGGGAATCTTGGTGCCAATGTGTCCGGCAATACTCGTGGAAGATCCCGGCCCGTGCGGCTTGGGATCGAACGTTTCCAGTTGGCTCGGACCGCCAGCCAGAAACAGCAACACTACGGCTTTATCCTTCACATAACTGTTACCAGTTGCGGCCGAGGCAGACATGCGCAACAGGTCAGGGAGCGCAAGCCCTGTAAGTCCGAGCGTTCCAATACGCAGCACGTCGCGACGACGGAGGCCATCGCACATCAGGCCAGCTGGTGAATGCTTGTTTGTGATCAATTGCAACACGAAATTGCTCCAGACGCTCGGGGCAATGTGCTCATATCAAATTACTGTGAACCACTAATCTTTGGTGTGCTGGAGAATGATGCGGAATCCAACGAAGATCTCGTTGTCCCGATCGCCGAACTTGTGGCGGTACGCGCTGCGGCAATTCTGGGCCAGTGAGCACCACGAACCGCCGCGGGTAGTGGAGTTGTCGCACCACTCGGCCAGGTTCCCGTACACGTCGTGCAGTCCCCAAGCGTTGGGTGCATAGGAGCCCACGCGTGCCAGATAGGGAGTCCCATCGTCGAGCGTGCGGTGTGCGGACGTGGAGTAGATATCATTGGTGTCGTAGAAACTGCGGTCGGCGAAGTTGGCGTGCTCGGGCAGTTGCACAAGGCTTTCGCCAAAATAGAAACGGCTCTGCGTGCCGGCCCTGGCGGCATACTCCCACTGATGTTCGCTCGGCAGGGCATACTGCCAACCTGCGGGCAACCTTCCGCCGCTTTGCTCGGCATGCGTGAGAGCACTCAAGAACCGACCGCCGTCTTTCGACTGGTTCGCCATGTCCTGCGGATGAAGCTTGTGACTCGCCAGGCAGTTGCGCGGCCGGTTCCCCTGCCACTGACCGGAGGTGACTTCGTATTTCGAAATCCAGAACCCCCGCTTGATCTCGATCGGCTGCTGATCTTCGTCATCGTACCTGGCTGGTTCGCCCGCAGGGCTGCCTGAGATGAAGGAGCCCGGCGGACACCAGCAGAAGACCATGCCCTGACCGTTCACCCACTCGTCCCCCGCATTGCTACCTGCGATGAGCTTCTCAGGTGGAGAGACAGCGAGGGAACCAGCGCCGCGCACGGTAGCGGCTTCCGGTAGCGAGGAAGTGTACGAAGAATCGCCAGTGCGGAGAGCCGCGAGGAGATCCTCTTCTTTCAAGTTTGCAAGCAGCGTCGAGTAACCAAGGCCGGCCACCAGGCAGTTCTCCGGCAGCGGGAATTCCACAGCGGGAAATTCCGGTGCATCGACAACCAAGAGGTTTTTCGAACTTCCACCGCGCTCCGAAAGTGCCAGCAGAAGTTCTTCAAGCGGATAACCTCGCCCGGGGTTGGAATTCACGCCTAACATCGAGACGGACTCCTCACCTTTAATAGCCGCCCAGTAGTGCTTGTCCGGAGAAATAGACCAGTGCCGTGCCGAGGGTTGGCGTGCTATTGGCGAAAGCTTCAACGGTCGACTTCAATTGTTTCTCATCCAGCGCGACCGCCGTCTCGCACCGAAATCCGAACTCCTGAAGCTGCTTGGCCAACTGATCCAGATCCTTTGCCGGAGTTGCCAACGCTTCGGTGCGATGCTGACCGTTGTCGATCAACAAGGCTACGCGGTGTTCAGCGTGGGCCGAAGCAGCGCTGCTCAGCATCAGCAAACAAAGCCAGAGAACTTTATGGTTCATCGATCACCGCCCGTTTCTTATAGCATCAGTTCTGCCAGCGGTCCGGTCTGGTCGAGATCCGCCAGGGCCAGGTCGGCAATACCGAAGTTCTCACGCCGATCGCCGATGGCATGCAGCAGCGAGAGGTACAAATTGGCGATGGTGCGATGACCAGTGTGGCCGTACCACGGATAGCGGAGGTAGCGGCCACCCAGTTTGAGTCGGCCGCCCAAGTCGCCGATCAGCACAAACGGCCACTCGTGGCAACCAGGATGATGGCTGTCTGCGGCATCGGACATGTAGACGATCAGCGTGCTGTCCAGCATGGTGCCTTCGCCTTCGGGAATGGACTGGAGCTTGGTGATAAATGCTGCTAGCTTTTCCAGACACTTGCGGCGAATCACCGCGTGGCATTCCGACGACGTGAGACCTGCGGCCGAGTTGCCGTGTCCAATAGCATGGGCGGGAATGTAGCCGCTCCCTTGGCCGACTTCGCTGGCCATGCAGTCCAGGCCAATCCGGTCTGGTCCGGAGCCGGCGGAAATGGTGACCACGTTGGTCAGCCCTGCGATGAGCGTACCGGCCGCGATTTCGAACTGTGCCTCGAGCCGGTCAAACACGCCGGTAGGTGCCGTCCGGCTGGTGCCGAACTTTGTAGCCTGGGGATCAAGCTCGGGGGCGGCATCGGCGATGCGGTCGGCCATTGCCGCCAACTTGCTTTGCCGGCCGCTCATGGATTCGAACGCCTCGAGATACCGCTCGAGCTTCTGCTTCTCCGAACCATCCAGACGCGACTGCATGCGCTTCACGTCATCGGCCAGGAAGTCGAGCAGGTTGGTGTCCACATCGAACTGCCGACGCGCTTCGCCGGTCGCTCCGGCAGCAAAATACCGCTTGTGGGCAAGTGCAGGATCGAGCAGTGTGGGCAGAGCCTTACCGCGCGCTGCCGAAGTGACATTGTAGGTCAGGGAGATCGGCTTGTTCGAAACGCCTACGCCGACGTGTGGATAAATGCCGCCCAGATTGCGGCCGATCGCAGCATCGACGGTTTCGCCATAGTCCTTCTTTCCGCAAGGCCAACAGCCCAGGGCAGCAAAACCCATGCAGTGGCTGCCTCGCGCAACGCGGCCGGATAACCCATGAATCATGGTCAATTGGTCGGTCCAGGGATCCAGCGGCTCGAGGCTGAAGGCCATGTTGTGACCCGTGAGCGGACGGTCTTCGAGCAATGTCGGAGTCTTAGGGCGATCGATTCCCTGTGGCTGTATCTCCTCCGGATAGATACCGTTGGCCTGGACAAAGAACACCACTCGAGCCGGCTTGTTCGCGGCCGTTGCGGCTTCCAATTGCCGCAAGAAGGGAGCGAAGTACAAACCGCCCAACCCTAGCGTGGCACCGCGAAAGAACGTACGCCGGTGGATCATTATCTATTCTCCAGATTTGATTCGGCCGTAGCGGGTAACTGTCGCAACAGGAAAGAATCTGAACTCAGTAGCGAGAGAACCAGCGCATTAAAACTACCGTCTGAATCGCGGTACGCCTGATGCGCATCCTGCAAAGTATTGGCATCACCCAGGGTTTCGTTTCGCCCGAGGAAATAACGAAACACATGCCGCACAAAGATCTGCTCGACGTACCGGCTGGAAGCAAGTACTTCCATTAACTCGGTAGGGCCAGCGACCACGCGGCCGTCGAGTTCCGCAATGCCGGTTTGAGAAATGACGCCGCTGGCATCGACATCCTGACCGGCATCCAGACGTTGATAGCGGCCATAGTGATCGTAGCGTTCCAAGGTGAGTCCCAACGGGTCCATCTTCTTGTGGCAACGCCAACACTCTTGGGCACGCGTGACCGAGGCCAGCCGACCACGAAAGGAAGTATGCTCCATTTCCAGCACGCGGGCATCTACGCCGATTGGCACATCGGGCACAGCACCGCCCAGCAGATGCGTACGAATCCACTTGCCGCGTTGTACCGGATGGTTCTCAAAGTTGCCTGACCAGGCTGCCAGCCACGCTGGATGCGTGAGAATGCCGGCTCTTTCATCCGTGCGGAACTTCAGCGGCTGTGCGTCCAACGACCATTTCCAATCGAGCGGCAGCCCGAAGACCGTAGGGTAGTTTTGCTTTCGTCCATCGGCCACCTGCAGGACGATCTCCCGCTGCTTGCCTTCCTTGTAGTTGGCGTTGACGTAGAACTCGCGCGTGGTGAGCAACTCGGCCAGCACCTGCCGATCTTGCCGGAGAATATCGCGGAGTGTGGTTTCCAGATCCGAAAGCAACAGGCCGGGCTCATGGCTGCCGCCCGCAGGGTTGTCCTTAAAGACTTCTGAGACAAACGGGTAATTGAAATACTCGCGGAAGAACTGCATCACGCGAGGGTTCTTGTCCTGGAGTCGCGAATCATCCTTGAGCCGGGCTTGGACGAGATCGATGACTTGCTCGCGCGTGTGAAGCCCGTCAGTGTCGGCCGTGGCAATGAATTCCTTGAGCGGTTCGTCGGCAAACGCGTATGAAAGTGCGTAGGCAATCTCCTGTTGCGTGAGGCGCACACGGCCAAATTCGTCCGGCTGCCCGTTTCCCAATTCCTGCCGATAGAGCACTTCCGGCTGCATCAAAACAGCCGTGAGCATCGCCTTGGCGGCCGACTTGTAGCCGGCGATTGCTGCAGACTGCTGATAGAAAACCAGATACCGCTGTTGCTCTTCCGGCGTGCTCGAGCGGCCAACTGTCTTGCGGAACGCGAGATCAACCGCGGCCAGGACAGTTTCCTCAACTGGCGGCACGTCGTCGCTAACGAGTTCTTTGAAAGTGCGGTCCTTGGACTGGGGCGCGACCATCAACTCGGCAATTTTCTTAGCGTTGCCCAGAAGCGGCATGGCGGCGGCTTCGTCGAGAAAGTACGGAGCCGAGTAGTCTTTGAACTCCGCGGCGTCGAGCTCGTTCAGGCCGTTGGCCAGACTGTCGACCTTCTCCGCCAGGCGCGGCATGCGGCGGTTGTAGATATCGGGCCGCAGTCGCCAGATCCGCGGCGGTGCCGGCGTGACTCGACTTTGCCGCTCGCCGAACAGTGCCTGATGGTCGACATAGTTGCCGAATTGCGGAAGCAGTAACTTCTCGTCCGTGACCACACCAGGCTGCTGTGTCTTAAGCAGTTCCTGGCGAATCCAGCCGAGCAGCGCGGCTTTGTCAGCGGTGGCAAGTTGATCCGTATCCTCCGGAGGCATTTCGCCGAAGCGAATTTGCTCATCGATCATGCGCCACGTTTCAAACTGCCGTCCGCTGAGCAAATCCGGATCGATGTTATCCAGCGAGAGTCCGGCCTCCTGCGAGTTAGTGCCGTGGCAGTCGCCGCAGTATCTCGTTAGCAGCGGAGCTACGCGGCTGCGAAATCCTTCCAGGTCTGCGCGCGGGATTTCCTCGGCGTATGCTCCGCCACAAAAAATTAGGGCCAGTATCAGGGAATGTAGCTGCTTCATCGATTGAAGTTCACTTCACTGGGTTTGACAGCGGGAGTCACATCCGCCCAACTATTGCCGCCACGAATTTCGTCGATCCAGAACCAGGCATAGCCTGCGTTGTCGGTATCGCCAATCCAAATCCATTGCGGTTGGAAGGAATCAGGTCGGGCAATGGTGGCGTCGGGTTCCGGCGCCCGCTGGCCAAGTATTTTCTTGTCAGGATCCACCCACAGCCGCACGGAATCGTCAGCCAGTTCCACGACCAGCAGGTGCAACGATTGATGCGGAAGCTGCTGTGCAGCAAACTCCGTTTGGTCGTAGCCAATACCAAAGCTTACTAGCGACTCACGCCCCTCGGCTTTCGTCAGCACGCGTACACGCGGAGTGGCCGCTAGATCGTCTGCACTGAAAGCCAGCAGCGTAGTTTGTTTATGGTCTCGGGCCATGCGCTTGGCGAAGTCATCGTCGAACTGCACGATGGCAGAGAAGAAGCGGTGATGCCAGCGGCGGAAGATCGGCGACGCCGCGCGGTTCAAAGAATTGACCGTCAAGGAACCTCCGACTCCAGGAGCCAGCGAGGGATACTCCAGACCTTGTTGCTCAATGCTTACTTCTCGATCGTGCACATCGTAATCTATCCAACCTCTCTGGCCAGCTAAAGCACCGCGTGGATAATCAAAATGTTCCACGTAACGCGTGGCACCGACGGCAAACTTGCGGTTGAGCGGAATCTCGCGGATCTCGGCATCTGCGGCTTCCGACACCACGGCATGACCCTGTGTGACGTTACGCTTGTCGCCAACTCCAGAAGACTGCTCGACCGTCACACGACCGTCAAAAACATGGACTTCGGTAGAACCATCGACCTCAACTCCAAAGCGTGTTCCCCAATCATCCACGGTGCAGTTGGGAGTCATGACCCTGAAGCCGCGTCCTGCCGGGGGAACGTCGGCATACAGGCGGCCAGTAGCTAAATGAACAAGCTGAGCCGAGGAGAACCTACAGTCGCACGGACCTTCGAGCGTGATCCGCACACCGCGCTCGGTTTCGATCTCCAGCACTCCGCTAGCGAGCGCCAAAGTGCGGCCTGCGCGAATCGTTCGCCAATCCAGCCAGCGGCTAAGACCTGTTGCGCTGCCCACCTGGGTTATGTGGGCGAAGGCGGCAGGTCGATTCAACCACCAGGTTCCGACGATGACGATTAACAGCGATACGGCAACGGACAGCCCGGCCAAGATGCTTCGCCGGCGTGAGTTGCCGGAGAATTTCAAACTGGCAGGCGAGACTTCCTTCTCTTCTGTCGGCTGTGTCGTTTCGCTGGCAGCCCAATCAACAATCCTGGCTTCATCGATCGCCCATTCGATCAGTTCCTCGGCGAACGCATCGTCACCATGGAGGCGTGTCCGCAGTTCGCCGATTTCTGACTCGGATAACTGTCCATCCAAATATGCCGCGATGAGTTCGCTGTCTCTCGACTCCATTAGGTGCCCCCTTCTGCCAGCTTGGCTTCGACGCATTTGCGGAGAAGTTCGCGAATGCGCTTGAGCATGCTGTAGGTTGCCGACACCGTTCGCCCTAGTTGCTGGGCCAGATGTTCGACGCCACCGTGTGGATCTTGGTACCGCTGGCGAATCAATTCCCGGCTCTTGACCGGCAGTTCGTCAAGGCACTCGGCGAGCGCATCATGTCGGGCGGCAAGGTCGGTTTTGGCCTCAACTCTGTGAAGGGCCTGGGCGAGCAACTCCGCCGTGGACGGATCACACACAACCCCTTGGCGAGCCTGCCGCTTGCGAAACTCCAACGCCTGCCGCCGTGCGATCTCGGTGGCCCAAGGGAGAAATCCCTCTGCGGCATCGAGCTGATCGAATTTCCGCACCACCACCATACTCACATTCTGCAGCACATCCTCCGCGTCTGCATGGTTGCCCAGGCAAGCGCGCAGGTAACCGTAAAGCCGGGAGTGATGACGCATCAGCAGGGCAGTTGCGTGCAGTTGGTTGTCAGAATCGGGCATGGCAATAAGATAATTGGAGTTCCCCTACCTTTAATATGGTTGCCTGGGACCGTATTAGGCGGTTGCAAATAGAAAAAAGCGGGATTTCTCATCCGGCTGAAGTATGTGATTATCGCCCTGGCCTGCACTGGACTTCGCATGCCGTAGGGTGAAAATACTGGAACGAGGTTCCAACGGGGTGTTCCAAACACTTTGATTCACAATTTCGTTGCGAATCTCGGTCGACTCCAACCTACAACTGGGTGAAGATCTCCGTAGCCGACCGTTGTCAACGTGACGATCGACCACCACAGTCCCGAGCCAAGCCCTCGCCAGAAACCGCCACCAAAGTGTTCTTCGTTCACGCGTGAATCATCCATCGACGACGCGACACGCCTGATGACTTCGCCGCTTCCCGAACTCCCCGACGACATCCAGGGCTGCCACGCCTTGATCGAGCAACTGCGGGTGGAGTCGCACGCGGCGAGCGGCAAGGCGCAGATCGCGCAGTTGGAAGCCTTGCTCAGCCGCTGCCAGGAGACGATCGCCGAACAAGAGCAGACCATCGAGAACCTGGCTGCCGACAACGCGCTGCTGAAGCGATCGTTGTTCGGTTCGCGGCGCGTACGCTTCACCGATCCGGCTCAAACATTCTTGTTCAATACCACGCCGGATTGTTGCGATCTGTGCAGCTGTGGTCGGTGGCTTCTCTCTGAACGCCGATGCTGGCGAACCATCCAAGAGCCTGCTGGGCAAGATGGGCTTCAACAGCAGCGGGCACTCCACGTCCTTCCTGAGGCTCTGTCGCTTGCCTGAGCCGCTGCGATCAAGTTCCCGGCTGGCCAAACATCGGGCGTCGCTGGCAGAGGTCCAGATGTCGCTCGCGACTCGTCTCAAGACGGAGGGGCGAGATCCTGGATCTCCGTAAAAGGGCTGTTGCCACGGCCCTGAGCGTCTTGTGGCTGGTGTGGGCACGAAATCGGCACGGTGCCGTCAATTTCATGGCCGATGCAACCTCAATTAACCCTTTCTGGGCAAGGTGCTTCCAAGGTGCGGCTTAGGCTCTTGACTTGCTGAATTCAGGTCAAAAACGCGTCAAGTGAGAGGATGCCAACGGCTTAGCTTTGGCACTCTGGAAAAACACCCGCTTTCGGCCCCGTTTCTTCCGGAATCTTCCGGTGGTTGCGGGGTTTTCTTATTGCTGCGTAGCCCTTCGGCTTCCAGGTCCCCCATCCTGAAGGAGACAGTCCATGTCGCACATCGTGCAAATCCAAACAGAAGTCCGTGATCCGGTCGCCATTCGAGCGGCCTGTGAGCGCCTGAGTCTACCGGAGCCTGTCTTCGGTCAGGCGAAGTTGTTTAGCAGTTCGGTGACGGGATGGCAGGTGCAGCTGCCTGACTGGCGGTACCCCGTGGTGGTCGACGTGAACACAGGGCACGTCGACTTTGACAACTTCACGGGACGCTGGGGCGCGCAAGACAAACTTGACGCGTTTCTGCAAAGTTACGCGGTGGAGAAGGCTCGCATCGAAGCTCGTAAGCGGGGTCATTCGGTCACCGAGCAGCCACTCGCGGACGGCTCCATCAAACTCACCGTGCAGGTTGGGGGTGCCGTATGAGCAATCAGATGAGCCAACAGATTGAGATCATTGTAGCACCGGACGGAAAATCTCGAGTTGAGACGAAGGGCTTCACGGGCAGTGAGTGTCGTGAGGCCAGCCGGTTTCTGGAGCAGGCTCTTGGCCAGCCCACCGACGAACTTCTCAAAGCCGAGTTCCATCAGACGGCTCCTGCCCAGCAACAAGTCCGCCAAGGCGAGTGATGGCGAATCACGCCACCATCTTCGCTGGCTCTTTCAACAACTCTCACGAGGAATTGCTTATGTCACTTACCGAACGGTTCTCGGAGTACGTCCGCGCCTGCTTTACTGCGATCTGGATTGAATCCCACGAGCATCAAGATGCCCTGGTAGCCATGGCCGAACTTTGCCGGCATGAAGACTGGAGATTTGCCACGTGGAACATTGCCGAAGGATTACGGGTACCTGGTTCCCAGACTGACGCTGGGGGCACCGACCCGCTCGCCGCGATTCGCGCGGTGAACTCTTTGGCCACGCCGGACGGGACCGCAATCCTGGTCCTGGAGAACTTCCATCGCTTCATGCAATCTGCCGAGATTGTGCAGGCCCTGGCCCAGCAGATCCTTGCCGGCAAACAGAACCGCACAATCATTGTCGTCCTGGCGCCGGTGGTGCAGATTCCCACCGAACTGGAGAAACTGTTTGTAGTCTTGGAACACGAGCTTCCTAGCCGCGAGCAACTGGCTGAGATCGCCCAAGGCATCGCTACCGAGGAAGGTGAGATGCCGGCAGATTCGGAGCGGGAAACCCTGCTCGATGCGGCCGTAGGTCTGACCCGCTACGAAGCGGAAGGAGCGTTCAGTTTGTCACTCGTGCGCGAGGGGCGGCTGACCGCTCCAACGCTCTGGCAGCAGAAAGCCCAAATGCTCAAGAAGAGTGGGCTGCTCAGTTTGTACCGGGGCGGCAGCGACTTCAGCACGCTCGGTGGACTCGCGGCACTAAAAGCCTTCACCAAGCGGGCCCTATTGCAGCCGCATCGCAGCAATCCCTTGAAGCGGCCTCGGGGTGTGATGCTGCTCTCACCTCCCGGCTGCGGGAAGTCCCAGTTCTGCAAATCGCTCGGAGCAGAAGTGGGCCGCCCCGTCTTGACCCTCGACATCGGCAGCTTGATGGGTTCGCTCGTCGGGCAAAGCGAGGAGCGAACTCGCCAGGCTCTGCGGATCATCGACGCCATGGCCCCGGCCGTGGTCATGATCGACGAAGTGGAGAAAGCCTTCGCTGGCGTGAATGGCAGCGGAGATTCAGGCGTCACGGCGCGGATGTTTGGCGCGTTTTTGTCGTGGCTCAATGATCATGAGTCGGATGTGTTTGTGGTGTGTACCGCGAACGACGTATCGAAACTGCCACCAGAGTTCGCACGATCGGAGCGATTCGATGGGGTCTTCTTTCTCGATCTTCCGGCTCGCGAAGAGAAGGATACGATCTGGAATATCTACCTGAACCTGTTCGAGATTGACCCGACTCAACGCCGTCCCAAGGACGACAACTTCACCGGGGCGGAGATCCGGGCTTGTTGCCGCCTGGCGGCACTACTGGATGTGCCGCTAATCCAGGCCGCTCAGAATGTTGTTCCTGTAGCGGTGACCGCGGCCGAGTCCGTCG
>CALOEH010000009.1:0-45878 GCA_942492195.1 uncultured Planctomycetia bacterium | reverse complement strand
CGTCAGCCAGCATCCCTTATCACCGCGATCATTATTGATGCTGTTTGGCCATGAACCAATTCAGGTGATTCATGCGTCATCCTCCCGGAGTAATCTGAATGAAGGGCAGGTATTGAAATGATCATTGTGATTTCAAACTTGCACAGGTACCGGCCACCTTCGCTTGCGTAGCATGCCGAACTCGTTACGTCATCCTCTTGCACCCCCGGCGTACTCATGCAAGCGAAGCATGGCACCCCGGTCTTCACTCATCGTAGTCGAGTGAACCAGCAATATCCATATCAACTCGGTTATGACTGACGTTACGAAATATGTAACAGAAAGGTGGCAATTCGTCTCACTCGTCTCTAGTGTAGAAAGCTGACGGCGATGGTAGTGAACGCGTCCATGTATGTTCGTTTCCCCATGGCCACTAGAGCATCGGATAAATCGTCAAGGGTGTCTTCCGTAGCATTAATATCGTACGTAGTTTCCAAGCAGTACCTCATCTCCGTTTGGGCATCTTGATACATGTTGAAATATTCAACGATTTCCTTTCGATCCATCTCTTGTAGTCTGTCACGGCAAGCCTGCTCGTCTTGCCTGAGTTGGGAGATCCAAGTCCAGAGCGCTTCGGGGATGTCCGATTCAGGCGTAAAGTAGTCGGGCATGATTAATGGATTGGGTCAAGGGTTTCAGTTTGATAATCCCACTTGAACAGACGCCGAAGGGCCCTGCCTAGGGGAGGTCCTGGAACGCCTTGTCGGGGTCTTTGCAGCGAACGTCATTGTTATCCCATGGCAGGGCGTGCCCCTCAGATGTAAGCTGCGTGCGAATTTGATTTTCGATTGCCTGCGTTTTGTAGCATGGCACCCCAGCAATCTTGTCGGACAGTTCAAACTCGGCCACCGAGACCAGGATCTGTTCTTCCATGGCGATGCTACGGCAGACCGGGGAGTTGTTCGACTACTTCGTACTGCGTCGTCCATCCATCGTTAGCGTCGACTCGGATCCCAAATATATAGAGCATTGCCCGCGGCACGATACCCGCGTTGGTGTTTTCTGTCGGCGGCACTTCGAACTGGCGAATGAAAACCATGGGACGTCCTTGGAAAAACGGCCAAACTGGCAATGAGTGCTTCTCTATCCAATTCGGCCGATACTCTATGCATGCAAAGTCGTGCTTGAGTCTTGTCCGCAACCATGTTTTCCGCCGTTTCGGACTGCCTGCTTCCAAATACTCCCGGTATAACAAATCCATGAAGGTGTCATTGACATCGTCACTAAACGAGGCATTTAGTTCGTCCTCCACAATAGAGATTGCGTCAGCTCCAAACTGTATTTGATCCAGGTTGTATGTCATAGGTAGTTTTACTTCCGATTTGTGTCACGGTCCGTACGAGGTTGTCCCTTGAATGATTGTTGTGAAGATCCCAGCCGGCACGTCGAAAACGGTCCATGGCTTCGTGCGGCTTGAAGGAACACCTCAGATGTCTACGACTACTGCTGGTGTCAAATCGTGACCGCATTGGAGTGCCACCCGCCGGGCGATTTACGCCAGCTTGATTCGGAGAGTGGGGAAACCGAACTCAATCGGTCTTCCCTACCTCTGTCTCTCGCTACGGCAGCCGGTGATACGCTGACAGCCTTTCCACTACTGCGTTCTTTGCTGTGCACTGGATAGTCTGTGTTGAGACTCCAAGAAACTGTACATTCACTCCTTCGATGGTCTTTCTCAGTACAAGACTGCCAATATTGTCCCTATGCCACTTGTGAATCGATACTTCTGAAATCTCGACCAACACAATAACAATCTGCAATCGATTATATCCACGGACGATCCAGTCTCTAGTGGGGCGATCAGGATACTCGGGGAAGTCGAACCTGAGTGAAAGTCGAGGTCCATCTTCGTGCAAGAATACCTCATGCAACCGAACCTGCGAGAGAGAGGGTTCCTTGGAATAGACTGAGGTTAGAAACTTGGAATTTTCAAGAATGTTCAACCAGCTCATTTGACTGACCGCCGATCAAAGAGATAGTGGGGAAGTGTACCTGGAACGCTCCCCGTGCGTGGATTGTCAATCGGACGCACATTAATGTGTGCCCCTTGATCGCCAACGCCACCAAAGCCATGTCCTGCCGAGTGTCCCTGGATTATGATTTGAGATCTGTCGGGTCGCGTATAGGTGTATTCACGTGTCATAATGGGCATGCCGAACTAGTTGCGAGCATCCTCTTGCACCCCAGCATGCTCACGCAAGCGAGAGCATGGCACCCTCTCAACACTCCGCCGGGCTTCTTGAACAAAGCCCTGAACATCGGCTCGTACGTCGCGATGAAAAAGCCTTGATGGTTATCAGACATTTCTGGGGATATTGTTGACGAATGCGATTGTATTTGATTGGACGGTTCCGTTCCATGGCGGCGTCATGTCTACGAATCGAGAGCGTTTGGCGAGAAAGTCATACCAATCGCGATTGTCATCAACGTGATATTCGAATCGGGCATGAATTCGACCAACCGGCATTTCAACAGTCCATCGTTTGTGAGGTTCCGAATCGCAATTTGTGAATGCACGAAAGTCAAATGCGATCCGGATATCAGGCGTCAGAACAAAATCATCGAGAGGCGATGAGATCAGATATCTAGTGGTACATTCAGCTAGGAGTGATTCGTCGTGGTTCAATAGCTGTAGTCCGGATGCCTGCGGATACGGCAGTAGGATTCGCGATTCGGCATCCGAGAAAGCGACGCGAAAAGTGTGAAAGCTATTGCTCGCATGCACATGTGTTAACGTGATGTTGAATTTCGTGTGATTCTCCATTTGAGTAATTGGTTGAGTCAGACAACAACGAATTGCTAGACTCAACAAATGTCATGTGACGTGAATTCCGGTTTCGGCCCGACGGCAAGTCGGTTGCATCATTTGGTTTTCTGGCGTGTCAGAGCAGCTACTGATCATAAAACGCAGACAGTTTCGGTAAATGTTCGCGCATTAGTTCATCGTTCTCAAAGTCCCAGTGTGCGCCTTTCAGTTCGGCGGATTCGTTTCGGGCCGGGTAAGGCGCGGTATCTGGCTGTCCGGAAACTTGCATCCAAGCGTCGTGGGCTGCTCCGTAAATCTCGGCTTCCGCATCGATTCCGGATGACCGTGGGAGTGCAACCTGGGCAAGGATATCCGGATCGATGATCGCCTTTTCGTAGACCTCTTTGCCCATACCGACGAACCAGCATCGAAAGTAGTAGAACCCATCATTGCCAGCACCAGTGTTCATGATGTAGCGGTCATTAGACGTTCTTTTTGGTTCCTGAACCGTTGAGACAACTGCACTACAATGAAACGAGAATCGGCAGGGGGACTGTTATCCAACGTCGCCGAGTTCGAGTACTTTGCTATAGATCCGCAGCGTCTTTTGCCGCAGCGGCTGATGTTCGGGCTGCGTCAGGCCGGGATCGGCGGCTATCATGGCCAGTGCGTCCTGGCGTGCTTCGGTGAGCAGTTCGCCATCGCGGACCAGATCGGCAATGTATAGCGGGGGCAAGCCATGTTGTCGGGTGCCAAGCAGATTGCCAGGTCCACGCAATTCTAGATCAAGCTGGGCCAGTTCGAACCCATCGGTCGATGACACGAACGCAGAGAGTCTGTGCTTGGCTTCTTCGTTCTTGAGATCGGCAAAGGCGGTGCAGAAACCAGGATGGCTCCCGCGGCCGATGCGGCCTCGCAATTGATGCAGTTGGGTGAGCCCGAAGTTTTGAGCCGATTCGATGGTCATCAGCGTGGCGTTGGGTACGTCGATGCCGACTTCGACAATCGTTGAGGCGACCAGGAGTTGGATCTCGCCGTGGGCAAACGAGGCGAATTGGTCTTCCTTTTGGGCTGCCGTCAACCGGCCATGTGCCAGACCGAGGCGGAACTCTTCGAAGGGACCGTTGGCCAGCCATTCAAAGAGTTCTTCGACGCTCGTGTTGGTGTTGTCGTCGGCCACCGCATTGAGCCGGGGAGCAATGATAAAACCTTGCCGTCCTTCGCGAAGCTTCTTACGAACGAACTCCCACCATGCTTCGCGCTGCCCTTCGTCGGCCAGGTAGGTTTTTACCGGCTGCGTATGTGCTGGACGCTCGCGCAGTTCGGTCACCTCCAAATCACCAAACAGGGTCATGGTGAGCGTGCGAGGGAGTGGCGTGGCAGACAGCACCAGGTAGTGCGGAGCCAGGGCCGCTCCGCGCAGCACCGCCCTTTGGCGCACGCCGAACTTGTGCCCTTCGTCAATCACGACCAGCGCCAGGCGGCTAAACTCGACGCTCTCTTCCAGCAGCGCCTGAGTCCCGACGACCATGTTGGCTTCGCCTGAGGCAACCTCCGCCAACACGGTTTCTCGAGCTGGACCACGCAACGAACCGGTCAGCAGCACTTGCCGAACCTGACTCCCTTCGAGCATCCGCTCGAGAGTTTGAGCGTGCTGCCGCGCCAGGGTTTCGGTGGGGGCCATCATGGCCACTTGATAACCGTGCGCTACCGCCACCAGCATGGCGTAGAGTGCCACGACGGTCTTGCCACTGCCTACATCTCCGACCAGCAGGCGATTCATGGGGAACGGGCGAGCCAGATCGGCCGCAATCTCGCGTACCGCCTGATGTTGCCCTGCGGTGAGTTGGAAGGGAAACCGGCGTAGGATTCGAGCGTCAATTTGGCCGGTGGCCGGGCATGCGGCGGCGGGACGCTGTTGGTGATGATGCCGCTTCATGGCGAGCGCCATCTGCAGCAAGAACAACTCTTGGTACACCAGGCGGCGACGGGCTTGCTCCAACTGCGGCCGATTCTCAGGAAAGTGAATCTGACGCACCGCATCTGCCAGGGGAAGCAAACGGTGCGCACTCAGGTAACTGGCAGGAAAGATCTCCTCCACGGCCGGCAAACCAACCTCGATTGCCGAGCGGGCAAGACGCATCCGCAGACCTTGCGAGATTCCTTCGCAGAGCGGATACACCGGGCGAATGTTACCGTCCACATTGCCATCAGCAGCGGGCCACTGAACCTGCGGATGGACCATCTCCCAGACAAGTCCCTGCAGGCGAATTCGACCGCGAAAGACCACTTGTTGCCCCACGCGGAACTGGTCAGGGCGAAAGGTATGGTTGAACCAAATGCCACGCAGATGACCGCCGTCACCACCGATCAGGACACCCAGCATGTTACGGCCGTTGGAGGTGGTCCGCATGTCCACTTCCATCACCGTCCCGGCAACCGTTGCCTCTTGACCCTCGGTCAATTGGTTGAGCGGAAGGACGTCGGTGAAGTCCTGGTAATCACGGGGAAAACCGAAGAGCACATCGCTGACCGTCTCCAGCCCTAGCCGCTTGAGCGGCGCAGCGAAGGGCTTTGTCCCAGGAAGTTGGCTCACCGGGCGGATGAGGAGTTCGCTCGAGCGCGTGCTGCGTCCCTCTGGCAACATGATGTGTGCCGGCTGTGCCTGGGATCATTCCTCACACGGGGATCGTTGAACGCCAGCATCCGTTCTGTGCGAGTCGCGGTGAACCTCTCCCCGCGGCCTATGCCTTGCGGCCGATTTCTTCGACGACGTGATCCACGAGGCCATATTCTTGGGCTTCGCTGGCAGCCATGAAGTTGTCGCGGTCCGTGTCGGCCTCGATTCGGTCAATGGTATGACCGGTGTGCTTGATCAAGATCTCGTTGAGACGTTTTTTGATCTTCTTGAGTTCCTTGGCGTGGATCAGGATCTCTTCGGCAGTTCCTTCCATTCCGGCCAGCGGCTGATGGATCATGATCCGCGAGTTGGGCAGCGCGTTGCGTTTGCCAGGCGTGCCGGCGGTGAGCAATACGGCCCCCATGGATGCACACTGCCCGATGCAATACGTGGCGACATCGCAGGTGATGAACTGCATGGTGTCGTAGATGCCCAACCCGGCCGTGACGCTTCCGCCGGGCGAATTGATGTACAGATGGATGTCTGCTTTGGGATCTTCGGACTGCAGATAGAGCAGTTGGGCGATGATCAGGTTGGCAACTTCGTCGTTGATCGCTGAGCCGAGGAAGACAATTCGGTCGGTCAGCAACCGACTGTAAATGTCCATGGCTCGCTCTTCGCGACCACTGTGTTGAACTACATAAGGAACTAAGGGCATCGCACCACTCCGCCAAGGCCTGAGATTTGGCTGATAAAATTCGCAAAAACACCGGTCGCCCCCCGCAAACCTGGCGGAGTTGGCAACCGGGCAGGTTGATTGTGTTAGGACTCGCTCTCAACTTCGTCCTCTTCCTCATCGGAAGGGGGCTTGGAAATCACGTCGTCCACCAAACCGTACTCTTTCGCCTGGCCCGCACTCATGTAGAAGTCGCGATTGGTGTCCTTGGCGATGCGTTCGATCGGTTGGCCGGTGTGATCGGCGAGAATCTGGTTGAGTTGCTCGCGGTCCTTCAAGATCTCATCTGCTTGGATCTCAATATCCGAAGCTTGACCACCCACCTGACCATACGGTTGATGGATCATCATTTTGGAGTGGGGCAGCGCGTAGCGCTTGCCTTTGGTTCCGCCAGCCAGCAGCACGGCTCCACCGCTGGCTGCCAGGCCGACGCAGTAGGTCGCCACCGGACAACTCAGCATCTGCATGGTGTCGTAGATGGCCAGTGTGGCCGTGACGCTACCACCAGGACTATTGATGTAGAAGTGGATGTCCTTGCGGCGATTCTCACTCTGCAGATAGAGCAATTTTAGCATCAGTTCGGCGGCGTTGCCGTCATAGATGCCTCCTTGCAGGTGGACAATCCGATTCTCCAACAGCAGATCCGCAAGCGTCATCTGCCGCTGTCGCTGGTAGTCGCGGTAGGCGGCGACCGGTTCGAATGGAGGTGGGAAAAAACTACTCATGTGAATCTTCTCCAGGTTCAATTCCGGCCTGTCGAGGTAGGACCCCGAACCAATTCGAGCTTTCGCTCGCACTGTTGAATACCCGTTCCCGCCCGTCTTCGACGGACCTTGCACCATGCACCCAACCAATGGGTCAGCTAGGTTTTTCAGTTTCGCGGGTGGTGGGCGTTTCTTCGAAATCGTACTTCGCCGAGGGAATGGCTCCCTCTTGATCGCCACCGGCTGCGTTCAGGTCCAAGGCCTCGGTCTGCGGCATCGGCAGATCGTAAGGCTTGTCATCGTAGGTGGCGTGCTCCAGGATCTGCTCAATGACCTTCCGCTCAATAATCTGATTTCGCAACGCATCCATCCATCCTCGCTTCTCGACTTGCGCTCGAACGCGACGGACGGACTCGCCGGACTGCATGGCGATCAGCGAAATCTCCACGTCAAAATCTTCCGGCGTCTCTTCGATATTCTCTTCTTCGGCGATGCGTTCCAGAATGAAGTGTTCTTTCAGGGCACTTGCGGTCGAAGCCCGACTGTTCTGGCGGAGTTCGTTCGCGTGTGCCCGAATATCTGCGGGACTGAACCCACTGCGTTGCAGTTCCAGAATCTTGCGTTCCAACTCGCGATTCGCCTGACGTTGGAGCATCTCCGGCGGCAAGTCCCAATCGGCCGAGGAGACCAACTTGGCGGTCACCTGCTGCCGAACTCCTTGCTGCTGCTTGAAATCCAACTGCCGCTGGAGTGACCCTTGAATGGTTTCTCGCAACGCGGCTTCGTTCTCGAAATCACCAATCGTTTCGAGCAACTCGGGAGTCATCTCAGGGAGTTCCACCCGCTTGACTTCGAGAACCTTGACGGTCGCCTGAATCGTTTGGCCACGGAGAGCCTCGTTGGGGGCATCGTCCGAGACGGCCACTTCCAAATCGCGGGTTTCACCGGACTTGACACCGGTCATCGTCTCGCCGAAGTTTTTGACCGTGGCATCCCGCAAACTAAGCACGGGACGAATGCGAATTTCCTGGTCTTCGTATTCCGCCAAGGTCTCACCTTCACTCTTGAAGGTCAAATCCGCGGCCACGTAATCCCCCAGCTCGGCGGGGCCGGCGTGGGGTGCCAGGCGACCATGCTCGGTCAACAAATCGCGGAGGCGAAGATCGATGTCCTCGTCGGAAAACTCCCGAACGGGACGTTCAATGGTGAGCCCCTTCCAATCTGGCAGATCGAATTCGGGACGGACTTCGAGATCGAACTCGAAGGTCATCGGCCCTTCGTCCGGCAACTCGATGGCGAACGGGTCGAAATCAGGTTCGCTGATTGCGGCCAGGTTGCTGGTCTCGGTGACCTGGCCAACGCTGTCCATCAGCAACGTCCCCTTTACCTGATCTTTCACTTCTTTCTTGAAGCGGCGCTCGACCAACGCCCTCGGGGCATGGCCGGGGCGAAAGCCAGGTACCTGGGCCGACGGCATCAACTCGCTGACGGCTTCGTCGAAGTACCGTTCGATGTCCGAGCGAGGAACCGTAACCGTGATGTGACGCTGGCAGGCACCGATGCTTTCGATTTGCACGTCCAGATCCAACGGTGGCTTTTGTTCTTCGACGGCTTGTTCGGCGCCTTCGTTTTCGGGTAGTTCAGATGCCATGGTCTGGGGTGCTCAATGAAAGAATGAATGGGGAGGACGGCGAGAAACGCTCGCATACGACTGAATTGGAAAGCCGCCCTGCTTTTGTCGTTGCTTCTGCTAGAGACGCTCGCCCGAAATTTGGGGAATCGAACGAACTACATACCACGCGCTGTGCTGTGAAAGTACCGCCTTGTACTGTAACGCGTTGTACGACATGGCGATATGGCTGCCGTACGCATCTATTCCTTCGATGGACGAGAGCGCCACCCAAGGGGGAGACTGGTACTCGCCAAATCAACCGCCATGGCTCTGGCTGCCACTCGACCAAGCCGTTTACGTTGCTTACAACCTGGGGATGACGACCATTTCGCTCACCGAGCAAAGCCCAAGGAGCGAAAGAAAAAATGGAGCGGGTGATGGGATTCGAACCCACGACAACGACGTTGGCAACGTCGTGCTCTACCAACTGAGCTACACCCGCCCATGAAGCATCTTGCTTCTGTCCCAATCGCTCTAAGCCACGCTCAACGCGATCTTGGGTCACGAACCCTCGGAATTATAGGACTGTGCCAAGCCCTTGCAAGTCCCTTTACCAAATCCCAAATCCAGGTCGCCAGTTTAGGGGTGAGTCCCCCATCCTTCAAGGCGTTCACTAAAGACATATGTCATGAAGTCGCGGAGGTCTCCCGGTCAACATCACAGAAAATTCTCCCTCGCCGCGGCTAAGAGGTGCAGGCCGTCATGGCAGCCATTTCAATCCTTTTCAACGAACCGCGGATCCCCAGCCCGGTGTCCCGGTTGAACCACCAAATCGTGTTCTGCTCAAGCACCTTGAACTCACGATCTAGCGAATGCTGGCAGGCGACGAGTTCCGCAGAACCCGTGATCGCTCCAGGCGGTTCAGCAGCCGGTTGCTAGCAAGTTGCCGGACGCCGGACGCCACCCATTACGACAAGACACAAGTCCTCTGTTTGCAGTGGGTTCAGCGGATTCATTGCGGATCCTCAGTATTCCGCGGTATTCCTCAATGGCTTGACGAGTATTGCCCGACTCTTGTAAGATGCAAACGCATTAAACCTGCTTGATGTCTGGCCGCGGGAACGGTGCCTGGAGCGATGAGTGTTTGAGAGTGGTCAACGGTGTTTGATCCACTTAAAAACAAGACGCTTGGGTCGTGTTGAATGTGTCCCGTTGGCTACCATCCGGCATCCCTCCCCGATTTCGTCTTTTTAGAAAGGCGCCCTCCTATGCTCCGCATCAACGCTGGCAAAACGCCCAAGTACTGCGATGGGTTCTCTCGACGTAGTTTCGTGCAACTTGGTTTGGCTGGCATGGGTGGTTGGGCGCTATCTGATATCGCGAGGGCACGGTCCGCTTCAGCAGCTTCGACTTCTACCAGCGGCAAGGATACTTCGGTCATCTTGCTTTGGTTGGATGGTGGGCCTAGCCACTTGGATCTGTACGACCTGAAGCCGGATGCTCCCCTGGAGTATCGCGGCATGTGGAACCCGATTCCGACCAACGTGCCAGGTATCGAAATCTCTGAGATGTTCCCCCGTCAGGCCAAGTTGGCGGACAAGTTTTCGATCGTTCGTTCGCTGCATCATGATACGGGCGACCACTTCACCGGAGGGCACTGGATGCTCACCGGCCGTGGCGGCGTCAGCGGTGCCATGAACGATGGGAAATACCCCTTCTTTGGTTCCATTGCGACTCGCCAAACGGGAGCACGACGCGCTGGGATGCCGCCGAGCGTGGCCATTCCCTACGCCATGAGCATTGGTTTGCGGCCTGGTTACTTCGGCGGGAATTATCTCGGCCAAGAATACGATCCCTTCCAAACGGCCAGCGACCCCAATGTCGCCTCGTACTCGGTCAAGAATCTGGATTTGCCCAAGGATCTTACGATCGATCGGCTTGAGGATAGGCGTCACCTGCTCAAGTACTTTGACAACCTGCGGCAGCGGACCGAAGCCACCGGCGCGTTTGAGGCGATGGACCGTTTTGACGAACAAGCGTTCGATATGGTGACCGGGCCACTGGCTCGTAAGGCATTCGACATCAACCTCGAAGATCCACGTTTGCGAGACCGTTATGGTCGCAACACATGGGGTCAAAGCACGCTCTTGGCACGCCGGTTGGTGGAAGCAGGTTCCACGTTCGTTACTTGCCACTTCGGCGGCTGGGACAGTCACTGGAACCATCGCGAACGGATGGATACGGCGCTACCTCAGGTAGACATGGCCGTTTCGTCATTGCTCATTGATCTTGAAGAACGGGGCCTTAGTGAAAAGGTCTGCGTCATGCTTTGCGGCGAGTTCAGCCGCACCCCGCGAATGAACGACGGCGGCAACGGCGGCCCTCCGCTGAGCAAAGGATCGCCTGGTCGCGATCACTGGGGGAATGCCATGTTCTGTTTCCTCGCCGGCGGTGGCCTGCGGAATGGACAGATTGTCGGTTCAACCAATCAGCGGGGCGAAGTTCCCAAGGATCGCCCACTGCGTCCAGGTGACCTTCACCACACCCTGTTCCATGTGCTGGGCGTTAATCCTGATATCTCGTTCCCCAACCATGCCGGCCGACCGATTCCGGCCATTGATCATGGCGAGGTCATTCACGAGCTCATCTGATCGCGAGTTCTGACCAGGTGACGTTGTCCATTGTCACAGAATGGCCATGTGCATGCCGTCGCTTGCGGGGCACGCTGGGGTGTTAGTGGGGGCAATCAGCCAGCAATTCGGCTACGCCCACGCAAACGAGGCCACGGCACCAGTGGCTCCCGTTCAAATGTCCCGACGTATCCACTGCGTATTCTGGGAGATTTGCAAGAGCCTGCCGGTGGAGCGCAACCTGGCATCACGATGAACCGCGTGGAGGCGTCTAGCGCCGAATTGTGCGAGTTTTTTCGTGCTGCCAATATGCGGAAACCAAGGAGATTGATAGGATGTCGGGCGGTTTGCGGATTATCAGGGCGGGGATTGGCATTTCGTCGCTAGTTTGGCGAAGGTGCCAATCCACATAGCCCCGCTTCCCTTAATCGCAGGGTTGACAGGCAGTTACTGTTGGTTAAAACTTTGTTTGAAAGTTCGTGAAAAAAGTCACAATGCCTGTTCAGCAGGCTTTGAAATACGTTAACGACTGAAGCAAAACAACTTACGTCAACAGCCGCGTGGCCCAGAGTGTCCCTCGTTGCAACAGTTGAGGGTCTTGGGGTGGCTGGTTCCGATGAATGCGGCTCAGAAACTACCAGTGAGCCTGTGAGGAAATCGAGAGCGCGGGAGCATGGGTAAGAAGAAAATGTCCGTCGCAGACATCCTGGCCGCCGCCCGTAAAGCGGACGGACAGGAGTCTGAGGGATCTGAACCACCAGCCGAAGAGGCCGTATCGCCTGAAGCCAGCGCACCAGCTCCAGCGCCGAGCCGGCTGCTCCGGCGGAGTCTGAAGCTGCCCCGTCACCCCCTCCTAAGGCGATTCCCAAGCCGGGCGGCAAGCGGAGTGTTTCGGATATTTTGGCTGCCGCTCGAGCTGAAAAAGCAGCTGGTGCCAAGCCGGCTGAGAAGCCGCGCCGAAACCAGCGGCAAAAGCTCCCGCACCTAAACCGGCGGCCAAGGCTCCTGCCAAGGAGTCCCCTAAGGCTGAGAAGAAGCCAAGCGGCCCACGATCGACGGCCAGCATTTTGGCGGCCGCGCGTGGGGATGCAAAGCCAGGCCCGATTTCCAAAGCGGAAGCCGCCAGAAGGGCCGATGCTTCACCCGCTGCGGACGCGAAAGAGAAGCCTAAGCCGGCTGCCAAAGCCAAGCCGGTGGTCCCGCCCATGCCGCAGAAACCTTCGGCTGCGAAGAAGAAGCCCAAGGCAGATGTGGACGAAGATCGCCGCGGCTTCATGGGTGCCATGGCGGTTGCTGTTGGGTCCTTCGTCGGTATTGGCTTCACGGCACTCGCAGGCACCGCCGGGTTGTGGACCTTGGGCGTTGCCCGATTCATGTTTCCCAATATCCTCACCGAGCCACCGAGTCAGTTCAAAGTTGGTTTCCCCACGGACTTTTCGCCAGGGGTCGTGGTCACCAAGTTCAAGGCTCAGTACGGCGTCTGGGTGGTCAACGGCGACTACAACGGCGAGACGCAGATTTACGCCTTGAAGACGGTCTGCACGCACTTGGGCTGCACGCCGAACTGGCTCGAAGCGGAGCAGAAATTCAAATGCCCTTGCCACGGTAGTGGTTTTTATAAAGACGGAATCAACTTCGAAGGGCCGGCCCCTCGCCCGCTGGAGCGGTATGCGATTCGGCTGGCCGACGATGGGCAGTTAGAAATCGACAAGAGCAAGTCGTTCCAAGAAGAAATGGGCCAGTGGAGCGATCCATCTTGCTACGTGATTATTTGATGTGGGGCGATTGGGTCGGCTGGATGCATGGCCTCAAATGGCGAGACCCGGTTTGCGTAGATCCGTGAAACTCGGCGGAACCAGTTGAGTTTCATTTTCAGTGCTTTGCGAAGTAAACAAGGCACTGGGGCATTCATTGAAAACTGAATTAGCACATTGAATTAGGCAAACGACTGATGGCCTCGATTGGCGATACGATTCGCAACTCACAGCTTTGGAAGAGCGTTTTTCGGCATCCGGCCCCGCTGGATCGGCGTAACCGCATTGTGGTGATGCTGACGAATTTCTTTCTCCATCTGCATCCGGTGTCCGTGAAGAAGCAAGGGATTGCGCTCAGCTACACTTGGTGTATGGGGGGAGTCACGTTCTTTCTGTTCCTCGTGGAGACCGTCACCGGCGTGCTGTTGATGTTTTACTACCGGCCAACGCTGGAGTGGGCTTACAACGACATCCTGGCCCTGCGTGATGTGACCAGTCTGGGGATATTACGGGAGATCCATCGCTGGGGAGCCCACGCGATGGTGATCACGGTGTGGCTCCATATGTACCGAGTGTTTCTCACGGGAAGTTATAAGCCGCCGCGCGAATTCAATTGGGTCGTGGGAGTCATCCTGCTGCTGCTCACGCTGTTGCTCTCGTTCACTGGATACCTGCTCCCTTGGGATCAGTTGGCCATTTGGGCGATCACCGTCGGTTCGAATATGGCCCGGGCCACGCCCATCCTAGGGCATGAAGGGCCTGGAGCCCAGTTCCTGACGGTTGGCGGAATCGACATGATTACCAACGCCTCGGATGCTCGCTTCGGCCTGCTGGGTGCGAGATTCGTTGGCGAAGAAACGCTCAATCGGTTTTACGTGCTGCACTGTATCGCCATCCCGTTGGCGGTAGCACTGCTCCTGGCGATCCACTTCTGGAGAGTTCGGAAAGATGGTGGAATCAGCGGACCGCTTTAAGGGTGGTTTCCGGAAGTGTTTCCCGGTTGAGACTTCTAGTGAGCATTGTTTGAGACACCTGAGTCATTGCACTGTGTTATTACACTGCGGAGGAAACGGCCAGCAGCCTTTGTAGTTTACGACGAACGTGATCGTCTCGTTCGCTTTCCACCAGACTGCTTTTGCCTGAAACGCCATGCACGGCTACGACCCCTACTTCATCGAACGCATCTCCGGCTTTCTTGGTGTCTATTACCTGGTGCTGGCGATGATGAACGGCACCATGTCGTTGTACCTTTGGCAACGCGCCAACAAACCGGCCGAAGCCCTCAAGTGGCTGGTGGTCTCGATGCTGTTCATGATCATCTCCCCGGCTGCCTGGAGCGGATGGCCGCCGGAGTTACCTCAAGCCCTGCAAGATGCCGCCAACGCTGCACTCTCAGGCAATACAGGCGCCGTTGTCTATACGGTGGGAACCACTGTTTTCTTGATGATTGCGTTTTTCGGACGGAGATTCTTCTCGCAGCCGATGGTCGCCTGGACCCTGCTCAATCTCTCGCTGTTGTTGATGGGGCTGTCCATGACAAGCCCTCCGTTTTGGGAGATTGTTTCGAAACCAGATAACGTGCCGATCGTGGCTCTCGTCTTCTTGTTGGGATTCTTTACCTGGATCGGTACCTATCGGGCCGTGCAGAACGACGACCGTGCCAAACAGGGGCTCCCGCCGCTTGAGTCGCTGGATAACGAGAAGATCCTGGTTTGGCCGGACCTGGTGTATACCGAATTGATCTGCATGGTCGCCTTGACCGCAGTCATGATCGCCTGGGCGATCTTGCTGCAAGCTCCGCTCGAAGAGTACGCCAGCAGCGTCAAGACCCCCAACCCTTCCAAGGCCCCGTGGTACTTCTTAGGGCTGCAGGAGATGTTGGTGTACTACGATCCCTGGATGGCAGGTGTGGTACTCCCCAGCCTGGTTGTGTTCGGTCTGATGGCCATTCCTTATATCGACTTCAATACCAAAGGGAACGGCTACTACACCATCGAGCAACGACCGTTCGCGTACATCATGTTCCAGATTGGATTCTTGGAACTGTGGATCACGCTCATCATCTTGGGGACCTTCCTGCGAGGGCCGAACTGGAACTTCTTCGGCCCGTTCGAAGTCTGGGATCCGCATAAGGTGCTGGCGCTCAATAACGTCAACCTATCCGACTACATCTGGGTGAATATCGTGGGTGCCAGTGTCCCCAAGGTCACCTCAGATATGTCCACGGGCGGGGCGTTGCTGACCATTTTCAAACGGGAATGGGTGGGGATTTTTGCCGTGCTCGGCTACTTCCTCCTGTTGCCGCCGATCCTGGCAGCCACCACCTTCCGCTCTTTCTTCGTCAAGATGGGATTCATCCGTTACATGGTCTTGGTCAACCTGCTGCTGTTTATGGCCGCACTCCCGATCAAGATGCTGTTGCGCTGGACCTTCAATCTAAAATATCTCGTTGCTATTCCTGAATACTTCCTGAACTTCTAGCTCCGGCGCATGCTGGTGGCTAAGTGAAACGACTATGCCTGCCAACGAACAAACCTGGCGTGACCAGAAGCGGATGCACCTTGTGTTCGGCATTTCCGGCTTGGTGATGCTGGGCGTGACACTCTGGATGTTTGCCGCGGACCACGATCGCGAGTGGAAAGAAATTCAGCGATTCGGTAAGCGCGAGCTTGAACCCTGGTACACGCAATCTCGCCAGGTCGAAGCGATGAGCGAAGATTTTCGCCAAGGTCAGGCTGCGCGCCAGCAGCTTGTGGACGATTTCAAGAAGGCCGGTGTGGACGAGGCCGACAAACCGTTGATCGATTTGTTCGTTGCCGAGGTTCTCTACTACCGAGCGATCGAGGCTGACCCGGATACCGACGTCAGCAAACAGCTCGAAGCAGATCATCTGAAGTTGATGAACGCCTACCGGCCTGTGTTCGCACTGCGACAACAACTGGCCGATGCCCGAGTGAAGGTCGGCAAAGAGAAGGATGAGAAGAAAATTGCTGCCCTAGAGCAACAATACGCAAAAGCTGTCCAGTCCCACGTCTCTCAATTGAAGGCGTTTACTGAAAAGGTCGAAGAGCATGACCAGGGTGATATCGACAGCCTGAATCAGGCCTACGAGACCCTGAATGGGGACGTTCCGGCTGGTCGCGATGATTTTGTTGCGCGGCTGAGCGGCTACATTGCCAAGGCCCGGTTTGTCGAAGAGAACGCCTCGCGCGCCTTGAAGTTCAACCGGGCTGATCTTGACGTGGTCAACAGCAATTACGGAATCAGGGTGGGCGAAGGGGCCAGCGAAGCCGAACTGGACGAGATGCAGCAATCCATTGAACTGGTGCGCAGTGATGTCGCCCGATTGCAACAACGTTACGAAGACATCAATACGCATCGTAAAAACTTGGACCAGGTCTTCAACACGTTGGTGAGTGATCAGAATGCTGCGGCCAAGTCGTTGGCGGCGTTTGAGATGGATGTCCAGCGACTACAAGCCAGCCTCAAAGAAACGCAAGGCAACCTGGGAAAAACGTTGCTCGGTTTGCCGATTCTCGACGCGTTTGACAACAGTCGGGTGAAGATCGATCAGATCTGGCTCCCCAACCTGACCCTCAATAACAACTTTCGCGATGTGGCTCGCTTTGACCGCTGCACGACCTGCCACCTAGGCATCGAGAAGACCTCGCCGGGAAGCTCGGAGCCCGCCTATCCTCCGACCACCGAGCTTGCACTGGCGCTGGCAACTCCTGAGAAGTCGCCCGCGCAGTTGGAACAGGATGCGATTGACGCCGCGAAAGAAAAGGCCGAAGCAGCCGACGAGGAGGTAGAAGAGCGACCGTTTGAATCTGCCGAAGCCCGCAATAATCGATATCTGCTAGAGACCTACGGTTTGAAGCTGGCCGATCAAGGGCTGTTTCATGCCAACGAAGTGATGGTGGAGTTTGCTCTGCCGCTGACCCGATCGGCTAAAGCCCGGATCGAGCGTGGGGATGTGATCGAGTACATCGGCGACGTCAAGATTGACGATCGGCGTAGGGCAATCACCTACTTGCTCGAAAGCGTCGAGTGGGGTGATCCGATTCAGTTGCGAGTGCGTCGCGGTGTGCCGCAACCCTACACGTCGCACCCCCGTTTGGATTTGATTGGCGGTTCGACCAGCCCTCACTCATTTGCCACGTTTGGCTGCACGGTCTGCCACGATGGCCAAGGCAGCGCAACCTCCTTCAAGTGGTCCTCTCACACGCCGAATTCGCTGTTAGAAATGGACGATTGGCGGACCGAGCACGGTTGGTTCAACAACCATCACTGGCCGTATCCGATGTTGCCGAACCGCTTCTCCGAAAGCAACTGTCTGAAATGCCACCATCAGGTGACGGAGTTGTCGCCAAGTGAGAAGTTCGAAGATCCACCCGCTCCCAAGCTCGTGGATGGGTTCAATCTGATTAAGACGTTCGGGTGTTTCGGTTGCCACGAGATCAATGGGTACAACGGTCCCGATCAACGCATCGGACCGGACCTGCGACTCGAGCCGAACTTCACCGCGGCCGCACAGCAACTCTATATCAACCCCAAGCTGCCGGACGAAGCCCAAGAGCAACTGGCTAGCACCATCTTTACGGCCGACGCACTGTCGCAACAGGCTGATGATGGTGCAGTGCAAGATTTTTCGAAGCGACTGCAAAAGTTGTCGGGCCACGTGGTTCAGGCACCCTGGGACCAGGAGACTCGCCAGCTGTTGATTCAATTGCTGAATGACGATCGAGATCGCCCCAAGCAGACCGAGGACCCTGCTCCTTCGTACCTACAGAGTAGCCTGCACAGCTTGACCATGGCTTTGGCCCAGCCTGACACGCCTGGCAAGTTGCGCAAGGTGGGTCCGAGCCTTCGGCATGTCGGCAATAAGGTTGATTTGGAGTTCCTCTACAGCTGGGTGAAAGAACCCAAGCAGTTCCGCCCCAAGACTCGGATGCCGCAGTTCTTTGGTTTGCACGAACACCTTAGTGAAGGCTCGCCAGGGCGTGAGCATGCCGAGCGTTTGGAACCCATTGAGATTCGGGCGATATCCCAGTATTTGCTAGATTCGACTCAGCCATTCGCCTATTTGCAGAAGCCTGAGCAAGTGACCGAAGATCCCAACCCTGAGCGCGGCGCGGGGCTGTTCCAGACCCGGGGCTGTATGGCGTGCCATACGCATAGCAAGTTCCCCAGGGGAGTGGCGGACCGTGGTCCCAACCTGTCCAACGTTGGGGATAAGATCAGTACGCCTGAAGGCGAGCGTTGGCTCTACACCTGGCTTCGCGAACCGAACCATTATGATCCCAGAACGATCATGCCCAACACGTTCTTGGATCCAATTGAAGACAAGGACGGAAAGGTTTCGGATCCGGCAGCGGACATTGCTGCTTTCTTGCTGGACTCAAAGTCCGGCTGGAAGCCGCTGCCAATGCCTGAGCTGGATGTGGATGCGTTGGACGAACTGGCATTGATGTACTTGCAAGGAGCGTTCGCCAAGCGGCAATCCGAGCAGTATTTGGAGTCCGGAATTCCCGAGACTTTGCGGAGCGATCTCAAGGGAGACGAAGTCGCCCTGATCGGCATGACCCCTGAAAATCGGCAAGAGAAACTGCTGTATTATGTAGGCCGTCGCACCATCGGTAAGTATGGCTGCTTTGGCTGTCATGATGTGCCCGGTTTCGAGAACGCCAAGCCGATTGGTACTGGCCTGGCTGACTGGGGACGCAAGGACGTGGCTCAGATTGCCTTCGAGCAGATTGGCCAGTTCATGCACCTCAAGTATGGCGAACATGGCCACGGTACGGCGGACCATGGCGACGAAGGAGCAGAGCCTGCTGGCCATGGCGACTTGAACCTGGCCGACATGAAGGATCAGGATCAAGCCTACTTCTTGTACGAGCTTTTGAACCATCATCGCGACGGCTTCCTCTGGCAGAAACTGCATCAGCCGCGGAGCTTTGATTTCAAGAAGACAGATCAGAAGGGCTACAACGAACGGTTGCGGATGCCGCAGTTCCCGTTCAACGAGCAAGAGATTGAAGCGGTGATGACCTTTGTACTTGGGCTGGTAGCCGAGCCGCCAGCCGACGAGTTCGTCTACCATGCCGATCCCCGCAGTCAGGCCATTGCCGATGGACGGGACGTCATGGACACTTTCAACTGCGGCGGATGCCACACGTTGGAATTCCCGCAGATCAGTTTCGACTACGATCCCAGTTCGAGTGAATTCAATTCGCCCCGCCAACTACTTGATAACGCGTACTCGTTCCTCAATCCGCACTTTACAACTGCCGAGACCGTGCGTTCCAAGGCCACCGATCGCCGTGGAATGGGACATGCCCGAATCGAGGCCTGGAACGTCCGCAACGAAAAAGGCGAGATTCAAGGTCTCGAAGACGAAGACTACGAAGGGGACGATATCCGTCTCTCCGATATCTTCTATCAATTGTGGCAGAACGATGTCATCAACGGCCAGCCTTACCGAGTCAGTGAGCAGGTCCTGGTGCCGGCTGATGGCATCACCAGTGAGCGGCCCTACGTCGGTGGCGAGTTTGCCCGCTACCTGCATCCAGTGGTGTTGGCCGAGTCCCGTGTCAGCAATCCTGCAGCCAAGTACTCAGACGCCTGGGGTTGGGTACCGCCACCGCTCGTGCGCGAAGGGATCAAGGTCCAGCCAGATTGGTTGTATGACTTCTTGATCAACCCTTACCCCATCCGTCCAGCTGCGGTACTGCGAATGCCCAAGTTCAGCCTCTCGCCCAACGACACCCAGAGTCTGGTGGACTATTTCGCGGCGAAGGACAACGCACGGTATCCCTACGATTTCGACCCGCGAACCCAGCCAGATTACCTGCAAGCGGAAGATTCCCAGTTCCCGAACCGACTGGGCGAAGCCCTTAAAATTGTCACCAACGGAACGTACTGCATCAAATGTCACTTGGTGGGTGATTTCGAACCGGCCGGAAGCAAGCTGGCTCAAGCCCCCAATTTGAATCAGGTCCACCGGCGTCTTCGTCCCACCTTCCTCCGAGACTGGCTCGCCAATCCCAAGTGGTTGCTGCCGTACACCGGGATGCCGGAGAACTTCCCAGTGGACAAACCGGTGGATCCCAAAGGTTTCAAAGAACCTGGCAAGCTGATCACCGAAGGTTCGGCCCCCGAGCAACTCGAAGCCGTGGTTGATCTGCTGCTGAATTTCGACAACTACATGAGCAATCAACAATCCATCAAGCCGCTCATCACCATCCCTGCCACGCCTGACGCGGAAGCCGCTGCTGCCGGCGGTGGCGAATAGAGTTCAGCCAAGGCAAGGTGGCGGTATACTAGCAAGAGAAGGCTCTTTAAATCGCATCAATGCGAGGCGTCCTGGGCCTTCAACGACCCATTGCTCTGCCGCGGGTGGATGCCGAGGTAACAACGTTTCAGAAACTTCGCTGCCCGGTTCGGAATCGGGACGGCGAGAGAAAAGAAGTTGAACAATGCAACGACGAAATCACACCACCTCCATCTTGGCTGTCCTGGCCTGCCTGATGCTCTTGACCAGTTCACGAGCTTCCGCAGGCGACCTGACTGGTAAGTTCGTCTACGACGGCCCCATTCCCGAAGCCATGAAGCTGGTAATCTCCAAAGATGCCGAGTATTTCGGCAAGCTAGGTCTGGTCAACGAGTCACTCACGGTTGGCGAGAACGCTGGGATTGCGAATGTGGTGATCTATGTCCGGACCAAGGGTGTCGAAGTCACGCCGGCCGCGGCCAAGGTGCCAGAGAAGGTGGTGTTGGACAACAAAGGGGGGCGGTTCTCTCCCCACATTGTGCCGCTCTGGTTGGACAAACAGGCTTTGGTTCTGAAGAACTCCGACCCGGTCGCCCACAACAGCAACATCCAACCGCTGGGGGATACGGGAGTCAATCCACTGATCCCCGCTTCCGCAGAGATTGACCATAAGTTCAATAGGGCACAATCGATCCCAATCCCCGTTGGTTGCAATATCCACCCGTGGATGACTGCCTATGTGCTCCCGCGCGACAACCCGTATGCCACGGCGACGGCAGCGGATGGAACGTTCACAATCAAGAACCTGCCCGACGGGGCAGAACTGGAGTTTCAGGTCTGGCACGAAATGTCCGGCTATTTGGCGCTTGCTGATTGGCCCCGTGGCCGGTTCAGCTTGACCATTAAGCCAGGGACAACGGACTTGGGTACGATCAAAGTGAGCCCTGAGATTTTCGAAAAGTAGTCTAAGTTATCGTGCCTGGATGTCGGAATCATCCTGGCCGCAAGCGTACAAGAGAACGCTCAAGCTTGAGCTTCTCACACTCAAGAACATCTGTTCTTGGCAGGAGTTGATGGAATGCGTCATGCCGTTGGTTTGATCTTCGCGTTGGCTGCTCTCGTAGCGCTGGTGGGCTGTGGAGGTGATGGATCTTCCACGTCCAAGCCTTCGGCTACTGGTAAGTCCAGCGGCAAGTCGACGAAGTCCACGAGCGCGAAGTCGGATGACGACGTTGTGGTCACACAAGAAGGCTGGGGAAACCTGGTCGGCAAGTTCGTCTACGACGGGACTCCGCCTAAACCCTCGCCTCTTGTCATCAACAAGGATGCTGAAGTTTGTGGGAAATTCAACCTGGCGGACGAGTCGCTAGTGGTTGGTGAAGATGGCGGAATTGCCAATGTAGTGATCTACGTGCGAACCAAAAAGGTGGACGTGCATCCTGACTGGGAACCCAAAGACTTGATGATGATCGACAATAAGAATTGCCGGTTCGAACCCCATATTCTGACCATGACGTTGAGCGACACATTTACAGTACACAACTCGGATCCCATTGCCCACAACAGCAACGTACAGCCGCTCGGAGACAAAGGACTCAATCCATTGATTGAACCGGGTGGCAAGATTGAGCATCAGTTCTCGCGTGAGCAATCCATCCCGACCACGGTGAGCTGTAACATTCATCCCTGGATGAAAGGATACGTCTTGCCGAGAGAGAACCCCTACGCGACAGTCACCGCTGCCGATGGCACGTTCAAGATTGAGAACCTACCGGCGGGCGAGTTGGAGTTCCAGGTTTGGCAAGAAAAGGCAGGCTACTTAGTGGCCCAACCAGACTGGGACAGAGGACGTTTCTCCATGGTGATTGAACCAGACAAAGACAATGATTTAGGCACCGTCAAGGTGTCGGCCTCGGCGTTCGAAGAGAAGTGAGTCGGCCAGGGTGTTGGAGCGTGACGTGATCAGTCAGATGCAGTGTGAGGAATGTTTCATGGATAATCTACGGGGTGCGCCCGGCAGCGAGCGTGCCGGTTGCAGCCGCAAACAGATCTGGGTGCCGGCATCGCTGATGTTGCTGGTTGCGCTGTCAGGCTGTGGTTCCATCAATCCTGATCCTCACCATGACAAAGAAGCGGCCCTGGCATATCGGTCCGGGTCCTCTGGTGGAGGCGCTGCCGTAGCCGAAGTCGTGGCAGACGGAACTGGCACCTTGCGAGGTCAGTTCCTGTTCGAAGGGAACCCGCCCGCTCCCAAATACCTTTCGACCGGTGGCAAAGATGCTCAGGGTTTGCGATGTCAAGCCGATCCTCGACCCAACCTTGGTGGTAGATCCCTCAAGCAAGGGCATTGCCAACGTGTTGCTATATTGCCGCAATGGGCCGAAATGGGAGGGGGACGCCGACTCTCCGGTCTTCGATCAGAAGAACTGCGTGTTCACCTCGCACTTGTTGGGAGTCCTGACCAAGAAACCGGTGCAGATCAAGAACAGCGACCCGATCGCTCACAATACTTCGATCAGCCCCCCTGGCGGCACGTCCATCAACCCTTTGATGGCCGGAGATAGCGAGATCACGCATACGTTCAAGCGTGCTCAATCCTCGCCGGTGCCGGTGACCTGCAGCATCCACAACTGGATGAAAGCCTACATCATTCCGCGTGACGATCCCTACTTCGCTGTGACTGACAAGGATGGGAAGTTCGAAATCCCCAATCTGCCGGCCGGTATCGAACTCGACTTTCAAGTCTGGCACGAACGCGGGGCCGGAAACAACCAGTCGCTCGAAGCCAAGAGCGATTGGCCGAAAGGGCGTTTTACGATCACGATCCCCAAGGATGACGTCCTCGACCTGGGAACGATCCAGGTCAACCCCGGCCAGTTCTCCGGCAACTAACAGATTGACTTAAAGAACGAGACAAGTCGATGTCCGGCGGATGTTGGATATCTTTGAGCATTGAGAATACCGGCGGACTGCTTGGTCCGCGCACTGCCTTTTGATGGCTATCCTTCCCATGAGCATACCGTTTCGACAATTACCTGGGCGACCAGCAACGGCCAGTCTGGCAGCGCGTGATTTGTTCGCTGGTCTCGTTGGCCGTCCTGGTTGGCTGTGGGAGTGAGCCTCCTCGGTTCCGTTTGAACCTGGAGAATGTTGCTCCTGACAGCGTCAGCCATGAGCAGAAGCAGACTCTGGTGAATGCACTGTATGGCCTGTTCGGCGAACCGAATGATCCCTACGTCGCCGACGGCTCAGGGTTGAGTCCGAACTTGATCAACCTGGCCGCGGGACCTCCGGGGGGAGACGAACAGGGTCGGCAGCGTGGGCTCTACCGTCTACACTGCTCGCACTGCCATGGCATCTCAGGAGATGGTGCCGGCCCCACCGCACGATTCCTCCAGCCGTATCCTCGCGATTATCGGCAAGGGGTGTTCAAGTTCACGTCCACGGTAGCCGGCGCGAAGCCCTCGATGGATGACCTCAAGCGGACGCTGCAGTTGGGCGTGCCAGGCACGGCGATGCCCTCCTTCGCGCTCTTGCCTGCCGATGAAATCAACGCCTTGGCAGAGTACGTCAAGTACCTCAGCCTGCGAGGTCAGACCGAGCGGATGTTGTATTCGATTTTGGTCGAGCAAGGCGACGAAATTTCGCAAGAAACGGCCATGGGGGAAATGACCTACTTTGCGGGCCAATGGGCGGACGCCGATAAGGCATCTTCCAAATTGATTCCTTCCCCACCTCCCGAGACGGCAACCCCAGAAGCCAAGGCAGAGGTCATCGCCGCAGGTGCCAAACTGTTCCAAGATCAGAAGAGGGCACAGTGCATCAAGTGCCACGGTCCCACGGCGTTGGGAGATGGTGGTCAAGTGCTGTACGACATGTGGAACGACCCCAAGAAGGAGTACACGCCTGCTCAGGTTGCCGAGCGGTTCACACTTCCCATCCAGCAGATCTATCCGCGAAATTTGCGACTGGGAATCTATCGTGGTGGGCGTCGCCCGGTGGATCTCTATCGCCGCATTGCGGCAGGTATCAAAGGTACGCCCATGCCAGCGGTGGGGCCAACGGATACGAACCCAGGTGTATTAAAACCTGAAGAGATTTGGAGTCTGGTGGAGTTCGTTCAATCTCTACCGTATGACTCAACCATGACCCTGGCCCCGGTCCCTCGAGCGACGGCGCAAGGTCCAGCAACTTCCAGCGAGAACCATGAACTGGCGACCCAACCCTAGCCCGGCAACTGGCCTGTCCCTGAGATACAGATGATCGACCAGCCGAGCGACGCTGCGGTCCCGACAATAAAGCGGAGTGAGTAACGTGGGAAAGTTTTGGAGTTTGCTCTTTTTGACAGTGCCCATCCTCGGCACGGCCATTTTTGTGGCTGCCCCGGCCATGAATCTCTGGCTGCCTGAGGATGGTTCGGCACATGGGCATCTGATTGACCACTTGTGGACCTTCATTCTGTATTTGACCGGGTTGGTGTTCATTGTCACGGAAGTGATCTTGTTCTGGTTCATGTGGAGATTCGACGGGAGTACCACCAAGGACCCGGTTAAGTACACGCACGGAAGCCACAACTTGGAGGTGGTCTGGACAATCTTGCCGGCCGCCGTGCTGCTGTTTATCGCCATCTATCAGATGAACGCTTGGGCTGAGTTCAAGATGGACAAACCCGACGTGGCACCGATTGCCGAAGTCACCGCCCGACAGTTTGAGTGGCGGATTCGCTATCCCGGACCCGATGGGGTGTTTGATACCCCTGACGATATCTATCACGTCAATGATCTGCACGTGCCCGTGGATGAGGAGATTCTGATCGACCTCAAGAGCATGGACGTGCTGCACAGTTTCTTCCTGCCTGCCATGCGGGTGAAGCAGGACGCCGTGCCAGGCAGCACGATTCCGGTTTGGTTCCGTCCTAAGAAGATCGACACGTACGACCTTGTTTGCGCGGAGCTATGTGGCTGGGGACATTACAAGATGAAGGGGCGGCTAACCGTGGAGTCTCGCGAGGACTTTGATCGCTGGCTCCAGAAAATGGCCGAAGAACAGAAGGCGACCCAATGAGTTCGATGACTGCAGGTTCCCATAGCCACGACGCTTCGACCGAATCCTCGATGCAGGTCGGCACTTTCTTGCGGAAATACGTTTTCTCGCTTGATCACAAAGTGATTGGCATTCAGTTCCTCTTCTCCACGCTGCTGTGGTTTGTGGTCGGAGGACTGCTGGCCTTGGCCGTCCGCTGGCAACTGGCCTGGCCGTGGAGTGATATGCCGATCGTCGGGCGGATGTTGTTCGAAGGGGGACAAATCTCCCCTGAATTCTACACCATGCTCTTCACCATGCACGCCTCGGTGATGATCTTCTTTGTGATCATTCCACTCTTGGCAGGCGCGTTTGGCAACTTCCTCATTCCGCTCATGATCGGAGCGGATGATATGGCCTTTCCCACACTTAATATGCTCAGCTACTGGGCAATGTGGCCGGCGTTTCTCTGTATGATCATTAGTTTCTTTGTGCCAGCCGGTGGTGCGGCGGCAGCGGGCTGGACCGCTTACCCTCCACTATCGAGCGTGATCACGGCAGCGCCGGGAAGCGAAGGGGGCCAAACGCTCTGGCTGCTGGGACTCATCTTTGTGGGGATCTCCTCCATGATGGGGTCGGTCAATTACATGACCACCATCATTTTGATGCGTGCCCCCGGGATGACCATGTTCCGCATGCCCATGACCATTTGGGCCATGTTCATCACCGCCATCTTGCAAGCGTTTGCCCTGCCGGTACTCACCGCGGCACTGTTCATGCAGTTGACCGATCGGGTCTTGGGAACCGGCTTCTTCATTCCCGAAGGTTTGATTGTCAACGGCCAGCAAGCGGGTGCCGGTGGTGGTCAACCGCTGTTATGGCAACATCTGTTCTGGTTCTACTCCCATCCGGCCGTCTATATCATGATCTTGCCGGCCATGGGCATGGTGTCTGATATCATCTCGGTGTTCGCACGCAAGCCGCTGTTTGGCTACAAGCCGATGGTCTATTCCATTGCCGCGATCGCAGGGCTGGGTTTCATTGTCTGGGGACATCATATGTTCCAGTCAGGCATGAGCCCCGCGCTTGGTATGACGTTTATGGTATCGACCATGATGATTGCCTTGCCCAGTGCGATTAAGACATTCAACTGGCTCGGGACAATCTGGGGAGGAAAGATCCAGTTCACCACGGCGATGCTTTTCGCCTTATCCTTCGTCTCCATGTTTATCATTGGCGGGTTGTCCGGCATTTTTATGGCTGCGACGCCGGTCGATATCTTCATTCACGATACGTACTTCATTGTTGGGCATATTCACTACGTGTTGTTTGGTGGATCCGCCTTTGCCATCTTCGGTGGCATCTACTTTTGGTTTCCGAAGATGTTTGGTCGGATGATGAACGAAACGCTGGGGAAGATCCACTTCTTCCTCTCGTTCATCTTTTTCAATGGAACATTCTTCACCATGCACATTCTCGGTGCTGGTGGATTCCCGCGACGACTGGCAGACCCTTACCACTATGAGACGTTCAACCAGATGCAAGGGATGAACGAATTCATGACGTATTGCGCGTTGGGCATGGGTGCCTCGCAGTTGATCTTTGCGTTCAACTTTATCTACAGCATCTTTCTCGGAACGCCTTGTGGACGCAATCCGTGGAAGGCCAATACGCTGGAGTGGACCGCTCCCAGTCCTCCGGGGCATGGAAACTTTGACTTCCAGCCGATCGTCTATCGGGGGCCCTACGAGTATGGTTCGCCGGAAGTGGCTGAGGACTACTACCCACAGACCCAACCGCCTCCGGAGACGGACGGCGAGACTGCGGTGCCGCCAGTTGAGGCCCATTGACCCGGTGTCTTCGAGTTGTCCCTCCACCCGTTATCCATAGAACTTCCACGACTTCATGCCTGAAACCTCACGCAACGCCGATAGCCCTTGGCCACATCGTCTGGCCCTGCTGTTGGTATGCGCCACGTTTCCGGTGATCTGGGTGGGTGGGTTGGTCACCACGTACGAAGCCGGGATGGCGGTCCCAGATTGGCCATCGACGTACGGATTCAACCTGTTCCTGTATCCCTGGAAGACCTGGGTGTTCGGCCCGTGGAACATTTTTGTCGAACATGGGCATCGCCTGCTGGCGGCACTCGCCGGCATGTTCACCATTGCCTTGGTGGTGCTGACGCACTACCGCGAGCCGAGGGCTTGGGTGCGGTGGTTTGCCTGGTTGGCGCTGCTGGCCGTGTGTAGTCAAGGCGTGCTTGGCGGGCTGCGGGTCCTGTTGGATCAGCGACTGCTGGCCAAGATCCACGCCTGCACCGGCCCAGCCTTTTTTGCCATGGCGGTCGGCCTGGCCTGTGTGACTTCGAAATGGTGGAAATCGACAGCGCGAATGACCGCGGCAGATTCCGGGAGTTGGCAGCGTACGTCATTGATTGTCACTGCCTTGGCGTATCTACAAATTGTGCTGGGTGCGCAGCTTCGCCATGTGTCGGTGGGCGCCCATCCCCGAGCGTTTCAGGTGGCGGTGGTGTTTCACATTCTGGTTGGCTTGATGCTGGCAGGCGTCATCTGGATAAGTGCCATTGCGTCGTGGCGGCAACGTCGCCGGATGGCGGAGGGGAACCCCCAACGGGCGGTCCAGGGTTTGGTGCATCGGCCCGTTGCCGCTCTGGCCAAACTGATTGCCTTGCAATTGTCGCTGGGAGCCGGCACTTGGATCATGAACTACGGTTGGCCAAGATGGTTCGCTGGTCTCACCTGGAGTGAATCGCATTTGATTGTGGCCTCGGGTGGTTGGCAGTCGATTGTGACGACGGCCCATGTGGCGATCGGCTCGTTGATCTTTGCCACCTCGGTGATGTGGACGCTGCGCACGTGGCGACTTTGGGAAGCCCCGTCGGCCCGCGCACCGCGTTGGCAGGGCGACATGCAAACTTGGGGGGGAATTGCCCTGTGAGTGTCGCTTCGTTGGCTGCCGAAGTTCGTCGCACCGCCGTCTTGGCGCGGTTGGGCGACTTCGTTTCTTTAGCAAAACCTCGAATTGCCGTCTTGGTCTTGGTGACGGTGGCAGTGGCCGGTTTTCTCGGAAGCCAAGGGCCGATTGACTTGGTAATGCTAGGACACGCGCTGTTTGGCACCGCTCTGGTAGCGGCCAGCGCCAGCGCTTTGAATCAATGGATTGAAGGAGAGAGCGACGCCCTGATGCCGCGGACCGCGGGGCGTCCCATTCCCTCAGGCCGACTTTCATCGCGCGAAGTGCTGATGTTTGGGGCCGCAACCATTGTGTTCGGCACCGCCTACCTCGTTGTGACGGTGAGTTTCCTCACGGGCGTGTTGGGACTAATCACCTGGTTGCTGTATGTGGTCATCTATACGCCACTCAAAGCCCGCACTCATTGGAATACCGTAGTGGGGGCCATCGGCGGGGCCATGCCTGTCTTGATTGGAGCCAGCGCCACCGGCGAGATTGACCTCAAGGCCGTTTCGCTATTCTTGTTAGTCTATCTCTGGCAGTTTCCGCATTTTATGGCCATCGCCTGGATCTATCGCCAGCAATATGGTCAGGCGGGGCTTCAGATGCTGACCGTTGTTGATGGCAGCGGTCGCAGGGCAGGTCGCCAGGCCGTGATTGGGGCGTGGTTGCAATTACCTGTGAGCCTGGTGCCAGCGTTCCTGCTGCCAGTCGGCCCCACCTACATGATTGCGGCAATCGTGCTGGGGATTGGCCAACTGATCTGTGCCTGGGGTTTTTGGCAGTGGCGTAATGATCTTTGGGCGCGGCGTTTGTTACGAGCTTCGTTGATTTACTTGCCAGCGGTTTTGTTATTGCTGGCGTTGGGCCCGTTGGTCGGGCTAACTTGACATTGAGTTGAAATACTATTTTCCATTCCGCAGTCTGAAAAAAGTGCCAAGATGACGGATGCAGGACACCAGCACATCCACCTCGAGTACCAGCCCTCGCTCCCATTGTCGCGTGGAAAGCTGTGCATGTGGTTGTTTCTCTCGACCGAGATCATGTTTTTTGCCGCATTGATCGGCATGTACATCGTTCTCCGTTTTGGCGCCAAAGTTTGGCCAACTCCGCACGACGTGCATTTGGTTGAGCCGATTGGTGCTTTCAATACGTTCGTGCTGATCTGTTCCAGCGTGTCCGTAGTGCTGGCGCTCGAGGCCGCAAGGGCCAACAATGCGGCGTCGGCCAAACTTTGGATGGCCCTGACCTTGGCACTCGGTTCGCTGTTCCTAGGTGTCAAGGGGTACGAGTATCGCTCGAAGTTTGCCCACGGCATTTATCCGGCGCACCCTCGTAGCCATATCTACGAAAAACCGGATATCTATTTCGCCTCGGCTGTTCGTCAACGTCTGCAAGATGTGATGACACCGTTTCGTCAAGAAGGATTAGAGAATCTGAATGAGACGGACAAGAAGAAATTCGAACTTGCGGCCCAATTATACGACCGAGCGACCGACCCCTCGACCGATCTACGCCAACTGGCGTTCGACATTATGCCGGTGCATGCTCCGCATATTCATGTCGAAACCACCGAGGGCATTCCTCCCGAAGGACTCAATGAGGCACACCGCTGGCTGGAACTCCCCATTGTCATCCCCGGCGGCAATATGTGGGCAAGCACCTACTTCATGCTAACCGGTTTTCACGCAATCCACGTGGCGGTCGGGTTGTTGGTATTTGCCTTGATGATGCCAATGCACTTAGGCGTGGCTGCGGCAGGAATGATCGAGAACATCGGGCTCTACTGGCACTTTGTTGACTTGGTTTGGATTTTCCTCTTCCCGCTGCTCTATCTGTTCTAACGAAGACGGTTGACTCAAAGTGAACAAGTTCCTTTCCCACATAGTATCTCAAGGTTGAACGAGCCCAGCCAGTTCGCCAAACAGGGTCTACTGCCGAGAAACAATCATGGCAAACGAACACAACAAGTCAGACTATCATGCTGAGCCAGGTCATCAGGACTCACATGAAGCGCATGACACCATGCAATATATCTATGTTTTCCTGGCGTTGTGCGTGTTGACTGGCGCATCGTTCTTTACCTATTCGGACCTCTGGCCATTTCATGCTCAGCCGGAAATCGGCTGGACGTTCATGATGGGTGTATCATGCACCAAGGCCATGCTGGTGATCATGTTTTTTATGCACCTCAAGTACGAGGCAAGCTGGAAATACGTGCTCACCATTCCGGCCAGCATCATGTCCATCTTCCTAATCATTGCATTGTTTCCAGACGTCAAATGGCGATCTGAAACCATCGTCGGTGGTCGGCGTCCCAGCGAAGAACGTTTGAAGCACATGGCCCACGAACCTCTCTATCCTCGGCATGCCGTGAGTGACGAAACCCACGACGAGCATGATCCACACTCCAAGTCGGACGCAGATGAGAGCGGTGCCAAACATTAGACGCCAGCAGGCATTCGGCGGTCGACTCAATCATGGCAATCGCCGCGCCGCGGTGGACGCGCCAGTGGTGGCAACCCTCCCATGAACCCCGCCACCTCCATCTCATTCAATCAGATCTCGTTCCGCTACCCAAACCGCACGGCACTTGACGAAGTTACCTTTCAAGTAGCAACCGGTGAGTTGTTCGCTTTGGTGGGCCCCAACGGCGGCGGCAAGACCACCTTGTTCCGACTGCTGGCGACACTAATACCCCTTCAAACTGGCACCATCACGCTCTGCGGCAGTGACATCCAGCAGCACGCGGCACGGGTTCGACAGATGTTGGGGGTGGTGTTTCAGGCGGCGAGCTTGGACAAGAAACTAACCGTGCGCGAGAACCTGATGCACCAAGGACATCTCTACGGGTTGCGGGGAACTCCATTGCGTCAGCGGAGTGAGTCAATGTTGACGCAGTTGGGAATCATGGACAGGGCGAACGATCGGGTCGAAACACTCTCGGGCGGGTTGCGGCGCAGGGTTGAGCTGGCGAAGGGACTCCTGCACCGTCCCCAGGTCTTGTTGCTGGATGAGCCCACTACAGGACTCGATCCAGGGGCACGAAGTGACCTCTGGCAATACCTGGCAAATTTACGTGATTCGCAAGGGATCACCATTTTTCTGACGACTCACTTGCTAGAAGAGGCAGAACGAGCCGACCGTGTGGCGATTCTCGATCGTGGCAAACTGGTCGCCATGGATACCCCCGCGGCACTGCGAGAAACTCTGGCTGGCGATACGATCACGATCGAAACCGATAATCCAGCATCGCTGGCCCACCGGATCCAGAGCCAATTCCAAGTGGATGCACAGGTCGTTGGGGCAACCGTGCGGCTGACCCTGGAGCAAGGGCACCGCCTGGTACCGCAGTTGAGTGAAGCCTTTGCTGGCGAGATTCAATCGCTCACGCTAGGCCGGGCAACGTTGGAAGACGTGTTCATCGAGCGCACCGGGCATCGATTTTGGCAAAGTGAATCGGCGGAACACCCGTGATCAGCACTTGCCCTGAAACGTTCGCCGTCAACAATACTCATGGCGTCAAGAATTTCGTCAGAAACGAATCAGCATGAGTCAAACCGCGGAACTCACCGTTCAGTCAACGCAGACCTACCCAGCCCCTTGGCTGGCCGCCTGGACGCTGGCGCAGCGCGAGTGGGTTCGATTCATTCGGCAACGCAATCGCGTGGTGGGAGCCCTGGGGCAGCCTATCTTGCTGTGGCTGCTGTTTGGGGCGGGGCTCAGCAGTTCGTTCCAATTGCGAACGGCCGAAACTGCGGGAATCTCATACCGCGAATATTTCTTCCCTGGCACCCTGGTGCTGATCCTGCTCTTCACCGCCATCTTTGCCACTATCTCACTGATTGAAGATCGCCGCGAAGGGTTTCTGCAGTCGGTGTTGGTGGCACCCGTTCCGCGCTGGTCGCTGGTGTTGGGCAAGATTGCCGGCGGGGCAGCCGTGGCCATTGTGCAAGGCTTGATCTTTCTATTACTAGGGCTGGCGTTGGATTTTCAAACGACTTGGATCTCGTGCGTGATGCTGGTGTTGTTCATCACGTTGGTCTCGCTGATGCTGACATCGCTGGGTTTCTTGATCGCTTGGCGCATGGATTCAACGCAAGGTTTTCATGCCGTGATGAGCCTGGTGCTGTTGCCTATGTGGCTTCTGTCCGGTGCTTTCTTTCCCGCTAGCAGCGGATGGTTGCATTGGATTGCCACCGTCAACCCGGTCACGTACGCGGTGGCAGGAGTGCGGCAACTGTTGTATGCGTCGCAAGTGGACACAATCTGGAGTGGTCTGCCATCGCTAGCGGTTTGCTGGCTGGTGACCGTCTTGGTAACGCTGGGCCTGTTTTGGCAATGCTGCCTGATTGCCAGGACGCGGACCACCGGCGATCTGCTGTAAGTTGCGAACCGGTCGATACCAGAAACGATCAAAGCAAGGAGAACGAATTGTGAGCACTACCGTCAAAGCCTGGCTCTCGCTGCTATTGTTGGTGTTGGCCGGATACTTCGGCTACTCCACATGGCGCGTGGTTCAGGCGCGTCAGTCGAATGCTGGACCCCAGCCAAACAAGCAAGCAGAATTTCATTTTCAGATCGAACCGTTCACGCTGACCGACCAGCAAGGGCAGCCGTTTGACACCGCGCAGTTAGAAGGCAAAGTCTGGGTCGCCAGTTTCTTCTTCACAGAATGTGCGGGAGCTTGCATCAATCTCAACAACAACATCGCCGCCTTGCAGAAGGAACTGCCGGATGTCCCCGTTCACTTTGTGAGCATCTCGGTGGATCCCAAGAAAGACACGCCCGAAGAGCTAACCACGTACGCTGCCCACTACAACGCTGATCCGCAGCGCTGGACCTTTTTGACAGGCACGCCTGAGCAGATCGAGCACGTAGCGCAGGGGCTGTTCAAAGTCTCTTCCGCCAGGCTGACCCACTCTGACCGGTTGGTACTCGTGGGGCCGAACATGCAAACCATTGGCTATTATCAAAGCAGCCTGGGAGCTGAAATGGCCATGCTCAAAAATAAGTTGAAATCGCTGGCCCTATCCAGTTCCGACACTGACACCCAAGTGGAACCTCAAACTGAGGCCACCACCGTGAGCAGCGCAGATTAAGCCTACAGCGCAGGCAATCCATCTAACCCGACTTGCCGTTCGCTCTGAGGCCCGACTTGTTAGGATCCGACGCTTGCGGCACGAGAACCCAGCCAGTTAGGCGAATGGACTGAGATCGACCTGCTGGATTATGGCCGGCTGGCCGCTTGGGGCACAAGCGTCCCGGTGCGCAGCAGCTCAACGATCTGCCGACGAGGTTCCACTTCGTCCACACCCAATAGAGCCCAAGTTCGCTTGTCGTGTTGAACGAACGGACCGAGCATCGGCAGCTTGACCGCGGGAGTTTCGAGCAGCGTGTGGGCAATGGCCTGTCCATCGCTCGGGTCGAGCCAGATGAGTTCGATTCCAGGGGAACCTTCAGCTTGGGGGATGCGGCGAGTGCACAGCAATCGTTGCGCCCCCAACTGCTCCGCGGCCAACAGTTGCCGCTCGAGAAAATGCCAGCGGAATTCTCCGCTATCAGCGTCCAAGCCTTGGAGCCCTGATTGGGTTTCCACGATCAGCGTATCGGCGGCACGTCCGACGATGCGGCGAAGGTCCGCCATGGGCGTTCGCCACAAGCTCCGGCCTGTTTGAGCGTCCAGGCACTCGACCGCTCGGACGCCGGGCTGAGACACGAAGACTCGGCCTTGTGCAATCAGTGGATCCGTGGGGGTTTGATGATGCCAGTCATCATCGAGTTGGGGCGGGAACCACGTTTGTCGCCTGAGCCAACGGGGTTGTCCCAACACGTCGCAGCAAAATACCGAACCGGCCACCGTGCCATAGATGAGGTGGTCCACCGCGGCGATGTTGCAAGGATACTGACCTTGATACTGATCACGCAGGTTCAGCAGTGGGCGTTGACTGATTACCTCGCCGGTTTCTGGATCATAGGCCGTGAGCGACAACTGCCGGGTGCGGTCGTGCAGCGGCTGAATGGTCATGGTGTAAAGACCGTGATTCACCCACAACGGATCTGAGGCGACCGCGGTGGCGGGACTCGTTTGCCAAACGACCGCACCGTTGTCGGGATTCAAACTCGTAAGGACCGGCCCTTCTTTGAGCAGGCGCCGGACGTAGATACTCTCACCGGTTGCCAAGGGACGCATCTGAGATTGCGACCACTGATGGACACGATGGCTTCCTGGCAGCAGTACGTCCCAAGCCAGGCCGCCGTCGGAGAGTCGGTAGCAACTTAGGCGAAACCGGTCGCTTACCAACATGTGGTCGGCAGAAACGGTCACGGCCGTTTGGCGGGCGGCCCAATCCACGCCGCGCGGAGCCTGATTGGCGTCACTCGCGGCGGTGCCGGCGAATTGGGCCCAGGCATTGGTCTTGTACGTTGCCAGCGGAAGGACGTCGCTGGGAGTCTCCCGATGTTGACGTTGAATCTGGTTGTCGCTTCGCCGCTGCTGGTAGGTTTGCTGCACCAACTGTTCGCACTGCGAGCTGGATAGCCTGGTGCCGCCGAATTCCACGGCAACCGCAACCGGGTTCCCGAGCTCGCGTCCTACCATCGCGCCGGCCAACCGCAATCGAGCGTTGACCTGAGGTCGCTGGTCTGCGGCAATGTCGAGCATAGCTCGCTGGAAGTGGCCGATGGCTTGAGCGAAGTTGCCGGCACTCAGGGCGCGGCTGCCCAACCAATAATGGGCTTGGGCGGCTGCTTCGGTGGCGGCGAATTGCAACGTGGCCGCCTGCACTCCTTCGGCATCTCCCGACTCTACTGCCGTGCGAATTCGCAACCGGCCCAGCGGCCCGAACTTATCGTTCATGGTCTGCTTCAACTGAGGAAAGTCGAGCATGGCTTGCTGAATGGCTGCCGGCAGCGAAACCAACAGCCGGCGTTCGACCGAGTCCGGCAGCAGTCCTAGAGCAGCGGCCGAGTTGGCGTGCGAGATGATGGCGCAGGCATCGGCGAACGATTGACCGTCGAGAGCCGCCTCGAATTCGGCCATCACGTTGTAGCCCTCCTTGCTGATCCGTACCAACACCGGATGTCGCAAAGTGCCGGAAAGTTGCGGCGCGTCACCATCGTCCAAAGGATTGCGGCGAGCGGCCAGGGCATCCACCCAATCAATCAACTGCAACACCGGCACCGTTCGACCAAGCCTGGCTTGTGGCGCAAACCAGAACCGGTGCCGGGTACTCGCTGCTCGGGCCGGTTCCCAATGGTGGTGGTACAAGCGTTCGACCAACTCGGCACGAACCAGGCTCACCGGGATGGCTTGGAGGTTGGCCCCGGTTTCGATTGGCGCGGACATTAGCGCGTGTTCAATCTGCGCGTAATCCGGCATTTCGCCGGCTAGCTGCTGTTGTTCGATGCGGTCGAAGTATCGGGCGACGAACTCGTTGGCCTTCGGTTCATCCCAAATGTCCAGAAGCTCTGCCAGTTCCTCCAGCAGTGACACATAGCTGGTTGTATTCTCCGCCTGACGTAGCGCGGTTTCGGCCAGTAGATCAAACAACGAACGGGCCAATGCTGGCGGTGGTGTTCCCCACAAGGTTCGGAGCGCGCAGGCCTGTTGCCACGCTTCCGCCGAAACGTCCATCGGGCGGCGGCGCTCGACCGCCGGGTGCCATTGCTCCCAGTTGTCCGAATCATCCAGAACCAATGCCTGACTGCGAAGGTCCCTGGGCACCAGATGATCGATGGAAACGAACTCTCGCACTTCGGCGTGCGCGAGTATGATCTTCTTGGCTTCCGTACCTGGTACGCAATAAATCCCGAGCGTGGCAACGCCGCCGGTGTTCACATTTCGCCAGGGAGTCTCGCCAGAACTTCGCCAGAATTTGCCGTCGGCACTGACGAAGTACTTGCACGTTCCGGCTCCGACCACCATCCGCAACCATTGACGCTGGGCAGCAAATCTCGCTGGCCGCTTGGTGGGGTCCTCGGTCACGGTTTGGGTTCGTTCGTCCGGAGCGGCCAGGTACGAGGTCCAGCCGGTCTTGGTATCCGCGACAAAGGCTACGCGGTGCAGGATCCGCCCAGTGCTGTCACTGAGAAAAACGCCCGTCCCTGGCTGCGGTTCGTCAACGGCCATAATCACTTCGTACAGGCCAGGTTCTCCGATGGCCAAGGTGGCTGAAGCGCGAGACTTGTTGGACTCGGCCGAGAGTTGCAGCCGACCATCTGCGAGCGAGTCGAGCTTGGCACCGCGCGGCAAGGTGGAACGGAATGCCATTCGCCCTGGATGCGTGGAACGCAAAACGACGGGACGGCGAGCATGGTCCAGCGTTGGCGGTTCGGTCCGCATGGCGGCGATGCCCTGCCAGAAAATCAGTCCATCAAAGTAGACATCGTCCGGAGGGCCAGGCATCGGAACGGCCAGCAGGACCACGTTGCCGCGCGAAAGGATCATCTGGCCATCGGCGTAGCGAAGCTCGACGGTCCCAGCACCCGAGCGTTGGAAACGCCCCCCGTCGGTGCCAACGAACGACTGATGCTCGGGAGCTATCTCGTCCAAGTTCCGCCGAGCCAGGTAACCTCCCCACCGCATCTGAGGTTGGGAGTACAGAGCGAAGCAGACACCCTGACGGCCGTGGTAGGCATAGATCCGCAGCCCGTTGTGATTGTGCAACGAAAACCGCAGCGCCATCTCTGGATGCCAGGCAGGGCGCAAGGCCATGGTCCCTTCGCTCAACGGCGGGCCTTGGCTCACTTCGCGGAGTTTGCCTCCCACTGGGCGTAACCACTTCTTCAGTTCATCCAAGCCCATCGAAGTTCGTTCGGCGGGGAAATCGACAAAGGCGGCCTCCTCAAAAGGAACCGGCGGTTGGGCAACATCCCACGGTGCCAAATCAGGTTTGACCTGTTCTGGCTTCAACGGGGCAGGCACGTTGGGAGCGTCAGGCACTCCGACCGGTTGCTGCTCTGGCTGGGGATCAGAATCGGGATCCGGCTTGGCAGGTTCCTCAGGCGGTTTGGTAGTGGGATCTTGCTGGGGAGCGTCTGGATTGGAGGGATCCTTGGTCTTCGCGGGATCGGATTCTGGCGACGGTGGGTGATCCGAATCGGGAAGATTGCGTGGCGTGTTGACGTTGCCAACGTCCGCGATGTGTTCGGCCGGATCGTTTTGGGATAAACCCCAAATCACAATCGGGAGCAGCACTGCGGCCAGACCAGCGACCCAGTACATCCAGACCCGGCGGCGCGAAGCATGCGCGGCGGCGAAGATGGCATCTACCGAGACCTGCGTGTCTCCTACCACATCGCACAGGTACTGATCCATGAGCAGCCGCTCTTGTAGCGAGGTTTGCAACGGCTCAGAAGTGGGAAGACGGGCGCGCAGCGCTGCCAACTGGTCCGGCGTCAATTCCTCCGCGGGCACCTGCTCGATGAGTTCAATCAGTTGCTCGTCAGTCATCATCCGCATGAGTCCGGCATTTGTGATTCAAGCAACTGCGGAGCGTCTGCCGGGCGCGAAACATCAGCAACTTCACGGCACCTTCGCTGCGATGCAGCTTCTCACCGATCTGGGCCATCCGCAGCCTGGCTTTGTAACGCAACTGGATAGCCTCACGAGCACTTCCCCCCAAGGCATCCAGGCACTTGGGCAAAAAGCCCATGACTTCGTCGTACTGCCCTTCGGGTTCTTTGGGATCTTCGATTTCGACGCACAGTGTTGACCAGCCGGTCTCCTTACGTCGTTTGTTCGATCGCAAGTGTTCGCGCAGTAGATTTCGGGCGATGCCCAACAGCCACGGGCGAATTTGTTGGGTGGTATCAAACCGAGCGCGAGCGCAGTAGCAGCGTAGAAAGACCTCTTGGGTCAAGTCTTCGGCGTCGGCGTTGTCGATCAGCCGGGCGCGCAAGTAGCCAAAGACGGCACCTTGGTGCCTTTCGACGATCTGTGTGAATGCATCGCGGTCCCCCTGTTGCACCCGTTCGATGAGGACGCGATCTTCGATCTCAGTGGTGGTCATGAGGCATCAAGTTTGTAGTTCAGCAGTAACTCGCGTTGGCCCACTTCCATATTAACGCTTCTTGATGAGTCGTGACAATCGTTTTTGCTGAATCAACATGCGCCAGAACACGCATCAAGCATGCAAAAACTCAGACAGTGCGGCATTGAAGGGCTCGGGGGCTTCGAGCGGAGACATATGTCCGCATCCAGCGATTTCGACGAAGGTGGCATGGGCAATCGCTTGGGCAATCTCACGCATCTCCGCAGGGGGAGAAATGACGTCCTGTTCACCGCAGACCAACAGGGTGGGTTCGCCAATGGACCCCAACGTGGTGGTCACGTCCGGGCGTACCGACATTCCGCGCAGTGCCGCGGCCACACCTGACGGCTGATTGTGGAGAATCACCTGTTTGAGATTTTCGACTGTCTGCGGATCTGCCTCGGAGCCGAACAACTTGGGCAGCATCCCCTCGGCCACGATCGCGGTTCCGTGTGACTCCACCTGCGTGGCCAGTTGCAGGCGGTGTTCGGCAGCCTCGCCTGAATCCGCAATGCTGCGAGTATCGCACAGCACCAGTTTTGCAATCCGCTTGCCATGCCGACGGTGGAACTGCCAGGCAACGTAGCCCCCCATGGAGAGTCCGCAGAAGTTGACCGGTTCGGTAATTTGCAATGCGTCGAGCATTTCGCTGAGGTCATCCGAGTACCGCTCCATGGTCACGGTGCCATGCGCCGGATCGCTCTTGCCGAAGCCGCGGAGGTCTGGAACGATCACTCGGTGCGTCTTGGCAAAGAACGGAATCTGGTGCTGCCACATGCTGTGATCCAAGGGGAAACCATGCACCAGCAGCAGTACAGGGCCAGATCCTTCGTCATGGACACTCAACTCGATATCGCTGATGCGGACCCGTTTCATGTGTCGTTCTTCCTGATCGGTAGGGCAGCGGTTGAGAAGTGAGGCTGGCGAATTGCCAAATCATTTGAGCAATTGGGCAAGCGCTTTGATGAGAACCTGTTCGACCCGTGGAGCCACGGCCGAGGCGCGCTCGCTGGTTTCGTAACCACCTTGCGTATAAGCAATCTCTGTGCCAATGTAACCGCAGCCGTACTCCCCATAGGCGGCCATGCAAACAAAGTCGTCAGGACGCATCAGTTGGGCTGCGAGTTGGTACTCAACGAACAGTTCGCCGGGGACATGAACCACGTAGGCAGGACCTAGTTGCAAACAACTCAGTTGGGTCGGATGCTGACCATCGGTTTGGCGACGCAACCAGGTGAGTTGCCGCCCAGCGTGCACTCGGGCCAACAAGTTCAGTTGTTGATCATCCATGCGTTGCAGGAGCGTTTCGGTTTTCAAATGCGGAGCGACTGGGAGTTGAACCTCCAGCGCCTTCCACTGCACTTGATCTGCCGTCAGCGGTTGCCGTGTGGTCGCCTCCCAGGCTTTCTTCATGCCGAGGGCAAGTCGCGATGTCAGCACCGGACGTCGCTCGGTCGAACCGTCGTTGTATTTGCCGGCCGCCACGTTGCCGCTGGCCCCGTTGAAATGCACATGGGCCGCTTGCGGGAATTCGCGCTCGCGCACGGCTCGGGCCAAACCGACAAAGTCCGCACTGACCCCTCCCCGTCCGTAGTAACTTTGCGGATGCACGGCGTAATAGCTGAGCAGTACCACGGGTTGCTCACCGTTCCAAAGGCTGAGCACTTTGCAGGCCGGATCAATCAAGCCTTCGGGGGCGGAAGTGGCCTCAGGTATGGAGGACTTGCTCCAACGCATGATCTTGACCTTGCCGTCGGGGCCGAGCAGTCGCCGGTTGGAAGCTACCTTTTCGACGTTTGCCTGTCCCGTGCCAATGTGGGTGATGGGGACTGGCTGCTTGATCGCCTGACGCACCGCGTCGGCGGTACGTCGAACGGTTGCCAGCGCGAACTCGGTATCGACAAACGTATCTTTGAGCCCATGCTCGCGGAGAAGTTCTTCAGCGGCAAAATCGCACAGCGGAGCGTCGTGCTGATGCAGCGTATGCACGGTCACGCGGTCTGTGGTTGTGCCGGCCGCGGCGGCCAACGCGCTCTTCCACTGATCTTGCCCTCCGTTGGCAATCCCGATCCAGTCCAACGCGCACAGCACAATGGGTTGGCCTGCTCCCAGCAACACGATTCCACGCGCACTGAGTGGATCGTCCACATGTTGGGCCACGGCGTACATGGTGCGTGTGCCCAGCGCTGGAGTGGCATCCGCCTGAAAGTGTGCCACGCGGATTTCGTCAGCTGCGGCAAGATTTCCCCAGGCACACAGCAATAGGATCGCGCAGAGCGAACGAACATTCATCAGAAACCACCACCGTAAAAATCAGAAGGGCGCAGCGTTGGCAATGCCCTTGGGCGAATGAGCTAAAGCGAAACGAGTACTTGCTGCGCGTTGGCTACTTGGACGAAAGATCCCGAAGTTTGATGTTGCGGAAGGCAACCTGGTTGCCGTGATCTTGCAGGCAGAGATGCCCCTTGGTGGCCTTGCCAAAGTTGGGCATTTTTCCGAACTTGCTCTTGGCCACCCGTTGATTCCATTCGTCGCTACCTTTGACATACTCGACGTACTTGACGCCGTTCATGTAGTGCTCGCACTTTTCCGGCGTGATGACAATGCGAATTTGATTCCACTCGCCCGCTGGCCGGGTTGCGTCCACGGTCGGCTGGTAGAGTTGGTACAGCCAGCCGGCACGCTGAGGGTCATGCCCTTTCTCGTTGTCCAGGATTTGCACTTCCGGGCCGGACATCCAGGGCGTTCGTTCCTTCTCAGTGACGTGGTACATCAGTCCGGAGTTGCCGCCGGAAGCGATTCGATATTCGAGCGAGAGTTCAAAAGCGTCAAACTCTTCGTCGGTCATGATGTCACCAGCGCCACCAGCCACGCGAGCGATGGTGCCGTCGACCACTTTCCAGCCAGGGTTGACTTCGTCCTTTTTGAAATTCCGCCAGCCCTTGGTGGACTTGCCGTCGAACAACAGTCGCCAGCCGGCGGACTTCTCGGCGTCGGTCAATGTGTTCGGGTTGCCGTCCAGCGTGGTTTTGGGAGGGACTTTCTTGATGTCCTCAGCGGTGAGCCGACCGGCCAGGGAAACCGAAAGCACTCCAATGGCAACCACGGCCAACAGCAGCAACGCGCGACGCAGCATAACGGGAATCCTTCAATTACGAATGAGAAGCCAGAGTATCAAACGATAACAAGGGTGTGGCCAAGTGGGAGAGAAACTCCCTGATCGTCACAAACAGCCACTCCCCAAATATACGTGCTACAGACACCGGTCCGCAAAGAATTTCGGAAGGGAAGGAATGCAACGAATATGCCGCCCCGGCTGGCGCGCGATTCCTTGGTAGAACCATTGTGTCAACGGTTCACCTCGAGTGCTGTGTCAAGCTTGAAACTCGGGCTGAGATCTACATAAGGTCAAAGCACTGGCAGATAAGCTGCCAGTGCCACCCTATTTTTCAACGGTTCTACAGAACCATCTCAGATCAACTCAGGCAAGGGGGCGTATTGATTGTGATCAATCAAATATTGGGGCCGCCCGGCACGATCAACAATGGTGGTTCCGTCAATGCTGATGCCAAGGTTGTGGTACAGCGTGGCAAACACTTCTTGGAAATGAACAGGGCGGTCGGCCGCCTCTTCGCCCAGGCGATTGGTGCTCCCGATCACCTGACCGGCTCGAATTCCGCCGCCAGCCAACAAGGCACAAGAGACTTTGGGCCAGTGGTCACGACCAGCGTTGGAATTGATCTTGGGGGTTCTGCCGAACTCACCCCAGACAACGACCGAAACGTCGTCCAGCATGCCCCGTTGTTCCAAGTCTTCGACCAATGCCGAGACCCCTTGATCCAGCATCGGCAGGTCTTCGCGACCGCGGTCGAAGTTCTTGCCATGCCAGTCCCAGCGGCTGAATCCGAGCGTGACACAGCGGACGCCTGCCGAAACCAACCGGCGTGCCATCAAGAACTGCTCCATCAACTTCGGCCCACCATCGGCTCGGTTGTTGGGGTCTCCCTTGCCGTAGCGTTCCACCAGGCGAGGGTCTTCTTGGCTCAGATCCAAGGCTTCAACCAACTTGCTGGAGGTCAGCACGCCAAATGCTTGTTGGCGGAACGAATCCATCCCGGCCATCATGCCGCTGGTATCCACGTCTGACCGAAAGCGATCCAAGACGGACAACACCCGTTTGCGATCAGCAAGCCGATCGAGCGTGATGCCATTGAGCACCATGTCATCTTTGCCTTCGGCATTCGGCTTGAAAGGACCATGCGCCGGACCCAGGAATCCAGGCGAACCGCTATCGGCCCATTCGATATGACCCATCCGAGGCGAAAGCCCCACAAAGGCAGGCACCGACGGGTCAGACGGACCATACAATTTGGAGAGCACCGCCCCCATCGACGGGCGGCCACCTTGCGGAGCGGGGGCTCGCTTGCTGTAGCCTGTCAAACACATAAAGGCATCGTGACTGCCGTCCGCACCCACCATGGAACGAATCGGCACCAGCTTATCCATCATGCCGGCCAGGCGGGGCATGTGTTCGCAGATCTGAATCCCCGGCACGTTGGTATCAATGGGGTCGAACTCGCCACGTACTTCCACCGGCGCGTCGGTCTTGAGATCGTACATGTCCTGGTGAGGAGGTCCACCAGGCAAGAAGATCATGATCACCGCCTTCTTGCTCTGGGCCGTGCCAGCAGAAGCCTGTCGGGCCATGATCTCCGGAAGTGACATTCCCCCCAGCGCCAATCCGCCGATTCGCAAAAAGTTCCGCCGCGATAGGCCATCGCAAAAACGTTCCTGTTTGCCGTTCGCTCGATCAAAGATGGTAAGCATCACAAGACCCTTGCAGCTGAGGAAGGAATTCTAAGGAGGGAGAGACTCAGCAAAACTGAACACTTCCACCCAAGCAGGAAACTCGGTGGGTGGACCGGGCGGGGAAGAGTCTTGCACCATATCAGCGCAATTCCCTTCTACGGTCCGACTTCCTGCCAACAAGAATCCTATCAAGTTCCTCCGATTGGTTCAAGCGCAGGGGAGCAAATGGCAGAGCACTCCGGTCAGGCGATTCGGACCGATCAGCCTTGTGTTTCCAGCATGATTGAAGGCTCGCCAGGGTCACTCGCTGCCAGTGGAGGGGACTCCAGGTTCACTCTCTCCGCCAGGTGCTGGACTGGGAGACTTTGGCGGAGTCAGGTACCTGCCTACCAAGCCGGTCAAGATGAGACTCCCGCCAACCAGGGTCCACCAGCGGGCTTCGTCATTGCGCAGCACGGCCAGCACCCAGAGCGGCAACAAAACCGGTTCGAGCAAGCCAATCAGTGAGGCTTCTTGACTGCTGATTCTACGCAGCCCTTGTACGAACAACAGGTACGGGACCCCCATCTGAATCACGCCAAAGGCTGCCAGGATAAGCAGTTGCGAAGATGTTGGCCAAATGCCCAAGTAGAGAATGTAGGGGAACATAAACATTGCCGCTGCCAGGTGCGTCACAGATACTACCCAAACCGGGTTCTCACTGCGGACACTGCGAAACAGCATGATGGACCCGGCATACAACAGGCCGTTGACCAGACCTAAGGCAACCCCCCACAGACTGTTGCCCTGTGCATTCCAGACTTCCATGGCGATGATCACTGCAACCCCCAGCATGCCAAATACCAGCGGGAAGAGGTCTCGTGGATCGTAGCCAGTTTCGTGGACCATCATGCTGATCAGAAACGCCCAAATGGGTAGCAGTATTCTGTATAGCCAACGGCGCTAGCTGCCGTACTCAGCGACATCGAACTCCAAGTAGGCAATGTTGACCAACGTAAAGAAACTGACGCCGGCACCAGTCTGGGATTCCACCTTGGTTGCCGAACCAAAGGAAGCAGCAGCGCGCCGGCGAACAACGCTCTCCAAAAGGCCAGCAGGATTCCACGATTTTCCACGGGCCATTCGTGAAAGACGGGAGCCTTGCCAAACAAGCCTCCGGTACTCCAAAGCAAGGCAGCCAACAGGACCAGCCAACGTCCACGGTTTGCTTGGGCGGCATACTGCTCGTCGGTAGAAATTTCTCCTGCGGTAACTCGCGACACGCAGTTGCGCTCCTAAAACCAATGTAGAACAGCTGTCCCAACTGTTCACGAACCTAGTGCGACCCCTCCGGGGTGCTAGTGTAGAACAGTTGTCTCAACCGTTCACGAACCAAGAAAGACTTTCCGCGTGCCAGTGTAGAACAGTTGTCTCAACTGTTCACGAACCAACCGCTTTTTCAAACTTAGCCCGAAGTGTGAGCGAGGAAGCATGACAGGCGATCTCGCCACGGATGTCATCACGACGGAGCGTGATGACTACTCAACGGGAATGCTAGCAGTTGGCGACACTCGGCCGGTGATAGCACGCGTGTGGCTGGGTTGGACGTCACCACCAGATTGCGAAGACAAAAATGGGAGACTAGGAACCTTTCAACCGGCCTAGGATCATTTGCCAGGTGCCCCTATAATCCCCGCCTGAAAACTCTAGGAATTCTGTCCACTCAGCTCTTACCGAGCGGTTGGGGAAGGTGTGCGATGCGAAAGATTGCCATCATCAATCAAAAGGGGGGCGTGGGAAAAACCACCACGGCCGTCAATCTCAGTGCAGCTTTAGCTCGCCGCGGTGAACGAGTTTGCCTTGCCGATCTCGATCCGCAAGCGCATGCCTCGCTACACTTGAGTGCGAACCTGGGTCCTCAGGCTCAGCCAGATCGGTCGATGTACGATGTGCTGGTCGGAGAGACTCCGCTGAGCGCCATCCGGCGGCAGGCGGATCAAAATCTTTGGGTCACCGGGGCAAACATCGACCTGGCCGCTGTCGAACTCGAACTCGCTGGCACCGCCGGGCGCGAAGTCGTGCTCCGCGAGAAACTGGCCGCCGATACCGAAACGTTCGACCACTTCATTATTGACTGTCCTCCATCGCTCGGCGTTTTGACGCTCAACGCGCTTTGCGCCGTGGACGAAGTCATCATTCCGCTCCAGCCGCACTTCTTGGCGCTGCATGGTGTGAGCAAGCTGCTCGAGACCATTGAGTTGGTGGTGCAGCGGATCAATGCCAAGCTGCGGCTCACTGGGATTGTGCTTTGTATGTACGAATCCAATACGCGACTTGCCGGCGAAGTGGCACGGGATGTCGATGAGTTCTTGACGCAAAGCCAGGATCCGAACAGGCCGTGGTATGGTGCCCGAGCCTTTGAGTCGCGGATTCGCCGCAACATTCGCTTGGCCGAAGCCCCCAGTTTTGGACAGTCGATCTTTGCCTACTCGGCCGGCTCGCCGGGAGCTCTGGATTATGATGCCTTGGCGTCGGAGTACTCCACGTCATTCGCGCCCCAGATCTCACCGTTGACCAGCGACCAATTCTTGGAAACCATGGCCACCATCAATCAGCCGGTCGTTTAGAAGAGTTGTGTCGAAGAATGGTGTTGTAGGGACGCGTGGGTGAATCGCGTTGTGCCAGGTTCTCCAAAGAACGGAAACGAACATTCCGCACAATCCTGTTGATCCTTCGCCGGAACGGCGTAGGACGCTTGGGGCGGGTCGCGCGAATGCCGAAAAACCGCACAACCGCTGCTGGCGGCCGACGAATCAAGATTGCTAGCATCTCGGAACGATACCAGAGATGGTGAGTACCGCCCCAGGGCAATGTTGCCGGGAGTTGCGGTCGCCATGCAATAACGGTACGACGATCGAGGTGATCCGATGTTCGAATTCAACCGCAA
>CALOEH010000008.1:0-55052 GCA_942492195.1 uncultured Planctomycetia bacterium | reverse complement strand
CACAACGATGCAAAGTACGTTGGCAGTAACAGGTACGTCAACTTTAACTGGAGTAGTAACAGTTGCAAATACAACTGATACATCATTGTTTTCCAATGGAGCATTAGTAGTAGCGGGTGGATTGGGTGTAGCAAAGGTTATCAGATCCAGGAGCGAAAGGAAATATTTTCTTGCAAGGGGATTTAATTTTAAACACAGCAGGTGATGGACAAACATATTTACATTCACCATCAGGGAATTTGAATTTAAACAATACTGGTTTAAATGATGTAATAGTAAATGTAGCATCAACGGCGAATTTCAATGTTGCAGGAGCAACAAATACGAGTATAACGACAGGTTTCACTGTAAATGTGACTACAGAATCATCATCAACAACAACAGGTTCAGTAAAGGTAGCAGGTGGTGTAGGTATTGTAAAGAATTTATTTGTAGGTGGAAACACTACAGTAACTGGTACATTAACTACAGGAGGGATAACATGAACTGCAACGACTCAATCAACATCTACAACAACTGGTGCTCTAGTCGTCCCAGGTGGTGTAGGTATTGCAAAGAATGTATTTATAGGAGGTGAATTGGATATTGCATCTCAGGCAGCATCAGAGAGTTTTATTGGTTCAGTATCTATAGAGACAGATAATGGGTCATCAAATTGGATAAGATCGGGTGATTTGACAAGAACTGCATCGTCATGGGCACCATTGAAATTTTCAGCAATGGGAACAACGGCACCAATAATGACTGTAAATGCAGCAGATTTAACTATAAATGCAACGACTGCATCAACAACGTCGACTTCAGGTGCATTGATTGTATCAGGTGGTGCAGGAATTGCCAAGGATGTATTTTTGGGTCAAACATTGAATGTAGCAGGTGCATCTAAATTTTCTAGTGATGCTTGGTTGAGTGAGAATAATTTATATTTGAATGCATTTAATTCTCAAAGTGATGGTCTAAGATATTCAGCAACCGAATCAACTGGAGGTCCTCTATTGTTTGGTTTGAATGGAGGTGCATTAGCAACTACGACTGGTGCATTAAAGGTTGCATTAAAGTGGGATTCTACTCAATCAGTGCAAGTAATTGGTACGGTTGATACAACTTCAAGTACTACGGGTGCTTTAACGATTGCCGGGGTGTAGAGTGTAGCAGAAGTATTTCAGTAGGAACAAGTATATTTTTACAAAACACGAGCATGACTTCAACAGGCGACGACATTTTATTAAATGCAAACACTTTCATTGATTTCGTTAAGAAATACAGCAGGTGATGCCAAGGGTGAATTTGAATCTACGGGTAGGCATTATTCAACTTTAGGAACAACAGACTTCATCTCCATACATTACTTTACAAGTAGACAAGGTCGACTGGTTACACTCATGTATATCAAACAGGGACAATGGCTACAGCAGTAAACACTAGGTGCACTTCAAGTATCTGGTGGTGTTTCAATTGCCAAGGAATTTGTGGGTAGAAGGTCGATACTGCCAGTTGAGAGGTGATTTAACTGTAAGTGGTAATATCAACACTACTGGAGGTGGTCCAGTATCATTTAGTAGTAACAGTGGCACTCTACATCTACTACAACTGGTGCAGTAACGATTGCGGGTGGATTGGGTGTAGCCAAGAATTTGTATATTGGTGGAATGAATGTTATTGTAAATACGACACAATCTGTTTCAACTACAACTGGTGCGTTGCTTGTATCAGGTGGTGTTGGTATTGTCAAGGATGTATTTATTGGTGGGAGTGCAACAGTCGAGACCAATTTTAATGTAACTGGGAAGACTATAAATACTGGAACAGTGACAATAAATTCTGCAACTGCAAGTACTAATGCAACAAAGTGGTGCTCTAATTGTAACTAGGTGGTCTAGGTTTAACTGGAGCAATGTTTAGTGCAGGAGTTGTAAATCTATTAAATACTACAGTGTCTACTTCAGCAACAACTGGTGCAGTAATTGTATCTGGTGGTCTAGGTCTAAGTGGTGATTTCTTTGTATCTGGTCTAGTGCGTAATTTGAATACGACTCAAAGTACATCTTCAACAACTGGTGCATTAACGACAGCAGGTGGTGCAGGTATTGCCAAGAATTTGTTTGTTGGGGGTAATACAAATATAACTGGAACTTTAACTGTAGGTGGTACGATTGGTTCAACTGGACCAGTAACATTCTCCAATACGACTGAAAGTACTTCTCCAACAACGGGTTCATTAATTGTATCTGGTGGATTGGGTGTAATGAAGTCCTTGTTTGTAGGATCAACAAATCAGAGTACATCAAGTACGACTGGTGGAGTAGTATTATCTGGTGGATTGGGTGTTGCCAAGAATATTACTGCAGGCGGTAATGTATTGTTGGATGGAACAAATCCATTATTCACATTTTCCAGTACAGGTTTAGCTGCACCAACATTTACGACCAGGTCTGCAGGTACAAAGGTATTACTTTACTCAGCATTATCTCCAACAGCGGCTGATTTTGCGATCGGTATGAATACAAATGTATTGTGGAATTCAGTTCCAACAAATACTGGATCTCATTCATTTTCTTGGTATGGTGGTACTGTATCAGTTTTGACATTGGATGGATTAGGTAATATGGAATTAAATGGTACAACGGATTCATCATCAACTTCAACCGGTTCATTCCAGATATTGGGTGGTGCAGGTATTGCTAAAAATGCATTTATTGGTGGAAATATTAATGTAGCAGGAACTGCATTATTCTCTGGTACTGTAACAGCACAATCAAATATAACTGGTTCAGGTATATTAACTATCACAAATGTTACTAATTCTTCAACATCTGCAAATGGTGCAATTGTAACTGCAGGTGGTCTAGGTGTTGCTATGGATGCAAATTTTGGAGGTAATATAACAGCAGTAAATGGTACCTTGACGGGAACATTGGATGTAACTGGAATTTCTACGGTATTAAACACGACTGAATCGACATCGACTTCTAACTGGTGCATTAATTGTAGATGGTGGTGCAGGAATTGCCAAGAACTTACATGTAGGAGGTGCTTTTAATGTTGCAGGTGATGCAACGATTGCAGGTAGTTTATATGTAACTGGTACTCAATTCATTTCAAATACAGAAATTTTTATCAACGACCGATAACATTATTCTAGTAAATTTCTGCACCAGCAGGAACAAGTTATACTGGTATGGCAGCCAAGAGATATCAATTGGCAAACGATTCAGGATTGGGAGATGTTAGTAAATTATTCTACAGCGGATGAGACTGGATTAGCTCAAGCTGGTAGTTCAGCAACTACCATTGTTCTTGCAGCAGGTGCTTCAGCAGTAAATGACTATTATAATGGATGGTGGATTCATAAATTTATGGAAAGGTACAGGTTTGGGACAAGTGAAAAGAATCAAAGGTTATGACGGGACAACCAAAAGTAGCAACAATTTACGAAAATCGACGCTGATGAAATATGCAACACCAACAGTTCCATTGGAAGGATTGGATTTCTCAAATGTGGCGGATGTAACATAAGAGTATGGTCTATGGAATCTGTGTGTATAATCTGAGAAGTGTCTGGAATGAGGTTCAAGGTGAATACTATATTGGTCATACTAGCATTGGATCCATTGAACCCAGCAAATAATGGAAAACACTCCTCTTAGTTTGTGAACAAACTGTACGTACAGATTTAAAATTGGATGGGAAGTTGTATACAGATACAATGGAAAGGAACGAACTGCGAAAAAGTGCAGGTGTAAGCAATTGAAACTATTCTATTAAAGGATGGTGATATAACTGGTGTAGGTTCAATCAATGGTAACTTAGCAAGATGTAACTGCAACAATTGCCTTGAAAGATGATGACTTTAATGTGAAATCCAACTCTTCCAGGGACAGGATACATTTGGTGCTTATTCAGTACTAGTGATGGATGTTGTAAATACTGGAGCATGTTGTATCATTCGTATGGCAACATTCTTTATATCTGGAAATACTGCAAGATCTGGTTCAGTTTCACGTGTAACATCAAGTAAAGGTGCGTCGAATGAAGCACCTTACCATTTTTCTGGGATATTGGAGATTATCCAAAGCTAAAAATACATGTCTCTACCAACAGCTGGGACAGGAGCAAACGTCAATTATCGAGTACGTGTTACACGAAAGTTGTCTAAGTAAAACTCTACATGAAGAGTATTTTGGTTATTTTGGTTTATATTCCTTGATTCTAAATAATCAATTAAATATTCCCCAAATTATTCCCAAATTATTCCCCAAAATCATTATAAATAACGATAAACGACAAAAGGGTTAAAAATGACTATACGTACAACAAGAAAATCTATATATTTTTTATATCTGATTAAAAAATATAACAACAAGATGCCAAAATTTTACAACATGTCTATTTGCATTCAAGACATTTCTAATTTTTTGGACAAATGGGGTATTTCTGTTTATGAAACAAAAGATTTCTATTCTATCGAAGCAACATTTATCTTGAAACATGTTTTACCAAGACAACAATATATTTGTACAAGTTATTGTGAATCAAATTTTGAAAGTCATCAATCTAGTGTATCTGAAGATGATTTTGACAAATTATTAAACATTATTTGTAATAACGAAATAATAGATGATGACACTAGTTGTATTAGTGATACTCATGATACTCATGATACTCTTGATACTCATGATACTCATACAAAATCTAATGACTTGGAGGTATTGAATCTAGATCAATTAAAGAAATTTTTAATAAAAATGACTTTTGAACAGTATAAAGTAAAATGTTAAGGGATTCGAGTTGTATAAAAACAAATAATTTTTTTAACTAGAAATTGAAATCTACTATAACTTTACTCACATTTTCCAAAAGTTGGAATAAAAAAAGAATAAATACACGACACGATTCACAATTAACAATTAACAATTGTAAATGAATGAAAATTTTGGAATTATTTCGTCAAATGTTAAATGTCCTTTTGGAGAATCATTTTACAATTTTTGGATCCGCTGATCCACTCAATATTATAAAAATTAAAAAATATATGGTGATCAACATTGATCCAATGTGTTTTTAAACTTTGAAAAATACACTAGGTTTGTTAACGATTTTATCTGGTACTTTTTCGTTTCTTGAAGTACTTTTTCGTTTTCTTGGTACTTTTTCGTTTCTTGGTACTTTTTCGTTTACTTTTACGTTTCTTGATACTTTTACGTCGTTTAGCTTCCACCAGCAAAACCGACATGTTCCTTGTCTTTCTAACACGTGGTTTAGAAGTCCCATATCATTTGTTCAAGTTCTGGTTAATCATTTTCATGGTACATTCTCGTGGACAATTTTTTTGACATTGTAATGTTTTGCATTCTTTTTCACATTGTAAATCACAATGATCACAAGATTTATATGTACAAGATGTGATCCCAATTAATATTTGGATCATCAACATCAATCTTTGCTAAGTTCATTAGGATCAGTAATGTTTTTGAAGTGGAATGACCAAATTATTTTTTATTCTCTTTAACGTATCCATAAAATTAGAAAACATCATTTTAATATTTATGAAATGATTTCTTTACAGTTGATCTTTTGTGTAATAAGACAAGTCTTTTATTAATTCTGTGTCATTTAACAATTGTAAATAAAAAAAGATAAAACATAGTTAAATAAAAAAAAGAGGTACAATTAAATGATAAACAATGAATCAATAATTGAAAAGTTGTCAACAGAGAAATGGAATCAGATGAAATATTATGTATCAAAGAGGTTACATACATAAAAGGTGTATATAAAGCCAAAAAGCAAGTTTTTATTATTTGACAAGAACTTTATAAAAATGGAATCCTGGGATATTTTTAGTCAACGTAATGATGAAATTGTATACAATTTATAAACAATGAAATATCTAAAAGAAAGAAACGGACTACAAAACTAAAGTGTATTGATACTAGGATTGGGAAATTTTCAACAATGGACAAGATATACTACACTTCCTTACATTTAGACTAAATATAATTCCAACAATAGTAACAAATGTAGAAGAAATTACACCAACTACAATTGCAGAAACCAAAAATTTGACAGAAAAGACTCCAAGTATAGCATCATTACCAGCTGTATTAATGTCTGCACCAGATGAGAAAAGGAGACAACAATCGTCGAGTAGTCGTTTTGTTGTATCTCAAAAGGACAAGTAAAAAAAAACAAAACAATCACATTTACATTCACATTGACATCCAATGATTTTACTTTATCATTGTATTTTCTAATGGAATAAATTTTTAATTAAGTGCGTTCTATAATGAAAAAAAATAAAAAAAATTCAAAAGAAATAAAGTAATCATGTTTTTAAGTTTAAAAAAGCATATAGAATTGTTAAAGGATATCTAGAGAACACTTAAAATTTTAAACAATGAAATAGTATTTGATGAAAACCAGGTAAATTTTGGTTATAAAAAATTGGAACAATTATTTCCAGTAGTTAGTCAAGAGGTAAAGGGTTATCCGTGTTTGGCATACAACAAGTTGTCTGACAAGTTGAAGTATGGTATAAAAATAATTCTCAAGACAACAATTTTTCCAAAAATTAATCATCCAACATACATTGAATTAAACATATTGGGAAGAATTTACCAAATTGGTTGATTCGTCTATTACTCCCTCACATTAGGGGTTTCTTGCATAGGATGAAGATACCAAAATTTAAAAAATCACTATTAGATTTTCCATTAAAGCCATTAAAAAAACATGTGTATAATGACAGTCACATTCTAGTATCAGAGTATGAATATTCCAGGTGGGAGTGTAGAGAGAATGGATTCAGGAAAAAGTGAATATAACAGAAGAAAAAGCGGTGAACACATTGTATTTTTCGGTAGTGTGGTTATTACTAGTATTGGGTGACAAGTATCAATTTATCCATACAGATTTTCATAAGGTATGGCAACATGTTAAGTTGATTCATCGTGTGAATCCTTCAAATCGTAGCAATGTACAAGTATTCATTAACCGACAACTAGATGATAAAGTGATTGATTTCAATGTAGCAAATGTTGAGTTGGTCAAAAATAGTGGGATTTCGAGTATGCGTCAACATTTAAAGACACTCCAGAAGCTACCAAGACCAAGTGAATGGTTTTTTCGAAGAAGAGGAGAATGTACCACACGAGTATAATCCTTATTATGATTTACATTCATTTTTCCATTCAATAAAGGAATTAAATATTCCAGAGAATTTAGAAAATTTCATAGACAGTATATATCCAAAAGAAGCGATGGAATTTACTGGAGATAAAAAGTATGGTTCTCTTTCAAGTGGAAGTAGATCAAGTTACAAAAGTTCAGATAGGACAAATACAGATTCTACTCGGAGTCGTAGTTGTTCAAAAGGATTCTTGTAATTGTGGGAATATTCTATAAACAGCAGAAACTATCACGAATAATTACACAAGAAACGGACGAAGAATGGGAAGTGATGAACAATATAAATCAATAAAAGGATAGATCAGGATCAGGATCAGAATCAGGATCAGATAAAAGGTCTACTTGTTCAACAGGGGGATCAGAGATCGTCAGGATCATTCGAGGATGTTCGTGTTGTTCAGTAATTACTTCTCAACCAAAGATCAGAATTTTTACTTTGGGAAGATTGATAAATGGAGCTGAAACCAAGCTGACTTCCAGCACCATTGGATATTCCTGCTGCGAATATTTTGCAAACCATAGAAAGGATACAAAGTTGGAATGTTTGTAAAATCTGAATATAAAATGACCTGATTGGTGTGTTTTTCTCTTCGCCTTTCAGCGACCTCGATTTCGTGCGGGGTGGTTTTCGTGTGTTTAATTGATCTGTCAATCGCCATGTTTATAACCAAGATGATTATGATCAGTCCAAAAGTGATCATCATTTTCTTGACTATATCTGCGTCTTTTGCTCCCTTGTTTATTAGAAAATTGATAATATTGTCTTTTTCTTTCTCAATATCATCATTATAACGATACATCAGACTGAATCTATTAAAAGAAGTATTTTGAAGCAAAATTTTTCCTGTCGAAAGACATTCAGGTATGAAATCAAGTCCATATGTAGAATTAAAGCGTATTGATAAAGATGGACCTAGAATGTGGATTGTACAACGGATTTAATTTAATATAATTGTTGAAATAAAAAAAGTTAGTGTTATATCAGATGGAAAAAACAAGTAAGAATATCTGCGACGGGATATTTGATTTGTATCATTTTGGACATGCACAATTATTTGAACAAGCTAAAAATATTTTTCAAATGTATACGTTATTGTAGGTGTCATAGGTGATGCCGATACGATAAAAAACAAGGTTACAGTTGTAATGAATCAGGATGAACGAGCGATATCTGTTGGACATTGTAAATGGGGTTGATCAAGTGATAAAATGTCCTCCTTGGGTTATTGATCAAGAGTTTATAGATAAATACAATATACATTTAGTAGCTCATGATGATTTATCATATCCTACAGGTTCACCGAATGATGTGCATAGATTTGTAAAGGAAAATGGGTATTTTCTAACAACGACAAGATCAAAAGATATTTCAACATCTGAATTAATTACCAGAATAATAAAGAATTATGATGTATACTTGGATAGAAATTTAAAAAGAGGTGTGGATGAAAAAGATTTGAATATTTCCAAAACAAAAAAACTAGAGTTGAAAATAAAATCATTTTTTAGAAAATACATTGGTATCAAAACAAAAAACAAATAAAATCATCGATTTTTCATCCAACACACGCATGCATGTGTGTGTCAACAATTCAAAAATGATGTTTCAAGTGGAGTGGTATTGTAGTATCTTTTGTTACTCTACTAGTTTTACTATTCATGTTGGTAGTATGATTATAATATTTTATTGTATTCATTACATCTTTACCCAAATTTATTTCTAGTATTTCTCTTGGTTTATTTGGAAAGGGTAAAATAATATCCCAAAAAGGTTTATGTTTTATAGGATAAATGTAATCAAGACTAGGTATAAAGGCATTTTTAAATGAACCATTTATCATCGAGTATCTATCTTTATTTTTTTCATATACAAAAATATCATATATAAATTCCTTATTATCCTTGTTATTGTTGGATCTATGTTTTCTTGGATAAAATTGATATCCAAAATCATGTCTTTTCATTTCCTACCAATCTTGTAAATTCTGGATCCTTTATCATCAATTCTAGTTTTTCTACTTGATTTTCCAATACACCTACATCTACATCATCATCCCAATACAAGATGCCTGGGTGGATTATTCCTTATTCCACCTAAAGAGTGTTCCTGAAAGAGAAAGTATTGAATATTGTATTTCTTCATAAAATGTGTCCATTATAATCAAAATATCATACATTGCTTCCATTTCACTTTTGCTTGTTACAGAAGGTATAACTGGTATAACGTTATCATAACCACTAATACATTTTTGTATTGGATAAGAATACTTAGTATTAAAAGTATAATAAATACAAATATATATACATCTTTACTACATGTATATATATTATTTAATTTCAATGTATTTTGTGAAACCAAGTTTGGAATAAATTAATTTAGTTTTAAAAAGAACAAGAAGAAACTTTTTTACGAGAATTCTATGAATCACAATTCTATGAATCACAATTCTATGAAATCACAATTCTATGAATCCACAATTCTATGAATCACAATTCTATGAATCACAATTCTATGAATAGCAAAAATCCAAAAGACACATACAATCCAAAATGTGTGGTAAAGTGTAAATGTAAAGTTTATAAGTGCGTCTGAACTACTTGTTGTAGGTATAACTTGTGGATGTAAGGAACTATTGTTGAAAACAGTTGGAAAAAGTACAATTGGGTTACATTTTCTTATTGTACAATCCAAGAGATGACTCAATTATTTACATTGAAACAAACAAGACGATATCGAGGAGAATAAAGGATTTATCTAAAACAAAGAGAAATTGGGTAAATGAATCAATAATACGTGTAAATGTGCAATTTGGGGAAGATTTGTTTTTAGGATTTTACAAGCCGAAATACAACGAGTATTGCATCGGCGATATAACCACGGCGAGCGGCCTCTTCTACTTGCGCTCGATGTCCCTGACGTTTGCCAGCAGCCCAACCTCCGCCATGTACGAATAAGATGGTAGGAAACGGCCCGTTGCCGGTTGCCGGTTCGGCCAGGTCCAATTTGAGTTCAACATCTCCCCCCTTGCCGTACACGATGCCTTCATGAACAACCGGCTTCGTCTTTGCTTGGGTGACTGCTTCCTGGGCCGAGGCGGTATGCGGGAACGGCCCAACGCCAAAGGTCAACAGTGCGGCAATTGCCGCGAACTGGCAGAATCGTGTGAACATAAAAATGCTCCGGGGAGGGTTTGGTCTTGCGTTCGACGGAAACCAGAGAGTTCGATTGTAACGTGCCACCGAACCGAGGGAATCGTGTAAACTCGGCGACTCTGGACGAAGGCTCAGGTTATTGGTCGCCCCGTTCCCGCAGGTTTTGCTCATTGTCGCTGTCGAGTGGATTGCATGAAACATTTTGAATCCGAAAGCTTGAGCCATGACCCGATTCATGGCTATGTCCCGTTCACAGCTACCGCCCGCACCCCTGGCGAAGTAACCGAGCGTGACCTGGTGGATCATCCTTGGGTCCAGCGACTGCGGCACATCCACCAATTGCAGACCGCCTGGTGGGTATTTCCTTCGGCCGAACACACGCGGTTCCAGCACGTTTTGGGAGCCATGCACCTGGCCAGTTGTGCCATGCGGCAGCTTGACGAAAGCCTTCGCGCTGTGTGTCCAGATGCCCCCAGCCCTGCCTGCGTTGAGTCCATGATGCGGATTGGTGCCTTGCTGCACGATGTTGGCCATGGGCCGTTTGGGCACTTCTTCGACGCCCACTTTCTCTCGCAGTTTGGGCTGACGCATGAGACCCTGGGACGGGTAATCATTTGCGAAGAGCTGGGAGATTTGATCCGTCGAATTCGCCGGACTCCCGATGGCGTGCTCGAGGACAGCGAAGAAGTGCGGCCTGAGTATGTGGCGTACCTGATTGCGCGGCCACAAGCGGAGAATTCCGAATCCGTGCCCCGTTGGCTGACCATGCTTCGCAGCCTGTTCTGTGGCCTGTACACCGTGGACAACATGGACTTTGTCCTGCGTGACAGCTACATGTCTGGCTACAACCAGCGCGCGTTCGACCTGGAACGCCTGCTCCGCTACAGCTTTTTCAGCGAAGCGGGGCTCACCATCCACCGCCGTGGGATGTCTGCTTTGGTGCGGTTTCTGGGAGTCCGGGCGGAGCTGTTCCGCACGATCTACTTCCACCGCACAGTCAGGGCGATTGACCTGACATTGCAGGACCTGTTTGCCGACAGCAAAGCATTCTTGTTCCCCGGCGATCCGCGCGAGCACCTCGCCGAGTATCGGCACCTCACCGAGAGTTCGCTGTTGGTGGACGTTGCCCGGTGGGGGCGGAGCGAGAATGCTGGGCAGCGTCGGTTGGCACCCGCCTGGCAGGACTTGCTCGAACGTCGGATTCGCTGGCGAATGGCGTGCGAGCGAACTCGGTACTTTGGGCCGGACGATGCGGAACAAGGGAGCATTTTCAGCGAACCCGAGTTCGTCGAAGTCAAGCTTCGGAACCTGCTGCCAACCGCCCTGAAGCAACTTCCGCTCCGCGTCGACGTTGCCAGACATGTACACCGACCTGGAATACAAGGACCATCGGCAGGGCAGAATTTTCTGTACGACCCCGCCCGGCAAGAGACCAGGGCATTGTCAGACAGCGAACTCTACCGGCAACTGCCACTGAGCTTCAACATCTGCCGGGTCTATTCAGAAAGCAGCGAGCACGACCGGGCATTGGCCGAAGCGCTCGATCGTTTGATGAATCCCGGCATCAGCGATGACGTCACTAACATGTGACCCGGTATGGCAGGAAACTGTGTTTAGGAACGGTCCAAGAACAACTCCCCGAAACCTGGGTGAACACCTCTCGGCTGCCAACGCTAGCGCGAAACAAACCCTCAGGTGGCCGGATCACTCGGCCATCAGGTCGAGCGAGTTTCCCAAATCTCCGTGCGGATCTCGGGCACCAGAGGTCTGCTGCGAGTCGGCAGGGTTGGTGGGATCTGATGGCTGATCCTGATCCTTGGCGTCCGCCGATTCAGAATCGATTTCCCAAAGCCGGCGACCGTCGGCATCACGGTCGCTCGTCTGGTTGTGATCGGTGTCGGTACTGCCTACTCCCGCAGCCGCTTCAGCCTTGGTTTGACTGGCCACTTTGCGGCTCTGGTTGGTAGTTGCCTGTTGTGTCTGTTGCACATCGCTTCCGGTCCGCTGCGCGGCGCTGGTGCCTGCAACATTTGCCGCTCCGGATACAGGGCCTACGCTCATGATTTACCTCGGTTGGCTAGAGTGATGCCTCGCTTCCATTCCGAATCGTTCGATCGATGGCCTCTACAACTCTACAACATTCCCGCAATTTGGGGGATCTGGCAAGACGGTTTTGCTCTCACCCCGCTGACAGGAGATGAAACTCCGCCAGTTCGGCCAGAGCAGCTGGAACGTCCGAAGCCACGTCCTGCAGAAAGAAATGGCCGCCGGTAAACGGGGTCACGCTGAACTCCCCGGTGGTTTGCAGCTGCCATTCGGCCATCAATCCCAGTGGTGCGTGGGGATCATCGGTTCCGCAGAACACATGAATCGGACAGGGGAGCGGCGGTCCGGCCTGATGCTGATAGGTTTCGCAGGCGGCAAAATCAGCACGAATGCAGGGGAGCAGCAAGCCCATGAGTTCGGCATTGTCGAGTACGGCCTGAGGGGTGCCTCCGAGAGCTCGCAACTCGTCAATCAGTTGCCGGTCTGGCATCTGCGAGAACGGTTTTATCATGCGGGCTGTCTGGGGGGCTCGATGGCCCGATACCACCAGGAGCTGTGGCGCGGCGGGGTGCTGCTGCCGGTGCAATCGGCGAGCCAGTTCGAAGGCGATCAAACTTCCCATGCTGTGACCGAAGAATCCCGTTGGAATCTCTTCGCTAGGTAGTTGATCGACCAGCAAGTCGGCCAAGGTATCAATCGAGCGAATGGGCGTTTCGCGAACTCGGGCTTCGCGGCCAGGAAGTTGTACGCCGAGAACCTCGATGTTGTCACCGAGCTGCGCTGCCCAGCTGCGGAGTGCGTTGGCACCACCGCCCGCGTAGGGAAACAAATAGAGTCTCGCTTGCGGCGCGGGGGGATCAAGATACCGGACGAACCACGGATTACTCATGAAGACTTTGCCACTCTACCAGACCATGTGAGCCAGCTCGGAGCGCCGCTGGATGCGAACCCCGCAATCCTACTCACAAGCTCGGCCATGGCCACCCTGCGTTGTGAAATCTCCAGGCAGTCTGCGTGCAAGGGGTGCTTAATCGCCATCTTCGGAGGTATTGAACAATCGCCGACGGAGATGGGCGGGCCGCCATTGGGCTTCGTCCCGTTCGGGATCCGTGCGAGTCCAGGTTTCGTAGATGGTATCACAGCGGAGCATTCGCCAATGGCCATTCTCGCGCCAAACGGCACAGCCTTGTTCGGGGACCATGGCCTGACACTGTAGATATCGCCAGTCGCGGATGAGGCCATTGCCTTCGCGATAGATGAGTTGGGTGAATCGATCGTTTCCCGTCGAGTCCACAACGTGGTTGATTTCCACAATGGCCACACGGTCTCCACCCGTTTCAACGATTTGGGCAGAAACGATCAGCATCGCTAGAATCGTGGTCATGACTAGGTCGCCTCGGCTGGAGGACCGCACCCGCTGGTATAAGCTTCCAATGCTCAATACCACCGTCTACGCGAAACCAGTGACGGGCAGACCTGTTACGTCAGAACGATTTCTGGCCTTTCAGGCAATTTGAATCGATGCTGTCCAGTAGCACGCTAGGGGGTCAATCAATGCAACAAACTCAGGGGCCTGCTATACCACCGTACTTGATCGTCCGTGCTGGCATCTTCCTGATGCACCACGTCGCACGCGATCAACGTTCGGCGGCGGACATCGCTCAATCCTTTGAACTTAGCCCGCACACTGTTACTTCCATTCCATTTTACACTTCGGCCTGTCGAGATACATTGCTCATCGTCTATCCCTCGCGCGGCACATCAGCAGGTTTGCCGCGAATTCCCGTATAGCAAGCGACGTGCCACATCCTCACTTCGTTTTTTTGGGGATGCGTAAACTAGGCGGACATCTGGGCTTCAGGACACTTTTTACGCCAACCAGCAAGTGCCGGTTCGCGTGACCAAGTGCATCAACCGCAGCGCGAGTGCCTAGTTAACAGGCACGTATTCCGAGTCGAGTTACCAGACGAGGAGCAGAGGAAATCTCTGAATCGTCTTATAACGCGAAATTCAAGATTAGATCAAGGCAGGACGTGGCAGAACACCGCGCAAAAATGGCAAGCACTGCCAGCAATGACAAATAGGTGCCAGACGGTATGCGAGTACGGAACGGACTTCTGCAGGAAGAACCGAATTCCTACGGTGTAAAAAACTCCGCCGGCAACCAGCCAGGCAACACCCGTCCAAGGCAAAGCCTGCACAATCGGTTGACTCACCGCAATCGCCAACCATCCCAACAGCACGTAGGGCAAGATGGACATCGAACCCAACCGCCGGGAATGGCAAAGTTTCGAAGCAATGCCAAGGGCAGCTCCGCCCCACACCAGGGCAAGCACCCACCACCCGACCGAACCGCGCAATACGGTGAGCAGGAACGGCGTATAACTTCCAGCGATCAACAGATAGATGCAGATGTGATCTGCCAACCGCCAACGATGTTTGCTCGATAGCGTATTGGCCGAGTGGCAAAGGTACGAAGCCAGGTACATGCTGACCAGTGTCGCACCGTAAACGCCGCACCCAACCAGATGCCAAACGGTTCCACGTTGCAAAGCCAGAACTAGCAGGTAGCACACGGCGGCAAACGCAACGATGCCAGCGAGGCCGTGCGTCAGCGCGTTGGCACGTTCTTCGTGAACGGCGTAATCGCCCGCGACCTTCTCGTCCATCACACCGGGAGCGAGCGAGACGGCACCGGCGTCGCTCAATGCCGCTTCCTGGATCCCCCAGGCATCATCGTTTGTCCAAGTGGGGGAGATGCCCGCGTGCGTGGCGAGGAGGTCCTCAGCGGCGTTGGCGCGGCGGCCCACACTCTCGGCAGTGCGATGAAAAGGGGTTCTCATGGATGCTTGTCTCCCGAACTGCCGGAATCTTGCAGGCTGTGCGATGTTGCTCCGGTGCGCACTTTGCTTCCTTCCTCCACGGTAATTGCAGCCGACGACGTTGTCTTGGTTGCAATTGCTGTCTGCCAATCGGCGGGGCCGAATGCAGCCGCGGTGGTTGAGTTGGCACGCTTGATTCATCATCGACCTGACAGGGAGTACCATTCGCGACAAAGCGAGCCTACGACCGCCGGGAACGCGACTGGCTGGAAGAATGTTCGGATTAAGAGAAGCTTGCGGATTGCGGCAACACGGTAATGCCGGCTATTTAGGTCGGCAGCTCGCCCCCCCACTGCATCCACAGCGCAGGATCCGGCCAAATGTTTCACGGGTACGGTTGGCGGCCGGTGGATCGATTCCCCGGTTGTTCTGGCTGTAGCGGCTTTTTATACGCCCTCGGCAGTGCCTACAATGATGGGTGAAGCTACCGATGCCGCTGGCCATGGCGGGCCAACTTGCCCAACCAACCTCAGCGTTCCCACCTTTTAGAACTCACCTTTGAGCAGTGCCATCCACCGCCGAGCCCAGTCTCTGCCCCAAGTTGACATTGCCCAAGACGTATTTCCCTACCTCACCGTTTTGTTCACCCACTGATTCTTGACTTGGAGATCTGCAAATGTTGAAGACGATTGCATGCAGTCTGGCCCTGTTGTTGATGGCTGGCGTAGCCTTGGCTGCCGACAAGGGGACGGAGAAGAAAAAAGGCAAAGTGCTCGACCAAACCATGAAGAGCCTGGACGGCAAGCCGGTCGATTTGAAAAAGTACGATGGCAAGGTGGTTCTGATTGTCAACGTTGCCAGCCAGTGTGGCCTGACCCCGCAGTACTCGGCACTGCAGAAACTGCACGAGAAGTACAAAGATCAAGGGCTCGCCATCTTGGGCTTCCCTTGCAATCAGTTCGGCAAGCAAGAACCAGGCACCTCCATTGAGATTTCTGAGTTCTGCACAGAGAACTACGGCGTGACCTTCGACATGTTTGAGAAGGTCGTTGTCAACGGCGACGAACAATGCCCGCTGTACAAGTTCCTGACTTCCGAGACGACCAACCCTGGCATGTCTGGCAAGATTGCCTGGAACTTTGAGAAGTTTCTGATCGATCGGGAAGGGAACGTGGTCAAGCGTTTCCCCCCTCGCACCAAGCCTGAGTCGGACATGGTGGTCAAGTCCATCGAAGCAGAACTCGAGAAGAAGTAGACATCGATCGCAAGCGAACGCTTGCCGAACGCTGACGATCTCTCGATCAATAAGAAACGCGGTTGCCCCCAGTGGCGGCAACCGCGTTCTTTTTTTGATGCCTGACAGGTCTCGAAGAAACCCTTGGGGTCATTGATCGCGAATGACGACATTGCGGAACTGGGTGACGTCCAGGGGAATGAACGAATTGGTGGCCCCGGCCGTTGTCGAACGCAACTGTCGGCTCCAAGGCACTCCGTAGGCGGCCAGTTTACCGCTGGTCAGTTCGGCCACGTAGACCACGTTGTCGCCGAGTTGAACTCCTCCGGGAGATCGGCGAAACGCCTGATTGCCAGCGACCAGCGTGTACTGCGGTTTCTTGCTCACATCCACCCCGAGATCCTTCACCACGTTGTAGCTGTAGAAGGCCGTGAACTTTCCGTTCTGCGGATTGGTAACTGCGCCGCGCAGGTCACCAGTGAGGAAATCGAGCATGTAAACAGCTTCTCCATCTTCATCGATGGCACCCGTGCAGATCGCAAAGTTCTCGGTCTGCGAGGTGGCTGTGGCTTCAATAGGTGCTTGAGGTTGAAGGTTGGCCAGCATCCAACCGGCCATCAAACCTGCCACGGCCCAAAGGACACGACTGCGAATCAAGGTAACTCCCACGTGAACACTCCTCTGCTTGACTAGCGATGTTGAAACCAAACCCCGAGTGAATGACGAATTTGCCGCGGACTAGCTTGATGGGTCGAGAACCACGCTCAGGTCGCTTTGTTCCAGAATAGGAACTTCACTTCTTGTATGGTAACGGCTACGCGCCCAGGTTGCTACTACTCTCAATTCTGGTCTTCTGGGGGGCTGGAGAGCCGGTCGGCCGACTGGCACTCGCGCCATCTTACGGGCGGCGGATGGGCTTTCTAAGTTGCCGCAAGTGAAACCTGGCCGTCGTGAATGCGAGCGTCCGGCTGGCAGCAGCCCGTTACCGTTAGTTGCTGGCACTTGTGAACAAACGGACCAAATCCTTTCCCGCAAAGGGGTAACATGAGTGGCAGGCGTCTCTTGTTTCTGAATTTTTCCAGAATTCTTGTCACATTTGGCGTGCCGAATCGTATGTGCTTGCGATGGAGATCAAGGGGAATTGCCTTGGCCCTCAGTGAATGCTTGACTTACCTCCACTGGGGAACGTATCCTGCCAAACGGTACGCGAGCCACCTACGTTGGGCACTCGGACTACCTCCCCTGATTTTCAATTCCGCCGCCAGGGTTGAGAAAGGTCGAACTATGCAAGCTCGAATGATGCGATATGCAGCGAGATACCGGGATCACCGGAACCTTGTTTGCTTTCCGCTGGCCGCCACATTGGGCGTGTTACTGGCGATGGTCGCTTCGCCCGCCACTGCCCAGGTAGGACCCCCAGAGACTCGTGGACACGTGTACCTGCCTGAGACGCACGGGGCTACGGTCATGTCCACCATTATCAACGCCCAGGCGAATTATGTCGCGGCGTTGGGAGACTACGCCGAGTCGGTCGCCATTGCCAGACGGCATCATGCTGCGGCCGAAGAGCACGAGATGCGCAATGCCGTTCAATGGGTGAATACCTACTTCGAGATGCGGGCGTTGAATCGGGCGTACCGCCTCAAGGAGAACCCCTACCTGGACAAAGAGGCAAATCGCGAGGCCCAGCGCGAGCGTCGCATGTACGAATTTCCTGACCTGGTAACTCAGGGGGATGTGACTGACGAACTCAATTGGCTCTTGGACAAGTTGACGAGCATGTCCATTGCCTACCAGCACGTCAGTGGAAACGATGACGAGTTGATTGGCGGACGCCTGGACATGCCACTCAGCCCGCACGACGTTCGACACATTTTGTTCACCGACGGTGGCACGCGGAATGGCCACAAGTTGGTGTTTCGGGCTTTGGATCCTCAGGTTCTCGAAACGGAATGGCCCCTGGCGTTGCGTGGACCGGAGTTCGCCACGGCACGGTTGAACTTTGCCAATGTTCGGGAGTTGGCGTTAGAAGAAAAACGACAGACGGGTGAGATCAGCCCCGACACCCACGCGCTGCTTCGCGAAGCGGTCGATCGGCTAGCGCTGCAGTTTCAGATGGTGTATGATCGTCAGCGCCGGTTGGCTTCGCCACTCGAGTACGCGTCGGTGGTGCTGCCAGGCCGCCGATATGTGGTGTCGCTGGCTCACCAGGTGTTTCGAGCCGTTACGACCAACGAAACCCGAGCATTTGATGGAAGTTATCGGTTTGAAGGCAAGTCAGCACTCGCGCTGGTTCAACACATGTCCCGCAACGGGCTGCAATTTGCTTCGCCGGCTGAGGGAGATGAGCCTACCTACAAGCGGCTCGTTGAGTCACTGCGTCACGTTTGGATGTACTTTGACCAAGACGAATCTTAGTGCCTGCGGGTGTCGCAGCCTCCTGGTCCGACATGCGGATTGCCGAACGTCGATTGATTGCGGAACAATGAAGCCAGGCCCCTGCGAGATGGTGCAATCTCCGATTGCAGCCACCAATCAACTCCCGTTCCTCTGAGACGTCCGAGTTTTATGCCAGTCGAAATCACGATCCTGTCAGGTTCCCGGCAGGGTGAGCAATGCTATCTAGATCAAAAAGTTTCCGCGTGGGGGACTCGCGCGCGGACGACCTTCATTTTCAGGTCGATCAAGATCCAGCCGTGGCGGGGCGCGAAGTTGAGATCTATTTTGGCGAAGAAGGTTGGCGGATTCGCAGCCTCGGCTCCCGTGCTGCGCTGATCAATCACAGCCCGATTGAGTCCGAACAACCTCTCCGCTCGGGAGATATCGTCAGGCTGTCGGAGGATGGTCCCGACTTTAGCTTTTCGGTTCTTAAAGAACTTCCGCTTGGTGCACGGTTGGGTACTGCCGGTTCGCTGCCGGCTCCTGCTGTTCCTGCCGCTGCGGCAACTGCAGGCCCGCAGCCGGCGGCGGAATCCTCCCAACCTCCGGTGGCCGCTGCGGAGACTGAGCAGTCCGAAACGGCCGAGTTGGTTCCAACCGCCGAAGTTGCCGAGAACCCGGCCGCCCGCGTTGCCATGTGGGCCATGGTGGCTGTGATTGTGATGGTGGTGGCAATTACCGTTTGGCGCTCTCGATCCGAAGTCCCCCTTTCATTCCATCCGGTCCCGGCCCAAACCATTGACGAAGGGCAACGCCTGGTTGTGTCGCCAAGGGTGGCGGCTCCGGTCGAAGGGCTGAAATTCCAATTCGAAGGAGTCATTCCCGAAGGCGTTGATATTGATCCCGACGCAGGCACCATTACCTGGATTCCCAATGCCGATCAAGCGGCAAAGTACACGCTTGCCGTGAGCGTCACGGATGCTGATGGAAAGCGGCGCGGCGAAACCGTCGTGGTTGTGGACGTGCGCGACGTGAACCTGCGTCCCACCATCGATCCGGTGCCTGACCCCAAAGTCGACCCCCGGCAGCAGAAAATCTTTGCCCAAGAGATTGTGGCCCGCGATCCCGAAGGCGAACCGTTGGAATTCCGCCTGGGTGCGGGTGCCCCCGCTGGTATGCAAATTGACGATGCCGGACACATCACATGGACACCAGGGGCTGACGATCAAGGAAAGAGCTACGATGTTCAGGTGATTGTCAGTGACGGCGAGCAAGAGGGTTCGACGAGTTTCAAAGTGACCGTGGTTAAGTCGGGTCCTTGGGACTTGGCGTTTGAGCGAACGGCACCTGGCGTTTACCTGCTGGTGCTGGAAGACCCCAAGGGTCAAGTGACGTTTCCGTTTGGTACCGCCAGCGCAATTCAACCCAACCGACTGCTCTCGACGGCTTCCGTGGCCGTTGAACTCGAACCCAAACGTCGCGAAGGTTGGAAAGTGTGGGCCATCCGACCAGCGGACCAGTCCCGCGAGCTTGTCACGAAGATTCAAGTGGCCAAGTTCTACAACGTCCCCGATGCCAAGCGCGACGAGCGCGTCTATCTTGACTTCGCGCTATTTCACGTGGACGCCCAACTCGACCCGCTTTGCACTCTGGCCAACGACAAGAGTTTGGCCGAGTTGGAGAAAGGGCAAAAGATTGCATGTGTTGGCATCACCCACGAGGCGAAGCCGCTGGATCGATTCGCCAACATCGAACCTGGTTTGTACGAAGGTTCGATCTTTGTCATTACCAACCTTTCGCAAGAGCCTGACGTCGCAGCGCCCCGCTTGCTCCACATTCGGGCCGCCGAAGCCTGGCCTGGTCACTTGTTCGGCAGTCCGATTGTCAATGAGTCAGGCGAAATCGTGGCGTTGTACTCGGACGCCGCCAAGTTTCCCGAGGGAGATCCTCTCAAGAGCCTGAACATTTATTATGCTCCGGTTTCCACGCTCGCGGCGGCGTTGGTGTCTGGCGTTGGGCAGGAAGAGTGGGAAGACGTGCAGATTCCAGCGGCAAAAGAGCCAGACGCTGGTGAAGCTCCGGCCGCGACCAACCCGACTCCTCCCTGACTCTTCGCCCCGGTTGAGCCTGCTGCCCTCTGGCAGCTATAACCAATGGCAGAAATGGTTCGCTGGGTATTGCCTGCGCGAGCACTGACCACTGGCCGCATAAGGAGATTGCGATGCAGAAGTCCCCTCAGGCTGTTTGGAACTGCGTGCTGCTGGTGGTCGCCGTGGGATGGGGGCCTGCCGATGTTGCCAAGGCTCAACTGTTGAGCGCAGATGTGGAAGCGGCCACCGGCCTGCCTTGGGGAGTGGGCCGTTTGAATGTCCGCATGGCCTCCGGAGATGTTCCGCTCGAGCAGATCCGCATCGAAGAGCGCGATGGGCGGGTGATGTATCCCGTGGTCGCCCAAGCTCCGGTTCGTGCGTTGTTGCGCAATCTGTTGAATGTGCCGGCGCAACGTGGAACCATCTATTTCCTGTTTGAAGGCAACGCACCGCTCCAACTCAAGGTCACCGCTCCCGGCGCGTTTCAAGGAACCGTTCGTCCCCGTTCGCAGCGACTGCTTCACAACCGACTGTTGCGGCAATGGTGGAATGCCTATCAAGATCGTGCCGCAGATACGGACCAAGAGTTTTCGATCGTTGACAACTACCTGATTAGCCTGTTGGCCAAACGACTGAATCTGCAGCCAGACTCACCTCGTCCTGGATTGCTGGCTCGTCTATTAGGCGATAACGATGAAGCCGCAGCGCTGGATACGCTGCTGAGCGCTCCCAGCCTGCGCCAGCATCTGCAACGCGAGGCCATGTTGGCAACCGGGCGGGCCCCGGCGGTTGCCGAGTTGCCGCTTCCGACCTCGGTTTCGCAACAGGCTGCCAGTGGCTTGCTGGAACCTGAGGAGGTTCCGCTGGAAGAGATTGCCGCGCACGTCCCTGCCGAGTGTTTCTATTTGAGGTTTGGCACGTTTGCCAATTACCTTTGGATGCGCAAGCTGCTCGAAGAGAAATTTCAGCCGCTGTTGGTGCTGTTGGGCGGAACCGGAGTGGATCGCGATTTGCAAGTTCGGGTCGAGCAACAACTGCTCCTGCGACAGTCCATCTTGGCAGACCTGTTGGGCGAGTATGTAATCTCAGATCTCGTGCTGCTAGGAGACGACCTCTTCATTCGCGAAGGGGCTTCGATGGGCGTGATGCTCGAATCGCGCAACAACCTGGTACTCAGCAACGTCCTGGCGGTACTCCGTGCCGAGGCACTGACAAAGCATGCCGACGCGAAACAAGAACGGATCACGATTGCAGGGCAGCAGGTCTTTCGTGTTTCCACGCCTGACAACCGGGTCCGGTCCTATATGGCCACCGATGGGAAATACCACCTCATCACCACCAGTGAATCCCTGGTGCGAAGATTCTTCGCAACCGGGAAGAACGAGCACCCCAGCCTGGCCAGCACGTCTGGCTTCTGGCGTGCTCGCGGTCACTTGCCGCTGGACCGCAACGATGCGCTGTTTGCCTACGCGTCGGAAGAGTTCTTCCTGCAGCTAGCCAGTGCGCACTACCGTGTGGAAATGCAGCGACGCCTGCAAGCATCGACAGATATTGAATTGTTGCTGCTCGCACAGCGGGCCGCCGCGGCCGAAGGCAACGAAGCCCGTAGCATCGAATCCCTCACCGAGGCCGGATACTTGCCAGCGAGTTTCGCTGTCCGAGCAGACCAGAGCAGGCCAGTGTTCCATTCGGACGAGACCTGGGTTGATTCGCTTCGCGGTCGCCGCGGAACCTTTCTTCCCGTGACCGATGTCAAGGTCGATCAGGTCACGACCGAAGAACTTCGGCTCTACGCGTCCTTTGCCGAGCGGTTTACCAGCGAGTGGAAACGTATCGATCCCGTTGCCGTCGGCATTCGGCATCGTCCGTTAGACGCGGGGGGCGAACGACTGGCGATCGATCTCTATGCCGAACCCTTTACGGCAACGCACCGCTGGCTCGATCGCCTGGGGCCTCCCAGCAACCAACGGCTTGTTGATCCGCCTGAAGACCTGGCGACCGGCGAATTAGTGCTCGAGGAGCAACACCTCTTCGCAGGCATCAGAAATGCCGTACCGCTCGAACAACTCCGAAGTAGCGAGGCACCACGCCAGTCCCGTTCCATCCGTAGATACCTGTTGGGCTATTTGATCGAACCGGCCGATTCGTGGATGTTCGGTTACTTGGGCTCGCGGCCAGACGCCGGAGTGCTCAATGCCGTCGGCCCCTGGTCGGACGCTGACGCTCAAGGTTATGCCAACAATGGACGGCAGATCTATCGGCGTGATCTGCCGGAGACGGTGTTGATGTCATTCCATCCGTCGCTGCTGGCCGAAGTCTCGGAGAAGAGCCAGTGGGTGCCTGCCAAACGTCCTGCGCAGATCCGCCTGCACGTTGGCACGCTCAGCAACTACCCTCAGACGGCCCAACTACTTGACACGTTGGCAACCATCGAAGCTCGCCGAATTGCCCAACAGAACGTAGGGTTGCTGCACCGCCTGACCGATCAGCTTGGCGTTCCGCCGGCAGAGGCAATGTCCTTGGCTGAGGAACTTGTGGCTGGCAAGCTGACGGTCCCCCTGGGCGGCGAATACGCGCTGGACAAATCGCGCTGGGAAGACGGTGTTTGGCAGGCGGTGCACACGCCCCCCTCGGCGCACTCCTTCAGTCCGAACGACTGGCTCAACGACTTGGAGTTCGATCTGCAGATCCAAGACGCCCGGCTCTCGGCACATCTGAAGTTGGATATAAAGCCGCCGAACCTGAGTCAACCGTCCGGAACGATTGAAGAATAGATCAGCGGTCTTGGCGCTCGCCACCAACAAACCGAGAAGTTGCAGTCGCTTGGGAGGTAGACTGCCTTCGAGTTCTGAGAAGTTCCAGGCAGTTCTTTAGATGTCAGCTCACAGCGTCTGGTCTCTCACTCAGAAGAGCGATTGTCTTCGCTCGCTGGATCCGGAGGAGCCGGACTGCTGCTGAGCTTGTCCAATTGTGCCAGAATGGCCTGTAGCGAGGGGCGGTCGGAGACCGTATTGCCGACGTAGGCGAACTGCACGCGTCCTTGGGGATCGAAAATGTATGTGGCGGGCCGAGCGAGTTCGTGACGGATCCCCAGTTTGTCCACCGCTTTGAGTTCTACATCCAACAGCACAGGGAACGGCACCTCGTCCGAGACCGTTGGATCAATGCCCTGGACGGATTCAATAAACCTGGCCACTTCGGGCGACTCGGTTTCGTTGGTTACAGGAAACACGACGACCACTTCCGCATCTCGCTTCTTGAATTCGTCATAGTTCGCAATCAACCGCGAAGTCTGCGTGGAGCAGTACAGACAGAATTCACCACCATAGCTGCTGGATCCCAGATAGCCGCGGGTCACCACAACCACCAGGCTTTGCTTGCCGAGATAGTTGCTCAGCGGCACCTGCTTTCCGTTGGCATCGACAAACGCAAACTCTGACAGGCTTCCCTCCCAAGCGTTCTCCAAATCTGTGTTCGAGTCGGCATCATCGTGAAACTTGATCGACGAATAGTAGTTGGAGCGCGGCGTCTCCGATTCGCAACCGGCAATCACCAGACAGATCCAACCGACACATGCCAACGGACGTATTGCGTGCAGCATGAATCCCTCTGCTCTCGCTCGTTCTCAGGAAAGAAATTGTGCGTCCTGCCTCGTATCATTCTAGCGAGTCAATCAGCGAACCGGTGTGAACCGGCATACAATTCTGGCAATTCCCCTGGGAAGGTCGTGTGCTGATGTGCTTCACGACGTTGCTGAAATCTCGTCGGGCACCAAGGCAACCACGCGCGAGGGGCCGGCCGAGCCTCCGGCAACTTTGAGCGGGAAGGCACACAGCGTGAATCCACGCGGTGGCAGCAAATGCAGGTTGGTGAGCCGTTCGATGTGGCAGTACTCGTGTTCTTGCCCCACGTAGTGGGCTTCCCAGAACAAGTCATCTCGGCCGGTTCGCTTAGCTTCAGCGGCCATGTTGGGCAGCGGGACATCCCAGCCCCAGGAGTCGATGCCGGTGAGTTTAACACCTTGATTGAGAATCCAGCGCGTGGCTTCGGCACTCATCCCGGTCCCACGTGTGAAGTACTCAGGCGTCCCACGGAATCGATCGTTGCCGGTGTGCATCAGCACGATCTCACCCGGTGCCAGCGTGTGTTGGATTTTGTCCAATGCGCTCCGGACGTCAGCTTCCGTCACCGGCTGGAAGTCTTGCTTATGCGTGACATCGAGCACCACGCCCGGCCCATAGCACCACTCGAGCGGGACCTGGTCGATGGTCTTGGCAGGCTGGCCTTCGCACAATGGCCCGTAATGCCAAGGGGCGTCAACGTGCGTGGTGCCGTGCGTCGAGAGGTGGATGGTATCGTTGGCCCAACCCAGCCGATTCCGCAGGTATCGCGGAGTGAGCCGGAACAGGAGCCAGATGGCCATTCGGCCCGCCTTGTGATCCTGTCGCTTGACGCGATTGCGAGCCCACCAGGGTGCCCAGTGCCGGTCGTTATCAAGTGGGACGCTAAGATCCACAAATTGCATCTGAAGACTTTCGCTTGCGGTTTGCTGCACCACTCGCTGGCATTCGGTACTACTTTTGAGTTGTGCCGGTCGCCTGAGCCACGCGTTTGACGTCAGTCAGCTTGTCCTGCAGTTGCTTGGTGTTGGCAAACCCTTGCAGTCGGTGCAGCACGGCCGCTTGCGAAGAGATGATGACCGTGGTGGGATACACGCTCACGTTGAGTTGGCGGGCGAGTTGAACCTCGGCATTGGCATCCACGATCACCGTGACGAAGTGGGCGTTGAGTTCAGCAGCCACCTGGTCATTGGCAAACGTCTGGGCGAGCATCTGTTTGCAGTACCGGCACTGCGCCGTGGTGAAGAAAACTAGCAATGGACGTTGCTTTTGCTGAGTCTCCGTCCACGCCTCGTTGACGTTGGTGATCCATTTCACCTCTTCTGCCTGCAACGTTCCGCTGGTTCCAATTACGAGTACCAACGCCATCCAATATTTACTTCGTAAGTACCCGAACACGTGCGCACCTCGGTTTCTGATCGTCGAGCAAAGAGGCAAGGAAAGTATCATTGGCTATCGGCCACCAAAACCTTGTGCCTGAGTCGTCAGCCGTGCAAAAAGCTAAAAACGTCATCACCCGAATCTTGATGACGACCACATATAACGCTTGCTCCTACTGGGCAGACTTTGTCGGCGCGGTCGCCCGTCAAAATTGTTGCAATCAGCGCCGCTATCGCTGATAGCATGTGAATGTGAATGGTTCGCCACGAGAGCGGGCACTCAACCTGAGGTTTGACCAATGCCGTACGATGAACTGCTGGCGTCGCGTGTGCGAGAGATCATGCGACGGCGTCCGAATTGCCTCGAAAAGAAGATGTTCGGCGGCATCGGGTTCCTGGTGCAGGGGAACATGTGCGTCGGACTCTGGCACGACTCGCTGATTGCCCGAATTGGTACAGCGGATTACGAATCTGCCCTGCAAGAGCCATTCGTCGTGGAGTTTGACATTACCGGGCGGCCGATGCGGGGCTGGGTTCGTGTCGAACCCGGCGGCATTGGTGATGAGATCCGTCTGGCCGCCTGGGTGGAGCGCGCCTACCAGTTCGTCCTCACCCTGCCGGCCAAGTGAAGCGGCGCATAAGACACCTTTCCGTAGTCATCACGCTCCGTCGTGATGACATCCCGGAGCGTGAGAGCGAGGAACCTCAGGTGGCAACATCGCCTGTCGTGCTTCCTCGTTGACGCCTCGGGTTGGGATTGGAATAGACGAAGCTCAAATTGATTCGACGTGCTGCTTAATTAGATGGTCAGGTTGATGAGAAAGTCATCCAGATCTTTGCGAAGCTGCGTTTCTTTGGCTTGGATGGCCCGAATCTGCGTTCTCAGCGATTCCACCTGGTCTTCTTGCTCCGTGAACTTCTTCACATAGCGATTGTAGAGGTCGGTGTTGCGGTCCAGTTGAGCCATGTTCTGGCGGATTCGAGCCTGCTCTTGATCCACCACGCGAATCTGTTGTTCGAGTTGATTTCGCTGGTTCACCAGGTTTTGAATCTCGTGCTTTCGCCGCAGGACCTCGTTCAGAGCGTCTTTGACCTTTTGGTCGACCTCTTTAGCACGCACATAGAGCAGGATCGTATTGTCGTCAATGTTGCTCAACGTGATTCGCTGGTCCGCCGTGTATTGCTCGACCACGGCCAACTTTGCGGCTTCGCCTGGCTTGGCTTCAACCGCGAAACGATACAGGTCCCGGGTCGTTTCGGCAGGCTTTTCCGGCGTCACCAGGTGCCAAGGCGAACTCTTGGGGTGCTCCACAAGCACGGTCTTTACCCTGCGGCCTGAGTTCTTCACGGTGAAATTGCGCTGCTGTTCGTACTTTCGCGTGACCACCAAAATTCCCTTTGTCAGAGCCACCTTGACCAGCTCTTGTTTGCCAGAACCGTTGCTGGGAGCGACCTCCGTGTCCAGGTCCAACGCGTAGCTGATCAATCGCTTGGAACCTGGTGGAAGGTCCTGAATCTGAGCATCGCCGGCATAGGCACCGTCGTCAAAGACCGTGATCGGCCCTTGCATCAAATGCAGGCCGGTCGAATTGGTCAGCTCCAGTCCGCTGAGGGGATGCTTGGCGTTGACGTTCTGGTTGTAGATAGAAACCTTCTTGCCTTCGACCTTGCCGTTGACAATCGGCAGCATGGCTGACTTCTGCCGGGTGAGAGTGACGGGTGCCTCGATGTGGTATTGAAACAGTTCGCCAACATCGCCAGCCTCGGCGAGAGACTTGACGCCGGATAGATTCCCCCAGCCGTCGTCGGCGTTGGAATTCCTTCTTGCGGGAGCCGCCAGCATCGCGTCCCCTGCCTTGCCGGTGGCTCGTTGCAACTGCCGGCCGCGCGTAAGTCGATCAACGTCGGTCTTCTCAGCCACTCCGTTACTGCCCGCCTGACGAAACTCTCGCTCGGCATCCCCTAAACTCTGGTCGTACGTTTGAGGGCGGAGCGAAGCGAACAGCTCCGGCTCAACCACCGGACGTGGGACGTAGAGCGGTTCGTAAAGATCCATCACGAAGGAAATTGGCCGGCCGCTGATCAGGCTCAGGTCCACACCGTTCCAGTCCGCTTCGGTGGTGTTCTCCACAATCGCCCAACCTTGCATCAGCGGGGCGGCATCGTCCTTGAGCACCAGACGGTAGCTGGTTTTCCAAATGGGAGCTTCCTGAATGTAGCCAACCTTGACCGGCCGTTTCCCTTCGCCGGTGAAGTTCAAGCTGACGGTTTTCTTATCCGTAGCATGACTTTGAGCCAGGATCCGCAGCGCCTGACGAAGTTCGGCATCCAACTTCTCATTGAGCAGTTTGATCCGGCTGACACTGGCCAGCGAGACACTCCGTAACCCTTCGCTGGTGAGCAGGTTAAGGAAATCTGCTTGGGTCGTCTTCTGGCCATCGTCGCCGGGAACGTCGCGCTTCTCGACGCCCAGGATGATGCCGACGATCGGCGTCGGGGCGTTGACCTCAACTTCTTCTCCGCGAACTTGCGAGAGCAGGCCGGCGAGCGTGGGGTTGGTAGTCAGGTCAATGGCGAACGTTTTGAGCGTGCGGGTGATGGGATCCCTGCTGGCGAAGTTGATCGTGGAGATCGTACCGCCGCCTAAGTCTTGCAGCACCATGCTTTTAAGGAGATCGTTGACGTCGTCCACGCGGAACTGCAGGTTGACCGTGGCATCCCCTTCGACCTGCCCTCCATGCTCGAAGAACGCCACGCCGGAGCTGAACATCACCACCCTGCGGAGTGGCAGATCCTGGCCAGCTTGTTCATCAGCGGCTGCTGGCTTGGCCGTCTGTCCCGATGCCGTCTGTCCTGATGCCACCAAGGGTGCAAGAACTGTGAGGAGAACCAACGTCATCATGCGACGTACTTGTTGATGTGGCGAGCCTGCCGCGAGAATTGACATCGGTCTGCGTCTCCTGAGGATGACTGCCGCTGGCGAGTGGGTGCATTCGATGCAGCGATTATTCTATGACTGGACGGTTCGACGCCGTGAGGCTTGGTTTGGTTCCCCCTGAAAATGCCCATTGGGAACTTACCTCATCAGGTAGTGCATTGCGGTTTCCCAAAACGTCGAGTCCCAAAACAATGGGCCAGCCGTTGATTTAAGCCCGATATAGGAACTGCCGCGGACGCTAGAGGAACCGTAAGGTATGCTTGACCGAGTCGTTGCCGGGGACGCTATCGGCACCCACTCGCGGCGATTGCAAACTGTTTTTAGGTAGTCACTTACGTGCGAGTTGCTGCACCCATTCGCGCTACTTCGTCGAGAAGGAAACCGTAACGATGCGAACGATGCTAGTCACCGGCGGGGCCGGATTTATTGGTTCTCACATCGTCGAAGCCTTGCTAGCACGGGGTGATCGGGTTCGGGTGTTGGACAACTTCTGTACCGGACATATGGACAACCTGGCCCAGTTTGGCGATCAGGTGGAGATCGTCGAGGGCTGTATCACGGATGCTGACGCGGTTGCCGAAGCGGTTGCTGGCGTAGATTGTGTTTTTCACGAGGCGGCCTTGGCTTCTGTACCGCTGAGCATCGAACGTCCTTTGGATGTGAATCACGCCTGCGTCACCGGCACGCTGACCGTTCTGAACGAAGCGCACAAAGCTGGCGTGCGGCGTTTGGTGTATGCCGCCTCGAGCAGTGCCTACGGCGATCAACCAACATCGTCGAAACGGGAGAATGATGTACCCAGTCCCATTTCGCCGTATGCGGCCGCCAAGTTGGCCGGCGAATCTTACTGCCAGGCGTTCACCGCCAGCTTTGGGTTTGAAACCGTCTGCCTTCGATACTTCAACGTATTCGGACCGCGGCAAGATCCCAACAGCCCCTACTCGGCGGTGATTCCCTTGTTCATCACCGCCATGCTCAGTGGTCAGGCACCCACCGTTTATGGAGATGGTCAGCAGTCGCGAGACTTCACCTATGTGGCCAACGTGGCGCAGGGCAACTTGCTGGCCGCGGACGCACCGGATGCGGCTGGCAAGTTCTCAACCTGGCCAACGGTCGATCGACCAGTTTGCTGACGCTGATCGAACAGCTGAACCGGTTGTTGGGGACGGAGATTGCCCCACACCATGCTCCGCCTGCGCGTCGGCGATGTGCGAGACAGTTTGGCCGATATCACGCTCGCGCAGCAGTTGCTCAAGTACGAACCGGCGATTGACTTCCGCAAGGGGCTCGAACTTTCGATCGAGTATTACCGGCAATTGGTTGCCTGCCCTAGCTGAACAAGGTCAGGCTAACGTGGCCGGTTGACGTGGCCGTCCAGCGCCAGGGTGAACTGCATCACATCAATGTGACCACTGCGGAAATGCGCCGCGCAGCCAGTTAGGTAGTGCATGAACCGCTCGTACATTTCTGGCGAAGAAAGCGCAATCGCTTCTTCTTCTCGTTCTTGTAGCGACGCGGCCCAGTGGTCCAACGTGCGGGCGTAGTGCAACTGCAAGGGCTGGATCTTCTCCGTACGGAAGCCGACCTTCTCGGCGGCATCGGTCACCCAGACAGGTTCGGGGAGTTGGCCGCCTGGGAAGATCACCCGTTGGATGAACTTGCCAAACATTACATTCTCATGGGAGATGGAGATCCCCATCTTGTCGAGCGACTGCATTGTGTACCCAACGATGGTGTGCAGCAGCATGCGGCCGTCAGGGGGCAAGATATCTCGGCAACGCTGGAAGAAAGCTCCGTAGCGTTCCCAGCGAAAGTGCTCGAAGGCCCCGATGCTCACGATCCGATCGACCGGTTCGTCGAACTCTTCCCAGCCTTGCAGGCGGACCTCGGCGTTCCGCGAACCAGGCAGTTTCGATAACCGCTGGTTGACGTAGTCGAATTGGTTCTGGCTGAGCGTCAGCCCAATCACATTGACGTCATACTTCTCCACGGCGCGCACCATGGCGGCCCCCCAACCGCAACCAATGTCCAGCAGCGTCATGCCGGGCTGCAAGTTGCACTTGCCCAGCGAGAGATCAATCTTGGCCAACTGGGCTTCGGCCAGGGACATTTCCTCCCGTTCGAAATACGCGCAGCTATAGGTCAGCGAGGGGTCCAAAAACAGATGGAAGAACTCATCCGATAGGTCATAGTGGGATTGGACTTCGTCGAAATAGGGCTTTAATTCAGACATCAAAAATTCCTCAACAAGTCGAACTCACTCTCATCGTGGCGGAACGTGTCCCCCATTCTTTCTAGTCATCGTAAACGCCGTTGGAAATAGAACAAAACAAAAATCGTACGCCACCTGAGCTAGTGCCGAACAGTGCTCGCTCGTATTCCGATGGACGGTTAAGGCAGAATTCTGATGCAGGAGGGTTGCGTCACCGTGATCGGTTCGCCAACCGAGGCCAGGCTTCCACTGTTGGGATCGATCCGAAATACGGCCAGGTTGTTGCCGGGCATGTTCGCGCAAAGCAGAAGTTTGCCGCCTGGGGCAATGGCCAGGTTCTGTGGCCCCTTGCCAAGGCTCGGCTCAACGCCCAATAGCTTGAGTCTCCTGTTCGTCCAGTGCATATCGGGCAATGCTGTCATGCCCTCGGTTCGTGCCGAAGAGAAACTTGCCGTCGGGAGTCACCTTGAGGTCGGCACAATAACGGTAACTGGTGCCTTCAAAATCGTCAGGAAGAGTGCTGATATTCTGCTGCTCCGTCAGCAGACCTGATTCTGGATCGTAGTCGAAGAGCGTGATTGAGTTCTTGAGTTCGTTGATGGCATATAGATGCTTGCCATTGGGATGAAACGCCAGATGCCTGGGACCAGCCCCGGCGGGTGTGCGAGCGAACGAAGGCGTAGCCGGTGTGAGCTTCGACGCTGCGTCCAGTTGATAACCGAGCACCTGGTCCAGCCCCAGATCGGCGGCAAACACATGACGGTTGTTGGGACTGACCACAATTGAGTGGGCACGGGGGCCGGTCTGCCGTTTGGGTTCTACGCTGGAACCTGCATGCTGTACGAACGAAGCGGCAGGCTTGAGCGAGCCGTCTTGGGCAATCGGGAGCGAGGCCACACTGCCGCTCGAGTAGTTGGCAACCAACACCGTTTTGCCTTCGGCATCCACATCCAGGTAGCAACTAGCGGAGCCGTGGGCGGATTGGCGATTCAACAACTTGAGTCCTCCGGTGCGGCCGTCCAGCGCGTAGGCTGCAACTTCTTCATGCTCCTCACCGCCGAATGCTTTCGCGTGGATCGAGTACAAGAAACGCCCATCCGGCGAGAGGGCCAGAAAGAACGGATTCTCCACATCGGTGGTCCGCTGAGCCAACTCCAATTGGCCACTCTTCGGATCCAGACGATACGCAAGAATCGCCCCCTTCTCGCCACTCGCAAATGAAGAGACAAAAACCAATGGCTCTGCCGAGCGAGACTCGTTGACGTCAGCGGTCACGGCGATTCCCAATACAACGAAGAGTAGATACTTTGTCAGATGATGGATCATAGAGGCATGCCTTGCGGGAAAGAAGCGATTGTCGAATCTAAGGTTCTTGTGGTTTAGGGAGTACGGAAGCTACTGCGGAGCGTCCGGAGTTGAAACGAATTGGAACGCGTACAAGTCAGCGGATGTGAGGACGACGCGTAGCCGAATCGGTGCGGCTTGCTGAGGGATCTGAGCCTGAGTTTTCCAGGCGATTGTGTGCCGGAGCGAGTCTCCGGAGAACGGGACACAATTGTCGAGTTCGAAGCCTGGGAGTGGCTTGCCGGCTGCGTTCAGCACCTCGACTCGAATGGAACCACCGGCCATACACCGACCGTTGATCTGTAGCTGCTGGCCTTTGAATGTGAGCGGCTTGGTGACAAGTTGCCCGGTTTGCTCGGTCGGGCGAAGCGAAGCGAAACCGTCGAGTCGCAACGTTGCGAGTCCTACGCCCAACGCATGATACGGCTTGGTCATGGGGAGCACGCGCGTGCAATGTCCCATGTTCGCCCCCAGGTAATACAAGCGAATTTGATCGTCGACCACCAGCATCGTATTGCCGCCGTAAACCATCCCGGAGTCCCAGTCGCCAAACTGGCCGATCGACAGCGCTCGCCGGGGATGGTCAACCGTGTGCCAGGTGTTCATGTCTCGGCTGACCTTCATCGGCATGTCCAAAGGACCTTCGGCACTGCCGGTCACCGCCCAAAGGTCATACAGCGCCACGACAACTCCTTCGTACGGAAGAGCCGTGACCGAATAGATTTCGCTATGGAAATCTCGCAAACGAAGCGTATCTGGCAACAGGCTTCCGTAGGCCCGACACGCTTCGTCAGCAACTCGCGCGTCATCGGTATGGTCTGCCAAGAAGGGAAACGACGGTGAGAACGGAGCATCCAGCGCGGGTAGCGTGGTGGCTGAGAAACTTCGGCGGACATACCCGTCGTGCGCTCGATTGTACTTGGGGAAGAACAGATACTTCTGCCTGCCTGGATCCCAAACCAGGGAGACAACATCTCCGTGCGCGTCACGGACCGATTCAGGCTGCTGCCAGTTGACGCCATCGGCAGATCGACTGATGGCGTAGTCTTTGGTGGGGGGTTGATAGAACAACGAGAGAAACCGGTTGGTCCCGGTTTGATCTGGAAAGAACTGCACGTTGTTGCCTGGCTTCTTCCAGGTCGCAATCTCTCCTTCAAACCCTAGCAAGTTGTGGTCCTGGAACTGCTGCCAAGCGGATTGCGCCACGTTGGGGCGCTGCCAATGAATGCCATCTTCCGAGACGGCGTACCCTTTCAACGAATGTCGCGGACCACAGCGATACCACATTTTAAAACAACGCTGGGCCTCGTCATAAGTCACGGTGGACATGAACGGGTCTGCCCAACCTTCTTCCCACGGAACTTGCGATTGAAAAACGGGATTGCGAGGGTGTTTTTCGAACGGATGGAGTCGACGTGTCAGCCCGGCCATCTCTTCCAAGACGAAGTCGTCAATCAGCAACTGTTTGTCGGATGCCGCGTCCACGACCCCCTGCTTCACGCTTGTCGGCGGACGATGAACGGCTGTCAATTGATGGACCTCTCGGTCTTTGCTCTCGGCTTGCCAGTTGGCGTGATCGACGAGAATCTCTGCCGTTGGCTGATTGCGAAGCAGCCCAAGTGCCGTGCGCGCTGCGATGCGAACACCAGCATCAGCGTCGGCGAGCAAGGGTTCGAGCGCACTGGCCGCCGTGGTAGCACGAACTCGATTGAGCGCATCACAGGCTTTTTGGCGAACGTTGGGATCCGTATGTTTTAACGAACCGATCAACGCGTCCACGGCGGCCTGTTGTGTGGTTCGAAGTTCAGCAGTCGCCGGTTCGACAGCCCTGAGTGCCAGGATGTCAAAACCGTGGGGATGCTTGGCCACCGGTTTCAGTTCGGCCACTAGGGCGACCGAGCGTAGCGCGAATACCGCCGCGGTGCGGACTCGAGGATGCCCGCTCCGTAGCAATTGCTCCAGCAACGGAACCGACTCGGCGGTTCGCAGTTGTCCGAGCAAGCCGCACAAGGCGAGTTGAGCCTGCTGGTCGCCCTGTTGCGGAACCTTGGCCAGGTGCAGAAGCCGGATCTCCTGACCACAGCGGAATAGCACCAGCGCCGCGCGGACGCGTTGCAAGGGAGTGCCTGCCTGGTGCACCGAGTGCAGTAGCTCGCGCGTGCCAGGGAGCTCGATCATGCGCTCCAAGGACATCGCGGCAGATCCAGATACCTTGGTATCTTGATGCCCCAAGGCGAGGCCCAAGTGTTTTAAGGCCGACTCCCATCCGTTGGGGCTCACCCAGCTTGGATGCTGGCGCAGCACCTCAGCCGCGGTCAGGCGTGTCATGGGGTCTTCGCTTGCGATGGCTTCGTCAAATACGCGGCGTGCCAGATTCTGCTGGATCTTGGCTGCTCCCAGCCCTTCGAGAAATGTCTTGCGGACCAGACGGTTGGAGTCCGCCAACACAGCGCCCAGTTGATCTTCGAAATGAACCACCGTATCCGGAGATTTGGCGAGTTCGCGGACCATCGAAACTCGAATCTGAGGATCGTCGTGATTCAGGAATCGCCGAATCAAGGTTTGGCGCTGCTGTTGCGGGAGGCCACTCATGTCGATTCTTTGCAAACCGCGCAGCTGAGCGTTTGCGTCGCCTGAATCAATGTCTCGCAGGCAGCCATCGCGGAACATGGCATCCGCGGCACCGTTTGTCACCTGGGTTGGTAGCGGCTTTCCGCCGTCGAGGCGAACGTTCCAGAGATGGAAATCGTCTCCATCCTCGTTGCCGGAGTAGACGCCTACCCAGGCCGTGTTGCCCTCTTTCGACAGTGCCAGGCCTGGTCGGCCTCCGCTGGCGGCAAGCTCTTGGGTTTCCACGTTTCCGTTGGCAATCAGGGTCAAGCGGACCGCCCCCACTTTGGCCCCGTAGTCCTTGGGCGCGAAACGAGGGCCGATTCCATGCTCCCAGGCGACCGCGATGCGTCCCCCGGCGGCAGCGATATCGGTCCGCCCAACATGGCGCGTGCTATCCGCCTTGGCGATGGGGGGTTCCGTTTGCCAGCTGCCATCAGCAAGCTGGCTCGCGTAACTCAGCGTCCGAACCTCGTCCGCCTGTTCACCCGACGCAAACGAAACATGGAGCTTGCCTTGGGTGTCACGTGTCGAAGCAATCATCTGCGCGAATCCGACCGGCGCAATCAACTGCTTTGTCCACTTTCGATCCGCACCACGGGTTGCACAAACGGGGCCGCCCCGCATAGCGCAGTACACCACCTGGAGCGCTGCGTCGGTGCCGACTTCAAGATCAAAATCACCTGAGGCCACGTTGAACAACTCGGCCGGCCGGGTGGCGGTCCACTGGCCATCTTCGCCCCGTTCCCAAACCGTCAGGTGTGTTCGATTCTTATCTAAGCAAACCACCACCGGCTGGCCATCTGGGAGCAACTTGAGCGCGACGTTGTTTCCGCCGTAGGTGACGTTTTCGCCAAACGATTCCAATTGCCACCGGCCCTCTGGCGTTTGATACCAGTAATCAACCCCATACGGCTGCCCGCGATGTCTGGCAGCAGCATGCAGCTTGCCGGAGGAGTCGCAGGCCAGGTCGAACGGGAATCCAAAGGTTCCCCAGCCTTCGACATTCCAAGTGGATTCGCTGTCGATGGCGGACATTTGGATCTCGCCGGTTGGCGCGATGGTGCCTAAAGGTTTGCACTCGAAATCGCCTGCGGTCAGTGTGTAGGTAAAGAACACGTTGCCGTTGGGAGAAACCGTGAAGCGACTCCGTTCGCCGGCCAGGGGACGTTTGCCGTCGACATGAATGGCGATCCGCTCCGCTGGCAGTTCGCTGCCTGGCAGCAGTACGGGGGACTCCTGCGAAGAGCGAAGCCGCAAGGATGATCCAACACCAGTTCCACTGCATCGGTTTTCTCGCACGTTGACTTGATTGTTGAGGTCATGCTCCGCCCCGACGAGATGCTTCGAATTCGCTCGAAGTACTAGCCTGGTTGGGCACTCCTTGGTAGGTTGCCCAACAGCGGCCCCGTTTGCAATCTAGAAATCGCTGCAAAGATTGCTTTTCGCCGGATGTTTCCCATCATTGGGTTCATGCGGACAGGCCGATGTTGATACGAACGTAGCAGTTTCCGAACGGGTAGGAACCATGTCGAACAGTTACATGCAGATCCCTAGCATGCCTTCTGACGATCCGAAGAAGGCCTGGATTCCCATCAAGAGCATCGCCCACGGAATTGCCGCGGAGATAGGCAAATTCGATCAGGGGAAGCCTCGTCCGGTGAACCGAAGCGAGCACAACGAGCTTGAGGTCAAGAAGCAGATGGACCTGTCTTCGCTGTACCTGGCCACGTGTATCAACGAGGGACAAGTCATCCCGCTGATCAGTTTTGCTTTCAGCCGGGAAGATGAGAAGGACGTTTACCTGAAGTGTGAAATCACCGACTCCTACATCACCGAGATCTCGCTGGATGTGGATGACGGAGAAACCGCCGAAGAGTCCGTCAAACTCAGCTACACCTCGATCACTTGGAAGTTCCGACCCAAGATCAAAGACAAGCTTGGCGACTGGGTCCAAATGGGATGGGACCGACAGAAACGGCGCGAGCCAGAATGATCGTGTTGCGCCGGCGAGACAAGACTTCGCCTATTGTAGAACCGTTGTCCCAACTGTTCACGACCGAAGATGGACGTTTCGGTACCGCGGCAGGTGACAGGCGATGTCACCACGGCTGTCACCGTTACGGAGCGTGATGACTACTTGACGAGTCCGTCGACTCCTCAAAGGTGCTAAGCAATGCTTGGCTGGTGGAGGGCAAGATCATCCAGCAGCATCCGGATACCGCGGGCTGCGGTCTCGCTCGACATCCAAGGAGTCTTGGCGTCTACGCGTCCTGGATTGTCGACCACTTGAGAAACATCCAGGGGAAGGTGGACGAACACCGAAGGGGTATTGAGCCCTAACTCGCCAGTGATCTGCTGCGACCAGTAGAACAGCGCGTTGCAGAGAAACGTCCCCGCATGGTAGGAAACGCGGGTGGGCACACGCTGTTGAGAAAGCAAGCGGGCCCAGCGCTGCAACGGGAGCGAACAGCGAAACGCGGCCGGTCCTGCCGGATCGAGTAGGTCCGTACTGCGATTCGGGTAGCCTGACGCCGCATTCACGGCGAACGTCTCCAACTGGAGATGCGATGTCCCCTCGGCCTGCCCGAGATGAATGGCTACGTCATGCCCTGTCGAAAGATCTTCGGCCAGGCGCAGCCGCGCTTCTTCGTAATCCACCGGGTAGAGTCGGGTGACAATTTCGGGATCTACCGGGAGTTCGCGCGTGAGCTGCTGCAGGCAGAGCCAACTGCTGTTGGTCTCCCAACCGCCAAATGGCCCGAAGGCCGTTACAAGCACCCGCATGCGGTGGGCTCCGAAACGTGATTGAACTCAGCCGGTTGGCGAAGCCTATTCCCATTCGATGGTGGCAGGTGGTTTCGAACTGATATCGTACACCACGCGATTGACCCCTTTGACTTCGTTGATGATGCGTGTGGACATCTGAGCCAACACGTCATAGGGGATTCGACTCCAATCCGCTGTCATGAAATCGTCGGTATTGACGGAGCGGATGGCAATGACTTCTTCGTTTTCGTAGGTCCGCGCGTCGCCCATCACGCCAACGCTTTTGACAGGGAGTAGCACGGCAAACGCCTGCGAAGTTGCCCGGTAGAGCCCTGCCGACTTGAGTTCGCTAACGACAATATCGTCGGCTTCTCGCAGTTTTCCAGACGGGGTCGGGTCACGGCGCCGAGGCAGCGAACGGCCAGTCCTGGACCAGGGAAAGGGTGCCGCCAGACAATTTCTTCTGGCAGCCCAAGTTGTGAGCCGAGCTGGCGAACTTCGTCTTTGAACAGATCGCGTAGCGGTTCGATGAGTTCGAACCCTAGTTCTTTCGGCAGCCCTCCAACATTGTGATGCAGCTTGATGGTGGCCGCAGGGCCATCTGCCGCGGCGCCGCTTTCGATGACATCCGGGTAGAGCGTCCCCTGTGCCAGAAAATGGGCGTCTTGGATTTTGGTGGCTTCCGCTTTGAAACAATCAATGAACGAATAGCCGATTCGCTTGCGCTTCTCCTGAGGATCGACAATGCCATCCAGTTCGCTCAAAAACTGATCCGTCGCCTGAACCACGTGCAGATCTGTCTTGAAATGATTGCTGAACTCGGTAATCACGTCCGAGGCTTCGTCTTTTCGCAGCAGACCGTTGTCGACCAGGATGCAGGAAAGTTGATCGCCGATTGCCCGATAAATCAGGGCGGCTACCACGGACGAATCCACACCGCCGGAGAGTCCGCAGATTACCCGGCGATTGCCGACGCGCTCGCGTATCTCAGCAATCACCTGTTCGGCGAAATCTCCCAATCTCCAGGTTCCCTTGCAGCCGCACGGGCCGTGCAAAAAGTTGGCCAGAACATGTTTACCCAGCGGCGTGTGCGTTACCTCGGGATGAAACTGCAAACCGTAAACAGGCAGCCTGGTATGTTTGACCGCAGCGACTGGGCAGGTATTGGTGTGGGCCAGTGAGACAAAGTCTTCAGAGACCTGCGTCACCTGATCCCCATGGCTCATCCAGACTTCGGTCTCTTCGGGCACGTCTTGGAACAGCCCATTGCTGCTGGGGATGTGGCACTTGGCCCGACCATACTCACGCGCGGGAGCATTTGTGACTTCGCCTCCCAGATGCTGGCAAATCAGCTGCATCCCATAACAAATCCCTAGGACTGGGATTCCCAGTTCAAAAATGCCTGGGTCGCAGTTGGGAGCATCGGGAGCATAGACGCTGGATGGTCCGCCTGAGAGGATCAGACCGCGCGGAGCGAGTTCGGCGATGCGTTCGGCGGTGATGTCGTGCCGGACGATCTCACAATAAACATGCTGCTCGCGGACCCGTCGGGCAATGAGTTGAGCGTACTGCGAACCGAAGTCCAGCACCAACACTCGTTCGTCCGCCACCCGCTGAGCTGGCGTGCTCGAAACCTGAGGGCTCGCCATCCAAAAACCCCGCTACAAGGATATTACGACAACATTGCCTGCGGCCAGCGCCACGGTACCAATAACAAACGCCCGATCAACCTCGGGCGTGGGATTGGATTATAGTACTGGCTGAGCGTGCGTACTAGGATCCCCCCGCTAGTTGGGGGCGACTTTTCGCACCTGATCCATCTTGCCATCGAAAGCTGTCTCCTAGTCGCAGCTTCACGCCGGTTGGCTCGTGCCGAACTTGTTTGGATGGCGTGTGAGCTGTATTCTTTGAAGAAGGCAAGTGTTCTGTCACGGCAAAGTTTTCGGGTGTTCGCTTGCGTGGGCATGTTCGGATGCAAGTGGCGATTCTGACTCCACTTCAGCCAGGGCCACACGAGCGAGGCCATGGCACCGAATTCACCTCTATCCGTCTTTTTCTGTTCCATTCGGTAAAGCTGTAGGATTCAAGCATGTTCAAGATTGGGAAATTCTCCTCTGTTTTGCTCGTGGCAAGTCTGTTGTACTTGGGAGTCTCAGCGGGATGCAGCGACGGCGGGAAATCAAACACCCAGGGGATCGATGCGGCAGGCGGAGCAGGGCAGGCCAAGATTCGCCTGGCCGTGATCCCGAAAGGAACGACTCACGAGTTCTGGAAATCTGTGCACGCTGGGGCCGAACAGGCCGCCCGAGAGTTGGGAAACGTTCAGATCTTTTGGAAGGGACCACTGCTTGAGAATGACAGGGTTGGGCAAATTACTGTCGTCGAAGACTTCATCACCAAGCAGGTAGATGGCATCGTGTTGGCCCCGCTTGATTCTCAGGCACTCGTTGAATACGTGAAACAGGCGGCGGAGTCCGACATTCCCGTGGTCATCTTCGATAGCGGCTTGGACGATGCGACGCACACCGTTAGCTACGTGGCTACGGACAACTACGCCGGCGGAAAACTTGCCGCTCAGCGGATGGGTGAGGTGCTCAACGGCAAGGGAGACGTGATCTTGCTGCGTTACACGACAGGTAGCGAGAGTACCACCCAGCGTGAGCAAGGATTCTTGGACGAACTCAAGAGTGCCTTTCCGAACATCAACGTCATTTCTTCCAGTGAGTTTTGCGGCACCACGCCTGAGACTTCGCTGGACAAAGCCATGCAGGTTTTGCAGAAATATAGCGACGAAGTGGATGGCGTGTTTGCGGTTTGTGAGCCCAATGCCACCGGCGTGCTCGGTGCGCTGCGCGAATTGCAGATGGCAGGGAATGTCAAATTCGTGGCGTTTGATCCCAATGCGGACTTGATCGAAGGAATGCAGGACGGCCAAGTGGACGGTATCGTGCTGCAGGATCCGGTTACCATGGGCTACGAATCGGTGATTGCCATGGTCCGGCACCTCCGGGGTGAGAAGGTCAAAGAGCGGATCAGCACCGGCGAGAACGTGGCAACTCCGCAGAATATGGATTCGCCGGAAATGCAAGAGCTGCTCAAACCGGCCCAATTCGAAGGCTAGCGGCAGCTTGAGATAGTACGCAAACCTCTTTCTGTAAATAGTTTGCAACTTCAATTGGCCGCCACGTGGACGGGCAAGGTACGATAGAGGGATGTAACTTCTTCAGAATTCTGCCAACATCCAGGTACACGTACTTGGCACTCCGTAGCTGACTGCAGCGTAGTCCTCCCTTGGCGTACGAGCTCGATGGCTCCCATTACCTCCGATAAATTCCTGGCTAATCTGGAGAAAAGCCGACTGTTTACGCCTGAGCAACTTGCTCTGGTTCAGCGAGCGACGGAGAAGTCGAGCAGCCCCACGGCCATCAAGATGGCCCGCTATCTGGTCAAGCGGGAACTCTGCACCACCTGGCAAGCGCAGCGTTTGCTCGAAGGCAACACCGCTTTCTTTCTCGCGAACTATAAGTTCGTGGACCACATCGGCCGTGGTGCCATGGGTTCGGTGTTCAAGGCAGAGCATGCGGTCATGGGGCGAGTTGTGGCCCTCAAGGTGCTGACCAAAGCTCGCTTGGCTCACCCGAATGCTTTGACTCGTTTTCAACGCGAAGTCGAAGCCATGGCGGCTTTGGACCACCCGAACATTGTCACCGCCTACGATGCAGGACAGGCTGGCAGAACCCATTACCTGGTCATGGAGTACATTGACGGCGTTGACCTCAATGCCTGGATCGAAGGCTACGGTCGAATCAAGATCCCCTGGGCATGCGAGATCATTCGCCAATCTGCGTTGGGGCTCGATCATGCCCACCAGCAAGGGATGATTCATCGGGACATCAAGCCGGCCAACATTCTGGTGGCCTGGAAGGACGGTATGCCGGTCGCCAAATTGTTGGATTTGGGCCTGGCTCGTATCTACTCCGAAGAGGACGACGAAGAATCTCAAGAGGGTTTCGACTTGGGTCCCAAAGACGATACCAGGTTCGGACTCTCAGAAACCGTCGAGGCTCAACTGACCCATGCCGGTACGATTCTCGGCACTCCAGACTATCTGGCCCCCGAACAGATCATTTCCAATCATACGGTCGATGGCCGAGCCGACATCTTCAGCCTCGGCTGCACTTTGTTCAAACTGCTGACCGGTGATCTTCCCTACAGTGGCCCTGACCTACTGGGCAAGCTTGAGGCGCGCGTGAACCCCAACGCGCCGCCGCCGCTAAGGCTGCGGACCCTGCTACCTCAGGCGGACGCCGGACTCGAAGAAGTGATCGACAAGATGGTGCGGCGGGATGAGAAACAACGTTTTCAGAACGCCTGGGAAGTGGCCGAGGCGCTGGCTCCCTACTCAGAGATTCCGGACGAACGAGCTCGCGACTATGTCCCGCTGCATGCGCCGCGGCCGGATTCGAGCGAAGTCGGCAGTTCGCAAATGGCGCTCGAACCCCGCTTGCAGGGTTTCTTGTCCCAACTGGCAACCGAGGACCCCTCGGTTGATGCCAACCATCAAAACGACACTCAGGCTGACAACCATCAGGTGGCATCCACGGTCTCACAAAGTCGCCCCAGTCCTGCCGAACCAGGCGACGAACCGGGACCGGTACGAATTGTTCCTGTCAGCCTCCGGCGGCAGCGACGCTCTCTGGTTCGTTGGACCTTGGCGTTGGCGCTGGCACTTGTCGGCTCGTACTTCGCCTATCAACGGTATCTCTCGAACATTGCCGAGAATCCCAAACCAGCAGGAGCCGACCCGCTTGGTTCAACGGATTCGGGCCAGCTGCCGCAACGTTGGCCGGTCAAGACCCAAGGGCTGCTGTTTGCAGTGCGACGTGACGATGTGCTGGACGGTGGTGCATTCAAAATCGTTGGCAACGCGGAGGCTCATCGCCAAGGCTATCTGCAGCTGCGGGGTGGTCATGTCGAGGCTTCAACGGCCCTAGATGCCCTGATCGACAAGGAATTGCGCACCTCTGGTCAAATGACGCTGTCGGCCACCATCCAACCGGCCAACCTCAAGCAGTCGGGCCCAGCCCGGATTGTGGCGTTTTCGAGCGATCCACGCAGAGCGAATTTCCTACTGGCCCAGCGGGGGTCGCATCTTGCATTTCGTCTGCTAACTACCCGGGACGGAAAACCTCACAAGCACGAAGTAACCCTGCTTGAGATACCTGAACACCGCCCAAGCATTCACCTCACGCTCACCTACTTCTCCGGGACGCTGTTTTGTTATCTGGATGGGCAGTTCCACAGCAAACACAGCATTGCAGGGGATTTCTCCGCCTGGCTTCCGAATCAACGGCTGGCGTTGGGGGACGAAAGCCGAGCGCCCAACAGTAGCCGGACATGGCAAGGGACTCTTGGATTTGTAGCCCTGTATCGTCGCGCACTTCAGCCCTGGGAAGTTCGCCAGAATCACGAATCCCTCATCGCATCGATACAAGAGAATCTCCCCCGCCCGGCGGCTTCCAAGGATCGCAATCCTTGAGCAAAGCGACCAATGTAGAACAGTTGTCCCAACTGTTCACGAACCAAGAAAACCATTTTGCGTGCATCTGCAGGTGAACAGTTGAGACAACTGTTCTACACAGAAACCAAGAAACCATTGCAACTACAGGTGAACAGTTGAGACAACTGTTCTACACTTCGGCATCTGCAGACCGAGCAATTTGAACCCTCTTTCCTCCGAATGCCGACATCCAACGAGCAGCGCTCGACCAAATACGATTTAACGGCCCACTCAGGCACCATGCGCCCGATGCTGCGCCTGGCGATTCCGGTGTTGATTGAGCAGTTTCTGTCACTGCTGGTCGTCTACTCAGACACCATGCTTGCGGGGCAATACTTGGAACAGTCACACCTGTCCGCCATGACATTGATGGCGTATGTGATGTGGTTGATACCCAGCAGTTTTGCCTTTGTGGCGATCGGGGCAACCGCCATGGTTTCTCGCTGCGTGGGAGCTGGAGACCTACGCACTGCAGAACAGGTAGCCAATCAGGCTTTGTTGCTCGGAGCCGCGCTGACTCTGCTGTTGACGCTCGGCCTGTTGGCGTTCGAACGGCCGTTGCTGGTGGGGATGCACGTCGATGCCGAAGCCGCGCCGCTGGTAAGCCAGTACCTTTTGTACCTGTTGCTCGTGCTGCCTGCCGTCATGCTGACGCATGTGGGCCCCGCCTGTCTCCGCGGAGCCGGCGATACCGTCTCCGGCATGATCGCCATGGTCTCCGTGAATATCGTCAACGTCATCTTGAGTTGGGCCTTGGTCCTGGGCTGGGGGCCGCTGCCAAAGCTGGGGTGGCAAGGACTCGCCATCGGCACCGCCGTAGGGCATGCCGTCGGAGGGTTGATCATGCTCGTCTTCTTTCTCCGAGGGCGGGCAGGAATCCGCCTGAGAGTCACGCTCCTCAGACCGCAAATCGACTTGATTCGCCGGATGCTACGGATCGGTATTCCCGGGGGAAGCGATATTGTTTCGATCATCCTGCTGCATCTCTGGTTCGTCTCGATTGTTTTCAGCCTGGGCATGGTGGCCAGCGCAGCGCACGGGATCGCCGTCCGGATTGAGTCATTGGCCTACCTGCCCGGCACGGCGTTTCAAGTGGCTGCCGCCACTTTGGCAGGGCAGTACCTCGGAGCAGGCGAACCACGTCAGGCAACCAGGGCGGTTGTCATGGCGTGTCTTGCCGGAGGTTGCCTGGTGAGCCTGGCCGGCGTGGTATTATACGCAGCCGCTGGCGGTCTGGTGCAGTTGTTCGTCCGCCCTGAAGAACACGAAGTGATCCGTCAGGCGGTTCCGCTGCTGCGCATTGTTTCTGTCAGTATGCCAGCCTTGGCATTATCAATGATCTTGACCGGCGCACTCCGCGGCGCCGGCGATACCCGCTGGCCGTTTCTCTTCACCTTGATCGGATTCTTAGGAGTCCGCATCCCCGGTGCCTACTTGCTCACCATGGTCTTTGCCTGGGGCGTCGAAGGGGCATGGTATGCCATGGTGGCCGATATCTTCGTGCGCTGCGGACTCGTTTGCTGGAGATTTCTCCAAGGAGGCTGGAAACACATCCAGGTATAAAGAAGATATGCAATCTCAATGACAGCCCGAAGCGTCACAACCAAGTGAAAAGAAGCAGATGCCTTTACGCGGGGGCCGAAGGTGTCAAGCAGAATATTCAGAGGTTGCCCGGCAATCGCGGCAACAGTAGTGAAAGCGCCAAGGCGAGCATTCAACGACGACGCGATCACCTTGGCGAAAATGTTTGCGACTGTGCAAGAAATCCATTCGTATAGCCCTGGCAGATCGTGTTGTTACTGTTCGGAATCCAACCATTCGCTCGCCGTTGTAAGCGGCTCGACCGTCATCTGTCGCTGCGGAAAAGGAGGCGATTGCTTCCAAATCGGAGCATTTGATCGGCGTTCCAAACTTGTGAAGAACTATCGCTTCCGGCCGCTTCGTCTTGATAATCGTCGCGGTGAACAATGGTGACCACTACCAGTTTGCCGCTGGACGTGCTTCGCGGCACTACTTCAAACACGTGGTCTCCGATGTAAGTCCGGTGATCGAAATTCCGGATTACTGGGGCCGCCGTGACGTCGTACGGTTCCCTCGCGAAGGTGCGGTAATATTCCAGCAAGAACTCAACGACTTCTCCCCAGTCGTCGCGTGAACCGTATTTGTAGATTCGTTCTGCAGCGATTTCGGCCACCATCTGACTGTTGACGTCGCGCTCGGCACCGCACAGCCGCAACCAGTCATCGCCGAACACAATCACAAATTTCGGGTGCATGAGAGTAAGCAACTGCGTGCCCTCGCTCATGGGAACAAGGCTCCACTCCGCGCCATCTTCGTAGTGGGTGACGATCCGGCCGAATGCCTCATATTCGTCCATCAGGCTGCGCGGCACAGTTCCTGTCGTGCCCACTGCATTGGTCTCGCGAGCATCAGACGCCAGCGGACCTGATGACCTCGCCAGCGGTGGACCAGTTTCTGCGTCCGAGCATCCGCAGAAGGCGAAGCAAACAACCACTAGAGGCCATCGCATGAAATTACCCCTGGCCGCACGTTGTTTCAAAGGCACCTGCCCGACCGCAGTTTTCCTCCTCGGAGGCAGCTTTCCCATCTTAGCGCCTTCGGACAGATTCACCGAAGGCGCAACACTGCGTAACCACCTACTACCGCCCGTTTTCCATCAGCACCCCCTAGGGGAGTCGAACCCCTGTTTTCGGGCTGAGAACCCGACGTCCTGGGCCACTAGACGAAGGGGGCGTGCTTGTCACAGCCGGGCATTTTATCAAAATGTGCCGCCTTCGCAACTGGCAGGCGCGATGCTTGCGATGGGCGTTGAGTGGTGCCGAACCGAGGTGTGGCGTTCTGCGAATGAGTGTTGCCTTTCTGTCTCGGTAGACGGCCATAGCCGCTACAATCAGCGGACGATCACGTCTTGGATTGGTTCGTTGAGTTGGTCGAACGGGTGTGAAGTCGTATGAAGCAGCAAATCGGCAAATCGCTGGGATTCCTCCGAACGACGGCCATCGGTGGCTTGCTGTTCCTGCTGCCGGTGATTGTCATCGGTGGATTGTTGGGCTACGCCTACACGATTGCGATCGCTGTCTACGAACCGCTGAAAGAGTATGTGCCGGACGCCGCCGGGATTGGCATGCTGTTTCTGGCTGCCGTTGCCCTGGTGTTGTTGGCTTGCTTCTTGAGCGGCCTGATGGCTCGCCGGGCGATTGCCCGCAAGTTCTCGCATACGGTGGAGAAGCAGCTGATGATGGTGTTTCCCAAGTATGCGGTCTTCAAAGAGATTCTAGCAGGCAACTTTGGAGACGAGCACCATGCACCGAAACTGCTGCCGGTGACCATCCAATTTGACGACTTTCAGCGGTTGGCTTTCGAAGCGGACCGGCTGCCTGACGATCGTGTGGTGGTTTACCTGCCGGGCTCGCCAGACTCCTGGATCGGGAGCGTGCTGCTGGTCGAGGCCGTTCGGGTCCGACGGCTTGATATTCCTCTGCCTGAGGCGGTGGGGATCTTCGAACGGCTAGGGCGTGACTCGGCCCATCTGCTTTGCCAACGTCCAGAAACTACCGGCGCACCCGATCAGCAACTGCCCTGACGGCTCAACGCCAGATGGGCCTGTTAGCCGCGGCGTTCCAAACGCTTTTGTTTGCGGGCGGCTTTGCGTTCGGCCTTGGTCATGTGGCGTTCGTCTGCTTCCGCAGGATCAACACGTCGCGAACTGGCCGAATTGGAAGCTGCCGGTTCCTTGCTCGATGTGGCAGCAGGAGTGGAAGCTGGTGTGGATTTGGCCGCTCGCGTGTTGGCCGGCGTGTCCTCGGTCTCTGGTTCGTCGATGTCGTCCCGACCACCACCGAACAACCTGGAGAGGAAGGTCCCTTGCTTACGCGGGGCGGGTTCTTCGTCCTGATTCGGTTGGGCAGGCTCGGAGCTGGAGGTTGACTTTTGGGCTCGTCGCTCAGGCTGCTTTTCTGGTTGCTTCTCGGCTGCCGGTGGCTTACTACGTCCAGACTTGGCCGGGGTGTCCTCGGTTTCTGATTCTTCGAGATCGTCCCGTCCACCACCAAACAGCCTGGACAAGAACGTGCCTCGCTTGCGCGGGGTGGGCTCTTCTTCTTGGTTGTCTTCGTCCGTGCTGGCGGTCTTAGCAGGTGCTTTCTTGACGGGAGTTTTGGCGACCGGTTCTGGCGTCGGCTGGTCGTCTGTTTCGTCTGCCTTGGTTTTGCTGGCCGTGCGACGGCGGCGCGTTTTTGTGGTCTTGCCTTCGTCTTCTGCGGAGTCTTCTTCAGCTGGTTCCCAAACAGGATTCAGTCCTTTGATATCTCGCACCAAAAAACGCGTGTGCATGGCCAAGGCGAGCAACAGCAACTGATTGCCCAGCATTTCGAGCCCTTCTTCAACCATCACCCCTCGGGCTCCCGACTCTGGCATGAACAAATCCAGTTGGGAAATCACAGCAACCACAAGTACCACGCCTGAGAGGACCAACGTGGCTGCCGATACGGGATACTCCAGCATGTCCATCATGAGGCGTAGCCCCACCACGCTCAAGACAAGTCCATAGGCGGCAACCCACCAGACCGAGCCATCTCCAAAGAGCCGGTGTCCGGTGAGGTAAACCATGAGTTCTTTGAAACCTTCGTGCAGGCTGCCAGACTCATCAATGGCCATCACGGTCCAGCATACCGCGCCCCAGATCCAGATGCGGTATCGACCGTGGTAATCGTCCAAGCGGTGCCGACGGAGATGGTACACAACCAGCGAAAAAGCCGCGGCCATGAGCAATTGGAACGAAGAGAACGTAGCCGCCAGAGAGCCTTCGCCGTCGAGATCGAAGGCCGCCACTCGGCCATCCGTCGTGGCATGAGCCACCCGAGGCATCCAGTGATAAAGCCCTTCGAGGCCAACAATGACCAGGAGACCCGCCAAGAACCAAAGACAAATAGCCACCCAGCTCTCTGGGACCAGGTCTACCAGGCGGGTCTGCTCGGGGTATTGGGCCGTTTTGGCGTAACGCTGATTCGACATCCGTGTCTCCAAACGAGCGCGCCGCGCTGACGCTGTCTCGGTCTGGTCAACCGACACCTTCCCAAGCGCATCGTCGTTATTCAATAAACGACGGCGTCGTTCTTCGCGAGGGCTGCGATGCGGAGCTTCCATCATGGGCTCGCGGATGATAGCCGGTGGGCGGATTTGAAGTAAGACAGGTTCGTGCCAGAGTGGCTAAGCGGAAGATACACGTGTGCGTCAACCATGGACGCAAGCGTTGGTTCGCCGCCGTCGTTGGGACCGCCCGGGCCAGTCCAGCGAACTGGCAGCACTGCCCAGCGGTATCAGCCAGAAGTCCAGTGGGCGCAGTTGGTTGGTCACAGCACGTGGGACCATTTCCGATGCCAGAACACCTGGGCTCCATGAGCAGCCTGGTTGACCCATACTTCCAACTTCCCCTCAACCCTTTGCTAGAAACCTGAACTGTCGCCCGAACCTCCTTGTCCGCCGACAGCCTTAGATGAGTTCGGCAACTTCTGACCATCAACTGCAACTCGTTGCGGTCGGCCTGACGTTGAAATTCTGGCCGACGTCCCGATGGTCCGAGTTTCAGGAGAACTCAACGCACACTTCTCAGAGTTCGTAAATGCCCTGTTTTTCAGCTGGCCTGTCTGAGGTTCCCCCGAAAGCTTTGATTAGCCTGTGGTCATACGGATTTCGGCATGGGAAAAACTGCTCAAACATGCGACACTCGCAGGATCCAAGCGATTCATCCCAACGCAATGCCCCAGCAAGTCAGCGAAGTCAGGTTATGGAAGACAGGCAAGATGCAAATGTGGCCAAGCTAGAGATCATCCGCGCCTCGTTGGGTGTGGATACGGTGGAAGTCTACTTCCAGCAGGCATTGCCAGTCCTGCTGAATGTGTTGGGTGGTGATTTCATCGGCTGCGTTGAGCCTGCCTCGGGACGCTGGAACGTGCTCGGGGAGTTTGGCAAGCCGCAAGCCATTCCGGAGTCGCACTTGGGGGAAGTTTTGGATCGGGGCGAAGCGGTCGTAGCGGCAGGATGGACACTTTTCCCTATCGTTCCTCGTGGCAGTGGCCCGGTGCTGGCAGTGCATGGATCTACCAAAAGCCAGCCGGCAGTGCTGGCTGAGTTGGCTGCTGCCGTGCGTGTTTCGATAGATTCCGTCCGGGGCCGGAGTGGTCAGACACGGCGGATTCGCAGACTCGAAGCCATTCTAGAGATTGCCCAGCAATGGAATCGGACCAAAGAGATGGAACCGTTGTTGGTAGAAATGGCCGAAGCGGCAACCCGCCTGCTCGATGCGGATCGGGCCAGTATCTTTCTCTGGGACAAGCCTGACAAGGTGTTGGTAGGCCGTCCTGCCTTGGGAGTCGAAGGCAACGAACTCCGCATTGGAGACGATGTGGGTGTGGTGGGGCAGGTCGTGCGTACTGGTCAGCCACGCCGCATCGATCGTAGTTTCGACCAGGATCAGATCGGCCGGCAGGTGGACGAACTTCTCAATTACCAAACCCATAACCTGCTTTGTGTGCCGCTCCGTAGTGTCGAAGGAGAAATGCTGGGAGCTTTCGAGGTCATCAACAAGCGCGGAACGGGTGACTTCACCAATGAGGATCAAGAAGGGTTGATCGAACTGGCAGGACATGCCGCTGTCGCTTTGGAAAATACCCAAGAGCGGCAACAGTTGCTTGCCACCCATCGGCAGATGACCGAAGAGGCGACCCAAGGCGCGCAGTTGATTGGCGAGAGCCCTGCCATTGATGCGCTCCGTTCCACCATTCGCCGCGTGGCCGATACCGACCTGGCTCTGCTGGTCCTGGGTGAGAATGGGACCGGCAAAGAGGTGGTGGCCAGACTCACCCACTACCTGGGCCGTCGGCGAGATCAGCCGCTGATTGCGGTCAACTGCGCCGCCATCAGTGAGACGTTGCTGGAGAGCGAACTGTTTGGCCACGAGCAGGGGGCTTTTACCGACGCCCGAGAAGCCAGGGCGGGCAAGTTCGAACTCGCCTCAGGCGGCACACTCTTCCTCGACGAAATTGGGGATCTCAGTCCCGGGGGACAGGCCAAATTGCTGCGCGTGCTCGAAGAGAAAGTGGTGGTCCGAGTCGGAGGTTCCACCCCCATTCATACTGACGCCCGAGTGATTGCGGCCACCAACCAGGACCTCTCGCAAATGGTACGGGAGAAGAAGTTTCGCGAGGACCTGTTCTTCCGACTCAACGTGGTCACCATCGAACTTCCCCCGCTGCGTGATCGTCCGCAGGACGTGCTGTTGCTAGCCCGACACTTTCTCCGAGACTTTGCCATCAAAGCTCGTCGCAAAGAGCTCACACTTTCCGAAGGGGCCGAACGCAGACTCACCATGCACGCCTGGCCTGGCAACGTGCGAGAACTGCGGAACGTCATGGAACGCGTGGCCTACCTGACGCAGTCAGACATCGTTGAGCCGGAGGAATTGGTCCTGTCTCGCTCGACCAAAGAAGAAGGCGAAGGCTGGGTGCCGCTGGACTTGACGCTGGCAGATGCCACCGGCATGTTTCAATCAGAATACATCCGCAAAGCCATCGGGCGTAGCGAACACAACATGAGCGAGGCGGCCAAACAACTGGGGCTCCATCGGTCCAACCTCTATCGAAAGATGCGCCAGTTGGGAATGTCTGACGACGAAGCCACGGGAACTAGGTAGAAGAGTTGCGTCAACTGTTCTACATAGGCGGGACATGATCGGGAACGTGTCTTGGCGCAAGGCAACGGTTGCCGGTTTCGCCCCCCAGCGATAGCATGGATCGGTTGCAGTTCCGTTTAACCGGCGAGGTGCCGCCTCGTTCGCCTTTGGATTGAATCGCTGGAGAGAACTTCGTTGAGACTCGCAGGAAAGACAGCGTTGGTAACGGGCAGCGGACGCGGAATCGGCAAAGCGAGCGCTATTTCACTAGCCAAGGCTGGCGCAGATGTGGCGCTGAATGATGTTGACGAACAGGCGATTGCCGCAGTTGCCGAAGAGATCCGTGGACTGGGACGCCAGGCCCTGGTGTTGCCGGCCGACGTCTCCGACCAACCGGCGGTGGAGTCCATGGTGGCGGACATTGCCAAAGCCTGGGGGAAGCTAGATCTGACCCTGGCCAATGCCTGCTACAGCGATCGCGAACCGTTCCATACCGCTAATATGGAGGGGTTCCGCCGCACGATCGATGTCACCATGTGGGGCGCGTTCTACACCCTGCGGGCTGCGGCCAACCAGATGATCTCGCAAGGGCAGGGGGGATCGATCGTTGTCATTAGTTCCCCACATGCCGAAATCGCCATTGGCCGCTCGATGGCGTACAATATGGCTAAGGCGGCTGTCGACCACATGGTGCGGACCGCCGCCATCGAAATGACGGAATTCCGCATTCGCGTGAATGCCATCCATCCTGGCTGGATCGATACCCCTGGAGAACGCAAATTTTTCAGCGACACTCAACTTGACCAGGCGGCAGCCAACCACCGAAACGCTGGGCTGACCTGAAGAAACTGGCCGTGCGGTGGGTGTTCCTCTGATCCTGAGAGCGACTACACTACCGGCAGCACGTTCAAAATCGACGGGGGAATCACCCTGCCCTGGTGGTCAAGCGGTGGGAGCGCCGTTCCTGAGTAGCACTATGCCTGAGTAACACCATGCCTGAGTAACCCGATTCCTTATTAGCACAGGCTCGTAAACTCCCCTCGCATTCCCAGTTCGTTCACACCAATTTGACGGCACCTCGATAAATTCGTCTTTGTGAGCCATTGATACCATGTCCAAACAATTCCTGCTGCCGCGCCCCTCGGGACCACCTTTGGTAGTCGATGTGAGTGAAGCCGGACGCGTCATCTCAACTCCCGAAGGCGAACAGATTCAAGTTCCCGCCTATCGTGATTTGGTGCGGCTCGAACCACATGTCGAGAAGCAGGCGGACTTGGACAGCAGTCAGAACCTCGCGATGGAGCTATCCTGTTGTGGTTGTCAAAAGGCTTGGCTGGGGTTCGCCTTGATGGCGGGTTCGGCCGTCCCAGCGAACCTGACTTCAGACCGGTTCCTGACAATGTGAAACCTGCTGAAAGCCTCGAATGGTGGGAATTCTTGCAAGAATCTGGACTGCAGGATGACGACCCAAACACCATCAGGTATCGCTATCTGGTGGTGGACTACCACAGCCGATTGATGATTGCGCTCACGTTCTCGGTCATCGGAATCGCGGTCTTGGCGAGTGCCTTCGTGATCTTTCCTTCCAAACCGGGACCTGCTCCCCGGCGAGGTCCTCCCGGTCGGTAACAGTGCCAAACCTACTTTCATCAGGAGTCTTGAAAATGCCTTGTTGTCCCGGAGCCTTGGCGGGTGATGTTGTTGGCCGGAGAGCTGTCCCCTCATCGGCACCACATGGTAGTGGGTGGTCGGCAAGTATGCCTTGGCTGCCTCTCCGAACTGATCGATTTTCAATCCCAACTTGACCAGATGGAACGTACCCGCCCGTTGATCCAGAACCCTCTTCGAATTTGAAGATCTCCAAGTGATGCCACACCTTCAATTCGCACCACTGTTCTGTCTTGACCGGCTCTGTTTTCCACCACGGAAGCAGGCACTACTTTTTCCACGGTTGCCGGAACTGGCAAGACCCCCGTCAACGGATCGGCGGTGCGGCCCTCGATTTGAATCTTGGGAAACCCCTTTGGAGTGGAAGTTGGTCCCGGTGCTGAACCTTTACATTTGCGAAGTCAGCAACCATCGGGTTTTAAGCGATCGCGACAAGGAACTTAGTACGTCGGGACAGGCAAGAAAGGGTACCTGGCGATGGCGGATCGGGTGACCGATGCCCTGCTCAACGAGCCCTACGGGTTCGCTTCGATGCGGCAGGGAATACAAGCCGTCGAGATGCAGAATCATCCGTGGGCCGGTGACGCCAGCAAAACCCGCCGAAATTACCACCGCCGTTGAACAGTGGCGAAGCGGCTTTGGGGGTGATGGGGGCCGGCCACCGAAGCCGGCTTTATCGCCCGTATAGTATTGCTTTGATGCACGGTAACTTGTACATTGCGGATATCGGCAACCATCGCATTCGGCGGGTGGACTTGAGCAATGGCCGCGTCGATTCCATCGCTGGCAACGGTGAAAAGAAGCTGCCGTCCGACGGTGCCCTGGCCTTGGGAATGCCGATGCTGGGGCCGAGGGCTTTGGCGATTGAAGGGGACAACCTGTGGATCGCGCTGCGGTCTGGGCACAGCATCTGGCGGCTCGATCTGAAGTCCGGCAAACTCGAACACATTGCCGGAACCGGCGCTCAAGGCTATAGCGGTGACGGTGGGCCAGATTGAATGCTACGTTCAACGGACCAAAAGGATTGCCGTAGGTCCTCAAGGGAACATCCATGTGGTGGATACAGAGAACCAGGTGATTCGCAAAATCTACCGCAACGACCACACCGTCGAAACCGGTGGTGGCATCGGCCCCAAGCATCGCGGCTACAACGTGATCAACAACCGCCACCAAAGCTCGCTAGCCAGACCGGCACGGGATCTGCGTCGACCAAGCGAGCCGCATCTACATCGACAAGGAACTAATGCGTTCGCCAAGTCACCCAACCCTTAGGTCGCCTGGCTGAATCCCGTTCGTCACCGACTGACGGAATCCGAAATGGGGAGTCTGATGCTGATGCCCCGTCCTACCAGCCGGAGTATCCGTATCGGCTCCAGCGCCTTATGGAAGAAGCAGGCTACGTGGCCATGCGCCGTGGCGATTCCATTACTGGGTTGACCATGGCCGTAGTGGGTCCTAAGGACCACGTTGTCAACCGTGACGGTAGTCGTTGGTAAGATCGTTGGCCGCCGTGACCATGTCCCCAATCGGCGGCACTGGCCGAACCGGCAGCGACGAATCCCAAAGTTCCAGCACGGTCAATAAAGGTAAAACGTTTCATGGCGATGTTCCTATCAGGGAAGAACTTAGAATCGTGTGTCACGATCGGTTGGTCGCGAACTAATCCATGGCTAATTGCCGCCATGCCAATCCACTGTTAATGTTTAACACGTAACAGAATACTGTTATGGCGTCTATGGAACGAATCCATTTTGAACAGAACAGCGCAGTCAAAATGACTTCACGTCGGGCATCCTGGTGTCAACAAAATGATTTAGGCCTGTTCGTTTACTTCGTGGGAAAAAGTCTCTCTGGCAGATGAAAATTGGGATTGTTCGAGAGCGGCTTTGGCGTGCCCGCCTGCTACCCAAAGCTTGTCTTGGAAAACAACGCCGAGTGTTCGTGCCGTTCCTTCCAGGTCTCTCCGGTGCGAAGTTGCTCCCACTGCTTGCCGTCTGCGGAGTGCTGGCGTCTCCCAATTGGTCGAGGGACCATTGAATACCCGCCAGCACTCCAAAATCTGATTGCGGTAGACGGCCGTCGAGAACCAGAGCCGAGCGTGCCACGGCGCGGCTTCGGTCTCACGCGCCCAGTTGACACCGTCTGCGGAAGACCAGACATCGTTGTGTGCTTGATAGGTGGGAACGTAATTGCCGCCGCCGAAGACATAGATCCGGTCGTTGAGCACGGCCGCCTGGTGGTAGCCGCGCGGAGCCCAAGGTGCCTTGGCGGTTTCCTGCTTCCAGGCGATTCCGTCGGCCGAACTCCAGACATCATTCTTGAGGTTGGATTCATCACCGAAGTAGTAATC
>CALOEH010000007.1:0-32451 GCA_942492195.1 uncultured Planctomycetia bacterium | reverse complement strand
GCGGCTTTTTGCGGAAAGGGCGACTGTGAATCTCAACCAGGAATTTGTCGAACGTCAGGGCCCCTTCGCGGGGAGGGGGCTCGTCCGAATCGTACTGTTGAGCAAGTTGGCAGACGAGATCAGCCGGGGCAGGATCATGAGCCTGCTGAGGCAAGCCGGACATCTTCGAGACGAACCGTTTGGCCCATAGGGTGCCCCTTGCCTGCCCGCACCATTGTCAAAGTTGCTAGTCGAAGAACACGTCGATCTTAGGAGCGAATTAAGGAGCAGAAGGTTGCTCGACGGCCGGGAGTGACCGTCGAGCAACACTTTGACGTTCTCTTGGAGTTGTCGGATCTACTACATGACCTGGGACACTGGAAGGCTCACTGAATCGCCACCCGGTGGCGGGCTAATTGTGTAGCGGCACCACGGTTGGCGGGGTTGTTCCAGAATCGCTACACAATTAGCCCGCCACCGGGTGATAGCGATTCTGAAACAGCCTTCCTTGTGTTGGATGCTAGGCGGAACGCTCGGACGGCACGTAACGCCGCCCTTGGTGAGACACCAAGCTAGACCTGTGTTTCCAAGATTACGTTTGCTCCCTAATGTGAAATGTGTTTGGTTTCTAGCAAACCGCTGGTGGGTTCGCAAGCAATTTTGAGAAGAGATTCTTGTTCGTCACCAGGATTCACCAACTCATCAGATCTCGACAGCCGAATCACGCCAGGAATGGGCCCAGAGCCCTTGAATTTCGACGGCTGGCCGACCACGCTAAGGGGGTCTTCTCACCACTTGTTTCTGTTCCGATGAGCAACCACTGATGATCCGAACCACGCTTGGCATGCTGAGTACGATTACGACGATTGCTGTCTTGTCCACGGCGGCTCTGCCTGCGGTCATGGCACAACCGAGTGCCGCAACGCAAGAAAAGCCCAACCTGCCGACGGTGGTTCTCGTGGGGGATTCCATTCGACTGAGCTATGCCCCACGGGTGGCCAAGCAACTTGAAGGCAAAGCGAATGTGGCAAGCCCTAAGGCAAATGGAGGGGACAGCGGCAATGTGCTCAAGAACCTCAAGGCTTGGGTGCTTGATGCCAAACCGGAGGTTGTTCACTTCAACTGTGGCATCCACGACACGAAGAAGTTCACCGAGACTGGCAAGTTCCAGGTTTCCCCGGAACAGTACGAAGCGAACCTGCGGCAGATTGTCGAGCAGATTCGCAAGCAGACCGATGCCGTGGTGATCTTTGCCACCACCACACCGATCATCGATGACCGGGCTGCGAACGCCAGGCGTGGCCGCAACTACCAACTGCTGGATGCCAGCGTCCAGCAGTACAACACCATTGCCCTCAGGGTGATGCGGGAATTGAACGTGCCGATCAATGATCTGCATGCAGCGCTGGCTAAACCGCAGGGAAGTGTGGAAGCTGGGAAGCTGATTGGAGGTGACGGAGTTCATCTCACGGCCGCCGGCCAGGCCGTGCTCGCCGAGCAAATCTCAGCCGTTGTCAGCAAGCAACTCGCTCCATCCGAACGCAGCCGGAAGTAACGACACTCAACCATTGGGAGGCACGGAGTACGCTGAGACGAACGGCGCTGGAGGTCCGTGCCGATGTGCCTAGGGTAAGCGAGGAGGACGTTAGGGCAAAGGCCGGTGGCGTGATGGTGCGGATGATTGATTTGTTGATGCTGTCGCTTCGGTCAGGGCGAAGGCTGTAACAAAAAGAACATTGCATCAATCGAAGGCGAGAAAGCTGGTGGGAAAAGTGGTCGCCTTGGCTCCTGCATCGGCTTCGCCCGGTTCTTTTCTTTATGCTCAAGCGAAGCCGCTCACGCACACGGGCGGAAGAGTTCATGAGTCGAGGTCTCGATTTTGGGTTCTTCAGGAAAAATAGTGGCTGACCTGGCTCGGCATCAGGTCAAGTTGCCCGCAGTAGAAGAGGATGCGTATGCGGTAGCTGGCAAAGGAGCGAAAGCCGCGGGCGTTAGCTTTGAGGGTTTGAATCTTGCTATTAAAACCTTCGGCCATGGCATTGGTGACCTTGTGCTTCACATACGTCAGCAGGTTCTCCAGCCGACGCTTGAGCATCTTCGCTTTCTTGATGATAGGCCGCAGTCGGCTGCGGCTGGCCCAACCATACCACTGCGTGAAGAACTGTCGTGCATAGCCTTTGTGGAAGTAGGTCCAGAACCACCGAAACTGTTCCTTGATGGCCCAGGCCCGAGCGGTTTTTAGTTCCATCTCCTTGAGTGGTTCGAAACGCTTTGCCGCCGCGGCGGAGAGGTTGCGAGGGCTGAACAGTACATCCACGACATCGTATTTGCCTCTTGCGTTAAACACCTGCTGTCCAAAGTGGCGTATACTTTCCCATGTTCGCTTCTGTGATTTCGATATCCCCACCGTGATCAAGTATTCTGCTGAGCAATCCTCGGCTGCTGTGATCGAACCCTGCGTCAATCAGTGGCGTTGCTCCTTTCGATCCTGAGCGTTGACATCAATTCCTCGCTGAATAAGTTCTACGGCAGCATCGACATTCGAGTAGGCAATCGCCCCCCCCCCCCCCCCCCCGGCCGGGGGGGGGGCGCCCGCCCCCCCCCCCCCCCCCCCCCCCCCCTCTCTCCGTGCCCCCCCTCGGGGGCTAGTCCCACCTTGCCCCACCGCACCTCCGGACATGCAGGAGGTTTTCGCCATCATCATTCCTAATGTTTACGTCATCCGAGTTTTCTTCAGAGACGACAAAGCTTCCATGCCCATCTCTTCGCACGGATTGAAAAACATCGAACCATTTTCGACATCACTCCCATAAAATGCCTGAAGCTCTGATTTTCAAGCCAATCTTCCGGCCAATAGTTGTTTGGATCTCGGTATTCCCGAAGGAACTCTTCCTTCGTGATCTTGCCATCCATGTAGTCTTTGTGGAGATCGGAGTATTTCTTACCCTGTTTATGTCCCATATCCCATTGTCGTGTTCGTGGCTTTGTCGGATCCCACGTCAACTGTGCACCAGTATTAGGATCATACGCTTTGCATCGGCCTGCTTCGCATTCTCCCAAACCTCGTCAACTTGTCCTTTACCGTACTTTGGACGGTTGCGTGGATTGCTGTAAGGCTTTGGTTTTGTGCTTGGAGCAACAAAGTGTTTCGCTGCGCATCGTAGGCTAACTCACCGCAACTCCCGATGGCTTCACTGGCTTATGCCGACGCTGGCCGATGCAATCTCCCTTTCCTGAACCAAAGTTTGTGATGCGTGTTTCTGGTTACGTTGTCTTTCGCCCTGATGCCGTTGCTGGCCCCAGGGCCGGTTCTATAGAACACGAATATGAGAATGCTCACCACCGCGAGAAACGCGGTCGCTCCGATCCACTGCCAGGCGTGTCTCATTGGTCAATCTCACATCGAGGACAGCGTGGCCATCGTGAAATCCTTATAACGGTTGACCTCGACCAGCTTGAGCTTCCGCTATTTTAGTCTTAACACGATAGGTCGCTGGGCCCTCGTTGAATTGCGCCTGACGGGAACTTTTCGCAGAATTCTCCGAATTTGCTGGCGCACCGTGATCTCAACCCTCGAGGTATCGGGCACCGTCAGCGCGGAAATGAGAAGAGTTTCAAAGTGCCTGAGAAGTCATCGTTCGGAAGAACCTCAGTCAGCAAACACAATCTGTTGGGCCAGTTTGTCAGTCTCGGCGTAGAGGTTTAGGACGTTCCGCGTTTGAAAATCGGAGACGAATCTCAAGACCGATTTACGAAACTTTCCCAAGCCTGAGTTGCTCGCCAGATGGTGACTGGGATTGGTGGACACCTGATAGAGGATTTGTCCGAGCTCACTCGAAGTGACTCCCAGCAGTGGGCGACGCTGGGTCAAGAACCACAATCCGGCCAGCCGAAAACCTTGCTCGTTGGGCGTTTGGAAGCGCGCGAATGAAGAACGTTCGAAGCGATAGGTGCGTCCCTGTTCGACATGCACAGCCCCGGTGAAATGCCCTTCGGGAAAGGCGCTGGTGCGGTACTTGTCAACGACATAGCCGCTGGGGTCTCCAACCAGCCAGGCCAGATTCTCTTGCCGCACCTCGAATCCATGCACCAGGTCATTGACGTTCCGTTTGGCTTCGACCACGGCCAACACATCCACCGCTTCTTGTTCGGTGGCACACTGCACGACAATCTGGTCAAACTCCCCCGTGCACACCCCAACGTCGCTCCGTGCAGCACGTGGATGGAATCTTCACTCAACAGCGGAAACTGTTGGGCAAGATAGTCGTTCATGAGCGTGTGGCCACCATGCGAAGCCGCTTCGAACGACTTGCCGGACTGGCTCGAAGCGGTCCCCATATCCGTCGCCCGCTGCGCTACTTGCTGCTCGAGCTCAGGCAGTCCGATCTCTGCCTGCAAGCTGTCGAGGCTTTGTTGTGCCTGTTCGAGTTTCGCTCGGGTGCGGCTGGCGGCCACCAGTTCGGCGTGTTGTTGCAGCGCGTCGGCCTGGCGATTCTTGAAATCGGCGAGTTTCGCGGGATCCGCCCGCTGCTGGGCGACGGCCTGGGTGAGCCCCTCCACGGCGCGTGACAGATCCATCAACTCTTCTTCGAGCTGTGCAATCTGGCGGCCGACAGGGTCCGCCTGGTACTCGCGTTGGGCCTGGCGGAGGCGGTTCTCTCGCTTCTGGAGTCTTGTGCGATGGGTCCGTTTCAGGTCTCGCAACCGACAGCGCTGCCGAAACAACCCACTGCGTTCGGCATCGCGCAGTCGTGCCTCGAGCCAACCACGAAACTCGGCGGTTGTCATCGAGTGCAGGTCAACAACGTTCGCGTCCAAGTACTCTTGCAGATGCTGCTGGGGGGTCGGGGGCATTACGATCCGCTTGTCTGCGAAGGGAAGATGCTTGAGAACAAGCTCGCCATGAAACCCAACATCAGGTAGCTCAAAATCGCCTGCACCAACATCACCGTGCGGCCGTAGCTATCCACCCCCTTGTCGATTGCCAAATCAAGCGTGACAAAGACGGCCAGGCTGTTGCGCAAATGATCCACCATGGTCGGATTCGGTTGTCCAAAATCGAACGACGCGGGGTGAATTGCCATCAGCCCGGCAAAGACAAACACAATGACAATTCCCCACCACAGCAAACGGGTGGGATGCTTCCCGCAACCAAGCAGTGCCCACCACAAGAACCCCAGAATGGGATGGGCCCCGCGAAACTGCTGGATGGTGAGTTCGTGCGATGACTCCATCACCTGTTGCCGCAGCGACCAGTTGGTTCCAAAGTCAACGTTGATTGTTTTTGCGGCGCGAAAGTTCGTCTCGGCGTCAACCAGCGTGCCGACCACATCCGCCCCGGTCAGATCGGCCCCGCCCAAGTCCGCACCCTTGAGGTTGGTATCGGTCAACACGGCGCGGCTAAGATCCGCCTGTTCCAGTCGGGCGTGCTGCAGCACAGCCTGCTTCAAGTTGGCTTGGGAGAGGTTTGCCCGAATCAGCGATACCTTCGGAGCGGTGCAACCTTCCAGATTCGTCCGCAGCAATTGGGCACCGTCCAGCTTGGTGTGTTCGAAGCTTGCCTGAGAGAGATCTGCCGACGTCAGGTTGGTTTCCATGAACTGGCAATTCTGAAACGTTGCCTGCTGGCAATGGGAGTTGGAGAGGTCGGCCGCCTCGAAGTTGCATCGATCGACGATTGCGGAGGTCAGGTCGGCGTTGGCCATTCTCGAACGATTGAAGCGGCAAAACGTCAGCGTAGCGCTGGACAAACAGGCTTCTTCCAGGTAGGCACCAAACAGTTGCACATTCTCAATCACGGCCCCGGTCAGATTGGCACCCCCCAGCCCCACCTTCTTCATACGGCATTCTTTGAGTTCAGCACGCTGCATGTTGGCATTGCCAAACCGGGAACCTTCCATATCGAGCTTCTCCCACTGCACGCCATCCATACGGCAATCGGTAAACCGTGCCCGCCGGGCTGATACATGCGAGAGCCGCGTCTGCGAAAGGAAGGTTCCGGACAGATCGCACTCAGTCAACGTGGCCCCTTCGAGATTGGTCCGATACAGCTTGGTGCGTACCAACTGCGAGCCGGTCAGATCGATGCCGCGCAAGTCCAGGTTTGAAAGGTTGGCTCCTGACAGCTTGACGCCTGGAAACCGGCGTTGCCCAGCCGAATACCGGCGCTGCAACTCCTCGCGATCGAGTACTTCAGGCAAGGGACCGAACTTCGCCTCAAAATCCTCTTCGGTTGGTTCGTCGTCCGCAGGCTCGCTGGTTCCTGCAGCATCGGCCACAGCTCGATCGGCACTTGGTTCGTTACGTTCGAAGGGGCTCACGAAGCCAATAAACGTTGCCCCGTCATGGGTCCACCGCGCGCCATGCCCCGAAGCAATCCGCGCTTCGTAGATGATCCCCTGCTGAAAATGGGTGAAGAGGTTCCACCAAACCTGATCGTTCAAGATTCGTTCCACCAGTTGGGCACCATGCTGATTCTGCACGTCCGGCCCTCCGGCTGGCTTCGCCCAAAAAGCGTCACCGCGCTCGCTATGCTTGGCTAATGCCCTCGCGCTGCATGTCAACGAGTCTGCTTCCAAGGTGGCAGTCGCCGATGCGAGCAAAGCGGAGCGCACCGGAGGGAACACGCTGCCATCGACAACGCTGCTGGGAGTGGTTCGCTGGCCGAGCAAGACCAACAGCAGCGGCGCCGGCACGGCGTTCAACACGGCTGCAAACGCCTCGACCAATACGTCCCCCGGTTGCCCATCCGCCGCGGACCAGACTTGCATCGCTTCGGCAAACGGTGCGAACGCCTGAGGCAGCGGAGGAGTGGTCTCGTCAGCCCCCAATTCAGGGCGGTCAGCGGGAGCCTGACCGTTGTGCAGCGCCAACAACTGCTTTGCCAGCAGCGAGCGAATCTCTTCGTGCCGCAGCGGCTGAAGCACCGTCTGCTTCTCCGGCGGCAAGGCCGTCAACGCTGCGAGCAATAGTTGAGACAGCTCAGACATTGGGAAACTCCAAAGACGCGATTGCCCAGGCAGCGTGTGCAGCGAGAGTCGTTCTGCGAAAGGAACTGCCCGGGAATGGACCAGGATAACGAATTCTGCCGGCTTGAGGAATCGAAGCCCGCAAGAAATTCGCCGCAGTCAGGGATGCCGCATGGGGCAGAAACCGTCAGTTATGCGGTCAATCTATTGGCGGCTGAAATCTTTTGAGAGAGAATAGGGTCAGCTTGAGTCGAGTTTCAGCAACTAGCCGGAGCCGAGGGCGAAGAGTTGCGAATGGAGAGCGCGCCGTCCGCAAACCCTGCAGCGAAACGATCAATCGCAGACACCTTAGATAGGAAAACCCGATGAAACGATGCCGATGGTGCGGTGTGACCGCCGCTGTGCTGTTGCTGTTCGTAGGTCCCGTCACGTCCAAAGAGGCGCCAGAAGAAGCGGCCAGGCAGGAGAAGTTTCGAGCCTCGATTCCACTCGGCGGCAACTTTGACCCGCAACCTGAGCAAGGAATTTTTGTCGCGGCCGGACACAGTATGAACATCGTTGTGAGTCGCGACGACGGGAGAACCTGGAAGCCCACCTTCTATGGCCATCCCTGCGGCGATCATGGACGTTGGGCTGTCTGGAACTCCGTCGCTTATACGAAGGGCGTTTTTGCCGTTGCCGCAGGCTGGGGCGCACCCGGCACCGTGTTGGCAACGGATGATGGCGCAAACTGGTGCCATCTCACCGCTGGCGATCGTCAACCTTCCAAGAAGGAAGGACAGCCCTACGACATGCGAACAACCATGCAGTTGCTCGGCGTCGATGGCAGTTTCATCATGCCGCTCGAATCGACGGTTGATTTCGGCAAGACCTGGTTTAGCCAGTCAGCGTACGGTTTCAAAGACAAGGCCGGCAACCGAATCAAGGTGGACCTGGGCCATCCTTCCCTGGCGTGCGGCCAACATCAGGACGGCAAACGGGTGATCGTCATCGGCGACCAAGGACCGGCAATCTATAGCGATGACCTAGGGCGAACCTGGACGCCAATGCAGGTAACCGCCGAACCTTGGGAGGAAGGGGGAGCCAAGGGGATCATGGCCAAACAGAACGTATTCCTGATCCTCAAGGGTGACGGAAAGAGTATTCTGCGCAGCACCGACGGCGGCATGACTTGGAAGGCGCACCCCTTGGGCATCGAGCGGCCATTGGGGCGTTCGTTCGGGTTGTCGATCGTCGGCGACGAATTTTGGATTTCCGGCGAAACCTCAAAAGCCAGCCGGGACGGGATCCTTTGGAGAGATCTGCCGGAGAGTACACCACCCGGACGAATCACCGCCTCCGACCAAGGGACACTGATCAACGTCAACCGAAAGCGGCATTCGATCCTCCGTAGCCAAGACCAGGGACTCAGCTGGCACGAAGTATACGCATTCACACCGGACGAAGCCGCCACCGGCGGTGCCCAGGGCTTTGCCGATGTCGCCTTTGGGCACGTGAAGTAAACCGATTAGTGTCGAATGTAGAGCAGTTGTCTCAACGGTTCACCTTTAGAAGTTTCTGAAGCGTCCTTGATGGTTCCTGAACAGTTGGGAAAACTGATCCGACACGGTTACGGTTCGGCTTCTTGAAGTTGCGTGATGACTTGCCGGCGGACCTTGTTGCTTGCCGTAGAACCGGCGCGGATGTCGTCCTCGGTAAACGTCGCCATGATGACGGAGCCGACTCCGCGGTTGCCGGCCCGATTGAGCGTGTAACGCTGATGATCGTAGATCATGTAAAGGGTGCCGTCGGCCGCTTGCACGCCGTCAGGGTACGAGGATTCTCTGGCGTCCAGCAACAGCCCTCCGGTCCAACTCTCACCGTCGTCGTCAGAAACAAACGCCGTGAGGTGGGATCGGGCGCCTCCTTCCGGTGCATTGTTTCGTACCATTAGCAGGGCACCGGACTGCAGCCTGCGGAGAAAGAACCGCTTGTTGGCGTAGGTTCGGCCAGACAGGTAGATCGAACCGGTGCTCCAGGTGCGGCCCCCATCGGTCGAGACGCTTTGGGCAATGCCAGCTGTATTTCGCAACAGCATCCACAGGCTGCCGTCCCGCCGCTGGATAATCATGTGTTCGTCCACGCGCGTGCCGGGGATCCGGACCTGGCCGAGGTGTTCGAACGTCTTTCCTTGATCCGTGGACCGCACCACGTTGGTGCCGCGCTCCTCGCCAAGATCGTGAGTGAGCATCTTGACGGTGTACGGCGCGAGTTCCTCGGGATCGAACTTGACGTTGGGGACGTTGGTGTTGTCTCGCCATAGCCCTACCGGTAGCAACCAGTCACCGTTGCGTAGCACGGTGGGTTTGTTGAGCATAACCCCGTTGGCAATTCGCCGCGGCTCAGACCATGTCGGCGTTTCGGAATCGGCTTCCTGAGTGGTCATGGCCCAGACTCCCATCCGCCCGTCTTGAACTCCAGCGCTTTGCGCCCAAAAGAACCACAACTGCTGCTGCGGGTCGATCCACAGGCAAGGGTCGTACGTGTGCACGAATCGCCGGGGCTGGAGAATCAGTTTTTCGGTCCAGGTCACCCCGCCATCGCCAGTTGTTGCCAACACGACGTAACTGGCTGAACTCTCGACCCCGCGTCTCCCTTTGCCTGCGTACCATGCCGCCCAAATCCGCCCACCTGAGGTTCGCTCAAGCCCGGCGACACCTTGTGCGCCGCGCGAACTCTTCACATGGTCCGGCCCAAAGTCGGTGAGTAACTTAGGTGGTTGGAAGGCCAGGTCAGGCAACGCCGTGCGCGCAGGTGTTTCTTGCGCACCTAGCGGATCGGTGAACAGGTACTGCAAGACCAACAGGAGCAACATACTGCGAGCGGTCAGACCGGTCATGGGCGTCCTTCTTGGTGGGATGATTCGTTCAACCAGCAACCGCGTCGGCTGTTTACTGGCTGTCAGCGGGGAGCATGAGTGCCTGAATCCAAGCCGCTATTCGACTTCGCACGGTTTGCAACTCCTCAGGACTGCGAACTTGCGAGCCAAGGTCCTCGGACTGCAGAAACCGTTGGGCTGCTGCGAGTGCGGCACGGCAGGCGCTTTGCTCACGAGGGTTCGCAACCGCGGCTCTCAGCAGTGCCAGGTAATCGTAGTCTTCAATCCCGTCACGCAATGTTTCCCAACGAATGCTGGTGGTCAAACCGTGAGGGCTGGGGTAGATCACGCAGCCCATGTAGTTACCGCTGGTCCAGTTCTTCTTATAAACCTCCGGTGTCCAGCGGGCGACACTGTACACATAGCGGCCATCTGCCCCATCTGCAAAGTCTTGCCAGAACGTACTGCGCCCGGTCACTGGTTCGTACTCCACGTGCCAAACCAGGGAACTGTTGCATTGGTAGAACCGATCACCGGCCTGTTTTCGAGCAGGCACCCAACTCTGTTTGGGGCTTTGCCCTAGCCAGACGTTGACCAGACCGAACAGCGGTTTGACATTTGCGCCGTAGTAGCAATCGAGAATCGGCATGTCGTTCTCAGCCCGGAACTCCTTGCACCACGCGGCTACCTTCGGCACGATTTCGTCCGCATGTTCATCAAACGGGGCATAGGCGAAGGCGTCGGCCAGCAGGTCGTTGTCCTCAAGCCAGCGGATCTCGTCCTCGCGGCCATGTCCCGCGAAGACTGAGATGCCCCGCCCATGGTCTTTGTGCTTCTCCCACATCTTGACGCCAGACCACATGGTGGGAGTCCAGCCGTACTCGAGCGCGGTTTGCCATACCTGATCGATCATGGTTTCGCCTTTGGGAGAAGTGGCAAGAAGCCCCTCGATTCGCTGCGGCGAAACTCCCAGTCCTTCGAGCGTTGTCTTAAACTTGGCGGCACCAAAGCCGACAAGTCCTGTGGAACAGCGGAACGCAGGACGACGCGGCAATGCGAAAGCGTGCACGTTGAGTTCGATCGGAATCTGGAGGTCCGGCTGTGCTGCGTCTTGGGGCCCAAGAACACATCGACCATGCCTGTGTAAGTGCCCGGCTTGGCACTCCGCGGCGTCTGGACCAAGAGCCAGAACACCCGGCGTTTGGAGTGTTGCCAGATGTCTCGGTTTTGCCGCACGAACTCGGCATCTCGGTCCACCAGATCCAGCCATCCCTGTTCGAACAGCGGATCGGGCCAGGCTCCAATGGGGAAGTTTTTGTAACCACTGGGGGTGTCGGTGATGAGATGGATGGTCTCATAGATTTTGGCAACAGGAATGATCCCGTCCTGATTCTTCAGTCCAGCGGAGCGCAAACGGAGGTGTTCGACACTACCGGCTTCGCTCACTTCGATGGCAATCTGCAGCGCCTCGAACTCGCCTCGGGCGGCACTGATGGTTGCTGGTTGCGGCGATGCACTGAAGTCGAGTGCGTCTTCGGGAAAGAGCCGACCAGGCGTTTGAATCTGCGCGGCGCGAATCGGGCCGCCCGCGGCCAGTACCCGATACGGGCGTCTGTTTCGCTCTGGGCGTGCCGGCCATCCGCTCCCTTCGGCATCCCACTGCTTGAGTACCTTGGCTGTCGCCAGCGCGTCTGCTGAGAGCCCAATCACCAGCGGCACAGTCAAGTTGCTCTGTTGAGACTCAATGCCTTCTCCCAGCCGCTTTAGCTCTTGCTCGTCGTAGAGCGACAGCGAAACCGTGTACACGCCAGAGCTGGGTGGTGTGAAACTGTAAGGAACTGAGCGAATCTCGCCAGGTGTCAGCCGCACTTGCCGGTTGGGAAGCGTTGCCACCACGTTTTGGTCAGCATCCAGAATTTCCCCTTCCAGCCGCTTCTCACCCAAGTCGAGCGCGGCGGCAATCTGAACTTCCAGCTCAACGGGTTCTTCTGCTTTGGCTGCAGCACCATCCGCACGCGCAGCCACCACGGCCGCCGCGGCAAGTTCGGGGGCAACGTACGAGACACTCCCCAGGTTCGCCGTCGCGCCCAAATAGTAGACCGTTTCCCACGACTCCTGCGGAGCAAGTGTGATCCGGCGCAGAATGGTCTCGAGCGTGAAACGCAACTTGTCTCGCCAGGGGAACTGCTGCAGGATATCGCCAAACTTCAGCACGCTGAACACCATGGGACGTGCCGAAGAGTTTTCCGTTCCCGAAAGCCGGGCCGTCCAGGGCGAAGCGGGATTGACAAAATCCGCGCCAGGGTCGCGAGGGCCAGTTTCAAAAGGGACCAGCGAAGGACCATCTAGCAACTCTTCGTTGACGCCGCCGAGATGCTTCACCCAGGGAGTCATCTGTGCCGATTGCTCGCCGACGTTTTGCAGTTTCCAGGTCACTTCAAGAGCCGACGACCCGCGAACCAGCCGAAACGTCTTGGTAACGCGGACTTGGGTTTGTATGTCGTTGTAATCGTAGTTCCACAAGTACGAGATTTGGGCCGATGCTTCAGCATCGCTGGATGCGAGAATCTTGCCGGAAAAATCAACCGACTTGTTCTTCCAGAAGTAGCGATCCTCGCCCATCCGGTCGATGCAATACCCCTGCGAATGCGCGCTGGGGCTCAGACTTTGCCCGGTCGGCTTGTAGATCAAATCCATCACCTGGCCAGCGTACTCGTTGGTGGTGATGGCCACCTTGAGATACTCGTTCTCCAGCCAGATTCCCTGGGCATCTACCAAGGCTTCGTTCTTGTGGATGGGCCCTCGTACCGCTTCGACAGCCGTACCCACGGTGGGCGACATGGCAAGCAGGAGCGAAGCGAGAGTATAGACGAAAGTCTTCATCATTCTGATCCTGGGTCGTTGAACACCACAGACGTCTGCGAAACCACCGGCTCCCGTCACGTTGGGCCGAGGCGCGAAGGTAAACTTACCTGTCGGCAACCATTCTAACAGGACTTGCTCTGCTGGTCTTGGCGTGAGCACAAGTTCTGTCTGTGTGAACTACAGCCGACCCCCGCAGTATTTACAGTGCCGGGCGTCGGTGTCGTGTCCTTCAGCCATGCAGTGCGGACACACTTGGGTGGTCACTCCTTTGGCACCCACATGTGCCAATTCTGCAGAGACGATTCCCGTTGGAATGATGATCATGCAGTAGCCCAACACCATCATGCAGGCGGCGAGGGCCTTCCCCAGGGGAGTCACGGGCGAAATGTCTCCATAGCCGACGGTGGTCATGGTCACCACGGCCCAATACATGCTCTCGGGGATCGAGTCAAAGCCTGTGGAGATGGATTCTCCAGCTTCGTCCACCTTCCCCCCTTCGACCAGATGCATGGCTGATCCCACGATCACGACCGAGATGACTACGGTCGAGAGAAACACGGCCACTTTGGCACGCGCTGCCCAAATGGCTTGCCGCAAGGCCGTGGCCTCGGAGAGCATGTGTCCGAGCTTGAAAATTCGAAACGCCCGCAACAACCGCAACGCCCTGATCACCGCCAGGCGTTGGGCGCTGGGAGCTCCGGCAAACATCGGCAGCGCGATCAAGTAAGTAGGCAGGATCGCCAACAAGTCCACGATTCCATAGAAGCTGAACACGTAACGCCAAGGGCGGTGGGCGCAGGCAATCCGGACTCCGTACTCCACCGTGAACATCAACGTGAAGATCCATTCGGCCCTGACCAACAACTGTGGATGGGCCGTGCGGATGGACTCCACGCTTTCGCACATCACCGCAATCACGCTGAACAGAATGGCAATCAACAGCAGCACATCAAACCACTTGCCGGCGGGCGTGTCCGCTTCGAAGATAACTTCGTACCAACGCTCGCGCCAGGTGAGCGCAGCGGTGGCGGGTTGAGTAGTCGAAGTCTGTGCCATGATCTTGAAGGACAAGAGGGCGAACTAGTGAACGGTGCCGTGTCCAGCTTATTCGCTGAGCGGGCCGGTGGCCACTTTGCCATCGAGATGGACATCCATTTGTGGGTAGGGAATGCTGATTTCGGCGGCATCAAGGGCCATCTTCACACTCCGGATGGCTGCTTGTTTCACCGCGCCGAACTCAGAAGCATTAGCCCACACGCGGACCTCCCAATTGACCGATGACCCTGCGAGTTCCAACAAGAAGACGTCAGGAGCAGGTTCTTCGAGACCGCCTGGCACTGTCTGCGCGGCGGACAGCAGGACTTCGCGGGTGCGGTCAATGTCGGCCTCGTAGCCAACTCCAACCGGCACATTGATACGTCGTCGCGGATGATAGGTGATGTTCTCGATGATCGAACCGAACACGTTGCTGTTGGGAATGATGATCCGCCGATTGTCCGGCGTATCCAGCGTGGAGGTGAACAGATCAATCGCGTAAACCGTGCCTATCTGGCCTGCCGCGTTGATAAAGTCTCCGACTTTGAAGGGGCGGAAGATCAGCAACATCACGCCCGCCGCCAGATGTCCCAGCGTGCCTTGAAATGCGAGACCAATCGCCAAACCGGCCGCGCCAATCACCGCCGCAAAACTGGTGGTCTGCACGCCAAAGATGCTCAAACTGGCCAGCACTGCCATGGTCAGCACAACCCAATAGGCTGAACTGGCAAAGAACCGCGTGAGCGTCTCGTCAAACCTGGCTCGACGAAGCGAAGCCGTCACCAGGGTTCCGACTCGAGACGCGATGAACCAGGCCACCAACCACAGTACCAACACGCCCAACACACGTGTGCCGTACGTCACCACCAACGGTGCAATCGCTTCCTTGAATTCTTCGAACGTCATCAAACTCTCTCCTTGGTGACCGTGATGTCAGGCGTCCATGGCATGTCACGAAAACGCAGTTCCCCAACTGCGACGCGTGCACTATGCGGAAATTCCCAAAAAATCGCAACGAAGGATTCGGACATTTCTCCGCCAGTGCAGTTATTCCAACAGAGCCTGTGCGGTCAGCATCGTGGCAAGCAGTTCACTCCGCAAAGGATCGCACGATGGCAACCACCGAACCCACGCTTCAGGCCCTCAATGGGGCCTACCGAGAACTCCAACAGGAAGCGGAACGTCTGGCCGGCGGACTCGCCGACCTGCAGCAACGGGCGACCGTGTATCATCACCTGTACCATGCCTCGGGGGGCAATCATGTGTTCCCTTTGATTGCGGCACACGGCGCACTTTGGGCAGGCGGATACTTTCGTTACGGCCGGCGATTGAGCCAGGTGCTTTGCTGGCAGTTCCCTTTTTCCGCCCGTCGGCGTCAAGCATTGATGCAGCAGCTCGAGACGTTCGAGGACGCCCTCCGCGATATCAACCGCCGAGTCTGTGTTGATACTTATCTCAACTTCCATCTCACCGACCGGTTGGGCACGGGCGAAACGGTGCGGCAACGGATTCCCGCAGCGTTGGCAGACGCCCTGGCCATGGTGCACCAAGCGCGTCGCCAGCGGTGTGAACTGTCTGCCGGCCAGCGTCGGTTTGTGTTTGAGCAGCACTTCCTGCATGAGCAGGAGAACGTCGTCGGCCCTGCCGTTCAAGAAGCTACTGCGGCGCTCGATTGGCCACTTGTCCGGGCCCTCGCGATGCGGCCCAGCGTTCGCTTTGCCTATTTCCCGGCCGGAGTACGGCTGGCATTTCGCAACTTCGCTGACCGCCAAGAGCGAATCCGGCAGGGGCTTCAAGCATTCGACATCGGAGCCGAGTTGGGCTGGGCGGCCGTCGCCGAGGCCTTGGAAGAGTATGACATCTTGCCGCGCGAAGTCTTCACGACGCCAGCCGAACACTTCGTGGCGCTGCGCGCCCAACTCTTACCGAGATAGGACCCTCGAGCCAATGTAGTACAGTTGTCTCAACTGTTCACGAACCAGGAAGGGATGTTTCGAGTGCCAACCCGAAGCGTCAGAACGTCAGCGAGGAAGCACGACGGAGCGTGGTGATTACTTTTCCGCTGGTCGCTGGAAACAACCCCTTGACTCATCAAGCGATGGTACGGCCGCGCCGCTGCCGTTGGGACAGCATGGCATCATGCCGTTGGGCGATCTGCCGCCAAAGCTTCTTCCATAGGGTCTTGGCGGGACGGCGAGCGATGCCGCCGGTGCTCGGTGGTTGTTGTGCCAGGTAGGCAAACAGTACCCGTAAGAAAAACGTCCGCGGAAGCCAGGTGTGCAGTTGGGCGCTGAGCGCCAATCGGGCCAGGTTGGCACACCTGGCCTGATTTCCCAAGTTCCGCGTCAGGCGAACCCCGTCCAGGTCCACCAGCATCAGTTGGAACCTGTTGGCCGCTTCCGACACTTCTGGTGAGTTCCAACTGCTTTCGCTTTCTGGAACCACCACCACGTTGCACGCTTTGAGATCACGGTGCGCAAAGTTCCAGGCATGCAGGCGGCCAACCAGCGCACCGAGCGAAGTGGCCAGATGACGCAGGGCGGGTTGCTGCGCGGTTGGCGACCACCCCCGCACGCGCCAGCCGAACAGATGAAGGTTCTCACCCCCTTCGACCCATTGCGTGGCAAGGTACGAATCCCCACCGGACACTTCGCACATCAGCAGCGGCCGAGCTGTCGCAATGCCGCGCTGCGTGAGGGCGTTGCTGATATTCCAGTTGTGCCGGGCTCGACTAACCCGGCCAGGCAACCACTCTTTGAAACGGCTTTTCGCTCTCGAACGTTTGAAGGCGGCGGTGATGCGTTGGTCTCCCATCATCAATTCCGCTCGGACCACAACGCTAGAGTGGCTGATCTTGGCGGGCCAGTGGTGGAACTGCTGCAGCACCGCCTCGGGGTCTCGTAAGATCTCTTGGAGTTGATCGGAAGTGAACTGCACCGTGGCGTGCACGCATCCCTGTGGAGTGGTCAGGCTGTGGAAATCGCGATTGGCGCGTAGACAGCGTTTGTCTCTTCCACGCAGCACGTGCCGCATGTAGGGCCAGGTTGCCGCAGAGATCTCATTGGCCGCGGCGCGCCGGTTGGCATCAAGATCAAGGTCACGGCGAGCTTTGCAGTAGCGCCTCCAAAATCGCCAGCGCTGACGCCAATCGAGTTCCATCAGACCAGAGTGCAACATCACCAGGCTATTGCGGGTTCGGGCCCAGCTGGACTCGCGCAAGATCTTGGTGCCAGGCAGGTCGATCAAGAACATCTGAAGTTGGCCACCAACTTGCGAAACCAACACGTTGCCGGCATGCAGGTCGTCATGCCAGATGCCTTCTTGGTGCACCTTGGCCAGCAGTTCCGCCAACTGCAGAGGAAGATGCCGCTCGAGTGCTGCCTGCTCCGCAGGTGGCAACTGGGGAAGTATCTGATCCAGAAAGTCTTGCAGCGGCACAGCACCCGGGATGCCGGCGGTCACAAAGAAGTTGTCACCGACCAGGCCGCCTGGCAGACGCAATTCGCCGAGTGCCACGGGCTGGGCCGTGGGAATGTTTCGCCGTCGCAGTTCGAGCGACTTGAGCCATTCGCGCCGTGAGGCACTTCGCCGCAGCATGTTCTGCAGTCGATAAACCCAATGAGGGCAGCGATAATGCTTGACGAAGTAGGAGGTCTCGGCGACATCTATCCGGTATACCGTGCGGCGCACCCCACGCTTGACCACCGCCGCTTTGCTGGGAGAGAGCCAAGTCGCCCAGGGAAAGTTGGGGGCCAAAAGCGCGTCCGGTTCGGCAGAAGGGGCTGATTGCCAAGCCGCGATGCTGGCTGCCAACCGCGCAGCATCCCACTCGCCAGTCCCCGACACGGACGTGGGTACTTTGTCCGAAGCGGCATCCTGGAGGGAGCTTTCGCTGGATGAAACGACAAAATCAGCCATCTGGCCGCAATATGAAACCGGAAAGGAACGAGTTTTCTTGCAAACCGACGCAAGCACGGTTTTATCCGCAGGCAGTTTGGAGAGAACCCGCATCCGTCGCAAGATCAGTTTGGCTATGATGCTGCTAGCTGTGGCTACACGGCCATCATGTTGCCGAGTCACGAGTTGAAGGGCCCCGTTGTTGAATCGCATGCCCCTGTTGTTTGCGGAGACGAATTTCGATGTTGGAAACTTGCCCCCGGTGTGGAGCGACGCTCTCCAGCGAGCCTGGGGAGCTTTGTCCAAGTTGCCAGAGCCCCCTGCCAGGAACACCCTCGCCAGCGGCGTCACCGGACGATGCACTTCCCAATGGGCTGCGGATTCCACCCATTGTGCTGACGTTGGTTCCAACCGCCATCTGTGCCTGGCTCGGAAGTCGGATGACGGTTCAAGGTTTCTCGCTGTCAGATCCGTCGTTTGAGATGATCGCTGGGGGGATCCTCGGATTGGTGATGGGCGTGGTGGTGCTTCTGGACAATCGCGGCCTACAGCACCGGCTTGCGGTGGCTCGGCGCGATTCGCAGTCTGGGGGAGATCCAAAGTCGCCAAAGCCAGAACCAACGATGGCCTCCACCGTCTGCGCTATGTTGCTGTTGTGCATCCCATTGGTGGCAGGCGTTTTGGCCTGGCAGCGGGAGTCGCTGGAGTGGACGCTGCCGACCGTCCATTTGCTGGGGGCCGTCGCTTTGGTTTCCACCGCGGTGCTTGGTTACTTCGACACCCGGCAGTTGGCCCTCCGCGCTCGCGATACTTCGGCCAATGACGAACAGACGGCGAGCATGCCTGTCCTGTCGTTCTTGGGAATGCTAGCGTTCTGGATCGTTGGATACCCTGCCCATTTTGTCGGCCGAACTCGATTCGGCGGGCGTAACTTTCTGGTGCCTGCCTTGCTGTCCATGGGGGTCTTCTTGGGACCGTCGGTCGCCTCGTGGTTCGCGGAGCCAGAACTGCCTGCGGTAGACTCCGCCGATGTGCTGAGTATTGTGAAGACCGTGGTTGACGACAGCCTGACACAGCAGGGAGTGCGGGCAGAGATGGGAGAGATCACCATCAACGACCCCGTCGAGTTGTCGTTCGATCCGGACTCGCAGGTTCGGACGGCCAAGGCAACGGTGAGCTGGGAGTTGGGGGAGATCCCACTCTTCTACACGGTCACGTGGCAGGACCGAAGTCGCGGAGTGATCTACGTCCAATTGTTTGACCAAGATCCCAACGGCAATTGACTCCCCCGCGCCACCCAGTCGGTCAAGTAGAATGAAACGAACGCTTGCTCCCTTCCACTTCCAAACCTTGTGATTCGTAAGAAAGGCCGCTGTGCGATTATTCGAAGGCACGGAGTTTGACCGCCCTCCCAAGTGCGACCGTTGTGGCCTCTTGGAGAAGGACTGCAAATGCCCTCCGCCGCTGATTCCGCCTGAGAAACAAACGGCTCGCCTGGCAGTCGAGAAACGCAAGAAGGGTAAAATGGTCACGGTGGTTCGTGGCTTGCCCGTCAATGGCAACGATCTCCCGGCGCTGCTGGTTCAACTCAAGAACAACTGCGGCGCTGGTGGAACCCTGAAGGAAGACGAACTCGAAATCCAAGGGAACCACTTGGAGCGCGTTCGCGAATTGTTGACGCAGTTGGGCTATCGAGTTCGCGGATAGCAAATTCTTGACGGCAATCGCAGTGCTGTCACAGTCAGAGCAGACATGAAATCAGGTAGCAGATCAAACCAGCCCCAAACACCAAGGCGGCAGCGTAGGCCACCACGCGCTGTTGCTCGAAGGTGATTTCTCCCTCAGCGACGGGCGATTCGTTCGGCGCGCATTCAAGGAAGTCTTTCAGAGGGCGAGTCAGCGGCTCTCTGAACTGGCAACCGCAGACCCAAGTGTCATTCTCTCGACACTTCCACTGCAGCTGCGCTGGGAGTTCCACATGCTCTCCCTCTGCCAACTGTCCATTGAGGAGCAAACGTGAGGTTTCGAGCGATGGCAACAAGCCGGTCATGCAGAACCCGTCGTCGGAGTAGTCCAGCAGCGTGACGGCTTGCCATGTGGACTCCATCTCCCAACGAACTTGGGCAGTGCGCTGGATCGGCTTACGGTGGTTCGTCCTGCGTTCTACATAGCCTCGGTGTGCCAAGGAGACGATCAGGTGATTGGGTAGCGGCGGTTGAAAGGCGCACCCCAACGTCCAGTGATTGGCCCCGTCAGCCCGAATCCAACAAATCTTGCTGGGTACGGTAAGTTCGATGTGCCGATCATGCGTTTCGATTCTTACATCGATCTTCTCGTCCAAGCGCAGCAACTCGGAGACCCGGAGCTTTGCCCCGCCGGTCGAAAGGTCCAGCATTTCGGCCTTGAGACGTCGCACCACTTCGCCTTGCCGGCGTTCGACCGTGACATGCACGAGCCGATCATCGCGCGATTGCGCTCGCTCCGGGCGTTGCGAACTCTCTTCAGCGGTGGGCAAGGTGCTCATAAAGTTGGCGCAGACAGGAGGCACGTTGAACTCACGACTTTCTACAAATACATACCTCAGTCTCCGTGCTCAGCCGATGTCTCCGTGCCGCACGACGAGATCGCCAGGGTTGGAAGGTGCTGGTCGAAACGGTGGTACGAAAAATGCCAGCCTGTGCAACCGACTTGCGGCGTTCTGGGGACGGGTGCGGAAAAAGTTCACGCAGTGCGATAATCGCGCAATACCGCCCCTCTGCCGAAGGGTGCGATTCCGTTGGGTTTCACTTCTCCCCGTGGACGTGGGATCTTGTCAGTCGAGCTGTTCAGTCGTCGGCCGGTAGAAAATCGCCACTGGCAGTAGCAGCAAAGACAGCAAGCCGAATATGGCGCTCGGAGGCAGCCCCACTTTCATTAAGACGTGACGGCAGATTTCGTACATCCCTGAGGCCACGAGGATGGCGATCCAGTTGATCAGGTTCATGGATCCGATCATTCGCCCTTTCTGATCCTTGGGAGGATGTGCCTGCAGGTAGACCTGCAGCGGCACCGCGAACAACCCGGCACAGAATCCCAAGGCACAAAGCACCGCCGCAAACGCCATCCAGACATTCCCCGAGTCGCCTGAAGGTGGTGCCGATGCATCTTGCAAAGACGGCTCGACCGGCTGTGGCGACACCGCGGCCGAGGGCACGGAATTCGACGCGACAGCCTGATCGTTGTCCATTTTGCCGCTCAGGAGCCCATCGTTGAGCGAGCCTCCCAGGGTCATCAGAGCCAGGCAAACAGCCATACCCGTGCTGCCGGCTCGAACCAGCCCGAACGAGATCTTGCCGTTCGACATGAATCCGGCAACCAGGCAGCCGATGGCAATTCCGATACCCATGCTGGCCGCCATGAGACTGGTGTTGGTGGCCGAGAGATGCAGTTGCCGTTCTCCCAGGGCATTGACGGATGGTTGAACAATGGCCGCCATGAACCAGAACAAACTGTTGACTCCCAGCGCCAGCATCAGCCCTCGGTCGGAACGAATCAGCTTCCAGGTGTCTGAGGGAATGGCGAGCGCCGAAGGACTGAACTTGAGACCAGGCTTGGCCACTTTGACCTTCCGCACCAGCAGCGAAGTGAGTGTTCCGGCCACGGCAATCATGGCGCAGATCAGTCCTGCCTTCCAGAGTTCGGCATGCAGGTATTCTTTCATGACGCCGGCCAGCGCGATGCCAAAAATCAGTGCTACGAACGTGGTGGTTTGCAGAACTCCGTTGGCCACCGGCAAGTCGTGATCGTGCAACATCTCCGGCAAGATGCCATATTTCGAAGGGCCAAAGTACGCGCTTTGGGCACCCATCATGAAAAGGATCACCAAAATCGCCCAAAAGCCGCCAGCGAATAGCACCGCAAAGGCCACCATGCCGGAAGCCATGATGACAATCTCAGCCACCTTACAGAGCACAATAATCTTGCGTTTGCTGGAGCGGTCTGACAGAAACCCAGCGAATCCGGAGAACAAGATGAACGGAATCGCAAACACGCCCATCGCGACTGCCTGCAGATCCCTGGCTTGTGCCACCTTGAGTTCGTAGTCAGCGGTGCCGGCGTTTGCAGCGGCCGCCGGTTGGTCCAACGAGACCACAATCTGATATTCGCCTTCGTCGGCAGACGTCCACTGTGTCCGTAACGTCCCAATATCAGCTTGGGAGTCTTGAGCAGAAACGAGTTGGTCGTTTGGGCCGAACACTTCGGCTTTGAGGTGGGGAGCATCGGCCGCAGCGACCAGTACCAGGTTATACGCGCTGTTCGCCTGGGCGACCACGCGCCAGCGATTCTGCTGGTCTGAACCGGAGAGTTTGCCGGTTCCGCGCAGCGGCAACGCCTGCGGGGAGTCCTCTTCTGACGAGGTCGAAAACGTAACCGGCGTGACCGACTCCAAGTTGGCAATGATGGGACTGGCCACGCAGATCAACAGCACCAACTGCTTGAAGACACTATCGTTGAACGCCCCCAAAAACTGCGTCGCCGCCATCCCCCAAAACGAAATGTCCTTGTGAATCGGCGGAACTTCACTTCGCGAATCGTTCGACATCGGGGGCTGGTCAGGCGTCATGCATCACCTATATACCGCATGGTTGGCCTGGTCGCTCAGGGGAAACACCGGGCCATGTGAATCGAATCTGTACTCTGGGATGATCGATCAACCTGTCTCCCGAACACAGGGCGTTAGATATCGCGGGTTGTAACAGTTTTTGAGCATTTGGACCATTGCAGCAGGCTCAGGCAACGAATGCAATCAGCGCAACTCGAGCTCGACTCGTGAGCACTCTTGCAATCCTCGCTTTCGTAGAACCATGGTCCGATTATGTCTGGCTCTTCCGCAGTTCTCGTGGGTGCGTTGTCGTTGATCGAAGCAAACGGTGTCCGGCGGGAAGCTCCACCCAGGCTCCGACTGCAGGGGCGGAACTTCTCAGGCGTCCTTATCCGCGTTGCCAACAGGGCCTGCACACTGGAAAGCTGCCCGGCATTTCTGGCAAATGAACTGGCGTTGACTGATTGGGGAGTGTTCCTATAATCCCCGCCCGACTTACGCAGTCGGATCGATTGTTGCACTTGCCACAATCGTCAAAGTTTGAGTAAAGATCACAACCAGTCGTGACCGAAACAGTTCGACAAGGAGAAGCGGGTTCCGCCAGATGGGGGTGCCCGTGCAATCTTTGATCCCACGATCAATCAAGTAGAACCCAAGCTAACTATTGGGGCCGCTCTTGGAGTTGGCCTTGTACGAATCACGTCCTCAGGGAAGGGGACGCCGGCTTGCGGGCAGCATGGATGCTGCGCAACCGCGGCCGGCTTTTTACCTTGTCTGGGTTTTCCTCCGGAAGGTGAAGACCATGCAGCGTGCACCGGCCCTTGCTATTGCGTTCAGCTTCATGCTTGCTTGTGGCTGTCAATCAACCGGCGGCGACAGTGTCGCCTCGCGACTTTGGCCCTTTGGAAAAGACAACGAGCAGTTGGCAAGCAGCGCTGCACCTAAGATTTCGTTGCCTTCGGAGTCGGCCACACCTGCGACATTGAGCGGCGGAACACAAGTCGCCGCGAACAACCGCGCCGGGGCCGCGCCAGGATCTTCACCCAGCGAACCCCCCAGTTTTGATGCCTCGCCCGCCAGCCCGTACCAGCAAGCTGGTTACTCAGCCGGGTCCGGAACCATTCAAGAACAGCCAGCTCCACAGTACGGCCAGAACTACGCTATGCCGAACACACAAGCGAATGCTGGTGCCGCGCCGTCGAACGGATCACCGCAAGTGGGCAGGTACGATCCCTCAGGTTATGCTCCCCCACCTGCCAGCGCTCCGGAAGCTAGCAGTCCGCTGGGAGACCGATATGCCGACTACACACCGCAGCAGACACCGCTGCCAGCCAACAGTGGCTACGCAGACTATCAAGCTCCAGACAGCGGGACCCGCTACGGCGGTGGCAGTGAGAATCAAGCAGCCCGATATGGCGAAGTCGTCAACAACGATCCTCCGTCCTCGGCCATGCCAGCGGCCGTTGGTGACCGCTACGCATCGGCTGCCGGTGCCAACTACGTAGGTGGCGGTGCTCCGGGAGATACCGGATACCAACCTCCACAAGTTCCCGGCACATCGCAGACTCAAGGGATTCCCCCGTACCAAAGTCCGACCGAACCGTACCAATCTCCGGCCGCTGGCTATCAGCCTCCGGCAGGATCTGGTCCTACTCCGTTCCGTCCTGGCAGCACGGGCAGATCGATTGGTTCTGGCAGTGCCGCGACCAGCGGAAGTTCGCCACTTGGGCAAGCCACTCAGACCAACTATGCTCCCACCAGCGGCGACGTCACCAACGGACCTCCGTCGTACTCGTTGCCGGCTGCCGGCCCCAACTACCTGCCGTAACCGGGTGGGGTTGGCGAACAGGCGGTTGGATCTTACTTCTGCCGCCGAATCCAGTGCACAAAGTAAAGTGTAGAACAGTTGTCCCAACTGTTCATCTGCAGTACTCGAAGCGTTCTTCTTGGTTCCGGAACAGTTGAGACAACTGTTCTACACTTTCGGTCAGCGAGCATTTCCTGTGGCGGACGGCGCACTGGTTTCGGATTTCAAACCGACCGTGTTCACGGCAATCACACGATAGATGTGCTTCTTGCCAGGCTCGGGATCCTTGTCGACGAAGCCTAGTGGCACAAGAGGTTGCGTGGGAGTGTCACTGTACTGCAGATTCTGAAAGACGGGGCGGCCGAACCGGTTCTTGCCCTGCTCTGGAATTTCAGCCAAAAACTGGCCATCCCGTTCGACGATGAAACCGGCGAGCCCGCTCTCAAGATCAGCCTCGGCTTCCCAGCTCAATTGGTGGTTGGTCACACGCAGATTGGTCGGTGCAGGAGGTGGCGTGGTATCGGTCACCGCTGTGTCTTTGATGTACTGCATCCACGCTTTTGCCATCTTCGCGTTCGGCAGCCATGCTGACTGGAGCGGAGCTCCGTCAAACGCCGCTGCAGCAGTCGCGTCGAACCCGGTCGGGCTGGCCAGCCAGATGTCATCGGTCGGCATTTCCGCAAGCGGCTGTCCGTGGGATTTCGGGAGACGAAGACTCAGGCAGGCGTCAAGCCAGACAATGGCCAAGTAGCGTTGGTTGCCGCACTCGTGCGCCGTCAAGGGATCAACGGCCACGCCGATCAGCCCCCCTTGGCCACGCACGGCGTCAAAGAACGCTTCGTTCGCAGGCCAAACTCGGGCAAACCGGCCTTCTTTGACGGTCACCCCTTCCTTCGTCCCAGGGTTGCACATCACCGGCACCTTGAGCGCGGCGTCAGGCAACGTGTGCGCCTTGATGTCGGGACGCTCAGGGTTGGGCTTCAGCAGTGGCACACCTGACCGCAGCCATGCGGCGGCAACACGTTCCGGATGCAGCAGCACCATTCCGCCAGCCCAGTGCCCTCCTCCGCTGTGTCCCCACAACGCCCACGGTACTTGGTGCAATTCGGGGTGATTGGATTGTTTGCCGAGATCAACCAGACATTTCTGAAACGCGGCACTGGAGCCATTGCGTGGATCACACCACATCTGACAGTCTGCGCCGCCTGGTTGCTCGTACGAAGGAGCCAACAGGGCGCAGTCGTGTTTCTTTGCCAATGCCTGCCAATGGAGATCGTAAGCACCCGTCAGCCCAGACTTGCACGATCCTTCGCCGCAGCCATGTTGGTGTACCATGACTCCGCGTAGCCGCTTCACACCAGACGGAATCCAAATCGTGTAATTGACCCCGAACGCAAGCTCGCCAGGTTTTTTCGAAGCTTCGTAGCGAACGCGGTAGTAAGGCGGGTCAGCAGGCGGAAAGACATCATACGGCGACTGTTGAGCCAGTGCGGCGGTGGGCAGCGCGGTCAGGGCAACTGCGAACCAACACGCTGACGTGACGATTTGACGAATCATTCAAGTGGTCCTGAAGAGCGAGGCAACAACCTGTTGTTGATGCAGTGAACAGCAAGGCAATGCAAGTGGGTTCCAAACGAATGAACACTTGTTACAAGCCAATCAAACATTGTGTTTCAATAAAACATTGTGTTCCAAAGTAACGTTGGTGTCCAAAATCCAGACGGCCTTCGGTCACCTGTCATCCTCACCAAGAGACAGGAAGCAATGCTGGCTTAGCCGTAGTTCAAACGCGCTGGGGTTTTCCGTTGAATCGGAACGTCGAACAGCATCGGTTGATCGCCAGCGAGCGATTCCGCCACGGCGGCGCTGAGTTCGTCAGGGTCCGCTATCCGTCTGGCGGCCACTCCCAGCGATTGGGCCAAGGCAACCATGTCCACTTCTGGCTGGTTGAGGTCCATGCCGAGGAACTCTCCTCGCAACGCCTGGGGGAGTTTCATACCTTGCGCCCCCACCTTGAGGATCTGATATTGGGCGTTGTTGCAAATCACAAATGTCACAGGAATCTGATATCGGGCTGCTGACCATAGTCCTTGAATGCCGTACATCGCGGCACCTTCGCCTAGCACGGCAAGGACCGGTCGGTCCGGCCAGGCTAACTTAACCCCCAAGGCACAACCGAGCCCCCACCCTAAGGCCCAACCTCGGTGACCGAAATACCCTGAGGTATTCTTCAACGCTCCCAAGCGTTCGAGCGTAGTATTGGTGGTGGTCACCGCCTCTTCAATGACAGCCACGTCAGGAGGAAGGACTCGGGCTAACGCGTTCATAATGGTCAGCGAAGTCAGCGGACGGATCGCCTGTTCCGATTCGATTTTGGCGGTCAGTGCCCCCCTGGCTTGCGAATGCTGCTCAGTCCAGCGCGCTGCCCGCTCTCGCGCTACCTGCTGCTGTTGGGAGGTCATCTGCGCAGCCAGCAGTTGATCGAGTTCTGTCAGCCCCGGTTTGCAATGCCCCAGCAACGCGACCTCCAGCGGGTAGTTCTTACCGAGCTGCCAGGCATCCTCGTCCAGATGAATAATCTTGATATGTTCTGGAATCGGGCGGGACGGTTCAAAGTAGACGTACTGCCGCAACAGGTCCATGCCGACCACAAAGATTACGTCAAACTCCGCCAGACGTTCGCGAACTTCGGGAGACCAAAGCGGAAGCCCCAGACTAGAGAGAGGATGGTCGCAGGGAAAACTCAACCGCCCATGCGTGGTCCCGGATTCTGAAATCACCACAGCTCCCAAGCGTTCGGCCAGGGCGACCAATTCCTCAACGGCATCTCCTTCTTGCACGCGGCTTCCCACCAAGATGGCAGGGTTGCTGGCCCCGGCGAGCAACTCGGCCGCCTGTTGCAAAGCGGACTGTGCGGGGCGAACGTGCGGATCGGGAAGCCGCGCCGGCGTGGTGTCCAGCTCTTCTTCTTCCATCATCAAATCAACGGGAAGCGAAAGAAAGACTGGGCCTGTCGGCGGTGTCAAAGCGGTCTGCATGGCTCGGCGGAGCGCACTGGGAAGATCGCCGAGTCGCGATACCTCGGCTGACCATTTGGTCCAGTCCCGCGTAACGTCCACCATGTTCGACCACAGAATCGGCTCTTCGAACATCAGACGCCGGTCCTGTTGGCCAGCAGTGACCAGCAGCGGCGTGCCTGCCCTCCAGGCGTCGTAAAGAATGCCCATGGCATTCCCCAAGCCGCAACTGATATGCAGATTGACCACCCCCAACTGCCGGGACGCTTGCGAGAACCCATCGGCCATGCCCATCACCGGTACTTCTTGCAGGCCGAGGATGTACTCAAACCGGTCGTCGCCCACCAAGGCATCCGAGAGCGGCAGCTCCGTCGTGCCAGGGTTGCCGAAAATGTACCGAACTCCGGCGTCGGCTAACATCTGAAGAAACGCATCAACCCCGCGGGCAGGCATGTGAATCTCACCTGGTTCAAACGGTTGGAATTCCAGCCTGAAGGTTTGACTGGTAACAACGGCTTGAGGTCAGTGTACGGTTCTGGGCCGGCGAATCAACGCATGCCACGGGTTGTGTGTTTAGATACCTTAGAGTAGTCATCACGCTCCGTCGTGATGACACCCGTGGCGTCATCGCCGGTCAAGCATCTTCGCTGACGCGGCAACATCCTTCTTGGATTGTGAACAGTTGAGACAACTGTTCTACATTGGTTCACAGAGTAAGTCTTCGCACCAATCAGACAGGTGTTGGCTCTTGCTCAGGCGGGGCGGTTTGCGCTGCGAGGCACTTCTTGTCCGTCGCCGTCTCAGCTGGCTGGGCTTCGTTCGCAACGAGTGACTCCGCTTGTTCCTGTTGCTGTTCTTCTTGCCGTTGACGGTACCGCTCGTACTGCGTGAACAGTAACTGGCTCCACCAGTTGGGCGCTCCGGCCACCAGACGCGAAGCCTCGTACGTGCCGTTGGCCCAGGACTCCACGGCATTGGTGATGGAGCCCATGTAGTCCACCTTACGGACGTCTGGATCGGCAAAGAACTGTTCGAGTTGCAGTTGCCGAAGGATGCGAGACGGCCCCATGCCAGCGTAGGCTTCGTCAAAGCTGATCTTGTGGCAGAAGAACGTTCCCTTACTCCGGTAGCCAAACTCGAAAGCGACAGGCTCCCCCTCAAGTTCCAAGCAATCCAGTTCCAGCGTATCTGCCGCGGCCGCCACTTGGGCTACCTGAAGAAAGAACTCCCACATGCCAGGCGACTGCAAGATAGTGGTTCCGAGTGGTCCCTTCCAACTCCGGTTCTCCACCTCGAAGGCTCGCTTCACACTGGCCGCGAGCGCCGCAGCGTCACGCTCCCGCCCAAGTTGAAAAGTCTCGCGTCGCAGTGTGACAACACCTTCGGCAGAGAGCTTCTTGAGTGAGCGTCGCGCATTATGCCGCGTGTTGCGGCTCAGCGACTTGGTATAGCTTTCCCAATCAGGGCTCAGGTCAATGGTCGCAATTGTATCCAGCGGTTGCGGTGCAAAACTCCAGTCGGCCCGGTCGAGTGCCGCCAGCAAGTCCTGCCACCGCTCTTCGGCAAGGTTGATCGCTTCCAGCCAGAGCAATCGCCGGCATCGGCACCCCATGCCACGAACCAGCGCGTCCAAGACGGCCATGCGATCGCAATGCGGGTCGAGGAGCAAATCTCCGTGCATGGCCCACTCATTGTTCGGCAACGTCAGCACCGGCACCAACTTCTTACGCCGCTGTTTCACCAGAGGAAGCGCGCACACCAACTCGCCTGCCTGATGCACCAGCAGAGCGCGAAAACTCCGTTCGCTCGAAAACTGTCGCACCCAGTGGGCGACCAGTTCGCAGCGAACCATCGGGTTGGCCACATCGCTCCGCTGCCAGAGATCATTCCAGGCAATGGAACGCTCGAGGAACTCGGCAAGGCTCTTGATTTCGCTGACTTCGATTCGTGGCACGCCCGATTCTCCCGTTGAGGCACAACTCCGGCATCTGCAGGTACCTTCCTACCTATCAAGCTTGTGACGCAACGCGGACCGTGTGACTTTCCCTGGGCTGAGAATGTAGAAAGTCCGTTGCACACGCCGGCATTTTCCATACCACCATTGCAACCGGCACGTGCCCATCTCGATATGTGGTAGGGAGAGATCCACACCTACTTCATCACAACCCGAAGCGTGAACGAGGAAACGAGGGTCGCGATACCCACGGTCATGCTTCCTCACTGACGCTTCGGGTTGGGATTGAAAAAGCGGCAGGTCAAACTGGTTCTAGATCCTACCTCGTTAGAGTCGTTCTAAGAGCGGATCAATCGTGGCTTCCAGCAGTTCGATCAGGTCCGGATCCAGATACTGGTAGTCGTCAGGGATGTCCAGCACGTGCAGGTTCTCGAACTTTGCCAGTTGCGGGTAGTCGGCCAGCAGTCGCTGTTTGTGCTTCTGCTCCATGACCATGATGATGTGAGCCCAACTGATGTCAGCCTGCCGCACCGTTCGCTGGGCGTTGGAACTGGTCCCTCTCGAGCGAACGTTGAGTTGGGGGTGACGCTCGTAGACTTTTTCAGCCGTGGGACTGCGCCAACGGTTGCGACTGCAAACAAACAAGATATTCGCTCGTTGCGATGCCTCACGACTCATCAGGTTTCTCCCGCACTTCCAAGGCAGGCAATGCTGCAGGCTAGACGACGTGCTTGATGAACACGAGAATCTGTAGGGCACAACTGCGCCGCATCCTACGAGCGCTCGCCGTCCGTAGGAACCGGTCTTGTGGGATTGCTCCAGTGTCCGCTGGGATCTTGACCGGCAACCACAACCCCTTTCTGATGCCAGTCCAGACCTGCTCGAACGTCGGCCGAGCAGTATCGCAGCGTGAGACCACACCGGCGGCGTTTCGAACCGTTGGCCTGCGAGCCATGCAGCAGCAGGTCCGAATGTAGCGAGATGCTGCCGGCCGGCAAGATCACGTCCACCGGCGGACCAAAACCGGAGACGTCGACTGTTTGATCCAGCACATTTTCTTCGCCTGCGCCGCTCGGTTGATATTGCAAATGCCCTTGATGATGTGTTCCTGCTAAGAACCGCATGCAGGCGTTCTCGCGATCCGCATCATCAATCGCCAACCAGACCGTCACCGTCTTGGAGGGAGTCAACGGCCAGTAACTTGCATCCTGGTGCCAGGCGACCTGTTTGGCATCACCTGGCAGTTTGCAAAAGTAATGGGAGCCCCAGCCAACCACGTTGGGACCCAGCAGGTCCGTCACGTAGTCCACAATGCGCTGATTGGTCAGCAGGTCATACACTTCCGGATATTTCAAATGGGCCGTACTGATGGAGTACGCATCGCCGCCAGAGGCCAGGATTCGGGCCAGCAGATCGTCGAAGAACTTTCGGTGGTGAATCATCTGCTCCGGCGAAAAGACTGGCAGCCCAGTGAGATAGCCATCGCTGTTGAATTGGGCAATCTGTTTAACGGTAAGCGTCCGAGGATGGTCGTTGGTACAAGGAAAGAACTTCAGCACGCGTTCCAACTGTGAGAGAGTTCGTCCTGCTCAGGGATCATCCGGAAATTGTCTGCTGGCTGCATGCTGGAAAGCTCCTACTCACTAAACTCGTCAAGGTTCGGGGTTCTCAAAAACCGCTACTCACTCGCTAGCTCCGGCTTCCCCATAGCCGCCACCGCCAGGCGTGCGGGGCTCGAGCATCCCCCGCTTCGGCTTGAAACTGCACGCGACCGTCGAGCTGCTGGCTCTCGCCGTTGTGGAGATGGAGCCAGTTTTCGCCGAGCGCACCGGGTTTGCCGCCTGCGAGGCCATACGGGGCGAACGATCCTCGTCGTTGCGTAAGCAGCGAAACTTCCAGCGGGCGCAGGAATTCCAGCTTTCGCACAATCCCGCTCCCCCCTGGCTGCGCTCCTGCGCCTCCTGAGCCCCGGCGAATGGAGAACTCTTGCACGCGAATCGGGTAGCGGCGCTCGATGACTTCTGGGTCGGTCAGGCGGGTGTTGGTCATGTGCGTATGAACCGCGTCCGCCCCCGGTTGTTGGGCCGTGGCACCGGCTCCACCGCAGACTGTTTCGTAATAGCCAAATGTCGCATCGCCAAAGAGGGTGTTGTTCATGGTTCCTTGGCTGGCCGCCGCGATGCCCAACGCCCCAAGCAGCACATCGACCACGCGCTGCGAAGTTTCCACATTGCCACCGACCACCGCCGCACATTGCTGAGGGTCATCGTGGGCAGGCGGGTTCAATAAGCCTTCAGGCAGAATCAGTTCGATCGGTTCCAGCACGCCTTGGTTGAGCGGAATGTCTTCGTCAATCAACAGCCGCAGACAATACATCAAGGCGGCTGTCACAATCGCCCGGTTGGCGTTCAGGTTGCCGGAAGAAACGGGGCCCGTTCCGGTAAAATCCACCACGGCCTTCTGGTCCGCGATGCGGATGCTTACTGTGATCGGGGTACCGTCGTCCATGTGATCGGTGAACTGATACTCACTTTGCGGAAGCGCAGCCAGGGCCGCCTGCATCTTCTCGGCCGCTGCCGCTTGAATATGCTGCATGTAGGCGGTCACAACCGGCAGACCGTAACGCCGCACCATGGCCTGAAGATCGCGAGCCCCCTGGTTGTTGGCGGCCACCTGGGCGGCGATATCGGCCAGGTTGTCTTCAACGGCACGTGTGGGATGGGGTGCGTTGAGCAGGAACTCGCGAAGTTGCTCGAACCGGCTTTCGCCACCTGCCACCAGTTGAAAATTACGCAGCAACACCCCTTCTTCTGCCAGATTCTTAGAGAACGGCGGCATGGACCCGGCGCGGATTCCGCCAATCTCCGCATGATGGGCACGGCTGGCCGTGAAGAACAACAGTTGGCCGCTCTCAGCGTCGTGGACCGGCGTCACCACCGTGATGTCTGGCAGGTGCGAACCGCCTCGGTACGGATCGTTGGTCACAATCACGTCACCAGGCTGCATTGCCGGAGCGTAATCCAGAGAAAACATAAACGGGCCTCCCAGCTTTCTTAAGAAAATATAAAAACAGACTCCGGCAGCAAGTACTGCTCCAGCAAAGGCGCTTAAACGCGCAAAAAATTTAGTTTTGTGGAATAAAATATCCATAACTTAGTGGAAGCTATCCCCCCGTATCTTCGAATAAAATATAATATGTTTTTTTGCAAGATGCAAATTAATTATTTTTCAATATCGGAGAGAGTTCTAATATCGCGGGTTCCGGCCAATATTTTTTATTTCGGTTTTTCCTTTGAAATACCATGGATATGAATTAGATTATGGGAAAACATTAATAAACAACAAACGAGAGGATTATCGTGAGTAATTCCGGTGTAAAAAGTGATCTCTACAAGGAAGCCGGCGTCGATATTGACCTGGCCCAGAATCTTTTGAAAAAAGTAAAAGAAAAAATCAGCTCAACCCGGCGTCCTGAAATGTTGAGCCCGAT
>CALOEH010000006.1:0-7315 GCA_942492195.1 uncultured Planctomycetia bacterium | reverse complement strand
CAACAAGGCAGCCGCCCATTTGCTGACAAGATTGCTGGAAATAGTAGGCGATCATGAAGTGTTTTCTGCGCACGATGGTCCCACAGCTTTAGCAACGATCACGGAATGTCATCCTGAGATTGTGCTTCTCGATATTGGATTGCCTGGGATGGACGGTTATGAGGTGGGAAGAAGAGTCCGAGAAGACCCTAAGTTTGATGATGTCTTGTTAGTCGCACTGACAGGTTATGGGCAAGAAGAGGATTATCGAAAATCGAAAGAGGCAGGATTTGACGAACATCTCGTGAAACCTCCTTCCATCGATCAAGTAAAGACTATTCTTAGTCACCCAAAACTCAAGAATATCCAATGGTGATAAGCGAAACCTATTAGGTCCATGCCACCACACACTTTGACTTCAGTCGCAGGAACTGCAACGCCCTCCTCGATCACGCTGGCTTTTCCCATTCGCACCCGGTAGAGAGACGGCAACTGCGAACTTCGTCTTATCCAGCGAGATGACCTCCAGACTGACCAGTCGGTTCGTCGAGAGGCAGCTTCGGTACGATGGCCATTGCTGTGCAAGAACGGTACATCCCAGCAATCCAATGCCACTCAATGTTCAACGGAAGCGATTGACCGCTGCCTTTCTGCTGTTCCTTATCTGGTACGGCGGTAGCGTTTTCAGCCAAGAACCAGGTACAGGCGGCACAGTTCCCTGAGAAGATCGTCAAAGTTGCAGACGGTGTGTACACGGCGGTCGGATACAGCGTGTCTAACGTCTTGATGATCGTGGGGGATGATGATGTCATCATCATCGACACTGGTTTAGATTTGTCAGGTGCAACGGAGATCGCCCGGCAGTTCCAGAAGATCACGGACAAGCCCGTCAAGGCGATCACCGATGCGTCCGAATCGTTCGACATCACTCGATTCGTCGGGTCCAACGGACGACCGAAAGAGGAGGCAGGCAGTTTTTGTGTGTTGTTGATCGCTTACATCAACTCGTCGATCGGCTGGCCGTTGCTGACCAGATGCACGGGGCGGCCCTGCGGTGTGAAGAGCATCTTGTTGGGATCGATGCCGAGTTTGCGGTAAATTGTCGAGGCGAAATTCTCTGGCGATAGAATTCGCTCGACCGCCGCATACCCTCGTTTGTCGGTGGCACCAATGATCTGGCCGGTGCTGGTTCCGCAGCCGGTAAACATCACGCTCATGGCGTTTGCCCAATAGTCACGTCCCCTTTGGCGTTGATCTGTGGCGTTCGACCGAATTCGCCCAACACCACCACCAGGGTTGTGTCTAGCATCCCGCGTTCTTCAAGATCTTCGATCAACGTGGCCACGCCTAAGTCAAGCGGCGGCAATTGGGATTTGAGACGGGGGTAGATATCGACATGGTGATCCCAGCCACCGTTGTAGATGGTGACGAACGGGACGCCTGCCTGAACCAGTCGGCGGGCCAACAGCATTCGCTGACCGAAGGAGTTTCGGCCAAACTTTTCGCGCGTCTTGTCGGGCTCGCGATTGATGTCGAAGGCCGCTTGAGCCTCCTTCGAGTTCATCAAGTCGTAGCCTTGTTCGTAATACTCGTCGAGCGCGTTGACGGGATCTCCCGAGACCTTGCTCGGAATCCGAACCAACTGGTCTACCTGATCACGCAACGCCCGACGCCGGTCAAAGCGAGTGTCTTCCAAACCGGCTGGCAGGGCGACGTCTCGCACCCGGAAGCTACCGCTATTGGGATCATCAGGCACAACAAACGGAGCGTACTTGGCTCCCAGGAAGTTGGGCCCGCCCGATCGGGACATCGAGGGGATGGAGAAGTAGGCGGGCAGGCCAGCGGGGGCCCCGCGCTCAATGGCGGTGACCGAACCGAGACTTGGGTGGAAACTCACAAACGCCCCGCAACTGACAGGGATTCGAGTGGGAGCACCCGTCATCATGTAATGGTTGCCGGCACCGTGGTTCCCTTGGTTGTGCCGAATCGAGCGTACAATGCTGAGCTTGTCCGCAATCCGCGAGAGTTCCTTCATGTGTTCGGAGAAATAGACTCCCGGCAGCGAAGTCTTGATCGGGTTCAGTTCTCCACGAATCTCAGCCGGTGCGTCGGGCTTGGGATCGAAGGTTTCGTAGTGCGAAGGACCTCCGTCCAGCCAGACCAAGATACAACTGGTGAACTTGCGCGGGCCGGGCGTTGCCGCTTGGGCCTGCATCTGCAACAGCTGCGGCAGACTACTGGCCAGTCCTCCGGCGAGCCCCAACTGCAGGCAGTCGCGTCGAGTCCATCCTTCACAATTACGATATTTAGGTCCGCTGCTTCGAGTGCTGCGCATCGTAGGCTTCCGTCAGTTTTGGAACATGAATTCTGCGGTATTGATCAAAGCCCAAAGTAGATCTTCAGTGGCCACGCGTCGGGTGGTTTCGGGATCGGCAAAGTGCGCCAGGGGCGCCGCTTGCTCCTCAGTTGTTGGGTATCGGTTGAACGTGGCGAGATAGAGTTCTTCAACAATCTGCTCGGGAGTCTTATCGCTGGCCGCCAACTTTGCCGCAATTCCCTGATCGCTGGTAATTTTGGCATTGAGCGCGGGGGCGTTCATCATGTGCAGGGGCTGCACCACATTGGGTTCGTCGAAACGTTCGCAGGGCGGGTCTTGATTGGGATCCGGACGCCCGAAGGTGTCCAAGAACAGCGAACCAATCCGTCGGGTCCAGAGTTGTACAGCGCGCGTGTCTGGTGGCATCGCCGTGAACTTTTCTGGCACGCCCGTCACCTGGCAAAGTGCATCCAGCAATACTTCGCCTCGCAGGCGAGTGCGATAATGCCGGGAGTAGTTGCGAGTATCCACGACGTTGCGTTCGGACGGTTCGGAACTCAGCTGGTACGCGTAGCTGCCGCAGATGGTGCGAATCAGCGCCTTGACGTCAAACTTCTGCTCTCGGAAATGTTGCCCCAAGGCCTGAACCAGCGGCGCGTTGGTGGGGGGATTAGTGGCGCGAAAGTCATCCACCGGTTCAACGATCCCTCGGCCCATGAGATCTCCCCAAACCCGATTTGCCATGACCTCGGCGAACGGGGCATTGTCAGCGCCGGTCATCCAGGCAGCCAGCGAGACGCGAGGATCTTGCTCCGGTTGGATCTCCGGCGCGGTGCCGAACAGCGGGGCAGGAGCCATGACTTCGTCCGTCAGCGGATGCTTAACCTCGCCGGTTCCCTTGTTGTAAAAAATCTCTTCGCTTCCGGAAATCGGCGGAGAGAGCCCACGCCCTTTGCGTCCCAACTGGCCGAAGTAAGCCGCGAAGCTGTAGAAATGTTCTTGCCCCCACTTTTCGAAAGGGTGGTGGTGGCACCTGGCACAATCCAATCGAATGCCTAAGAACAACTGACTCACCACCGTGGTCAATTCGTCCGGTTCGCGGCGATCTCGCAGCAGTGTGACCGGGCCGTTCTGCCATGTGCTGCCCTGTGCGGTCACTACCTGCCGGACAAACTCGTCGTAAGGAATGTTGTTGCGAAACGACTGACGGATCCAGTAGTCATAGGTCAGGGTCGCTTTGGCACCCACCCGATAGGGATTGGGGACCAGCAAGTCCGACCATTTATTCGCCCAAAAGTCGGCGTACTCAGGCTGCTCGAGCAGGTGGTCGATCAGGGCCGCGCGGCGCTCCGGATCCGTGCTACCCAGGAATGTGCGGACTTCGTCAGGAGTCGGAAGCCGGCCGATGATGTCCGTGTAAACCCGTCGCATGTAAGTGGCATCATCCACTTCCTGCGAAGGGATAATGCGCAGTCGCTTCAGCTTGGCCCAAACCAGTGCGTCAATGAAATTATGCTGCGGCAGTTGCTCGTACACGTCGGGGGCGACTTCCCCTTCGAGCGGAATCAATACGTTCGCAATCGAAATTTGCCCATTGAAGCGGGCCATGATCGCGGCTTCGCCAGGGAGCGAACCTGCGGTTACCAGCCCCTGTTCGTCAACGGCGACAATTGCGGATTCGCTCGATTGAAAATCAGACAGGTGGGTGACATCGCGCTGACGCCCATCGGAATAGTGGGCCATCACGACCAATTGCTGCTGGGTGTCGTGTTCCAAAATCCGCTCGTCTGGGTGCACCGTCACCTTGACCAACAGCGGATCATCGGCCGCGCGGCGCGGAGTGCCGCTGGCAATCCAATCTCGCAACTGTGCGTAGGCATGGCTGGTTTGCGTAAGCCGCTCACCGCCGCCATGCGGCACTCGGGCCGATGCCTTGCGGAGCAGCAAGCTCTGTTCGGGAGCCGCTCCAAAAATCCGCCGCCCCCGGGCTTCTTGAGTGATGGTGGCGAAGTCCATGTCCGGATAAAAACCCAACAGCGAAAGCTCAAAACCATTTTGTCCTCGAGCCTTCCCGTGACACGCACCCGAGTTGCAACCGAATCGAGTCAAGATCGGAACAATGTCATCTTCCAAATTGACGGTCGGAGATTCCGCACTGCCGTGGACCTCAACGGGCAAGATAAAGGTCATGACTCCTTGCCGAACCTCGATGGTGGTTTGACCGTCGGACACATTGGTCACCAGTCCGCCATCGCTGACCCTGGCAATCTCGGGATTCGCAGATTTCCAGCTTGCCTCGCGAGTTACATCGATCAACCGCTCGCCAGTTGTTTGAGTCGCAATCACTTGCTGCCGGGCAGTGGGGCCAGTCAGCTGCACTTCTGCCGGAAACAATGCCAGGGCAGGTGCCGCATCCGCAGCCTGAGCCGATGACTCAAACCGACCAAAGACCGCCAGCGAGGCTAGCGCCAGCAGCCAGCAGACCCAACAGATCATGGCACAGGTGAAAGGTTTGCGATTCATACAGGCAGGAACTCGAAGGAGGGAGTATCACCAGTTTGACTTCATCGACTTATCGCTGCTCGGATCTCAAGTGTGGCAAGAACGAGATATCCAGCAAACAAGGTCAAATAGGCAATGGTTGGTAGCTGATGGATAGGAACCAGTATTATGGACGCCCGGCGTACACGCATCAACCAATGGCATTGTATCGTTTTGGCCAGTTTCAATCCAACAGGAAAGCGGACATTTGTGCGCTGCCGAGGAGTCGACCGCCGGGGGACCGTCCGGTTCTGTCAATGCCGTTGAGCTGAGCGCTCAGATCATTCGCTAATTTCGCTACTCTCCCCAGAGTCCTTAAGAGAGCGAAGGATCAACCCTGTGCCTGCGGCGATCATGACGAGAATCAGCAGGGCGTGGGTGGTCTTGATATCGTAGACAAAGCGGATCCGGCTCAGGGCTTCGATAATAATGATGGCCAGACCCAACACGGTGAGGACCCAACCGGTTCGCTTCGAGGCGTCGTAAAACAAGATGGCCACGCCGATTACGAACGGCACGAAGAGTACGCCCATGGAGGTGGTGGTCCACATCCCACCGCCGCCAGCCCCTCCCATCATCTGGCGCATTCCTCCGGAGATGGCCCCTGCGTTCCCGCTGGTCATATGGATGGAATCCAGCAAGAAGTACAAGCCCGCGGCTGCCAAGATGGCACCGCCGATGAACATGCCGATCCCCCCTTCGGTTCCACCAGCTCCACGGCTGTGATTTGGCCCGTCAGGCATGATGTTGGAGTCCTTCGCGTATGGTGGGGAAAGTCAGCGTGATCATTGCAAGGCGATTCGCCGCAGTCCACGCGAGCTTGAACCGCGTCGTCGAGAATCCGCTTGGAGTTTATGCCAAATGCGTGAAGTGGTTCACCTCAAAGCAGTTAACGCATCAACCTTATGAATTGTATCGCGCCGCCAGCCTTCAATCCAATGTGAACCTGCACCGCAGGTCAGTCAAAGTAGAGGCCCTTCGTCCCAGTTCTCGTCGATCGGCTTGCCGGTGATCTTGCCACGGTTGACGAAGATGCGGCCCTTGGTGCCCTCGAACAGTGATGCCGTTGTCGCTGCGGCTGGTGATGATCATCTCGATGCCGCTGGCGAACTTGCACTTGACCGCGTAGTCGTGCGACGTGTTGTAGCTGTCGTCGACGTGGCATAGCCGTCCTTGTACGGCACCGGGTGCTTGGCGTCGGTGCCGTCGATCTCGACCGGGCCCATGCCTTGCTGTCCTTGCTGCCATGGCCCAAGTGGCGATGTCGACATGGTGGGCGCCCCAGTCGGTGAACTTGCCGCCCGAGTATTCGTACCACCAGCGGAACTCGTAGTGGCAGCGCTTTCGCTTGGCCGCATGTAGTCGACCTTCGGAGCCTGGCCCAGCCACATCTCCCAGTCGAGTTCCTTCGGTGGTCGAGCCACCTTCGGGAACGGGACCGCCGCCACACGGGCCGCCGTTGATGCCGACCGTGATCTTGTTGATGTCGCCCAGCAGGCCCTTCTGGACCATGTTGACCGCGCGGAGGAACCTGTCCTTGTCGCTGCGCTGCTGCGTGCCGACCAAGAACATCTTGATCCTTGTGCTTCTTGCAGGCGTTGCGAATCAGTTGGTTTTCTTCCAACGTCAGCGTGAGCGGCTTCTGGCAGAAGACGTGCTTGCCGGCCTCGAGCGCTTCGATGGCAATCTTCACATGCCAGTGGTCAGGCGTGACCACACTGACCACGTCAATGTCTTTGCGGTCAGGACTCCCTGCGGTAGTCATGTAAACGCAGCTATTTCCCTTTTGCCGATGTTGTCGGCCTGTTTGGCCTTTTCGGCCCGACCGGCGTCCACATCGCAAACCGCCAGAATGTCTCCAAACGAGCCATGAGCACGGGCGTCGCCACTTCCCATACTTCCGACACCAATACACCCAATCTGCGGCCGGTCGTTCTTGGCCTGATTGGCAAACGCCTTTTGGTTCCAGGCGAAGTACGGAACACTGGCCGCCGCGGCAGCGGTCGAGGTTTTCAGAAAATCACGTCTGGTGGTATGCATGCCATTTACCTTTGCCGTTGAAGTTCAGTTTGGGGGAATGCTGGAAGGATGTGCAAGACATTGACGGTTGCGTTTATCTTACACAGGTTGGTTGCCCCTGTCGTGGATTTTGCGAATCTGCCGTGCGCAGGGTGTTCGAACTTCTCAATAGTGAGTGGAGTCCGGGGTCAACCTCGCTCCAAATCGCCTGGGGCGACATCAGCAGAGGTCGCGGTCGATGCAACGATTCTATCACGGTTCGGCGGCGTTAGCAGTTCTACCGTGTGCCCATCCAAATCTTTCATGACCGCACGACGCCCCCATTCAGAATTTGTCGGAGGAGAAACCAAAGTTCCTCCGATCCCGAGCAACATCTCCACGATACGATCAACGTCATCCACCGAGAATCCGATTCGCGTCGAAGTCGTCGGTCGCTGCGAGCCGACAGGGTAGACTTCA
>CALOEH010000005.1:0-45955 GCA_942492195.1 uncultured Planctomycetia bacterium | reverse complement strand
GCTCATGGAGGCCCGACTGGTCAAGGACGTCCGCCCCAAGTTCAACGTCGAACTCAAGGACGACAAGTCCTTCCCTTACCTGGAAATCTACATTCGCGAAGACTTCCCTCGTGTGGAATTCACCCGCGAGCCGCATGACCGCGGCACCAAACTCTATGGACCGTTCGCCAGTGCCGGCAGTTTGCGGGGAGCCATCAGTGTCCTGCAAAAGATCTTCAAGTTCCGCACCTGCAGCCTGGATATTCAAGAAGGGGACCCGCAGTGGAAGTGGTTCCGTCCTTGCCTGTTGGCGAGTATCGGTCAATGCACCGCTCCGTGCAACGAGCGGATCGATAAGCAGGAGTACCGCAAAGATATCCGCCGGTTGCGGATGTTCTTGGAAGGCAAGAAGCAACGCGTCCTGGATGAGATGCGGAAAGAGATGCTGGACGCCTCGGCAAAACGGCAGTTCGAGAAGGCAGCCCGCTTGCGGGATGAGATTCGCATGCTCGAAACGCTCGACGAACGGGGCGAACTGGAAACCCACGCTCAGCCAGAGGTGTTTTATATCGATCCCAAGAAGGGTCTCGCTGGCCTGAAGAAAGTCCTCAAAATGGCGGAGACGCCCCGGACGATCGAAGGGTTCGATATCGCGCATCTGGGCGGCAACGAAACCGTGGCCAGCCTGGTGCAGTTCATTGATGGTCTCCCCTTCAAGCCAGGCTACAAGCGCTACAAGATTCGCACCGTTGCTGGCGTGGATGACTTTGCCAGCATGCACGAAGTGGTCTCGCGTCGATTCAAACGCCTGCACGATGAGGCCTCGGCGCTGCCGGACATCGTGCTGATTGACGGTGGGCGAGGTCAACTCAACGCAGCCCTGGCGGCGTTAGAGACTCTCAAGATCCCGCTCCCGATGGTGATCTCGCTGGCCAAGCGCGAGGAAGAAGTGTACGTGATGCGCGAGCCTGAGCCGCTACGGCTGAGTCGGCATTCGTACGCACTGCGACTGCTGCAATACGTCCGGGACGAGTCACATCGGTTCGCGCAGCACTACCACCATATCTTGCGGCGAAAGAGTACGTTCGACGAATAGCCCAGAATTGCCACCGTTCGATTGCCTACAAAGTTTGGCACGCACTTCCAACCACTTCCAGCAACGTGAGCGGTTGCGCCGATTGGCCCGTTGACGCACAGATGGGCGAATTCTGCCTAAGATGCAAACTGGGGTAATCATGCCGGTCGGGTCGTGCCGATGTAGGGATAAGGTGACGATCCCGGTCAAAGCGCATGCGCAGTGAAGGAAGCAAGATATGAATCGTTTCTTCCGCACCTCAGTTGGGCAACTGGTGCTGGCGTGCAGTCTTGCTTGCACTGGCGGCGCTTGGGGAGCAGATGTTCCGGCACTGAGCCGCATCACCAAGCCGGTTCCCCCTCCCCCTGAGAAGCAAATGCCGGCCGAGTTTAGTAGCCTATCGATTCAGCCTTATCCGGAGCCTTCGGCACCCGCGCCCGTTCCAACCCAAGATAGTGCGGGCGGGCGGCCTCCCGCCACCGACACGGCCATCCGGCCACTTGGCTCGTTGACCGTGAATATTGCACCCAGCGGCAAGGGGCAAATGCCGGCAGATCCTGCCCATGAGTATTTTGCTGACGCTGGCACGCTCTACTCGGTGCCAGGGTTGGATCGGCCTTGGCCTCAGATCACCTTCTTCTGGCAATCCAGTTCGTTCTATCACCGTCCTTTGTATTTCGAAGAGACGAACCTAGAACGCAACGGGTTCAACGTAGGTCTGGCCCAGCCGGTGCTCTCGGCCGCTCATTTCTTTGCTACGATTCCGGCCTTGCCTTACCTGGCAGCAGTGAATCGTCCGAACGAACCGGTCTACACGCTAGGTCAGTATCGCCCAGGCAGCAACGTGCCGTATCGATGCAACTGGACTCCGTTGCAGTTGGATGCCGCCGTGGTCGAAGGTTCGTTCATGACCGGCCTGGTGTTCCTCATTCCCTAGCATCCTCTCCAGCGACCGATTTCTGTGATGGCTTGAGAATTCATGCGACCTTCATAGAAACTTCACATCGCAAAGTCTGGCGCGGAGGGTGCCGTTTAGCCACTGGTACGCCAACACGCGCGACCGTACAATCGGTCTACTGTTTGGGACAGGGTGGTCCCCCAACTGTCCCAACGCTGATTCTTCTTGCCAGAAAATTAGCAACGGAATCTAGCGCGGCAACTGGGAAGCCGGACAAGCCAATTGGGCATCTTTGTACCGACTGAAAGCATCACCCATGTTTCTGCGTACTAAGATCTTTCTTGGGTGCGGTAGGCGTTCCGGACACAAGGTGAGTCCGTCATGACTGCACCCCAAGGCAAATGGATCTCGGGCACAGCCCCTTCACAACCAGTTTCCGAAGCGGGGGAACTCGTGGTCTCCGAGCGACTGCGCGCCGTCTCTACTGGTTCCCTTTGGCAGCGCTCAAGGCTGGCGAAGATGTCGAGAACGTGCATCAGTTGCGGGTATCGACGCGGCGTGCCATGGCGATTTTGAACGCATTTGGCGAATTGCTTCCCTCCCGTCGCCGGCGCTGGGTGAAACGCAAGTTGAAGCAAGTTCGCCAATCGGCAGGCACGGCACGTGACCTGGACGTGCTCACCGCCCGATTTGACGAATTCGATGTCCGCAACGGTGCCCGCGAACGGTTGCTAGCGGAACTACGGGAGCGACGCTGCAAGGCTCAAGAACCGATTGTGAAGATTCATCAGAAATTGGGTTCCGGCGTGTTGAAGCAGCAGTGCGATGAATTGATCGAACGGATTCGCTGGCGCGGCAAGCGCGCCGAACCAAACTTCGAACATGCTGCTTCCAAGTGGCAACGCGGGGCGATCAAACGTTTCTTCAAAGCCTCGGACGGTGATTTTAGCGACATCGAGCAACTGCATGCGTTTCGGATTGCCGGCAAGCAGCTCCGCTACACCATGGAGATCTTTGTGGGAGCCATGCCTCCGGCGTACCGCAATGACTTGTATCCCAAGATCGAGCAAGTTCAAGATCGCCTCGGCAAGATCAACGACCACGCTTCGACGATTCGCCATTTTCACGAATGGCTCGTCGAGTGCGACGACAAGCATTTCAGCCAGCAGATGGTGAAACTCCTCAGGCCGGTCGAGTCTCAAATGGACAAAGATCGACGCCGATTCGTGCAATGGTTTGACCGTGATCGCGCTCGGCAACTCAAAGCAGACTTCAAGCACTGCCTCGGCACGGCAGGCAAAAACGGCTAGCCGGACGCGGCACCTGATGGTCCTAACTCGTTGAGTCCCCGAGTCAAACTTGGTCATTTTGAGCCTGGCAAAGCAGAAGCTCAAATTGGTTGGAGGTCCTACCTCGCAGGTCTTGATGCTGAGGCGCAGCCCAACGCATTGGACGAAATTGCCAGCATCCGGTACGATTTAGGAATCGCGACAACATGAATGTCAACGTCGATTCCTTCACTGGCTGTTTACCGTTGCTGGTCGATCGGTGACTCCACGGTGAGCAAAACTCAGGAGAGATGCCCTATGCAAGCGACTAAGTCAAAAGTCGTCAGCATTGACTATACGCTGACCGATTCCGAAGGGAATGTCCTGGACACTTCCGACGGTCGAACACCACTCGAGTACCTGCACGGTTCGGACAACATCATTCCTGGGCTCGAGCGTGCGCTGGAGGGGAAATCGGACGGCGATGCCTTCGAAGTGACGGTTGCTCCCGAAGATGCCTATGGCGAGCGCGATCAAGGGCTCGTCCAAGAAGTGGCGTTGACGCAGTTTCCCGAAGGGGCTGACCCGCAAGTTGGGCAGCAGTTTCAAGCAGAAACTCCCGAAGGGCCCCGTACCGTCACCATTGTCAATCGGGATTCCGAAGGGGTCACCATTGACGCCAACCATCCGCTGGCCGGCCAGGCTTTGAATTTCGCCGTCAAAGTGGTCAGTGTTCGCGAAGCCAGCCCTGAAGAACTCCAGCATGGCCATGCTCATGGCCCCGGTGGCGCTCACTAAGGCCACCCCGCGGATAGAATAACTTTCAGGCGCAACCAACACAGCAACGACTGCCAGGTTTCCACCAACACGGAATCTCTGAGTCAGTACGCCAGCGCTGCGCCAGGATAGAAATCGATTCGGCAAGTCAACACCCGTGGAATTGGCGTCTGTTATTTCCACGCGGTTACGGCTCCGTTCTCTGGGCAGGCGCGGGTGAATTCCCCTCATCGTCATTCGTACAGATTATGTCTTCTGCCGCGCCTGCGAGTGTGGTTTGCTAGCTGCCCTACTCAAAATCCTCCTCACTTCATCAAGACATTTCTTGAGCGATTGCGTGGATTCTGCTAAAAGTGAGAATGAGGCAAGTTACCATTCAAGCAGACCGGCCCTATCTAGGGTCAATGTACGGGGTTACGTTGTTGGCATTCATTCGCATTTTCCATTGGCTGCTTCCGGCATTTTTCAGCACGCTTATGCTGCTGGGAGGTGGGGCAGGTCTATTGGTAGATGGCGAAACGATTTCGGCGACAGCCTTGGAAATGGAGGATTTTCCTCCCCCATGTCGCCAATGCCAACGGTTGAACTCGAACCATGAGATTGGTTCGTGGAGCAACCGAACCCTTCCCTCTGGCATCAGGGGTTCACGTACCTCTTCTTTGGATTCAGATGGTATGCACCATCCGTATGCCGGGGAATTGAGGGCGCCACTACGCTGTTAAACCCATGCGGGCCGTCGAGCAACTGCGGCCACAGCGTGCTGTCTTGATAGCGTGAACTTCTCTTTGGGTGTTTCTGCGCCGGTTGTCGTTCTCTCAACGTCACAACCGACGGGGCCGAAGCTCCCTACCCTTTGCCATGTGGAATGCCGGCGTATGACTACCAATCAAAGACGTGAAGACGAACTGCCCAAGAATTCGACCCCCGATGATTCCTCTCCCAATCCCGTTTCGAAGGGGGCTGGCTACAAGCATGACCTGTTGGCTTCGGTCGTGGTTTTTCTTGTGGCGCTGCCGTTGTGCATGGGCATTGCGTTGGCCTCGGGCGTGCCGATCGCGGCCGGCCTGATTACCGGAATCGCCGGCGGACTGGTGGTGGGTTTATTGGGGGGAGCACCGCTTCAGGTGAGCGGCCCGGCCGCTGGTTTGACGGTGATTGTGCTCGTGTTTGTCCAGCAACACGGACTCCCTTTGTTGGGGATTGTGGTTGTCATCGCCGGGCTACTGCAATTGATCGCAGGACTCTGCAAGCTTGGCCAATGGTTTCGCGCTGTCTCGCCTGCGGTGATCAAAGGCATGCTGGCCGGAATTGGGGTTCTGATCTTCTCCAGCCAGTTCCATGTGATGGTGGACGACAAACCGGAGGGGTCAGGGCTGACGAACCTCCTAACAATCCCTCAGGCCATCCGCAAGGGCCTCCCGCTGCCGGAGTGGACCAGCGAAGAAGACCGGCAGTTCCGCACGGCACTGCTGAAGAACTTTGGCCACTTGCACGAAAAACAGGAAGAAGTGCATGAACTCGTGGCAGAGCGCGTAGCGCCGCATGCCTCGCAGCAAGAACGCATACTCGAAGCCGAAAGCCTGGTGCCGTTGATCGATCTGCAATTGGAAATCGTCGAGCAGCTAGAAGCGATGGTTCAAGAGGTCCGGGAGTTTGATCAGCTGCAAGGACCTCAGACGGCCAAGAGTGACCTCATTGCCGCTGGCGATACCGCTGTCAAAAGCAGTCGTCGGGCATTGTCCGATCTGGAAACGGGCCCTTCCAGCGAGGCATTGGAGTCGCAGATCGCGGCTTCCGCAGACATCAATCAACTGTTGCCACTGCTTAAGAGCCACTCTTGGGCGGCCAAGATTGGGCTGCTGACCATTGTGATGGTGCTTCTCTGGCAATTGCTACCTGGCAAATTTCGTTTGGTGCCCGCCCCCTTGATAGCCGTGGTAGTTGCTACCGTGGCATGTGCGATGTTCTATTTGCCGGTCCTCTATGTCGAAGTTCCTGACCGACTGATGGATGGGGTGCATCCCCCGAGCTGGCATGTACTCCGCGACACATCATGGCTGTTGCTCCTGCAAACCGGCTTGGTGATTGCGATTGTCGCGAGTGCCGAAACCCTGCTGTGCGCCACGGCTGTGGATCAAATGCACAACGGCCCCCGAGCCAACTACGACCGTGAACTTTGGGCGCAGGGTGCCGGCAATATGGTGACTGGGATGCTCGGCGGGCTTCCCATGACCGGGGTCATCGTGCGGAGTGCCGTCAACGTGCAGGCGGGAGGCAAACACGCTTGTCTGCCATTTTGCACGGCGTCTGGTTGTTGACTTTTGTGGTCGGACTGGGGTTCCTGCTCAACATGATTCCCACCGCTAGTTTGGCGGCCATTCTGGTCTACACCGGCTACAAGCTGGTAAATCCCAAAGCGATGCGCGAGCTCTACAGCTATGGCAAGAGCGAACTGGGGATCTACCTCGCGACGCTTACCATGATTGTGGTGACAGATCTACTCACCGGGGTGCTGGTCGGCATCGGCTTGTCTGCCATGAAACTGCTGTACATGTTCTCGCACCTCAAGGCTGACTTGGAGATTCCTGAAGGAGGCAAGCAAGCTCTGCTGACGTTGCGAGGCTCAGCCACCTTTGTCCGCTTGCCGGTCCTTGCCCGAAAACTGGAGGAAGTACCCAGCGGTGCCGAGTTGCTCGTGGACTTCCAGCATCTGGACTTTATCGATCATGCTTGCCTGGACCTGTTGATCAACTGGGGCAAGCAGCACACGTCGACCGGTGGCAAACTCATCGTGGACTGGGACTCGTTGCGTGCCCAATTTGACCACGCCAGTCAAGGAAACGGCCGCGCGCCAACAACCGGGATTGGTCGGGCCATGCTGGACAATCCGCAATCGTCCGTTGAGGATGACGAGCGCGAAATGCAGTCCGTAGATCGTTAGTTGAAGTTCCTGACCAGCAGGAAAGTAGTCATCACGCTCCGTCGTGATGACTACCGTGGCGACATCGCCTGTCATGCTTCCTCGCTGACGCTTCGGGTTAAGATTGCAAAAGCGGAAGCTCAGTACGGTTCAACAACTAGCGCTTTGTCACGGCAGAGTTTTCGGGTGCCATGCCCACGCTTGCGTGCGCTACCTGGTTGGTGAGAATTGCGATGCCGGATTCATTCATCCAAGTTGTGACAACGGTCGGCGATGCTCAAGTGGCCCAGCAGATTGCAACGGCGCTTGTCGAACAGCGACTGGCCGCTTGCGTGCAAACCGTAGGACCAGTGACCAGCACGTATCGATGGCAAGGAAAGATCGAAACGGCTCAGGAGTGGCAGTTGGTAATCAAGAGTCACGCCCGAGTGTTTCCCGCTCTCCGCGATGCCATTGCCCAGCTCCATCCGTACGACGTGCCTGAGATCCTGGCCTTGCCGATTGTGGCGGGCGCGGACGCCTACCTCGAATGGATGCAGCAGCAAATCCAATAGCTGCGTCAAGCCCTATCGGTTCTGCGAACGGACGGAGAGCAAACGGTCCAGTTCTTGCGCCAAGTGCTGCACGTTGGGCGCGTGCACCATGGTCAGGTGGTTGCCTGGCACCGTGATCGAGTGAATGTTGGCAGCCAGCGTGGGCCAGTCACGGTAGGGATCGCGACGACCCCGGACAAATTTCTCTTCGGCCCGAAACAGCCAGACGTCCCCGTCGTAATACTCGGGACGGTAGTCAATGAACGCCCTGGAATTAGCACAGAACACATCATAAACCCGACGGGCTTGCACTTCGTTCGCAGTCGGCGGAACCAACTGGGCGATGTCGGTTCGCTTGCGGAACTCCTGCAATTGATCCAACGGGGCACTGCGCATCACTTCAAGCAGTTTGTCGAAGCCTTCAGGGAACAGAGTGGTCAGAACTCCCAGTGAGTACAGCCTGCCTGCATCGAGGACGGCCAGCAGGTCAACGTCGTGCTGCTTAGCCTTGAGCTGTCTGGCGATTTCAAAAGCCACTAAACCGCCGAACGACCAACCTGCCAGTGCGAACGGTCCCTCCGATTGAACCTCCATCATGGCGTCGATGTACATTCCGGCCAGATGCTCGACGCTGGCTTCTGGATCCAGAACGCCATCCACACCTGGTGCCTGCAACGCGTAGACCGGTTGTTCGGCGTGCAGGTGCCGTGTGAGTTCCACATAACACAGCACATTGCCGCCGCCGGGATGCACGAAGAAGACTGGCGGCCGGTTGCCTGCGGTACGGAGCGGCACCAGCGGCGACCAGCCGCCGCTCTGGGTCAATGCAGTCTCGCAAAGCGGCTGCCATGGATGCCACGGTGGCGGACTCCAACAGTTGGGCCAACGGGGCATGTCGCCCCAATTCCTGCTCCACACGCGTGACCAATGCCATGGCGGAGAGCGAGTTCCCGCCCAAGTCAAAGAAATCCTCTTCCAGCCGGACAGGTCGCTCCAGGACTTCCTCCCACAAACCCAGTAGACGCCATTCGAGCGAGTCCCGAGCAATCGGCTCAGCAGCATGGTTGCACTGCTGCTCGTCCTGGCGATGGGCCGCTCGCTGCTTCGCCAGCGCACGCCGATCAACCTTGCCATGGGGAGTCAGGGGGAAGTCTTGGATCAGGCAGATTTCTGCCGGCCACATGAACTTGGGAAGTTCGTGCCGGAGAGAATGTCGAATCTCCGCTGGCAGTTCGCCGTGCCTTCCGGCGTACTCGGGTGCAGCTTGCACGTAGGCAACGAGTTCGGGATGTTGATCTCGATCTAGTTCGGCCACCACCAGAACTTGAGCAACCCCGCCATGGCTTTGGATTGCCGCACTCACCTCGGCCGGTTCAACACGGTGACCGCGGATCTGCACCTGATGGTCCGCTCGACCCAAGAAAGTCAGAACTCCATCGCGGTCCGCACTCACCATGTCACCCGTCCGGTACAACCGCTGCTGGTCAACGTCCGGAAGTTGCACGAAGCGTTCTGAGGTCAAGCGCTCACAATTCCAATATCCGTGGGCCAAGGCCGCACCGGCCAGATACAACTCACCCCGCTCTCCAGCCGGAACCCGCTTTCCCGCTTCGTCGAGCAGATGCACACGCACCTGAGAGATAGGCCGACCGATCGGAGGAAACCGCTCCCACTCGATACCCGGGGACAAGACATGCTCCGTCACCACATGGGTTTCGGTTGGGCCGTACTGATTCCTCAGGCTGAGTTCGGGGAGGCGTTTTGCCAAATGCTGGACGGCTGGCGTCACTTCGAGCTGTTCTCCAGCGGTGATGATCTCGCGGAGTGCGCTCGGCACCAGGCCGGTTCGTTGCACGGCTTCGGCCAGGTAGTGCAAAGCAGCCACCGGTAGAAACGCGCGCTGGATGGAGAATTCGCAAAGCTGATGCAGTAGCGCGATCGGATCTGTGCGAACGGAGTCTGACACGGGAAAGAGTGTTCCGCCGGCCGCCCAAATGCTCAGCAATTCTTGAAACGCCACGTCGAACGTTGTCGCTGCGAACTGCAACGTTCGCGCCGCTTGGTGCGATCCCCAACTCGCCAACTGCCAGTCGAGCAGGTTCATCAGCGGACCTTGCGGCATCGCAACCCCTTTGGGACTGCCCGTCGAACCCGATGTATAGATCACGTACGCAAGTTGGTCCGGATGATGCACCACCGACAGGTTCGTATCCGCAATGCCTGACAAAGCTGGCTCAACGCTGTCCAGGCAAAGCAGGTTGGAGACACCGCCCAGTGAAGCAAGCGTGTCCTTGTGCTGGGCAGATGTCATCACCAACGTCGGTTGCGAGTCCAACAGAATCTTGGTTTGTCGAGCGAGCGGGCCCTTGGGATCCAACGGAACGTAGCCGCCGCCGGCTTTCAACACGGCCAGCACCGCAACACCCCAGTGCGGAGAGTGACGATCTACGCAAATGCCCACCCGGTGATTTTGATCAATTCCTTGCTCGCGAAGATGTCGGGCCAGACGGTTCGCTGATTGGTTGACCTCGGCGTAGGTCCAATGTTGGTCACCGATGACCAACGCGTCCGCATCCGGCTTCTGCCGTGCTTGGAGTTCGACCAGGTGCGCAATTCCGCGCGTCGGATCCCGTTGCAAGTCGTCGCTCGGCGCAGGGGCCAACAACGGTAACGGAGTTCCGGGCAGCGGCGACTGATCCAAGGTTTCTTGGAAATGGTTCGCCTGAGGGTCAGATACGTTGGGCTGCTGGGGCATCGGCGCCATCGGCAAGGAGGGGTGCAAAGTGGTGAATCAAGCGATGTCAATCAAGCGTCGGAAGGCAAGGTAAGCAGGCAGGTGAAGCCAGTGGAGCCCCAGACAACACTCGCTGGTTGTGGCGGTGGCGTCGTGAAAGTGCCTATCGGTGTACCGATTGTGGAACCATCGCAGTGGGGCGACGTTTCACTCACAGCGCGCCGATCTACAGGCAGGTCTGGCCCTTTCACTGCTTCGACCGGAAGCAGCCCCGAGTTTGGCCACATTGCCCGCTTCGCCTGAACTTACGACGAACGTGGATGGCCTGAGTTGAACATTGTGCGCAAACCGCAGCCGTGGGGTCCGGACGTAGCAATGAGACGGAATCGCCGCATTGAACGCCGAGCCACACTCGCACCGATTGTGACCAGCGTTCCATGGATGTTGGGCTTAACGGATCTAGCGAACAAGCAAACTGCGTTCAGGTTCCGCAGGCTTCGGCACCGAAACAGTTCGAGTACGCCGACTGCTACTGCTGTTTCAATTGCTGTGAACGGGTTGAGAGTTCATGAACCACGCGCCAGACGCTACTGCTGTTCCCGCCCGAACCACCGTGTCATCTGGCCAAATGGAACCCGGAGAAGTGCCTACACTCACCGGGTCCAAATGGCGAACTCTGTTGGCCTGGACGATCTTTCCGCTGTTGTTGGGAAGTGCTCACCTGGCAACGGTGTGGGGCATGGGCCAGGGTTGGTCACCGGGGTTGGTGGTGGGTGTGGTTTCCATCGCCGCTGGCTTGACCTTGATGGTCTTGGAGTGGGTACTCCCTTACACCAACTACTGGCATCAACACCAGGGAGACGTGCCAACGGACCTGGCACACGTGATGTTTTCGACCATGCTCGTCCCGCCACTGTTCGACGGGTTGCTGAGGAGCGCACTCGTCGCCGGTGCGGCCTGGCTTTCGGCAGGGTTCGGTTTGGCACTCTGGCCTTCGCATTGGCCGTTGGTTTTGCAACTCGGGTTGGCGTTGGTAGTGGCCGAGTTGGGCGTCTACTGGTGGCATCGGTCCTGTCACGAGCATGCGTTCTTGTGGCGATTTCACGCGACGCATCATAGTTCGCGACGCTTGTACTGGCTCAACTCGTGCCGGTTCCACCCAGTCGACTCACTGGCACACTACGCTTTGGAAACCACGCCGCTGGTGCTGCTGGGGGCGGACGTGCAAGTTCTGGCGTTGTATACCCTCTACACGGCCGTGATTGGGATGTTCCAGCATGCGAATGTGGACTTACGGTTGGGCCCGTTGAATTGGGTCTTCAGCATGACAGAACTGCATCGCTGGCACCATTCGCGAAAGCTGCGCGAAGGGAACTCCAATTATGGGGCGAACCTGATCGTGTGGGACGTGGTATTCGGAACCCGGTACCTTCCTCCCAACGAGCGCCCTGCACCGTCGAATGTTGGCATTGCGAACATGCCAAACTTCCCACGGCACTATTTTGGGCAGTTGGTCTCGCCGTTTATTTGGAATCGGCTCCAGCGTGACGCTCAAGCCCGCAAGCAGCGCCCCACAGCCTCGGCAGAACAGGCCGCGCCGACTACGACACGCGACACTCAACCGGCCCAGTGCATCAGCGAAACGGTCGCGTAAGTATCTCCACGTTTCGCATCAGCCAGGTCCCTCGCGACAACCGGTGGCGTCTGCCACTACCGACCGATGAAGTTTGCCGGCTATGTCGGTTATGTCGGTCAGTCCGGTTGCCCTGAAGTTGCCGCGGGTGCGCATTGAGCAACCTGCCAATCCGCCACTTCAGCACCTGCCCCACAACGCACCAGTGGATTAGACTACGTATTGCGTCTAATCGGCGGACCGCGGAAGTGCTTGGCTTGTCGGCGTACCTCGTTAATTGCCTTAAAAGAATCAACGTTCCATTTGAGTCAGGTTTTAGTACGGGTGCCATGCCCCGCAAGCGAGGACATAGCACCGCTCAAATCGGTTCACGTGCAGAAGCGTCCGAAACTTTGTTGGTAGTCCCTGAACAGTTGGGACAACTGTTCTACAATGGCGAGTGGATCTTTGGTGGAATCGACGGTTGTTTGCGGATCATGTTTGACAAAATCAGCATCACCTGCTTCGCGGCCAGCTACTTTGTAGTACTGCTGCTGGAAGTCTCGCGCATCTTCTTCCGGAGCGGAGTCCGGGGAGTGCTGATGGTAGGCTTTGCCGTCGCCGGTGTGATAGCGCAGCTCCTGGATATGCTGGCCCAGTGGCAACAGCACGGTCAGCCTCCGCTGGCCAGCGAAGCGGATTGGTACTTGATGGCCGCCCTGATGCTGATGCTGTTCTATCTGTTCGTGGCGTACTACCACGCCAAACAGTCGCTCGGGGTGTTTTTTCTTCCGCTGGTGCTAGGGCTGATTGCCGTGGCAATCTTGCTGGCAGACCCGCAACCGTTCCACAAGCAGCAAGGGACCGCCATCTGGGCCGCCACCCATGGCCTGTGTCTCGTGGTAGGAAGTGCTGGGGTGATGGTTGGTTTTCTTTCCGGCGTGATGTACCTGATCCAAGCCTGGCGTTTGAAACACAAGAAGCTTCCGCGCCCCGGCCTGCGACTCCCCAGTTTGGAATGGCTGCAGAAGATCAACGCCAGGGCGATTGTCTTTTCGCTCTTCTTCCTGTTGGGAGGGTTCATCTCCTGCCTGATGCTCAGCAAACTGATCCATGAAGAAATCTGGTGGACCGACCCCGTCGTGGCCAGCAGCAGTGCCCTGGTAGGTTGGATGGTGCTGAGTGCCACGTTCAACGCGTTCTACAAACCTGCCCGCCAAGGTCGAAAAGTGGCGTACCTGACGCTGGCCAATTTCCTCTTCCTGCTGTTCGCGTTGGTGGGCTTCTTGCTTTCGCCCCGGCATGGCAAACCGATCGAGTCCGCTCCGGCGTCCGCAGCGATGCAGTTCCAACATAGCGTGATGACCGCAGACGAGGGGCACGCATGAAAGTGCAACTGGTAGGCTGTAGCCATCACCGATCGAGCGTGCAGGTGCGTGAGCGTCTGGCATTTAACGCTGCGCAGGCAGCCAGCGCGTTGACCGATTTGCGAAGTCGTTTTCCGCAGTCCGAAGCGGTGCTGCTTTCGACCTGCAATCGGGTCGAACTGTACCTGGCCTGCGAAGAAGCGGTTGCCGCCCCCACGCATCAAGACGTGGCACACTTCATGGCGGATTTCCATGGAGTGGCCATCGATGAAGTCTTTGACGAACTTTTCGAACGTGATGGCGAAGATGCCGTGCTGCACCTGTTCACCGTGGCGGCGAGTCTCGACAGCATGGTGGTCGGCGAACCCCAGATTCTTTCCCAAGTCAAACAGGCCTATGACCTGGCCCAGGACCAAGGGAGCGTTGGCCCGCTGACGCACGCAATCTTTCAAGCCGCCCAACGGGTCGCCAAGCGCGTTGCTTCGGAGACCACCATCCAGCAAAAGCGGGTGAGTATCCCCAGCGTGGCGGTCAACGACTTTGCCAGCAGCATCTTCGAAGACTTTGCTGACAAGGCGGTGCTAGTGATTGGGGCCGGCGAGATGGGAGAAGAAACGCTCCAGTACCTGGTTGGTGCCGGAGCCAAACACATCACCGTGGTAAATCGAAACTTCGAGCGCGGGGCCGAACTCGCCCAGCGGTACGGAGGTCACGCGCTACCCTGGAGTGCGCTGATGGAGCAGGTCACCGCTGCGGACCTGATTGTGAGTACCACGGGAGCCACCGAACCGGTGGTGACACTCGCGGATTTTCGCCGGATCGAAGCGGCCCGATTCCAACGTACCTTGCTGGTCCTCGACCTCGCCATTCCTCGCGATTTTGACCCCGCCATTGGCGACAGCCTGGGGGTCTACCTGTATTCCATTGACGATCTTCGCGAAGCCTGCGACCGCAACCGGAAGCAGCGGGAACAGGAGTTGCCGAATGCCCTCGGCATTGTGCAGCAGGAAGTTTCCAAGTTCATGGCCGAACTTTATCATCGGCCAACAGGGCCGATCATCCAGCGCCTCAAACAAGGCTGGCAACGACCCAAAGAAGACGAACTGCACAGGCTGTTCAACAAACTGCCGGATCTGGACGAACGTTCGCGCCGCGAGATCACACTGGCCTTTGATCGGTTGATGAACAAACTGCTGCACCCCCCCTTGGAATCGCTCCGAGACGAAGCCCGCGACGGCGTCCCTCACGGGCTGCTCGATGCCTTGAAGCGATTGTTCCAGCTCAAGGATTAGCGAGCGGCTACGGTGGCTTCCCGCAAACGAAGCAGTGCCCCAAAACGACTTGGTGAGAGCTGATATGCCACAACGAAATGCGTGCCGAGTTTTGCTCTTGAGCGTCTGTACCTGCATGGGCTTCGTTGGCGCGCTCGCTTTCTCTGCGGGAGTAGCCGCGGCAGAAAAGCCAGACCGCCCCAATATCCTGTGGATCACCAGCGAGGATAACAGCTGCTACCTGGGGTGTTACGGGGACCCCTTGGCCAAGACCCCCAACTTAGACCGCCTGGCCACCGCAGGGGTCCGCTATCGCAATGCCTTCGCAAATGCCCCGGTATGTTCGACGGCCCGATCGACTCTGATTACCGGCATGTATGCTTGTTCGGCAGGGGTGCATCACCACCGCAGCAAGGTGGCCATCCCCCAGGGATTCAAGCTCTACCCACAACTACTCCGAGCGGCAGGGTACTACTGCACCAACAACTCCAAGACCGACTACAACGTGGCCAACGCAGGCATGCCCTGGGACGCAAGCAACAACAAGGCCCACTACAAGAATCGCCCGGCCGATCACCCCTTCTTTGCCGTTTTCAATCTTGGCACAAGTCACGAGAGCCGGGTTGCGCCGCAAAAGGGCAAAGATCTCAACTCCCTGTCAGTTGCACCAGAACAGGTCGAGTTGCCCCCCTACCATCCGGATACGCCGACGATTCGCCTGGATTGGGCCAACTACTACGACCAAATGATGCTGCATGGATCAAGAAGTGGGGGCGTTGCTCGACGAACTGCAAGAGTCAGGTCTCGCCGACAACACCCTGGTGTTCTACTACTCGGATCACGGTGGAGCGCTGCCGCGCGGCAAACGCAACATCCATGACTCAGGCACTCGTGTGCCGCTGATCGTCAAGTTCCCCAAAGCCTGGTCGCACCTGGCGCCGGCAGATGCCGGTCAGTGGGTTGAGCAACCCGTCAGCTTCGTCGATCTACCGGCGACCGTGCTGCACCTGTGCGGGATTCCTGTTCCTGACAACTACCAAGGGCAGCCCTTCCTGGGACCGAAAGCATCGCCGCGCGACTACGTGTTCTTGTTTCGTGGCCGGATGGATGAACGCTACGACACGGTGCGAGCGATTCGCGACAAGCAGTTTCGCTACGTGCGCAACTACAGTCCCCACTTGCCGTGGGGGCAGTACTACAGCTATCCGTTCCGTGTGCTCCCGAGCATGCGAAGTTGGTTCGAAGCTTACCAGCAGGGAGCCTGCAATCAGGTCCAGGCTCGCTACTGGCAGCCCAAGCCTGCCGAAGAACTGTACGACGTACTCGCCGATCCCTTTGAGATCCACAATCTGGCTGACAATCCCAAGTACGCCACGGTGATGGCCGAACGACGGCAGCAACTCGAACGCGAAATGCTGCAGATGCGAGACACAGGGTTCATCCCCGAAGGCATGTTCGCCTGGCTTCCGAGAGATCAGACGCTGTACGAATACGCGAACAGCGAGGCCTACCCGATCCAGCGGATCATCCCGCTGGCCAACCGTGCCACGGTTCGTGAAGTGGCCAACCTGAACCACTTCACCAAGGCGCTGGCCGACCCGCATCCGGTGGTTCGCTACTGGGGAGCGATGGGCTGTTTGTTGCTCAAAGACCAGGCGTCCGATGCCAGAGAGCCTCTCCATCAGGCAGTTGCCGACCAGGCAGCAGATGTCCGCATTGTGGCCGCCGAATCGCTTGCCTACCTGGGCGAGTCGGCAACTTCCGCCGAAACGCTCGCAGAAGTGATCAAGACCGGCAACTCGTACGAGGTTCTCGCCGCGCTCAACAGTCTCGAGCAGTTGTGGCGTGCCGGGCACATTCCTCTCAAGCAAGTTCAGGCACTCGTTGGCAACCTTCGCCTGAAGGAACCTGCCGACCGGATTCCGACATACCTGTTGGGCCTTTGAACGTTTGCGGAGTTGGCGAGTCTCCTATCCGGATCCCCAATCCGAACCCTCTTCGTCCGGCGTCTCTTCGGCGTCAAGCACAGCAAGGTGCTCTGGCTGGAAGTAACGATTCATCAACAATCGGACAGGCACCAGCAAGCCGATAATCATCGGGAACCAGATCGCGATCATGGGATCGGCTGTCTTCACCCACCAGAGTGTCCCCAAGGCAATGACCTGAACCAGCGTGAACTGATGGATCACGTTGAGGGGAGCCCGGCGAATGTAATGCGTTGAGGGATACAAGGCCGAATCCATGAACCACAAGCTCATCCGCTCGAAGAACTGGTTTCCTTTCATCGAGACCACGCCCATGTAGAGAAAGATGCCGTAGAGCACCGCCATGGGAATGGTCTTGAGCAGCGGCAACAGCAACAAAGATCCCCCAACCAGCAAGTGGATCCCCAACCCCGAGAGACGATTCTCGCAAACATGGACAATCTGCTCGCGTCGCTCGCCGTTGGACCCTACCACTTCCTCGACGGTGGCCAGGCTGCGGATGTGGTTCAACGAGCGAACCGTGGCTGCCACGTGCCAAGGGAGGCCGAACATGGAGCAAACCCCGACCAACAGACCTACCACCACGAGATCCAGGTGATACGCTTCGCCTCGGCGGAGTTTGTTATCGGCACTGTTGACCAGACGTGACGTGATGTTCTGATCCAAATAGAAGAGTACCGCGACGAGCAAAGCGGGAACTGCCGAGGCAAACCATACCCAACGGGGCGCGTCAAAGGGGCTGAGCAACCACGAACGCCCCACCATCGTTGGCCCAAAGCTTTCGGGCGCTTTGAGGTTGATCAGATGCACATCACTGCTGAACATCCAGGCGGTTGCCGTCATCAGGCCGAGCGCGATCATCGGCCCAAAGTCCGTCAAAAACTCCCGCATCTTAGGAAGCAGATACCGGCTGCGATTGATGCGCGACAGATTCAGTGCAATGAAGAAGGTTCCCAATGCCAACATCAGCGTCAAGAATGCCGTGTCATGCGTGAGCTCGGTGGAATAGACGCGTTTAAAAATCAGATAGACCGCATGAACCGCTTCGTAGATGTAAATCAGTGAGATCAACGCGGCAAACACTTCGTCCGTAAAACGCGTAAAATACCGCATCAGCGCGCTGGCATCGGTCACCGCTAAGATGAGCAGGAACAACATCGTCCACAGACCAACACAGGTGTACGTGGGAAGAAACGGGACGCTCAACTCCTCGCACAAGTCGTACAGGATGACCGTGATTATCAACAGCGGACCGGTACCACCGAGAATGATCAGCGGCTGGCCGGAGAACAGCGCGTACAGCACACCGCAGAGAGCGCTGGCTGCAATCATCTCCACAGCACCAATCTGCCCATGGGTCCGCGCTTCCATCACCCCGCCGAAGGTTACCGAGGGCGCAATGCAGGCGAAGAACAAAAAGATGGCGGCACCGAGCACTTTGAGATTCAGACCATCGCGAAAGTCCTGCAAGTAGTTGGGCCAGCGACGCCGGATGTCTCCGATCAGTCCGCCGGCCAGTCGTCCCGTAAAACGTAGTCCTTCTGGGACTTCCCGGGGAGGTTTTGTGGGCGCTTGGGCAACGCGCTCGTGGAAGTTGGCAAACGCCTCGAGTAGGTCCGTCCGCGTTCGGGCGGCCCCCAGCTCGTAGCGAAATTCGTCGTCAGACATCAACTGCGCAATGTGCATCAGCGTTTCGATATGCACGGCCGCGCTATCCGTTGGCCCCAGCAAGACGAAGAAGTAGCGAGTTGGAATACCGTCTGGTGCCCCGAGATTCAGCGGTCGCTGCAACCTCACGAAGGCGATCAGCGGTTTCTCTAAACCTTCGAGATACGCATGCGGAAGCGCTGTGGCATGCCCGATGGCGGTTGAACCTTCGGCATCTCGGTCGAGTAGCGCCTTTTCCACCTGGTCCCGCTTTTCGAGCGGCAACTCTTCCTGAGTCACCAAGAAGTTGAGGACCTGCTGAAAAATGGTCTTGGTGTTACGTGCCTTGAGATCAAGGACGAACAATCCTTTGTGGAATGCTTCGTGAATGGCCTTCATGGTTGGTCACGTGCTGTCGCAGTCGCGGGAAATGGATGCCTGCAGATCCTGGGTGATACTCTTTGAATTCCACACGGTCAATCGGTGCCAACAGAACCGTCCTGGGAACTGGAGCGGATGTCTTTCTCGGTCTGCACCATATGGGCAATCATCCTATCGCGCGCGGCCGTGGCGTCACCGTCGGCAACGGCGGCCAGAATCTGACGATGATGGTGGATGGCGGTCGACTTGCCGCTCTGCTGGATGGTGTGGCGTCTCGAATCACGCAGCAGCGTAGCAAACACATCCAGTACGATTCCAAACAGGGGATTATCACTCGCTTCACCCAGGACTTTGTGGAACTGGACATCAGCGGCGGTTCCCGCCTCGATGCTTTCAGCATGTTCCAGTTCTTGAATGGATTCTTGCATTCGCTGAAGCTGGCTCGCATTGCGACGTTTTGCAGCCAAAGCGGCAATCTCGATCTCAAGCGGTCGACGCACTTCGAGCAGTTGCATCAACGACACGCCTGACCGAGCGACCAGCGTGCCAAGCGTTTCGATCACGGCACTTGGGCCAGCCGGCAAGACCGAAGGGCGTTTGCCTTGCGACACCGTGACCAAACCCTGCGATTGCAAGGTTCGCATCGCTTCGCGCACGACACTACGTGAGACACCCAACTCGGCGCTCATGGCACCCTGCGAGGGAAGTGTCTGACCGGACGTGTAATGCCCCGAGAGAATCTCCTCGCGCAGGGCGCTCACTGTCTGCTCGACGAGTTTCTCCGCATTCAAAGGGTGAAGCGGGGTGGCAGCCCTGGCGAGTGAAGAATTAGTGAGCATGTGCGTTTCCGGACCGTAAACCATCATCGGCAGTAGAATATCTGGTAAAAGCTTACGACCCTCAACCTTCAGGGTCAACGCACGAATCAAGGATCGCCGGATCGAAAGTACATTGCACGTCACAGGATGCGCCGAACGCGCGCCGCCGTTCCCAAGAGCTGTGTGAGCTAGTCGTTCTGGATGATCGGCTGTAGATGCGGGATCTGACCGCGCGGATCCTGACAGACTAAAGCACTTGAGCCGCTTGGCTACCAGCCGAGAATTGCGAGCGTGCCGGTGGTGATGTAGATCAAGAACAGGCACCACCAACTGACGTGGACGATCAAGGCTTCCAACTGCCACAGGCTGATCACGGCCAGGCCAGCCAGTGTGGCGATGCCCAGCAGGCCGGCGAATGTCGATAACGGCAGCCAGGTCACGGGCACCAGCATCAAGGAAACGGCGGTCATCAAGATGAACAAATGGCTGAGCGAGAATTGCCGACTGATGGATTGATCTGATGAAATGCGAGAGGTCCACACGTTGCGTGCCCGCGGCCCCGAATACCGTTCTACGTTCGGTTCGGCCGGAAGCAGCGTGTAGTCTTCGATCGGGACCGCATCGACCACGGAGTCGGGCGGAATGGTAGGATCGTCAGGTGCCATAACTCTCAATCTTTTGACAAACCGTGCGCCAGGTCAAGCCGCCCAGCACATGACAAGTGATGCAAATCTCCCCTTTCTGGGTTTGAACTCCCCGGCTGCCGATGCGGGGACGGGGGTTCTGGCAAGCTTGCACTTTGCCCATATCGGGCTAACACCGTCACTGGACAGCGTTTCCACCGGCCGATATCCTGCCTAATCGTCAGGGTTGGCGAACCTGATCGGTTTTGCCAGGCTCCATTTCGTCAGAGATTACTTTGCACCTCACCGATGCTAGGAAGGAACGGATTCGATCATGTTGGATCGGAAGTTCATCGTCGAGAACGTGGACGCGGTCAAAGCGAACATTGCCCATCGTGGGATGCACGCAGATGTAGACCGCTTCGTTCAGCTCGAACAGCAACTGCGCGTACTTCAGACCGAAGTGCAAGAACTCAATCGCCGAGCCAACGAAGTCTCCAAGACCATCGGTCAGGCCAAGGACGCCGAGGAGCGCGAGCAACGTAAGGAACAGGGCAAGGCCCTCCGAGCCCAGAAGGACGACGCTCAGGCACGCTTGGATGTCGTGGAGACCGAGCTTGACGAGCTGCATCGGGCGATCCCCAACATGGCGCACCCCGATGCTCCGCACGGGATGGACGACAAGTCCAATCTGGAAGTGAAACGGGGTGCGACGCCGATCCCCAAGTTCGACTTCACGCCCCTGGATCATGTGGACCTGGCCCAAAACCTGGACCTGATGGATCTGGAAGGTGGATCCAAAGTTGCAGGGCATGGGTTCTATTTTCTCAAGAACGAAGCCGTGCTGTTGGAGTTGGCGCTGCAGCGATATGTGGTTGGCGTGCTGATCGACAAAGGGTTCACGCCCACGATCACGCCCGACCTGGCTCGCAACGAGATCCTCTCTGGTGTCGGCTTTCAGCCACGGGGTTCGGAGACGCAGATCTACAGTGTTGAGAATACGGACCTGAGTCTGGTTGCCACAGCGGAGATCACACTGGGCGGACTGTACAGCGATCAGATTCTGGATGTCGAAGACCTGCCGATTCGCATCTGCGGCATCAGTCACTGCTTTCGCACCGAGGCCGGCGCGTATGGCCGCGCAACCCGGGGGATCTTTCGCGTCCACCAGTTTACCAAGGTGGAGATGTTTGCCTTCACCACGCCTGAGCAAAGCGACGAGATGCACGATGCCCTATGTGCCATTGAGTGCGAGATCTTTGACTCGCTCGGCATCCCGTACCGGGTGGTGGATACATCGACCGGCGATCTAGGTGCGCCCGCCTATCGCAAGTTCGATCTCGAAGCCTGGATGCCAGGACGGGGCGACGGCGGCGAGTTTGGCGAGATCACCAGCACCAGCAATTGCACCGATTACCAAGCCCGGCGGCTGGGAACTCGTTATCGGATCAAGGGAGAAAAGGGGACGCAGTTCGTCCACACGCTCAACGGCACGGCCGTGGCCATCAGCCGAGCCTTGGTGGCGATCTTAGAGAACTACCAACAGGCGGATGGGTCCATCGCGATTCCCAAAGTGCTGCAACCGCTGGTTGGGTTCGATCAGATCAAACCGCGCAAGTCCCCCTCATAGCTGTGAGGCACCCGCATGCCGACCCGTCCGCAATACACTTGGCTCCGCAAGCAGGACCAGCGCGTTGTGGCGTGCGTCGGTTGCATGTTGTTAGCGGCTGCAGTGGGCACATGGTGGCAGCAGTCAGGAATGGCAGGGCTCGCGCCGCGGTTGGTGGAATTCGAAGCCGAGCGTCCACGCGAATTTCAATTTCGTGTGGACGTAAACCGAGCCTCCTGGCCCGAGCTCGCGCAATTGCCGCGCATCGGCGAAACGCTAGCCCGCAGAATTGTCGCGGATCGCGAAAGCCAAGGGGCCTTCCGCACACCCGACGATCTGCAGCGTGTCCGCGGCATCGGTATCAAAACAGTGGCCCGCATCGCTCCGCATTTGGCAGGGTTTGAGATTGACGACTAGGATTGAGACTCATAACCCGAAGCTTGAGCGCGAGGGCATGGCACCCGAAACTTTGCCGTGACAAAGCACTAGGATGACGCGCATTACGCACATTCCTAGCCGGCCCTGGGGTGGGCTTTCTCGTAGACGGCGCGGAGTCCGGCGGTGCTGGTGTGCGTGTAGATCTGCGTGGTGGTGAGACTCTTGTGGCCGAGCAACTCCTGGACGCTGCGGATGTCTGCGCCGCGATCCAACAGGTGCGTGGCGAAACTGTGCCGAAGCGTGTGCGGCGAAGTTCGCGAGTCCAGCCCGGTTTGTTTGAGGTACTTCTCCAGCATTCGGCCAACGCTACGCGTGGTGAGCCGGTTGCCGAATCGGTTGACAAACACGGGTGCCTCGGGGCCGGATGGTTGGCGAGGATTGAGCGTGCGGACTTGCAGGTAGGACTGCACAGCCGCCGTGGCGTACGACCCGAGCGGTGCCAGACGTTCGCGGCGTCCTTTACCTCGGGCCCGGAGAATACTGGCTTCGAAGTCGAGATCCCCATCGTTGAGCCCCACCAGCTCGCTGACGCGCAAGCCGGCCGAGTAGAGCGTCTCGAGAATGGCCCGATCTCGCTGGCCAGCCACCTGGTTGGCAGGCGGGGCTTCGAGCAACGTGCCGACTTCGTCGTTCGAAAGAAAGTGCGGTAGTTTTCGCTGCTTGCGCGGCGTCCGCAATGGGGCCGCAGGGTTGCTATCGCACCAACCGTCTCGGCGACCGAACCGAAAGAAACTGCGCAGCGAGGCCAACCGCCGGGCAATGGTGGTCTTTGCGTATCCATGCTCGTGCAGGCTGGCCACATATCCGCGCAGGTCGAACGTGCTGATCAATGCAGGCGAGGGAGGCGCACCTTCGTACGCCTCGGTCATGTACTGAACCAGTCCGTTCAGGTCTTCGCGATAGCTCTTGATGGTCAAGTCTGAAGCGTTGCGCTCCACGCGCAGGTATTGCAGGAAGCGGTCGCAGGCTTCGGTGATGTCCGTCTGCGTCGCCATACCTCACCTGTGCTCCTTCAGGGAAGCAACAAACCTGCCTCGTCCACTCAGAACAGTTCTTCGAAGTCGGTCGAGATCGGCATATCGATCCGGTTGTTCTTCGGCTGTTCGCTCTCTTGACGGATCTTTTGGCTCAGGACGGCAGCATCGTACCAGGTGAAACTGAGATCTGGATCCGAGGCATAACGCCCTAGGGTCCGTAGCGTTTCAGCGCGGCTCGAGTCGTCGTACAAGAAAACGTAACGCTCGGTGCCTTTGACCAGGGCCATCACATTGATGTCTTGACTCACGCCGGTTCCCTCCCTGAAACACGTGTGATTATCCGTCGATTGCCGAGTGCGACTTGATGCACTCAACTACCGGAGAACGATGAATGATTTCAACCATTTCAGCTGCGTGCACAGCTCGGCCATCGGGCGGTTTGCAACGACGCGTGGTTGCAGAAACTCTTCGAGTGGCCGTTTAGACTTGACTCAAATTGGAAAGTTCTTGGCAATCAGCAACTTTTGCCAGGGCTTGTGTTCTGCCTGAAGTTCGCATCCGGCAGATCACCCAACTTGCAACGCGTGTAGTTTGGTTATCGGTTGTCAGGCCATCGCCACACCACTTCACTTTCGCCAGCGCCGCCACGGGCGGTCAGCATTTCGGCAATGTGCAGGTGCATGCAGAAACGCACAAAGTCATCACTACGCAGTAAATACGATTGCCAATCGCCGTAGCGTGTCTCTGCCCTCGAGGCGAAGTACTCACGCAGTGCCGAGGCAAAGTCTGGATCGGTGGATTGGAAGACGCGCGTATGCCGCATGACTGGTTCGAGTGTTGGTTCGGCACCTTCGACTCCTGGCAGCAAGCACGCCTGGCCAGATCCGGCAGTGCCCACCGCACCGATGGTTTCCGGCGGTGTGAAGACCGTGGTGGCCGCGGCGTGGACAACCGTCGGCGGAACCCGTCTTTCCAGGATCTGCCCATACGGATCTGCCGGTGGTGGGACGGGTGGTTCTTCGACAACCGGCGGAACGGGCGAAGGCTCGTAGGCCGGCGTCAGAGCGGCAAGGCGACCGCGGGCCTCGGCCATAGCAGCCTCGTAGCGAAGTTTGGCTGGTATGTCGGCTTCTTCCGGAGTACCTAGCGGGAGCCCATAGCCTACGGGAATAGGATGCAGCAGCGGATTGGCCGCGTACCACTCCACGCGTAGCCCACACCGGGGCGGCTCGTACGCGGAGTAGTCCGTGATGGCACCCACCACAATGGCGTCCACATTGAGGATCTGCGCCAGAGTCCTGGCGTCGTTCGGACTGGAGAGCGAAAGATGATGCGCGGCCATGGCCTGCTCAACCACGCCCACCGGTACCACTTCGAAACCTCGCACGGATTGCAGTTGTTCGAAGTAGGCCAGGGCAAACTGTCTGCCGTCGGCGGCTGGTTCGGTACTTAGATTGAAGAACGGGGCAACCGCCACGCGTGCGAGTTGCGGATACGGATTATAGAAGACCGGCTCGTGTACCATTTTCGGCACCAGCCCACATCCGGTCAGGGACATCAGCAACAAGCCGAAGCAACTGATACGCAGAGCGCCACAAACCCAGTTACCGAAGGTACGCCTGCGACGAACCTCTTGCGGTTTGCAACGGACTGGTTGTTGGATGGAACGGGGCATCAGCGGCACCGGGTGGTCTGCGACGTTGGCACGAACGTTGGTGGTCCAGAGGTGACAGCAGTCACGCGGTGAATCACCGTGGTTGCCTTATCGGAAGAACCTGCATAATCGCTACAGCTTAAAGCGATGGTGGACTCAACTTTGCAGTTCCATGGCGGTGAGCAACCCTACGGGTCCCATGACACCCACAAACCCCCCGTAGAACTCGTAAATTCAACTGAGGAACGGCTGAGGTTGTGCCGATAGTACGAGAAACCGGAATCGCGCTAGAGTTGCGGAACCGGGCTGCCCACTCGCGCCAGCAATGACTGCTGGTCACCGTGGCAGGCGAAATTCGTCCACTGATTTACATGCAGGTTCAAGGACGTTCGGCATGTCTAATTCGCTTGGTTGTGCACTGCTAACGGGTCTCGCCTATTGGGCCACCGGTTCGTTGGCATTCGCCGACCCTCAAATTGTGCTATCGCAGCGGGTGATCGATGTTCCCCGCGCTGCACCGAATGTAGATGCACCGGTACTCTCCACCTTGGCGATCAGCCCTGATCGTAAGCTGGTGGCAGGTGCCGGCGACGACCATCTCGTTCGCCTCTGGGATTACAAGACCGGTGCCCTGGTGGAGACCTTGCAGGGCCACCGAGATTGGGTTCGGGCGATCAAGTTCAGCCCCGACGGAAAGACGCTGGCAACCGCTGGTGATGACCGTCAGGTGATCTTGTGGGACGTTGCCTCACGGACACGTCGTGTGGCATTGCGAGAATCGATCGATGCCATCTACGCCTTGGCGTATCAGAGTGACGGCCAACTGTTGGCTACCTGCGGGTTTGAGAACATTGTCCGGCTTTATTCGGCCAACGGTGAGCCGGTTGCCCAGCTCGAAGCTCCCACCGCGGATATGCGAGAAATTGAATTCTCCCCCCGGGGTGACATGTTGGTTGCTGCCGGACGAGGTGGATACATCCGAGCTTGGAACCTGGCCGACCGCACCGAACGATGGACCGTGCAATCTGACGAGCGCCGCGTTCGCAGTCTGGCCTTCAGTCCCGATGGAACCCAACTGGCGACCGGCGGCGAAGGACGAAGCATTCGACTTTGGAATGCCCAAGGCCAAGCACTCGCCACCTTGCCGGTTCAGCCTGGCCGGATCTATTCTCTGGTGTTCTGCACAGACAGCCTGTTGGCGTCAGGCGGAACCGACAACGTCGTGCGTCTGCACGAACTCAGTTCTCAGGCCGAAGTCATGCGTTTGGTGGGGCACAAAGGTTCGGTGACCTCCATGGTCTACGATCCCGTCGACGGTCAACTTGTGTCGGGCGGTTTTGACACGACCATCCGTTTTTGGGCAACGCGAGAAGGTGCTCCTGACGTTGCCCGAGTTCCAGCGCGTTCTGGTCGCTAAGCAGGGATGCCCTGCGGCCTGGTGTGCTGCATTTGTGCGAAGATACCATAGCATTGAGATTCGACACGGAGGTCGATAGCCGTGCTGCTACGAAGTGCCCGAGGTTTGCGTCGTCGTTTGCGCAGCGCGATGGGCTCCCTGCCCATGGTGAACTTTGCAGGCCGGTCCCTGCGATTCGAACAGATGGAGCCGCGGCAGATGCTATCTGCCACACCTGCTCCAGATCTGGACGTGGGAGTTGTCTACAACGAAGACACGACCCAGTTCACTGACACCGCCGGTGATAATTTCATCGTCGAATGGCAGGGAGGGGTCCAAGGGACCCAGCTGACGCAGTTTGTCATCAATACCGATAAGCAGTTCGATGGGTTGAGTGAAGGAGACGCCTTCTTCGATATCGCCCAGGGTGGACTGGGGGCGGGTGCCCCCTTCGGCTTCGAAGTCGTCTCCAGTGACGGCTTCACCGTGACCGGGTTCACCGTGGTCGATGGCGGTACGCAACTGATCATCAACACTGTTGGCTGGGACCCTGGCGAAACGCTCGAGTTCCGTCTGGACGTGGACGAATTGCAGAACGGGAAAGGCAATAGCCTGGTCGAAGGTGCCGAGTTCGAAGGCTCTACCTTCACCGCCCTGTTTGTCGACACCAACGGCCACTACGAGGACGCCACCGGGTTTGGCGTGTTCTTGGACGACTACGATCAGAATATCCCGACCAGTTTGCCGCTCCCGCTCGACGGAACGCCTGGCGAAGGGGATGAGGGCGAAGGAGTCCGCACCGCCGGAGCGGGCGACACTCTCGTTCAACAGGCCAAACCGTTCACCATCTCAGGCCGTGTGTACGAAGACCTGAACCTGAACAACAGCTACGAGCCGGGCATCGGCGACATTGGCATTGGCCAGGTCGAGCTCGAACTGCTCATGCTGGACGAAAACAACGTGTACGTCAGCACCGGCTTGACCACCATCACTGCCAGTGACGGAACCTACTCATTCACCCACGATTGCCCCGGCACATATCGCGTGGTTGAGACTCAGCCAACCCCGTACTACAGCGTCGGGGCAACGCCTGGTATCACCAACAACGCCACCAACGGTGTGGTCACTACGGTTGACGTCCTCAGTTCGATCACCATGCAAGGGGGCGAAACCAGTGTCGAGAACAACTTTGCCGAAGCGCTCCCCGGTTCGCTGAGCGGTCGGGTTTGGGCAGATCTCGACAAGGACAACGAGGTGGACTTTGGCGAGCCAGGGCTGCAAACGCAGATCCTGATTCAGTATTTGCCAGAAACCGGCCCCGCACCCCCACCGATTGTCGTCGATACCAATTCGCTAGGGTTCTGGTCTGTTGGCAATCTTCGTCCCGGTGAATACACCATCACCGAACTGACGCCGAATGGTTACACCGACCATAATTCCTACGTTGGCTCACTGTCGGGAACGTCGGTCGATCCCAACACCATCGCCGATGTCTTCTTAGGAAGCGGTGCGGTTGGCGTTGGCTACGACTTTTCCGAACTGCAGCCGGTCACCATCTCCGGGATTGTGTTTGACGACCTGGATCTGGACAACTTCCAAGACGCTGGCGAACTGGGAATTGGCGAAGTCACGCTGGAGCTCTTCGAACTCAAAGATGGCGTCTACGTCACCACCGGGCTGACGGCTACTACCAACAGCAACGGCGAATACACCTTCGTTTACGAATGCCCTGGCACGTTCCGCATCGTCGAAACGCAGCCTGTGCCGTACTTCAGTGTGGGTGCCCAGCCTGGCAAGGTGGGTCTGAGTGATTTCCGCGGCGAGGTAGAAACGGTCGACATCCTGACCAACATCACGCTGCTTGGTGGCGAAGTCAGCACGATGAACAACTTCGCCGAGGCCCTGGAAGTCTCCATCAGCGGACATGTCTTTGTAGACACCAACAACAATGGCGTCTTCAATGACGGCGAAAGCGGGATCGGCCAGGTCGAGATCCAACTCACCAAAGAAGGGGATCCGAGCTTCTCCGCAACCACTACCACCAACCCTGATGGAAGCTGGAGTTTCACCGGACTTCGCGCCGGCACGTACCACGTGCTGGAGATTCAGCCGACCGAGTACCTGGACGGTAAAGATGACATCGGGAGCCACGGAGGCATCAAGGGCGAACCGGACTACATGCACACCATCACGTTGGCAGGTGGACAGCATGGAACCGATTACGACTTTGGCGAAATCATCCCTGCCGTGATTGCCGGCTATGTCTTCCAAGACGGCACCACGATCCTGCTGGACGAAGACCAAACCCCGGACGATATTGACATCGCCAGTATCCGTGACGGGTTGCGAACCAGTGATGACACCGCCATTCCTCAAGTGACGTTGCGACTCGGTGACGCCGGTGGCGAACCAATCTTGGATGCCGCTGGCAACGAGATCACCACCACCACCAACGCCGCAGGCTACTACGAGTTTACCAACCTGCGGCCTGGCACTTACACGGTGTATCAGGTGCAGCCAGAGTCCTACGTGGACAGTCTGGATACCGAAGGTTCGACCGGTGGTCTGGCCGCCAACCGCAACACCTCGCTCAATCCGCTGTTCTTGACACTCTCACATAACTTCGATGCGATTGCCTTGATTGCCGTGGGGCAAGGTGAGTCGTCGGTGGAGAACAACTTCAGCGAGGTGACGTTTGCAACATTGCCACCACCTCCTCCGCCCCCACCGCCACCACCCCCTCCTCCTCCACCACCACCCCAACCGCCGTCGTTTGTGCCGTTGCCGCCTGAGCGAATCCCCCAGCCGTTTAATACCGGCGAGTACTTTGGGACTCCGCTGCCGCAGGCGTACAACACACAAACCACGTCACCCGTTCAACGTCCGCTGTTTTTCACTGGCGGTGCCTTCGCACCGACTGGGTACAGTTGGCACTTGAGCGTGATTGATGCGGGACATCCCCGTGGCGAACTGGTCGCAGGAACAACCTTGGTGCATATCAGCCCCGCTCGCTACGATGCGTTCATGCAAGAAGCGACTCGGTTGAACGATGGCCGGTTTGTCCTGCACACCTACGGTGCCGATGGCCAAGCCCAACAACGGGTCATGGAGTTCGGCAAACTCGGCTCCATTGCCGTGGTGGGCGACTTCAACGGCGACGGTGTTTCGGAAGTTGGCGTGTATCACGAAGGTCAGTGGTACATTGACCTCAATGGAAACGGCACCTGGGACGAAAGTGACTTGTGGGCCAAACTCGGTGGTCCCAACGATCTGCCTGTGGTGGGCGACTGGGATGGTGACGGCAAGACGGACATTGGTATCTTTGGCCCGTCCTGGCAGCACGATCCTCGCCACGTGGCTCACGAACCGGGGATCCCCAGCGCGGACAATCCCCCCAGCGGCGCTAAGAAGAACATGCCGCCACCGCTGGACGAAGCCACGGCCGGATACCGAACCATGCGGCGCACCGCCCAAGGGCCGAATCGCTCGGACGTGATCGACCACGTGTTCTACTTCGGTGTCAACGGCGATGTCCCCATCGCCGGAGATTGGAACGGCGATGGAGTTTCGACCATCGGTATCTTCCAACGGGGTACGTGGATCCTGGACGACAACGGCGATGGTCGCTGGCTGCCGGGTGAATCCGTCGTGGAGCTCGGCCAGTTTGGAGACTTGCCCGTCGTGGGCGACTTCAACGGTGATGGAATCACCGACCTGGGCATTTATCGTAACGGCACCTGGATTCTGGACACCAACGGCAATGGCACCATCGACGCTCATGATCGAGTCTTCGAACTCGGCGGTGCCGATGACCAGCCGATTGTCGGTGACTGGGATGGCGATGGCCGTGACGATATCGGCATCTATCAGGGGGGTAAAGTAATTCTGCCCAAGGGCGAAGCCTACTAATCCCCAGCCTGACCACTAGCAACCAATTCACAAGGTGCTGCCTCAGTAATTCACCGGGGCAGCACCTTTTTTCGTTCCTCAGCGTAGACACAGCCTCATAGCGGCTCATCGTGGTTTGTCTGGACCGGCACCTCAAAGGGTCCACGGGTTACCTGTGAACGAAACGATCATCCCGCCAGAGTACGAGTACCACCAAAAGTCGTGTGACTTGACGCATGGCAGGATTGGTGCGATGGTAAACTCGCGTCTTCAAACGCGACCGAGTTGGCGACGTGGTCCACGTTCATTCGTGTTCTGCTGGCTCGGAGGTCGCGTTCGAGTGTCGGTCGAAATCGTGAATTGAACGAGGTGAGTATCCATGGCAGTAGAACGAAATGTGTCCATCATCTTGAGTGCTGCGCTTGTGCTGATGATCGCTGATTCGGCTCTCGCGCAGTTGAAGGACAAACAGACAGATCGTGCCGCCATGGTTTTCATGGTTGCCGGGCAATCGAACGCCGGTGGCTGCGGAATATTCGGCCAAGAGGCGGAAAAGAGGCCCAGTTGGGGCAAAGATCGCGTCTTTCCTCAGGGCTCAACCGCTGATGCCGTCGGTTTGCCAACCAGTGCCGCAGACTATACGCACAGCTACATCTGGATGCCCGACGCTGGTTTCGAGCGGTTTGATCCTTGGATCAACACCCGTCCTCCCAAGCGCGGCACCAAGGTACACGGCATGGAGCTTCCGGTTCTGCATGAACTGGAGAAACGCTTTCCTGAAAACGACCTGTACATCATCAAGTACGGACCAAGCGGGAGAAACCTTCATAACGACTGGAATCCCGAGCGGGACGACAATCATTACACCCTCTGGCTCGATTGGTACAAGCAGGGAATGAACCAGCTCAAGCAGGAGTATCCGGAGGTCCGGGTGGTAGGTTTGTACTGGGACCAGGGGGAGTCCGATAAGAAGCATGCCGACGCGTACTACGAGAATCTCAACAGTTTCATCGCCACGTTTCGCAAAGATTCAGGACTCCCTGACCTGAAAGTGTTCGTCCGCAAGCACATTTATGACTTCGCAAATGTCCAAGTGATCGCCGAGGCGCAGCAGCGAGTCTGCAAAGAAGACAGGCAATGTTATCTGCTGGATATCGACCTTGGTGATCCGGCCAAAAATTACGACGCATGGTCTTATCAGGCCAACAACATTCACCTCAGCAGCAAGGGTTTTGCGGAACTGACCAAGCGACTGTTCGGAGAAGTCCTCAAGGATGCAACGGTCGAATCGTTTCCCCTCGTCACCAGACGGTGACAATGCCCAAGGTGCGTAGAACAGTTGTCTCAACGGTTCACCTGTAGATGCACCCGAAATGTTGTTCTTGGTTCCTGAACAGTTGGGACAACCGTTCTACAATGTCGGGATGGGTTGCGTCCGCAGCAGGATCCTCAATAATGGCGCGCTGATTTGGCGCGCTCAAGCAATGTTGCGACGCGCCGTACGAAGTTGGTCAAAAAGCAGGAAGAGTTTCATGCCCCTTTTGGTTGTTGGTTCGGTTGCGTTGGACAGTGTCGAAACACCTCAGGAAGTTCGCGAAGACATTCTGGGCGGCTCGGCGGTTTTCTTTTCTTACTCGGCCAGTTACTTCTCGCCGGTTCGACTGGTTGGAGTGGTTGGAGACGACTGGCCAGCCGAGCACACGACCTTTCTCGATGAGCGCGGGATCGACACGGCCGGATTGCAAACGGTCGAGGGAGGCAAGACATTTCGCTGGCGAGGGAAGTACCGCCCTAACATGAACGACCGGGACACGCTTGAGGTGCATCTCAACGTGCTCGAAGAGTTCGATCCGGTCCTGCCAGCCGATTACAAGAAGTCCGACTTCCTCTTCCTGGCCAACGGATCGCCGGTCACGCAGATGAAGGTGCTGGACCAGATGCCTGGCGCTAAGCTCACCGTGGCGGACACCATGGATCTGTGGATCAACATCCAGCACGATGAACTGCTCGAGTTGTTGAAAAGGGTGGATGGGCTGGTACTCAACGACGCCGAAGCGAAAATGCTCGCCAAAGATGAGAACCTGGTTCGGGCAGGTCGCGCGGTGCTGGCCATGGGCCCCAAGTTCGTGGTGGTCAAGAAGGGGGAGCATGGAGCCATGTTCTTCAGCGAGCACGAAACCTACGTCATGCCGGCGTACCCCACGGCGGACGTGCTGGACCCCACTGGTGCCGGAGACAGTTTTGCCGGAGGGATGATGGGCTACCTTGCAGATCAAGGAAACTTTGATCCGGCCACGCTCAAAAACTCGCTGGCCTACGGCACGGTGGTGGCGAGTTTCGCGGTCGAAGATTTCAGTCTTGATTCGCTGGCGCGAACCGATCGCAAGAAGATTGATGCGCGAATGGAAGAGTACCGCAAGATGCTTGCGTTTTAGCAGACCGTCTCGCGGTGTCTTCCTTGTGTCGAGAGCAATGACCCATGGCCAATTTGCGAACCTTTGTAGCGGTTGAAATCAACGACAGCGTGCGGCGGAAAGCGGCCGAGTTGATTCAACAGCTTTCAGAAACTTCGGCCAAAGTGAAATGGGTGGATCCGTTGTTCCTGCATTTCACCCTGAAATTTCTCGGCGAAGTGGATGTCCGCCAGACGCATAAGATCTGCCGGGCGGTCGAACAGGGAGTGGCCGACTGCGAACCGTTCGAACTGCATTGTCACGGGGTGGGCGCGTTCCCGGATCTCAGCAGACCGCGTACCGTCTGGCTGGGAGTCAACGAGGGGGAAGACGCCATGGTGGCATTGCACCACGGGATTGAAGAGCGTCTGGCACAGTTGGGGTTTCGGCAAGAACATCGCCGCTTTCGCCCTCATCTCACCATCGGCCGGGTCAGACAGAGCACACCTGCTGAGATTGCCACGTTGGCGCAGGTGTTAGAGCAGCAACAGGATTTTGATGCAGGCGAGTCGTTGGTTCAGGAGGTGGTTGTGTTCTCCAGCCACCTGGCACCTGCCGGCCCCACCTATACCTCGTTAGGCACCATCAAGCTTTGATGGTTGTCATGCTGCGAAAGCCCTGTACCGGTTGTATGCTACATATATCTACGGACGCCTAGGGGCCCGCAAGCGAGCCTGCAAGCGTCTGCCGCAACGATTTCTGTCCAAGATGCCTCGAACTGATAGAAAGCGATTCCGCCAATGGTCCCTGCCAATGCCGTGGGTCTGCTCTTGAGTGGTGGGATTGATAGCGCTGTGCTGCTGAGCTATTTGTTGAGGCGGCAGCTTTGTGTCCAGCCGTTTTATGTGCGGTGTGGATTGGCCTGGGAAGAGGCGGAATTGAGCGCAGTACACCGGTTGCTCAACACCCTGGCCCGCGCTGAGTTGCAACCACTGGTCGTACTCGACTCGCCGGTCGAGGACTTGTACGCGAGCCACTGGAGTTTGACGGGCGAGCAAGTGCCAGACTCACAGTCAGTGGATGAGGCGGTCTTCTTGCCAGGACGAAACGCGCTGCTCGTGCTCAAGGCGGGACTGTGGTGCCAGATGCATGGAATTAGCCAACTGGCGCTGGCCCCGCTGTGCGGTAACCCCTTCGCGGACGCTACGGATAGGTTCTTCGAAACGCTGGAGTCATTGCTCGAGCAGTCCCTTGGCAAGCCGATTCAGTTGCTGCGCCCCTTTGCCCGCTGGAACAAAGATCAGGTATTGGCGGTGGCTGAGCGTTTCCCGTTTGAGGACACCTTCTCTTGCATTCGTCCCAACGAGGGACGGCACTGCGGAAACTGCAACAAATGTGCCGAGCGGCAGACGGCATTCGAGCGGATTGGTGTCCCGGACCCAACGTGCTATGCTAACCAACTGGCGACGCCAGACCGATTCGGCTTGCCGCACGGTTCGCAGAACCTTGCCCCCGCTGGGCGTTAGCGCCTGGTGAAATCCTCAACTTTGATTCGAACCAGCCAGTTTGCCCCTTGGTTCGTAAACTCCCCAGCCGTGGCCACTTTGCCGACGGTCTTCGATTCAACCCGGACCCACCCTTATGTTCTGTGTCACTCGGCAAATCGATTTCTGCTACGGCCACCGCCTGCTCAATTATGCGGGGAAGTGCCGATTCTTGCACGGGCATAACGGCCGTGCCGAGATTGTGATTGAGTCCGATACCTTGGACGAGCGCGGCATGGTGCTCGATTTCTCGGACATCAAACAAGTCGTGAGCCAATGGATTGATGACAATCTGGACCACCGCATGATCCTGCACCGTAAAGATCCGGCGGTGGATTACTTGGAACAGTTGGGCGAACCACTGTACTTGATCGATCACAATCCCACGGCTGAGAACATTGCCAAACTGGTGTACGATTTTACCGCCGAACACGGATTTCCTGTCGTAAAAGTCAACCTCTGGGAAACGCCTCGGTGCTTCGCCACGTATTCCGGAGAGACATCGAGATAATCAATATGACGACACGTGTTGTCGTTTTGACGTCACACAAACGTCGGTCTGGGCGCTTTGTGCCACTTCTTCTGAATAGTCTCAATTCGTTATCTGCGTGACACTTGCGTTCTCTGCGATCGCTCCAACGCATGCAGTGCCGGCAATTGGCACACGAGGTGCTTTACCGATCTCCCATGATTTGGGAACGCTCCCCTGGGGAGTATTTTGGCACCTTTTGCGAGAAGGCCCAACAATTGCCGGCCAATCGCAAGCGACTGGAGAATCAGACATGTCTCGTTGGATCAAGTGGATTGCGGCTCCCGCGTTGTTGATTGCTGCTTTGGCCTGTGTGAACAGTGCCAACAAAGTCGAAGCCCACCCATATGGGTATGGCTACCGCAGCTACTACCCGTCCTATGGCGTCCGGGTTCACTACGGATACCGGCCCGCCTACCCGGTCTACCACCGGTCTTACTACCCGCATGCCTATCCGATCTACGGGCATTCCTACGGACACTTCTGTTGGTAAACGACGAACGGAGGCCGCAGTGCCACATGGTTGACATCTGCTGGCCCCACTGAGTTGCCGAACTCCCCAGACATGACAAAGCCCATCGCGCCAACCAAATCAAATGGTAGCGCGATGGGCTTGTTTCATGCGCACACACGCTGTCAAACTCGCCTTCACTGGTGACAAGACCAAGGCCGCTGTGGAATTCGCCAAGCCCGATCCAAGCATCGCTGACAGGACAACTTGATTCCAGCGAACCGAATTGCCGATTTCGCCCTGCGCTGGAGAATTGCCGAGATTGCCCCGATCTGCCCCATCCTCGGCGACCGGGAGTCTGTGGGATTTGGCTGCGATGAAAGACGAGTTGTCTGCGATCATCGGCCGCGGAGGAACTTGGAGGAAACAGGAAGGATTGCACAACCGGTCGGCATTATCATATCCTCACCGTTAGAATGTCATCTACGTCGGTTCACAAGGATGACCTCGTTTTACCTTTGGGACATGTTGGAATAGCGCGCGATCCCATGGCGACGGGATGAGCCCATCTTGGCTCGACACCTGTTGGCCGATCCGCGCGTTGCAGCTTCCAAGGGAGGCGGTGTGCGGCTGTTGTCGCTCTCGGAGAGTTGGTAATCCCCAGACGCGGAGGATCGTCTGCGATGAATATTTCTTATATTTCTATGAATCGTCTACTTGAAGAGCGCGCCGCTACGGATGAGGCGTTTCGCCGGCAGCTCAAACGCGACGGCAAATGCACGTTGGCTGACGGACGGTGCCTTTCCGATGAGGCTCTGGTCGAAAGGCTCAGATCCCTGGGCCTGACGGAGTTCGACCGCAACTGGCTGGATCGCTTCAGCCGGAAAGCCCCGTCAGCACAGGTACTGGCCAACGGGCTGACGGAATACGGCCGGCTTGATGTTGTTGCGAAAGAAGTAGATTGGGTGTGGATTGTGCTGGTCTGTTTATGGGAGCGATGGTTCCCGGACCGGCCAAACTTCGAAATGCTCGATGATCGGATTCAGGCAGGCTACCAATCGGATCAGCGCGACGAGCGCATCGAAACGGCTCAAATCTGGCTCCAAGTCTGGCGCGGAGTTGAGCAACTGATAGGCGATTTCGAACTCGAATCGATCGAGGAGTTTGACGAATGCTTTGGCGGCACCCAGGGCGTATTTAACTGGGTGCAGGATTTCTCCGGTGCCTTGAATCGCGCCGCGCTCACCGATCTCGACTTCGCCCGAGAGCGTGTGGACCTCTGCCGAACCGTTCTGGCGCTGGCGGAGAGAACTGAGCGTGACCGTTCCTTGATCCCCGTCTTCCGGCGCGATCTTGCTGAAGCGCACATTGATTTGGACGACTACGAAGCCGTAGATCGCCTCTACACGCAGTGGCTGCGCGACGATCCGTCATGGGGATTGGGATGGATTGGCTGGTCGGACGTCTATTTCAACTCCTTCACCTCCGCAGGCCGAGATGCCGCAAAGGCCGAACGAATCCTCAACGACGGCCTGGCCGTTTCTGAGGTCAGCGACCGAGAGCAACTCATCAAGCAGTTGGCATTGATATACGAAGAGACAGGTCGCGGGGAGAAGGCTGCGGCCTTGGGCATTTGTCGCACCCCGTCGATGGACAGCGGTAGAGGGGGCGACCACAACGCGACGGAGGAATTTGTCGCACCCGATCGCGAGGACGAGCTCGAGGCCATCCTCGCCCAACTCGATGCCGAGTACTCCGGCAAGCTGCCCAGGGACGCGATCCGAGCGGCACAGCGACGGCGCGAGGAGATTACGCCTGGCCTGATCGACTTGATTCGGAAGGCCACCGAAACCGTTCGGGGCGGCAATACCCCGAAAGGAACTGGCCATCTCTTCGCGCTGTACCTGGTGACTGAATTCGAGGCCCAGGAAGCCTTGCCGGCGATTCTCGAAGCCGTCTCGCTGCCTGGGGAGGGACCATTTGAACTGTTCGAGGACGCGATCACGGAAGACCTGTGCCGGGTGCTGGCCGTCTTGGCCGCTAACACTCCTGAGGTGATCGAGGAGTTGATCGCCAATCAATCGCTCAACCAGTACGTGCGTTGGGCAGCGGCAAGGTCCTACCTTCAAGGGGTCCGCGAAGGGTATCTAACGCGCGATCAGGCGGTCGAGCGGTTGCGAAGTCATCTGCGCAAAGCGATGGCTAACGATGACGCCGAGCTGGCCGAGGAGCTTGTGTCAGAGCTCGTTTCGTACTCTCCGCGTGAAGCGCTTGCCGAGATTCAGGAAGCCTTCCGGCTAAGTTTGGTCGACGAGTCCATCGTAGGTAGGCGTGTTGAGCGAAGCATCCTAGAAGGAGAGGCCTGGTTTCAGCAGGAGCTCCAAGCGTGCCGCCCGACCAAGGTCGAGGACACGATCGAAGAACTGAGCAGTTGGGCTTCGTATCGAGAAGACGTCACATCCGGTGGCTCTCGCACAGCGCCCGCTTCCGCAACCAGGCCAGCCGACGCTCCCTGGGAGGCGGTTTGGAAAGACGAGCAGCCGCGGCAAGCGATCACAACAATCCGTAACACAGGGGCGAAAGTCGGGCGCAACGAACGCTGCCCCTGTGGCAGTGGCAAGAAATACAAGAAGTGCTGTGGGGCAAAATGAAGATGTTCGAGATGGCGTCCGACGACAAGCTGCCCACGGAGATTGCTGCGCTTGCCAACCCGTGTCGACTTTTCGTCGATCTCATCGATTTTGTCGGACAGTTCAAACTCGGCCACCGAGACCAGGATCTGCTTTTCGAGCTTGGCCATCTGCTCGGCGGCATCAATGCGATGCCCTGACTGCTTGATGGCCTGCAGGTGGTCGATTTGGGCTTGTAGGACGTGGCTGTGGAGGCCGGAGGCCGGACAATGGAACGCAATGCAGGGACAGACTGGGTTACAAGCATTCACTGCTGAGGGCCGCAGTGGCACCCATCAAGTGCAAGGCAAGGGCAAAGATAAGCAGTGTTACCTCGCCGCAATCAGGTACTAAGGTGTCTCCGAACCGGCTGCCAGACGTTGCTGGGGTTCGTCTCGACGGGAAGATTGACATTATTGAGATCGCCTCGAAGACGGACAATCTCGACACGCTATTGTCACGAAACAGGGCGATTTGGCAACAATTGCCAGAGCACCTACGGGGTGACATTATCGTGATTGATCAGTTGGGAAACTGGTCACATGTTTTTCCATGAGGCGCCAGATGGTCAACATCCCAAGTTGCATAAGACAGTTGACGGTTGATGAGGATTCCGAACTAGTTTCGCGAGTGGATCGAAGGACGCCGTTTCGCAGCTACCAGATAGGATGCGCTTGCGGCGAACCTTCGGTCGAACTGCTTGGCTACAGGGAGCGGAATCCCAGGCGGCGCCGGGGGAAGTCGTCTTCATCGGTCCGCTTGGAATGCGTTGCGGGTCGTGTGGAAGCGAGTCTGAAATAATGGACCCTGAGACTGACGGATACAACGGGGAGATCGACTCCAACACGACAATGCGAGGATCTGGTGAGCGTACCAGTTGGTGGTGCCCACAATGCGAAAGCAGTCGTGTACATGCTGCGGTTGCGTTCGCGTATCAAGTCGAAGTAGACGAAGAGATGGCCGAACGGCCGGAAGACTTCTTTGACGTGTTTCAGCTCTTTGCTGCGTGTCGTCAATGTGGAGAGCTCACGGAAGTAGCCACCTTCGATTGTACATGACGTGTTGTCTATTCTCGCCGCCGCGACAATCCGCCTTGTGTACAAGCCCCCCGTTGATGTCGCGGCGGAACCTGTTGGCGATTGAAACTTGTCGCCCCCAAGCGCAACGGAGGTTGGGCCTACATCGAACTCATTCGTCCGCTCTCGACCACCGAGACCAGGATCGGCTTTTCGAGCTTGGCCATCTCGTCGGCGACATCATTGCGATGCCCTGACTGCTTGATGGCCTGCAGGTGGTCGATTTGGGCTTGTAGGACGAGCCTATGGTTGTGGCAATCTCATCCTGAGCGGAGTCCATGCTTGGCTGGGTGGCGTTGGTCGCCGTGCGGAATGCGGCCATGGCGGCCTCTTCGCTCAGCATCTTGCTGGGCGGTGGCAAAATCTTCGTTGGCCTGGGGCAGAGCGTCGCGCAGCTGGTCTTCGGCATCTTGCTGACCGCTACGCTGCTCACTAGCGGCGTCGGCCAGGCGGTATCTTCCGTCGTGTCCCAGTCGGCCATGGCGACAGCATCCGACAAGGCGGTCTGGAAATCCGCCTGCGCGGTTTTGCAGGCTCTCGCCGAACGCTGCTGTTGCTGCGGCGCGCTGGCCCGTTCACGCTCGAAAGGTATTGGCCGAGTCCTCAATGAGCAGATCGTCGATGGCGTCGCATGATTAGGGCAACAAATTCGATGCCGGAAGATGCCCGACGCGAAGATGCTCTGATTCTTTCTCGTATGTGCTGATGAGTGTTTCCCGTTGTTGAAGTAGCGAAACCCAGGAGCGTCGCAAGTGGTCAATATCGACTTGACCTCGACGTTCGGGGGGCCATGCACGAATCGCGGTGACAGCAGACTCAATCAATTCGGATGCTTTCGAAATCTGGTTGACCCACACCGCGTACGAAATCTGATCCTCATACACGTTAGCAACTTTCACATTCTCATTCCGTATGTACGATTGATAGAAATGAATTATGGAATCAAGTGACACATTGCCGTATAGTGGCATTGCCGCTTGGTGTTCTAAACGATTCGCCGTTTCTTGAAATCGAGAAGTGTGATCGCGCACCTCAATGTGGTCAGGTGCCCTGGTGCGAGTGGTGAGAAGAGGATGGTTGGCAGTCAGCGAGACCACAGGAAACCTCCGACATAGGCTATGCACGTGAAGCATCGGCAAGTATGTTCGGTTGCTGGAATCTCTTTCTAGCCGAATTCCCGATAGTATGGGGCCTATACGACGTAGCAGGTGCAGAGGCCTATAGATAGCAAAGCTGGGAAATCGCATTGCCCAATCGTTTGTTATCTGCTTCTTTACTTTTGAAGTTAGCGTTCTCAAGGATCTACCTCTATCGGGCCGCGAACGCATGTGAACAGAAGGTCGTTGTACGAATTGTAGGCGTTAACGGTCATTGGAAGAACTGAACGGTGGAGCCATTCGGATGCATAATTTTTACAATCCCGGTATCAAAATTGTACACCTGACTGCGTTACTCAGTGTTGCACATAGACGCAACCAATTTTCGTCCGACCGGAATCGACGGCCATCGCACTGTTGCCTCTGGCGACTCTGTGACGTTGATCCATCGCTTGAGTCGCCCTCGCTTGGTACCGAGGGCTACCGAGCGTTCATACTCATACACGAACCCAGACTTCGTTACGATCGCGCCGAATTCGTTTCCAAATTCATCCTGTGCGAACGCAACAAGAATAAACTCCGAGGTAGTGAGTCCTCGCAGATTGAAAAAATGGCGTTGTTCATCCCACGAAGGATCTTGACGTAGATGGCGATTCATATCTCTAATGTCTACTTCCCACTTTCTCTCTTCACGGCTCAAAGAAGATTCCTTGTTCATAACGTGCCGCTCCAAACGATCTGATGGTAGAGGATGTCAATTCTCACCTAGCACCGTAACAATTCGAGAGTTCGGCAATACCGTCTGACAAAGAATGCACACTGGCCGAGTTGCTCCGATTGCTTCGAGCTTCGCACCTTCGCTTCGGATTCTTCAGCAGCAGCATACGTTGTTCGTCCATGTTCGCCTGGAGTCATCTGTTTTTTTCATTCATTCTACGTACCTTGGCGCTAACTCGGGCTGCAGCCTGTCTAAACCTAAAAGGCAGCGCTCGAAAAGCACTGGCAGAGCCATTGGCACCTACTCCGATCCATCAGTGCCACGAGTGCCGAGTCCGCATTGTCGTTTTCTCTCTCCTCATTGAAGCTTACTGACCGCCCGGCGAATTCGACGGGGGTACCGAGAGGCTAAGTTCGCGAGGTGATCGATATTGAGGTCATACTCGTTGAACACTCGCGCGAGCCTGGACCGAGCAATACGTTCCCGGTTCCATAACGCAAAACCGAAGTTGATCACCAGGAATAAGATAAAGCTGACGAGAAGAGAAATCCTGTTGGCAATCGCTTCTTCGTGATTCTGTGGTGGTCCGCTCAGCATGCCACGATAGATTGCGAAGCCCATCGAAAGCAATATTGAGACAACAAAACCGAACATGGTTATGCCGCGGTATAGGGTAGATGCTTTGCCGGTGGCGGATAGCAGCGAGTTGAGGCTTTGCTCCGTGTATCGAGGCGGGAGTTCATCCTTGTGACCGATGCTCAATACCTGGCAAAGTTCGGCCATCCCCTGTTGAGGTCGCCAGGACTGGAGCGGGACATGCTGGGGGGCGATGAACTGCTGGAGTTCTCGCTCGCAGAAGTCACAACGTATCAATTCTGCTTGCAACCTGCGGTACGACTCGACTCCTACGAATCGTCCCACTGCTTCGCGTCTCACGACTTGGGCCGCTTGAATCTGCCCACAAGATTGGCAAAAGCCGATGTTCCAGCCCGCTTGATGTTCTTCTGCGTTGACTTTGTAGAGTGCCAATTTGTCGCTCCATTTAACTTGAGATAGCGAGATCACCAAATTCTGGCCCACGTGGTGATCCTCGAATTCCTGTGCGAAACCTCTTGTAGCCGGAGAAGATATTAACCGACGGAGGCACTCGTCATAGCCACGCTGATGCACTTCCTCGCACTTTTTTCACAAGGTGTTGCGACACGTGCGGTGCAGTGGCACAGTGGCACCCAACGCTGGTAGCGATTTTCTCCGTGCAAAAAAATAGTCTTGATGCGGAAGGCGTTTTCGGCCTTCAATGCTTTTGTACCACCTTAAGCATTTTTCCAAGAAGGAGTCTTGGATGTCGCATCAAGACAACAAGGATGTTGCCATATCTCTTCAAACTTTGAAAGAGGTATTTGACTGGCTGTTGCCAGACTGTGCCAAGGTGCCCCGGCATGGGAACGCCAAGATCTCATCGTTCGTTCTCGCCGCGACGGCCATCGCGTGCTGGGGCTGCTCCACGCAGCGAACGCTCACGCAACGCGTTCGCGAGGCTGCAACTGCGGTTCAAGCTTTATTCCATCAGCCGACCGCACATACGCGGCAAGGGGTCTGCGACGGCCTCGCAAACTGCGGAGAACAACTCGCCGCCGAGGTGAAAAAGCATATCTGTTCGCGACTGCGACAGCTAAAAGGCCATTGGACCACCGCTGGCAGGCCTACCTACGCCGTCGATGGATCGAAATTTGCCGCACCTCGCACCGCCCCGAATCAGGACGCGTTCGCGGTACTCTCCGCCCAAGGTAAATCGCGAGGCACAAAGAAGAAAAGCAAACGGTACCGCAACGCCGCCGACGCCGCCAAGGCGATGACCGTCCAAGTGCTGGCCACCGTCTTCTGGCATATCGGTTCGGGACTGCCTGTTACTTGGCGGTTGTCAGCTTCTTCCGGCAGCGAGCGACAAAACGCAGCCGAAATGCTTGACGAACTTCCCCCGAATGCCCGAGTGGTGGGCGATGCAGAATACGTCGGCTATCCGTTCTGGTCGACGGTCATGAACTCGGGCCGATCGTTCGTGGTCCGCGTGATCGAACGTGACGCTGTTAAAAAAGCTGGGAGTCGAGCAGAAAAGACGTTGTATATCACTGGCCAGAGAGCGTGCAGCGGAACGGGCAACCGCCGCTTATGCTGCGTTTGATTCAAGTGAAAACCGCACGCAGCCCGATGTGGCTACTCACCAACGAATTCGATCTCACCGAGCAACAAATTCGCGAGATCTATTGTTCTCGGTGGGGCATCGAAGTGTTCTTTCGCACGGTGAAGCACAACTGTCGCCGGGCAAAACTGCAATGCCGTACACCCCGCCACGTTCGCACCGAACTGACTTGGACGTTGCTCGGGATCTGGGCGTCTCTATTCGTGGCAAAAAAGGCGTTGATGCAAGAGCGGCAACCGATCGAAAGACTCAGTCCCATTCGCGTTCTCGACATGTTTGGCAGAGCAATTCTATTAGCCGCATTGGACAAGTCGGGACATGCCCTGCAACTACATACCTGCGTGAAGCAGGACGAAACCAACCGCACCTCGAGCAAGAAGAGCCGGGACTATCCTCGCAAGAAACGACACAAGTCCTGCGGTGCCCCGAAGATCAAGATCGCCACCCAGCAACAGATACATATCGCCAAGCAGTTATTGTAAAATCGCTACCAGCGTTGGGTGGCACTCAACGCTGGTAGCGATTTTCTCCGTGCAAAAAAATAGTCTTGATGCGGAAGGCGTTTTCGGCCTTCAATGCTTTTGTACCACCTTAAGCATTTTTCCAAGAAGGAGTCTTGGATGTCGCATCAAGACAACAAGGATGTTGCCATATCTCTTCAAACTTTGAAAGAGGTATTTGACTGGCTGTTGCCAGACTGTGCCAAGGTGCCCCGGCATGGGAACGCCAAGATCTCATCGTTCGTTCTCGCCGAGACGGCCATCGCGTGCTGGGGCTGCTCCACGCAGCGAACGCTCACGCAACGCGTTCGCGAGGCTGCAAGCCGCGGTGCAAGCTCTATTCCATCAGCCGACCGCACATACGCGGCAAGGGGTCTGCGACGGCCTCGCAAACTGCGGAGAACAACTCGCCGCCGAGGTGAAAAAGCATATCTGTTCGCGACTGCGACAGCTAAAAGGCCATTGGACCACCGCTGGCAGGCCTACCTACGCCGTCGATGGATCGAAATTTGCCGCACCTCGCACCGCCCCGAATCAGGACGCGTTCGCGGTACTCTCCGCCCAAGGTAAATCGCGAGGCAAAAAGAAGAAAAGCAAACGGTACCGCAACGCCGCCGACGCCGCCAAGGCGATGACCGTCCAAGTGCTGGCCACCGTCTTCTGGCATATCGGTTCGGGACTGCCTGTTACTTGGCGGTTGTCAGCTTCTTCCGGCAGCGAGCGACAAAACGCAGCCGAAATGCTTGACGAACTTCCCCCGAATGCCCGAGTGGTGGGCGATGCAGAATACGTCGGCTATCCGTTCTGGTCGACGGTCATGAACTCGGGCCGATCGTTCGTGGTCCGCGTGGGATCGAACGTGACGCTGTTAAAAAAGCTGGGAGTCGAGCGCAGAAAAGACGTTGTATATCACTGGCCAGAGAGCGTGCAGCGGAACGGGCAACCGCCGCTTATGCTGCGTTTGATTCAAGTGAAAACCGCACGCAGCCCGATGTGGCTACTCACCAACGAATTCGATCTCACCGAGCAACAAATTCGCGAGATCTATTGTTCTCGGTGGGGCATCGAAGTGTTCTTTCGCACGGTGAAGCACAACTGTCGCCGGGCAAAACTGCAATGCCGTACACCCCGCCACGTTCGCACCGAACTGACTTGGACGTTGCTCGGGATCTGGGCGTCTCTATTCGTGGCAAAAAAGGCGTTGATGCAAGAGCGGCAACCGATCGAAAGACTCAGTCCCATTCGCGTTCTCGACATGTTTGGCAGAGCAATTCTATTAGCCGCATTGGACAAGTCGGGACATGCCCTGCAACTACATACCTGCGTGAAGCAGGACGAAACCAACCGCACCTCGAGCAAGAAGAGCCGGGACTATCCTCGCAAGAAACGACACAAGTCCTGCGGTGCCCCGAAGATCAAGATCGCCACCCAGCAACAGATACATATCGCCAAGCAGTTATTGTAAAATCGCTACCAGCGTTGAGTGGCACCAGTGGCACCCAACGCTGGTAGCGATTTTCTCCGTGCAAAAAAATAGTCTTGATGCGGAAGGCGTTTTCGGCCTTCAATGCTTTTGTACCACCTTAAGCATTTTTCCAAGAAGGAGTCTTGGATGTCGCATCAAGACAACAAGGATGTTGCCATATCTCTTCAAACTTTGAAAGAGGTATTTGACTGGCTGTTGCCAGACTGTGCCAAGGTGCCCCGGCATGGGAACGCCAAGATCTCATCGTTCGTTCTCGCCGCGACGGCCATCGCGTGCTGGGGCTGCTCCACGCAGCGAACGCTCACGCAACGCGTTCGCGAGGCTGCAACTGCGGTTCAAGCTTTATTCCATCAGCCGACCGCCATACGCGGCAAGGGGTCTGCGACGGCCTCGCAAACTGCGGAGAACAACTCGCCGCCGAGGTGAAAAAGCATATCTGTTCGCGACTGCGACAGCTAAAAGGCCATTGGACCACCGCTGGCAGGCCTACCTACGCCGTCGATGGATCGAAATTTGCCGCACCTCGCACCGCCCCGAATCAGGACGCGTTCGCGGTACTCTCCGCCCAAGGTAAATCGCGAGGCAAAAGAAGAAAAGCAAACGGTACCGCAACGCCGCCGACGCCGCCAAGGCGATGACCGTCCAAGTGCTGGCCACCGTCTTCTGGCACATCGGCTCGGGACTGCCTGTTGCTTGGCGGTTGTCGGCTTCTTCCGGCAGCGAGCGACAAAACGCAGCCGAAATGCTTGACGAACTTCCCCCGAATGCCCGAGTGGTGGGCGATGCAGAATACATCGGCTATCCGTTCTGGTCGACGGTCATGAACTCGGGCCGATCGTTCGTGGTCCGCGTGGGATCGAACGTGACGCTGTTGAAGAAGCTGGGAGTCGAGCGCAGAAAAGACGTCGTATATCACTGGCCAGAGAGCGTGCAGCGGAACGGGCAACCGCCGCTTATGCTGCGTTTGATTCAAGTGAAAACCGCACGCAGCCCGATGTGGCTACTCACCAACGAATTCGATCTCACCGAGCAACAAATTCGCGAGATCTATTGTTCTCGGTGGGGCATCGAAGTGTTCTTTCGCACGGTGAAGCACAACTGTCGCCGGGCAAAACTGCAATGCCGTACACCCCGCCACGTTCGCACCGACCTGACTTGGACGTTGCTCGGGATCTGGGCGACTCTATTCGTGGCAAAAAAGGCGATGATGCAAGAGCGGCAACCGATCGTAAGACTCAGTCCCATTCGCGTTCTCGACATGTTTGGCAGAGCCAATTCTATTAGCCGCATTGGACAAGTCGGGACATGCCCTCAACTACATACACTGCGTGAAGCAGGACGAAACCAACCGCACCTCGAGCAAGAAGAGCCGGGACTATCCTCGCAAGAAACGACACAAGTCCTGCGGTGCCCCGAAGATCAAGATCGCCACCCAGCAACAG
>CALOEH010000004.1:0-9056 GCA_942492195.1 uncultured Planctomycetia bacterium | reverse complement strand
AGGTACTCAATCCCGATAATCTCGCCGGCCGCAGCGGCTTCGCGGCGACGGACTTGAGCCAACTCTTCACCACGCAGCACGTGATGCCCTGCATCTCCGTTGGTGACAGAGATCATCTTGACCACGTGTCCCAGTTGACGGTAGATCGCGGCGAGCCCGCCTGCGTGGATATCGCAATCATCAGGATGGGCTCCAAGTACCAATAATCTCAAGGGGTCAGACATAGCGGGGGTCTCAATGCTCACAATGAAACAACGTGCACATCCATACGTATTCTTTCCTGGCGCGAACTTTCGGCGAAAGCACCTGAGATTCGCGACCGTAGGCCGTCCAATGTAACCTGCGGTCCCTGATCTTGGCAGATCCCTGACCGCAAAACCAATTTGGCTCAGCTTTTGTCATTCGCCAAAATCAGACCGCGCAACAGCACAACAATACCGCAAGCGGAGGGTTTCGTATGAATCCCCCCGCTTGCGTGCTGCACCGATGACTGCGACAGAAAGCTCAAGATTGCGGCCCAGCATTGTTAAGCAGTTGGACTGAATCCGGAACGTGACAAACTTCACCGCGGAGAACGCGGAGTTTCGCAGAGGAAGAAGGATCGACATTCTGCCTTGTCGATGAACAGAACCCGCGAGAGCACCTTCACTGCTTCTTCTCTGTGGCCTCGGTGAACTGCGGCTAAACACTCTTATCAGGATCCCAAGCTCGATCGAGGCCCTACGTGATTAGAACCCGTTGGGCGGGGCTGTTGGGTTGGCAGCGCCGATTGGCTTCGCACGCCGACGTCATCCATCAGGTGGTGCAGGGTTTCGCTCAAGTTGCGGAGCTTCGTATCCAGATCTCCTGGTTCCACGTACCGATGGCGGTGCCCAGTCCAATGGGTGAGGTCCGATTCAACGTGATGGAACAGGGCATCGAGATCGCCAGCAACTTGGCGCATTCGGTCTCGGTTGCCGGTGTGCTCCAGCCCATGAATGTACTTGGCCATAGTGAGCATCTCGTACGCTTCGCGGTACGTCTCTCGATAGCCCGGGTTGTGCTGGAAGTTGTAATACAGTTCCAGGCAAAGGCGATTAGCTTCGCTCTCGAGCTGCTGCGCCAGGTCGTCGATGTGTGAGAACGCGCCGAAATGGTACGTGATCACGCGACGCGTGGGGGCAGGTTGGTGATAGCCATGATTGTGGCCATGCCCTCGATGGTATCCACCTGAATGCTGTGAGCGCTGATGGTAATGCTGAGCCTGCAGGGTCAACCCACTGCCTAGGATCGCCATGGCGGCAAATGCTGCCATGAGAAGTGGCTTTGAAAATCGAGTCGTCATTGGTTCTCTCCAAACAAGACTACATCGTGCGAAATTTTCGGGTGAATTCAGGCCGGTGCAATCGGCCTTTGGCCACCTATCCATGACATTGCCAAACGCCGCGACTATCCGACAAGATTCCCGAGATTTGTGAAAATGCTGGAACCTTGGCGTACCCACCCGAGCGGCAGCCGTCACCGTCCATAGCGACGCAAAAAAAATCTTTGGGTTTGAGCCGGAAAAACAAAATTCACCGCCGAGATTGGCCGAGGGAGAGGGGCGACTCTTGTCTCTGCGGTGAGTTAAGCTCGCGCAGTTCCCGGTCGCGGCGTAGCAGTCTCGCTTAAGCATCTCCGGTTTCAAATCCGGAGGTTATTTTTCGCCGGTTGCACAGACCACAGGGCATACGGCGCAAAGCGATTGAGTGTTGGCACACGGCACGCCATAATGGTGGGACGGATTCACCACTGCCACGCCTGTTGCACATTCGGGCCCGTTCGAGCGAAACGAACTACCCGAACCCTGCACCACAACTCAGAGCGGGTTGTCCCACCGACCGAGGTTTGTAGAGCCATGCATCCGATTCGCGAGTATTACGAGCAAACGCGCCGGCACTTTCTCACGACCACGGCCAGTGGTTTGGGCGGTTTGGCCTTGGCGTCGATGCTCAAGGACGATGGCCTTATGGCCGCGCCGCAGGAGATCGAGAACCCGTTGGCTCCCAAGCCAACTCACTTTGCCCCAAAGGCCAAAGCCTGCATCTTTCTGTTTCAAGCTGGGGCACCCAGTCAATTGGACATGTGGGATCCCAAGCCCAAGTTGAACGAGCTTCATGGCGAACCGTTGCCGGAGAGTTTCACCAAGAATGTGCGGTTCGCGTTCATCAAGAAGGATACGGCCCTGGTGATGGGTTCGCCGCGAAAGTTCGCACCACATGGCGAGTGCGGCACGGAGGTCTCTGACTTCTTGCCGCATATCGGAAGTTGCGCGGATGACATCGCCTTGATCCGTTCGATGCACACCGACGCCTTCAATCACCATCCGGGGCAGTTGATGCTCAACTCCGGCGTACCCCGGTTTGGCCGTCCATCGATGGGATCATGGATCACCTATGGACTGGGGAGCGAATCGAGCGATCTGCCAGGCTATGTGGTTCTGACGGCCGGACGTGGTTCGAGCGGGGGTGCCTCGAACTGGACCAGCGGTTTTCTTCCCTCCACGTATCAAGGGGTGCTGTTTCGCAATCAAGGAGAACCGGTTCTCAATTTGAAGAACCCTGACGGCTACCCTCGCGAACTTCAGCGAAAGAGCCTGGACGTGCTGGCCGATCTGAATACGCGCCGGTTCGGACATTTGGGGGATGAGGAGATTGCCAGCCGGATTGCTTCGTACGAATTGGCATTCCGGATGCAATCCGCCGCTCCAGAACTGATTGATCTCAAGGACGAGACCAAGTCGACGTTAGAAGCTTACGGTGTCAACCGTCCGGAGCCTGAGCCCAACCGATTCCGCGGTGGTGGTCCGGGTGTTTGGGCCAGTTACGGATCGAACTGCTTGTTGGCCCGCCGGTTGGTGGAGCGTGGCGTACGATTCGTTAGTCTGGTTCATGCTTCGTGGGACCACCACAGCAACCTGGAGAAAGAGATCCAGTACAACTGCACCATGGCGGATCAGCCGGTGGCCGCCCTGTTGAAGGACCTCAAGCAGCGCGGCATGCTGGACTCGACCTTGGTCATTTGGGCGGGTGAATTCGGCCGGACCCCGCTGGGCGAGAATCGCAACGGAGCCCGCCAGATTGGAACCGGTCGGGATCACCACCCCTTCGCGTTTAGCCTTTGGATGGCAGGTGGCGGAATCAAGGGGGGGCAGGTGCTTGGCGAAACGGACGACATCGGCTGGAAGCCGATCAAAGACCCGATCCACATGAATGATTTGCATGCAACCATTTTGCATCTGTTCGGGATCAATCACTTGGACCTCACGTACCCATTCTCCGGTTTGGATCTCCGCCTGACCGACTTGGGAGGCAAGGTGATCCAGCCGCTGCTGGCATAACCGCGTTTGCCGAGGACCAGCGGCGGGTGTAGCGCGGCGACAAATTTTGTTAGGCTGCGGATCGCAATCGAGATTGTCTTCAGCATTGGTTGGCTGAAACTTGATTGCGGTACCCAATGCCACGAAGAAGGAGTTTGTCCCTTGGCCACTGCGACCGCCCGACACATTTTGGTTCCCGAAGAAGCGGATTGTTTGAAGCTCAAGGCAGAGATTGAGAACGGCGCTGACTTTGCCGAGTTGGCCAAAGCGCATTCGCAATGCCCCTCTGGCAAACAAGGGGGAGACTTGGGCAGTTTCTCCAAAGGCCAAATGGTTCCCGAGTTCGATCAGGTTGTCTTCAACGATGAAGTTGGCAAGGTCCATGGCCCGGTGAAAACGCAGTTTGGCTACCACCTGCTCGAGATCACCAGTCGCCAGGATTAATGGAATCTGAGGCCTTGGGACGGGGCACGTGCCTGCTCGCCTGAAGATGGTGGAGTTTGCTGGTTGCTACCGGTCTGCCTTCGGAGCATGATGTAGCAATCACCCGGTTGCCCCATTGCAAATTACTCGACAACCTGTTCGACGATGCCGCCACCTGCCCAGCATTGGACTTCTGCGCTTGCCAGGATCACGGTGGCCATCTATTTGGCATTCTTGACCTTGGCCCTGTTGCTGCAAAACCCGTTCCGCCTGGCGGCGGGAGGTGAGCAGCATGCCAGGGTTTGGTTCCATGCGTACCTGGCACCATGGTCCCACTTCATATGTTTTTTTCCGCTGGGATTTCTATTCCCTACGGCGCAGTGGCATTTGACGCGCTGGCAACTATTGACCCTGCTGCTGGTCTACGCTGTCGGTACCGAAGTCCTGCAGGGTTTCATTCCCCATCGCAATCCGGAGTGGCAGGACTTGGTGCAGGATATCGGTGGACTGTTGGCCGGGGCCCTGCTTTATAAACTGGCCACCTGGGCGCGACTGTTGCCTGTGCCGAAACCCAGCAATTCGGCAACTTGATGTTGAATGCGTGCCGGCAGCCATGATTCGAGGCCCAGTGTGCCGAGAGCGTATTGAAGCAGTCGTTCGCAATGTCCCACCGGTGGTGGCCGGCATGGTAGAACCGACGCGCGGCGAGTTGGCTCTTCGAAAACTGGTTGGTCAATCACAAGATTGAGGACCTGGGAACATGGCAATGGGACAACGACGTTGGGTGTGGGTGGTGGGAATCAGCGGTCTCCATGCGATGCTTCAATTTGCATTGATCATGGTCGTACTCATGCTGTCCAATCCACACGGCGGAGGAGGGGGTTGGCTGGCAAGTGCAGCATTCTACTCAGCCTGTCTTCTGGCCGTTCCGGTGGCGTGGATTGGACCCGTGCTTCCAGCGGCATGGGGAGGTGCCATGGGCGGGATGCTGGGCATGTTGCTGCTCTTTCTAGTCAACAGCTTCCTCTGGGGCCTCGGCGTGGAGGCGCTCATGCGCCGCCTCACGCACCGCTCAGATTAACTCCGGTCAGCGATGTTTTCCCGGCTTGGTGGTTTGCCACGCTGGCTCACTTGTGTCAGCTTCACGGTTGCCCGTCATGCAACGTCTGCCTCACCTCCATCAGGATTCGGCCCAGCCAATTCTGGCCGCTGCCGTCACCGCCGTCACCCCAGAAATTGTCATTGGTGGTATGTTCGACCAACTTCGCATCGCCAGTGGAAAGGAGGACCTGACGAATTTCTTCGTGCTGGGTGAACTTGGCAAGTACTGCCGAACGCATGATTCCGATCTTGACCGATTCCCAGTCCCTCCGCAGTTTCTTCGAACGATCACGTCCCATTCGGGCGGCGATCATCGGCGACTTCGCCTTGCGAATCAGTTCTCGTTGACCGGTATCTTGGAACTTCTGCGCTTGAAAGTAGTGTTCGGACGTTGGCCAGATCTTGCCTTTGAGCTTGATCGGGAACGCCGCGAAGTTTGAGAAACATCCGAATTCGTCAGAAACGCTGTAGAAATGGATGGCAGCTTCTTGTGACATCATCAACTCCTGCGAACCTGGCCTGCGCGGTTGGTGTCCTGGGATTGAATAACCGTTCCGTACATTCTGGACAACTCGATTGACGGATGGTTCGCCCTACCGCTGATCAACGCTGCAAGGACGCCATGAACCTTAAACTCCAACCTTACCGGCAACAAGCAGAACGCTGGCCCGCCGAGGGTCGCCATATTCTTGCCCAATTCGACGAGGACTCCATCATTGTTTACCAGGCTTATCGACCGCAGATTGGTCACTTTGCCGCCAGCAACGGCTACTTCGGAGGCCAGTTCAAACTGTCCCGAATGTCATGGATCAAGCCGAATTTTCTGTGGATGATGTACCGGTCCGGCTGGGGACAGAAGGAAGGTCAGGAAGTGACCCTGGCGGTGCGGATCAGGCGAGAAGCCTTCGACCAGATCCTGGCTCAGGCCGTTCATTCGACGATGGTGCGCGAAGTCTACGCCGACCAGGAAGCATGGAAGCAGGCCGTGGCGGGCTCGGACGTACGACTTCAATTTGATCCTGATCACGATCCTGATGGCAAGCCGGTCGAACGCCGTGCCATTCAGCTTGGCCTTCGCGGCGAAGTGCTGGCCAGGTACGCCCAGCCCTGGATCGTCGAAATCCAGGACATCTCGGAATTCGTCCGAGAACAGCACCAACATGTGGTGCGGCGCGAGCTGGATCAACTGCTAACGCCGGACGAAGCCCCCTATCCCGTCACAGATGACAACGTGCGGTTGCGGTTGGGATTGAACTCAGCGGATGTTGCGTCATGACGAATAAGATTCTCTTCTGCTGCGATCCTCTGAATCCGAAACAGGCCGATCAAGCGTTTGCGGCAGAAGTGCCGCCCAATCCGCGGGGCTGGACGTGGTCCTGTTTGATTTCGAAGCCCTGGTGAATCAAAGCGACGCGCCCTCCGTAGCACGACGAGTGCCAAAGCAGGAACCTGCCGTGTTGGCCGTGTATCGTGGCTGGATGTTGAAGCCGGCTGATTACCAGCGGCTTGAGCTGGCTCTTGCCGAGCGAGGGTTTCGGCTGATCAATAACACCCAGGCGTATGTGCAATGCCACCACCTTCCAAACTGGTACCCACTGCTGGAATCGAGCACGCCCAAGTCCGTTTGGATGCCGGTTTCCCACGGAGTTGCCCTATCGGAAGTCATGAACTTGCTCAAGCCTTTCGGAACGTCTCCGGTCATTCTCAAGGACTACGTGAAATCTCGGAAACATGAATGGAACGAAGCGTGTTTCATTCCTTCGGCCGCTGACCCCTTTGCCGTGGAACGAGTGGTGAGACGGTTTCTGGAATTACAGGAAGACGACTTGAACGAGGGGCTCGTTTTCCGGAAGTTCGTCGAGTTTGAACCGCTCGCAACCCATCCGATCAGCGGAATGCCTTTGACAAGGGAGTACCGACTGTTCGTGCTGGACAAGGTAGTGATCTTTCGCAGCGAGTATTGGAGCGAGGGCCAGTACGGAACAGATCGCCTGCCAAGCGAACGGTTTGCCGAAGAACTTGCGGCCGTGCCGAGCCGGTTCTTCACCGCCGACATTGCCAAAGTGCAGCATGGTGACTGGCTTGTTATCGAACTGGGAGACGGTCAGGTCTCCGGATTGCCTGAAAACGCAGATCCTTTGAAATTCTATCAGTCGCTGGCCGCAGGATTAATCGGAGCCGGATAACTTATGGGCAACAGGCAAAATTTGTTGATCTTCGACCTCGATGAAACGTTGGTTCATGCCGCGGAAGGCGAATTGGACAGACCGGCCGACTTCAGGGTTGGCCCATACTATGTTTACCGACGTCCACGAATCGAATCCCTGCTGGTTCGCTGTGCTGAGATATTCCAACTGGCCGTTTGGTCAACGGGCAGCACCGAATACGTCCACGGGATCACCAAGGAGATCTTCGCAGACGATGTCGAAACGGCGTTTGTTTGGGGGCGAGATCGCTGCACCAGGCGTTTCGATGGCGAGTGGCAGCAAAGCTACTACATTAAGGACTTAAAGAAGGTCGCGCGACTCGGCTATGACCTGGACCGGATCTTGATCGTTGATGACACACCGAAGAAGGTCGAACGCCAGTACGGGAACGCAATCTATATCACGCCGTTTTACGGCGACCCAGCGGATGACGAATTGGACCGACTGGCAGCCTACCTCCCAGCGTTGGCCAATGTTCCCAACGTTCGGCAGATCGAAAAGCGAGGTTGGCAGCATCGACAGCAAAGCCATGAAACTCTATCTGGACAATCATCAAGAGTCGTCTTAAACCTTGATGACTCACCCGTTACGTTGGAAGCAAAGTTGGGTACGCTGTGCCTACCGTTCACTCGCGCGGAATCAGGTAGGCACAGCGTACCCTACTCGTCCTGGGTTGCAAAAGGCGTGTACCAAGAGAATTGGGGATGCGGTCACAAGGAACCATTTGCAATCAAACGGTCACCACACGATATTGGCGAGTGAACGGTACGCACAGCGTACCCTACTCGTCCTAGGCGGCTAGGCCCTGCCCCAAAAAGCCAATACACATCCCCTAGCTTACTTACGTTCCAGAGAGTTATTGACTCAAGAACGGGTTTTGGGACAGAGACTAGCATTTGATGTCGGCAATATATCATGAATGAACGACAGCGATGGTGTTTGTTTCAGTATACGTTAAGCACTCTATTCCTTTGGGTGGCGGCCATCTCACTCCTGGCCTCGACGTCCATGATTGGGTTGCTTCCGCTGCTGATCTTTGGCGTGCCTACCGCCGCATTGATTGTGAACCCCAAGTCATTATTGCGCTGGGACAGATTCAAATTACAGAGATGCCTCGTATTGGGCGGGATTGCCTCCTTGATTTGCTGGGAATTAGGTCGGCCGGTGGACGCACATACGTGGCTATCCTACTTGGGTCCGTTGGCTTGGTTTCTTGTCATAGACAGCGCGTTTCCCGCCCAGAAGATTAGCGCCGTGGTCACTATTCTCTTCGCTGCGGCCTATTTGAGTTTCTTCTTCTCACTGTTCGGAGCTTCGCGCGACCTGAGAATCGGGATGGTGGCGAGAATAACTTCCCCATCGTTAAGGTTCCGTGTTAGATCTGAAAGCTCGCGGGTGATTCGTCACTATCTCGGAAGCCGGAAGCCATGCTGGAGGGATAATTATCCAGTCGGACATGAAGTAGAGGATCACGTGCTCACGCGGTCAATAGTTTTTGAGGACGAGCTAAGCGAAGCTATTGCAATGTTCCCGTCCTTGGCTAGTCGCAAGCAAGTCCTTGAATGCCTAACCGAACCACAGAATCTTGCGCGTGCCCACCAAGGACTTCTGGTTGCATGTATCTACTGTAACGGCTACCCGAAAGACATGAGTGCCGAAGCTTGGTGGAAGAAGCACAACCAGGCATTTGTAGTTGTTACCGATCCGGTGATAGCTTCGGCTATGGTGGTCGGCTGGCGTGAAAGGGGCGAACTCCTCATTCCGATGCTTTTGGGAGATAGTGAATCTAAGTTGCGTATACTTCGACGGCAGCTCCACGCTACGATTGCCCAAGAGCGGGGCCAGGGGGGAAGCGATCTGGAGATCGCTGAGTTGTTCTTGAGAGGAAAGGTGAAATCAAACGGCACTACTATTGCTTGGTGGGAATAGCCGCGGCGGGGTGGCACTGCTGAACTTTGCCCTTGCCTTGCACTTGATGGGTGCCACTC
>CALOEH010000003.1:0-75261 GCA_942492195.1 uncultured Planctomycetia bacterium | reverse complement strand
CCACTACCGCCGCGAGTTTCGTCCCTGAGCCCCGCTGGTATGTCACGCATAACGGCTGAAGTGGCAACATGCCATGACGATAAGTCCTGGCTTGCATAATCCCCACCCGTTTTGACTTGTGGCTGCAGTCAAAGGGCAATCCATGGTGACGGCAGTCGATTCTCAGCGTGATTTCCATGCCGAATGGTGAAAATCAACTTGGCGCGGAGTCAGACCTTCGCGACGCTGTCCTGTCGCATGCCTCCAGTTGATCCTTTGCCCATCGTCCCGTTCACCCGCCTCGCCCGCGGAACGGTGATATTACCCGGCTCAAAGAGTATCACCAATCGCGCGCTCATTCTCGGTGCCTTGGGCAGCAAAACGGTCACACTACAGGGGCACTCTTCAGCCGCGACACCCAGATCATGGTCGCCGCCCTGCGCACACTGGGTTTCGCCGTCGGCTCGACGAAGCCGCACTCACCATCACCATCACCGGCCAAGGCGGCATAATTCCCGTCCGCGAAGCTCACATCGACGTGGGCAACGCCGGTAACGTGGCTCGTTTTGTCACCGCCCTGGCCTGCCTGAGGGAAGATGGCATTTATCATTTTGATGGTGACGAGGCCATGCGCCGCCGTCCTATCGGAGCATTGCTCGAAGCCCTTGCCACCCAGGGGCCAGGCCAACGCGAACAATTTCCCTTTCGAACTGAAAACCGCGGATTGCCCGGCGGCACCGTGAACCTGATGCCTCGGAAAGCAGCCAAATGCTGTCCGCGCTCCTGATGGTCGGTCCACATGCCCGCACCCCGTTTCGCATCACCCTGACCGGTGCGCCCGGATCGCGGCCGTTCGTCAAAACGATTGAACGCATGGTCGGCCAATCACCAGCCTGACCACCTACGACATCGAAGGAGATGCCTCGCTGCGAGCTATTTCCTTACTCTACCGATGATCACAGGTGGTGAAATCATTCTCCCGAATTATGGCGGCAGTCTGCAGGGCGATGTGAAATATTTGGAAGTGCTCAAACTGATCGGATTGCAGACGGGCGACCCGGATGAAAACCCTGCGCTTTTACAGCGAAACCAAAGGCAAACACTTGGGGCTGGATCAGAATTTCCGCGAGTTCTCCGACACGTTTCTCACCTTGGTTGCCCTGGCTCCGTTGTTGGACGGTCCCACCAAAATCACCGGCATCGCCCACACCCGTAAACAGGAAACGACCGGGTTGCTGGCATGGCCCGTGAACTCACCAAGCTGGGGCAACGCGTCATCGAAGAGGAAGACTCACTGAAATCCATCCCCAGCCCCTGCTCGCCGGGCAAGTGATTCACCCGCCATTCAAGCTGCCCTGACCGGCCATCTGGTGATGAGCACCTTGCACACCAATGATGCCTGCAGCGCCGTGACACGTTTGATCAACATGGGTGTGGTGAGCCCTATTTAATTTCGTCCGCGACTCAACGCAGTGATGGCCCAACGGTTGGTCCGCCGGATCTGCATGAAGTGCCGCCTAACCGTATGAGCCGCCTTCCGCAGCATTCGCCGCTCCTTCGAACGGTCTGGAGTCGAGATCAACGAGTTCTTCAAAGGGGTTGGAGTGCCGACGCTGCCGCAACACGGGGTACAGCGGGCGGATTGGCATCCACGAACTGTTCACCCTTGATGACGAAGTGCGTGACTTGATCGTCTCGAACCCCACCATCTCGAAACTCCGCGGAAAAGCCCGAGAGAATGGCATGGTGACGTTGCGGCATGACGGATTCCGCAAGGTTCGAGAAGGCATCACCACGCTTGAGGAGATCCTCCGAGCCACCGGTGATATCGAGACGCACAGCCGAGAATCACACAGCAAATAACCGCAGGCAGATACGAGCCAACGCCATGCCAACCGCAGAACTTCTGACATTTCAATACCGAGCCCGAGATGCATTGGGCAATTCGCATCATGGGACGGTCGAAGCCGAGAACGCGGACGATGCAGGTCAGCAACTCCGGCGCGACGGGTTCACCGTGCTGGAGTTGGAAGAACTTGAACACTCGGATTTCTCCGTCCTGTCTCGGGTCAAGCGGTCGGAGGTGATGTATGTCACCAGCCAACTTGCCCTGATGATTGATACGGGGATCCCCCTCTCAACGGCGTTGCAAAGTGCGATTGACCAGGAAGAGAATCCCACGCTCAAACGCATCTTGACCGAGCTGCGCAGTTCGGTCGAGGCAGGCGAAGATTTCTCCACCGCGCTGGGACGTTATCCCAAACTGTTCGACATTACGTTCGTTTCGCTGGTCAAGGCGAGTGAGTCCACCGGCGGTTTGAGCGAAATGCTGGACCGCATTGCCGAGAACCTTCAGAAGGATTTGGAAACGCGCGGCAGAGGTCCGCTCGGCCATGGCCTGGCGGTCATGCTGGTCATGGCCATTCGAATTCACGATCTTTCTGCTGACGTTTGTGCTTCCCAAGTTTGCCCCGTTGTTCATGCGGCGAGGTGTCGATCTTCCGCGGCCTACCGTAATCATGATGGCCATCTCCAATGCGTTGACCGGGTACTGGCCATTCTGGCTCGCCGGGGTCGTGGCGTTGGTGATTGGATTCTTCCTTGGCAAACGGACAGAGAAAGGGCGTATCGCCTGGGACTGGTTCAAGATCCATGCACCGATCCTCGGCACAGTGAATCGCAAGGTGACCATCAGTCGCGGGATCCGCACACTCGGAACCATGTTGCAAGGTGGGGTGCCCATTACAGACGCCCTGAAGCTCACGGCGAATGTGTCTGGCAACTACTTTTACGAACAGCTGTGGTTGAAAGCGCTGGAAGAAGTGACCGCCGGCAACTCCATCCATTCCTCCCTTTGCAAGAGCAGCTTGTTTCCCTCAACCTTGCTGCAAATGGTGATGGCAGGTGAAGAAACCGGCCGGTTAGAAGGTGTGCTGGCCAAGGTGAGCGATTTTTACGACAAAGAAGTGGAGCTGTCCGTCAAGACTGCTACGAGTTTGATCGAGCCGATCATGATCGCCGGTATGGGGATTGTGGTCGGAGGAATTGGATTGGCACTCTTGCTGCCCATCTTCTCGCTGAGCAAGCCTCCGTCTTAGTTCGAAGCCGGGTGAGGCGAGTTCCGTTAGATACCCTACAGGAGAGTCATTCCATTTGAGTCAAGCTTCTACGAAGAGCGGAAAAGTAGCCGTCACGTTCCATCGTGATGACAATTGTGGCGAGAGTGCCTGTCATGCTTCCTCGCCGACGCTTCGGGTTGAGATTGACAAAGCGGAACCTCAAATTGGTTCGAGGTTCTACCTTGTTCGCATCTACCCACGTTTGAACTGGACTCAAGTCGAACGAGTTTTTTCGTGGAAGGCGTCTAACGAAGGAAGCCGACGAAGAAGCTGAAGATCTGCTTGTCGTCCGTCGCGGCTTGGGCGACCGGGAAGGCCAGGTCCAAGGCGATGGGGGCAGGTCCCATGCCGGGCACGGTGATTCGCAAACCGGCACCTGGAGCGATGCGGAAGTTGTCCGGATCAATCGCAACGCGGTTTTCGACCGTTCCTGCATCCACAAACAACACGGCTCGCAAGGCGTCGTCAGCCGTGAGTGGGAACAAGTACTCAATGCCTGTCAGCACCTGGAAATCACCACCCACGGTGGTTCCCAAACTGACAGGCGAGGCACCACGGAAGTCAAAACCACGCAGCGTCGAGAAACCACCAGCAAAGAAGTGCTCGAAGGCTGGCGTGTTTTTGCCGGTGATCCCGACCTGACCGCGAGCACTCAGCACGTGCCGTCCGCTGCCGTCCGGGCGTTCGTGAATCAGGAAGTAGTGTCGGGCTTCGGCGGTGAGCCGAGGGAAGTCGTACTCACCGAAACCTTGTTCTAAACCAAGCTCGCGGTAGAAACCCTGAGTCGGCAAGAAGGCACTATCCCGGGTGTCGTGGACCAGGCCCACTCGGGCCAGGTAGAGGTCATTGTCTCCCAACACGTCGGTGATCTCAGTCGGCGTCGGAATCCGCGGGTTCTTGACATCGACGTTCTGGGCGCTCAAGGCGAACGTGACGGCCACGTCGGGGCGAATCTGGTAGCCCAGGCTGACTCGACCGCCAAGACGTTCTTCGTCCCAGTCTTCGTATCGACGCGTAAACAGAAACGCGCTGATGCCAAAGCTGATGGGTGTGTTGAGCAAGTACGGTTCGCGGAAGCTGAACGAATACCGTTGCACCTCGCTACCAGGCACCGCGTCAATGCGGAACTGTTGTCCCGCTCCGCGGAAGGCGGTGCCGTTGCGGATATCGGCCCAACTGGTGGGGACTCGCGTGATGTCAAAGTTCTGTTCTTCGAGCACAATCGAACCGACCAGACCGGCGTCTGAGTTGACACCCACGCCAAACATGAATCGACCGGTTTGCGTCTCCTGCACTGTCGTGCTGAGGACCAGCGAATTGTCCGTTGGAGCCTCTTGAATGAAGCCCCCTGGTGGCACCAGCGGCTGCTCCGGAAGAGCGGGCGCGTACCCGTTGGGGGCCAAGCCTGGATCTGGTCCGCCTGGCAACACTTCGACTTGTTCACCCACTCCCGGTCGAACGGGAGCAGGCTGAGTTCGGGGAGCAGGCATCTGACGATACCCACCTCCAGGAGCCACATTGGTGACCGGAGGGGGGGCGAAGTTGGGAGTTCCCGGGTTCCCATACACACCCCCTGGCGTAAAGTTGGGATTGGGGTTCGGGCTTGCCGTACCAGAATCGCCTGGAGCATACTGGCCGCGAACCACCGCCTGATTGGCGTCCTGCGGCTTGGGGAAACGGAATGCAACGTAGTCACCTTGCGTTCCACCAACCGGAGGAGGCGGAATCAACTTCCGATGGCTCTGGTCCGTTGGCTGTGGCACAGAAACCGTTGGCTGCGTTGCGGCCCGGTTTGGCACTCCGCGGGGGTTGCTGTTAGGAAGCAGCGGCAAAACACGCCGAGGTTGGATCACTTCTTCGGGTGGTTCTTTTTGTTCGACTCCCTTGGGATTCAAACGCCCGGCGACTCCGATGACGAGCTCGCGCTCCTGGGGTTCTTCCGGACTTTGACCACGGACCGACGGAGTGGAGTCCGAAGCCAGCTTCGTCTTGCGATCAATGGGGACGGTCGTGATGCTGGGCGCGATGCCGCGCTGCGGATCATTAAGGAACAATCCCGACGCTTTCAACCGACGTTCGCTGGCGCGTAGCTGGCGGACATCCACAATGTCACCAGGCCGCAGCGAGATCCGGTTGAGTACCGTACTGACCCGGGTATGAGGGTGATCTCCCTCAATATCTACGTCAATGCGGGCAACCCGATAACGATCTCCTTCGACAATGTTGTACACCAGGTCCAACATGCCAGGTTCTTCGAGGAAGCGAGGATCCGCTTTGACGTCCGCGAACACATATCCATGGGCACCGTAGTTGTCTTTGAGCGTGAGGATATCTCGGGTCATCTTGGGTTGGTCAAAGAATTGACCAGGCTCGAGACCCAACTCGCCGATCAGGTCCGTCGTATTGAACTTGGTGTTCCCATTGATGTTGATGTTTCGCAACTTGTAGCGAGGCCCCTCGTCGATCACGAACCGGAGCGTCAGCCAGTTACCTTTCTCATTCCAATCCAACTCGCGACCGATCCGAGCGCGGAAGAACCCAAGGCTGCGGTAGTAGGCCGTGAGCCGCTCGACGTCCTCGTCGATCTTTTCCCGTTCGACAAAACCTTTGAAGATCCACAGAATCGGGGGCTTCGACTTCACCTGGGTCTTGAGTCGAGCATCCGAGGCAATCGTATTACCGATGAAGTCAACGTCGGCAATTCGCTGCACGTAGCCTTCGTTGATCACCATGATGACCCCTTTGTCACCCAGGTGATTTCCTTCGATGATACTGATGCGAATCTTGGAGTAGCCACGCTTGCGATAGAACTCGTCAATCTTGCGTCGGGCTTCTTCCACGGTGTAGGGATCCAGCGACTGCCCCACTTTGAGGCCACTCTCGCGTTCGAGAATCCGCAGCTTGAGTTTCTTGTTGCCGACGTACTTGATGTACTGAATCGTGGGACGTTCGACCACTTGAAACAGCACGACCAGGTTGCCGTCCGGACCGCGCGGATACTCCACGCGCACGTCCACAAACTGCCGCGACTTCATCAACCTGCGAACATCTTCTTGCACGGTATGCAGGCTGAAGTTTCGCCCCGGCCGCGTTTGGATGAACGGAGTGATTCTGTCCAGGCGAACGGACTTGTTCCCTTCGACGCGCACATCCGCGACGAGTTCCGTTTCTGAAGGTGTTAACTGCGAAGCGCCAGGCAAGCCTGACGGCGGCCCCGCGCGGCGCTGCGGGATTGGTCCCGGCAGTTCTTCACCTGTGACGGCACCGGGAGCGGGGCCAGGCACAAACTCGGGACCTGGTCCTTGAGCGCGCACTTTGCGCTGCCCGCCCTCGCACAGGAGGACGCCAACTGCCAGAAGCAGTGGACCGTAAATGTCGCTGCGGACGTGAGCCATCGTGGCCTGTTCCGTGGAGTTGCGAATGCAGGGAAAAACACGAGTACGACAACGAGTCCTCGCCTGAATGATCTCAGGCGTGGCAAGCACGCTTTGGCACTCTTCCCGAGAGCTTCCAGCGACTTACCGAAACGCTTCCCTACCTGCCGGCAAACGTAATCGCACCATGCGCGCGGTCACGACCTGCGGTAGTGGGCGGGTAGAGATACTCGAAGCCGTTGGCGCGAACAAGGCGAGTTCCCGCAGCGAGCCCCCCTTTTTCTGAAAGGGAAGTTGCCAGCGCTAGCATGACGCGTATCGCAGCAGGCCCCCATCATCGCGCAGCAGCACCACGGCGCGGCTAGACAACCCGCAGGCGCTCGCGTTCCAGGCGTTCTACCAAGAAGTCCATCGCTGTACTTGCCATGGCGTGATAGTACTCCCAGCTATGCCCTCCCGCTTCGGTCTCAAGATCATGCTCGAAGGGGATTCCGAGCGAAGTGAGTTTCATCCGCAAGCGCTCAGCACTGTCGTGCCATCGCTCATCAGCCGGGTCGCAACAGAACCAAACGTTGCGAGGCCAGTTGAGGGGATGCACATGTAAGATGGCAGTGTCCTGTCGAGCTTGCTCGGGATCGCGATACATTTCCCAGAGCACTTCGTCCCCATCGTGCATGCGTTGGTGGTAATCAATGGCTGGCGCTATGGCCGCTACCACGGGAAAGGTTTCAGGATGCTTGTAGGCCAACCGTAAGGCTCCTTGCCCGCCCATGCTTGTGCCGAACAACCCAATCTGCGCCGGCGTTGCCTGGAAGTGGTCTGCCAAGAACGGCACGACTTTCTCCACCACATAGCGTTCGGCCGAAATTTCCGTATCAAACTCAGGGCAGATTCGATCCGTCCACCAACTACGGCGCGTTTGAGGACATACCACTGGCAGTCCATGCCGTTCGAACAGGTCCACAAACGGCCGCTTGTCCAACAGTCTGGCCTCATGAACTCCGTGCAGGTAGAGCAGCACCCAACCATGCGGATTGCGGTTGGCAGGTTCGAACACATCTGCCGGATGACCGGCGATTTGAACCTCGCTCCAAACTCCACCTTCGGTCACGTGGTTGCCTCCTCGAAAATGTTGGATCTATGAAACGATAGATAACTGCCACTGCGGTTGGTCTGAACGCCGTCAACGCATGCTGTAGAACTGGTCGAACACGGATCGGTCTTCGGGACTCAGTTCGGCGGCCGCTTCGAGTGCCAACTCATGGTAACGCTGGGCTTCGTCCGATTCGGCAGCGCAAGCATGTGCCAAAGCAACGCATCCGAGCGCGGTGGCCCGATCAAACGCCGTTTGGTCCGAATCAAACTCCTGGCTCAGCTCCAGACACCGGTTGGCATGCCGTTGGGCGGACTCCGCATAGCCCAGACTCGCGTACACGGTCGCTAGCAGACACTCCGCCCTGAGGTGGTTTAAGGGAGTCCCCACTTGCAGCCAATGATAGCAAGCGGCATGCGCCCGGTGGACCAACTGCTCTGACTGCTGGGGGGTGAGTGAGCCGGCGGACTCGAGTTGGTCCCAACTAGCATTGTTGAATTCAATCGCAAACCAGCGGTGGGCTCGCGTTTCGTCAAATGGTGCTTCGGCCATGGGTGCCTCGGTGATGGTGCAGGGGGCAACATTCATCCGCACGGATGTTGCCTAAGTTGACCATGACGATAGAGAGGTGACAACCCTACGCACATCCGAAGAGATTCATTGGAACGTCGATTCTCGACTGGTGGTTCGATTGGGCGATTGCTAGGCAAAGATTTCGTGCACCACCTGCCCGTAGACATCCGTCAAGCGAAAGTCTCGACCGGCGTAGTTGAATGTCAGCCGGCGGTGGTCCAGCCCCAGCAGGTGCAACACCGTAGCATGCCAATCATGAATATGAACCGGTTTGTCCACCGCCTCGTAGCCGTACTCATCGGTGGCACCGTGAGCGTAACCACCTCGCACGCCTCCACCTGCCATCCAGAGGGTGTACCCTTTGTTGTTGTGATCACGTCCGCTGCCACTTTGGCCGTAGGGCGTTCGTCCGAACTCGCCGGCCCATATCACCAGCGTGTCATCGAGCAGCCCTCGCTGTTTCAAATCGGTGAGCAGGGCAGCAACGGGTTGATCGGTGGCGGCGCAGCTTTTGGCCAGTTCTTCGCGAATCATGAAGTGATGATCCCACCTTGCCGGCGCGGTGATCTCAACGAACCGCACGCCTGACTCGGCCATCCGGCGAGCCAAGATGCACTGTCGAGCGAACCGGTCGGTTGGCAAACCAGGGCCGACGCCGTAGAGGTCCAACGTGCTCTGGCTTTCGCGTCGCAAATCGAGCAACTCCGGCACTTTGTCCTGCATCCGAAACGCCAGTTCGAAGGACTCAATCGCCCCTTCGATCTCTGGGTGATACACGTCTCGCTGGAGCTTTTGTTGATTGAGCGCGCGGATCAAATCCAGTTGGTCTCGCTGGAGCGAACGGTCAAGAGTAGGGTTTTCGATGTTCTTGAGCGGCGGTCCCGGTTCTTCGTCCCGTTTTAGGAACGCGGCATAAAAGCCTGGGATCTGGTTCCCGCCAATCTTGGTCCCTTGGCAAATGGCCGGCAAAAACCCGCTGGCGTAGTTGCGAACTCCTCCATGATCGGCTGGCGGATTGAGCGTCACAAAGCCAGGCAATCCGGAGTTAGGGGTTCCCAGTCCATACAGCGTCCAGGCACCTATCGAGGGACGCACGAACTGAAAGCTCCCGGTGTGCATCTGCACGAACGCCTGCGAATGATTCGGCAAATCGGTGTGCATGCTACGGATCGTGCAGAGTTCGTCAGCGTGCCGCGCCAGGTGGGGTAGCGTCTCAGAGAACCACATGCCGGAGTCACCGTGCTGAGCGAACTTGAACGGCGAGCCCAGCAGTCGAGCCCCCCCTGGCGTACGCCCAAGCGAGAACCGGCTGCCGGATTTCTGCTGCAGCTCTGGTTTGTAGTCGAATAGGTCCACGTGGCTGGGGCCGCCGTTCATGCAGAGAAAGATCACCCGCTTGGCCTTGGCAGGAAAATGCGGCGGTCGAGGAATAAGCCCCGCGCCAGCATCACCTGGTTCACGAACACTAAGCTTCTGCTCCTGCGCAGCCGCCGGTTGGGCCAAACTGGCAAAGGCCAAATAGCCAAATCCCGAGGCCAACGTCCGCAAGGCGTCTCGCCGCGAACTATTCGCCCCAAACATTGGATGGTATCTCTGCATGATGGGATCCCTTCTCGCGTCAAGTCTTGCGAACAACGGAAGCGGGGTGTTGGGTATGAGAAAGGTAATTCTGGTTTGAGCCCTATGTCGCTCAATCAAGGTTTCGGAATTCGGCGGTGGCCAGGAGAGCCTGGCAATAATTGACGAGTACCTGCTGTTGGCGAGTTCTGTCATCTCCGGCGTGTTTGATTCCCCGGCGGTAGTATGCCAGCGCCAGATGAGCTTCGTCGGCGGTTGGGAGTCGGCCAAGACAGAGCTGGAATAGGTATTGTAGCCCCCCGGCGTCATCCGACGCGAACTGCGGCTGGGCGCGAACTGCCAGTTCTTCAGCCCGGTTGCGGACAAATGAGCTGTTCATCAGATACAACGCCTGAACCGGCACGTTGGTGGTTTCGCGATGGCCGGTCACCAGGCTGGGTTCGGCGAAGTCAAACAGGTCCAGCACGTCTGGCAGCCTGTCCCTCAGCACCGGCAGATAAACGGAGCGATGCCTGGAGTCATCCAAATCAGCGGGGATTTTTGGATCCAAGCCCAGTAGCGAAACGGGACGGTTGCCAATCTCGGCGACCAGCGAACCGACTCGTCGCGAGTGATCGAGCGTGCCGGCAACGGCCAGCATGGCGTCACGAATGGCTTCAGCTTCCAACCGCCGCTTGTTGGCTCGCCAAAGCAAGCGGTTGTCGGGATCGATGTGAAAGGCATCTTCGCGGTAAGTGGATGCCTGACGATATGCGCGCGACAAGGCAATCTCTCGCACCAACCGTTTGACGGACCAACCTTCCTCCACAAACCTCAGGGCGAGGTAATCCAACAATTGGGGATGACTGGGCCGCTCGCCGCTGGGGCCGAAATTGTCTACGGTGCGGACGATTCCAGAACCGAACAGATTGTGCCAGATGCGGTTGACCATCACCCGAGCGGTCAGCGGATGGGCAGGATCGGTCAACCACCGGGCCAACTCGAGCCGGCCGCTTTGGTGCCGCGGCATGGTCGGTGGAGTGACGACCTGAAACACCTGCGGCACACTGCGCGGAACCGGTTCGCCGTGCCGATCGACTTCGCCACGCTGTAGCAGCGGAGCATCGGCGACCTGCGGTTGGTCCAGCACTCCCATGGCCAGCGGCAGCGGCTGCCCGAGCTCATCGACCGTTTCCAATTGCCCTTCGATGGCACCGCTTCGCCAGAAGATTCGCAATGCCTGGGTCAAGGTGAAGACATCCCCAGGGTCTTTGCCTTCGGCCAGGGCTTTCTTCACGGCGGCCATGCCAGCAGCCTGTTCTGCCTGCAGGGTGTTCCATTCTTGCTTGAGTTGTTGGACCTTCTGGGCGTCCATCGGTTTGGCGAATATCTGATGACCGGCCGCTCGCGGAAGAGCGAGCGGGTCGCCTCCCACGCGGTTGATTGGGGTCACGTACGTGCCGAAGTACGTCTTGGTGCTGCTGAAAATCCCCGCCAAGGCGTAGTAGTCTCCCATGGTGTAGGGTTCGAACTTGTGGTCATGGCAGCGGGCACAGGCCAGCGAATTGGCCATCACCGCCCGGGACACCGTGTCGATCTGTTCGTCCACCACATCTGCGGCAAACTGGTCCGGGTTGGCTTCATCCAGATGCTTGGGACCTAGGGCGAGAAATCCCGTGGCGATGAGCAATCTGGCTCGTTCTGCCGGGTTCTCATCGGGGAGCAGATCGCCGGCGATTTGCTCGGTCAGGAAGCGGTCCAAGGGTACATCGGCATTGAAGCAGTCAATCACGTAGTCGCGATATCGCCAGGCATCCGGGAAGGTCAAGTTCGCCTCCTTGCCGCTCGACTCGGCAAACCGGGCGACATCCAGCCAGTGCCGCCCCCACCGCTCGCCGTACTGTGGCAAAGCGAGCAACTGGTCAACTTGTTGGGCAAGCGCGGCATCCATTCCTACGGAAGCCACCTGGTTGCAAAACTGCTCGCTTACTTCTGACGTCGGAGGCAATCCAATCAAATCAAAGTGCAACCGACGAATCAGCGTGGATGGCGTGGCATCATTCGAAGGAGCCAGCCCTTGGGCTTCGAGCTTTGCCACGACGAAACGGTCCAGTTCCCCCTTGGCCCATTTGCCATTTTGAACATTGGGGAGCGCAGCGGGTTGGGGAGGTTGATACGACCAAAACTGCCGGGCGGTTTCGAAGTCAATGCCTGTTGATCGCGGAACGCTCGTTGCAAGCACGCGCGGGTCGGGAGCTCCCTGGCCGATCCAAGTGCGAAAGTCATTCAACACAGCAGCCGGAAGTTGCTCGGCTTTCGGGGGCATCTTGAGATCAGGATCCGTATGCGACATGGCCGTGAACAGCCAACTCCCCGTGACGTCCCCAGGCACAACGGCAGGCCCGCGATCACCGCCAGTGCGGATTGCCTGACGGGAATCGAGCAGCAAACCTCCTTCGGCTTTGCCGGATCGGGCAGAATGGCACGGGTAGCAATGTTTGACCAGGGCAGGGCGGATTTTGGCCTCGAAGAAAGCCACGCCTGGGGCATTTGCATCTTCGCCCGTTTCGTCGGCAGGCAAGACCGCCGTGGTGGCGAGCACGATCCCACACGTGGTGATGAGGCACCATGGACCAGCGAGTGAACTCCATACGCCGAGCGGCTTGGCCGGATCAGACATGCTTATTGCATCCTGTACGAGAGTCAGACTTGCCCCGCTGCCCGGGGGTACTTTGACTTTACCACGAAACGGGCCCGAGGGCCTAACGTCGAATCCATTTGAACCTGGTAGAACAGTTGTCTCAACTTTTCAGGAACCAAGAAGAACATTTCGGGTGCATCTGACGGTGAACCGTTGGGACAACTGTTCTACAATGCAGCATTGGCCTGAGCCGATGAATCGGGCTTTCGACCAGACTCCACTCGCAGCGCGAAAGATTTTTACCAATGCGTTTCACCAAGATGCATGGCGCCGGCAATGACTACGTGTATGTCGATTGCTTTCGCGAAGAACTCCCCAGCGACCTGCCACAACTGGCCCAACAGATATCGGATCGGCACAAAGGTGTCGGGGCTGACGGTCTGATTCTGATCCGTCCCAGTGATGTCGCCGATGCCCGGATGCAAATGCTGAATGCCGATGGCAGCGAGGCCGAGATGTGCGGCAACGGGGTCCGTTGCGTGGCCAAGTACGTGTACGACCATGGCATCTGCCAGCGTGACGAATTGAAGATTGAAACCGGAGCCGGTGTGCTCTCGCTCAGTGTCGAAGCAGACGGCGGACTCGTGCAACGGGTGCGAGTGGACATGGGTGTGCCGGTTTTGAATGGACTTCAGGTTCCTACCACCTGGGATCTGCCGCAAGTGGTTGACCAACCGCTCGAGATTGCTGGGCAGACTCTGGGGGTCACGTGTGTCTCGATGGGCAATCCCCACTGCATCACCTACGTGGATGAGCTCAATGACCATTGGGTGCTCTCCGTCGGGCCGCAGGTCGAGACCGATTCGCATTTTCCTCGTCGGGTAAACGCTGAGTTCGTACAGGTGCTATCTCCCAGCGAAGTTCGACTCAGGGTCTGGGAACGAGGTTCTGGCGAAACGCAGGCCTGCGGAACAGGAGCCAGTGCCGTATGCGTGGCAGGCGTTTTGACGGGGCGTACGGAGCGAAAGATCGTAGCCCACCTGCCAGGGGGAGATCTCGAATTGGAGTGGTCCGAAGCAGGTCGAGTGTATATGACGGGGCCAGCTGCCGAAGTATTCACAGGCGAGTGGAACATGCCGCGCGTGCTAGCAGCCAAATAGCTGACAGCACTGCCCACCTGAAATTATTTGGGCCCCAACCTCAACGACCGTGTGTCCCAGGTAGCGGGCACTCCTATTGCTGGCAGGGAAGCCAACACCCATGAAAATCAAGAATCCCACCATCCAGCGGCTGGGGAGTGTCTTGGCCACCTCGGCCATCAACGGATGGATGAGTACGCTGGACTACGGCGTCAGCTACTATGACCCCACCGTGGATCCAGTCCACTCCGCCTATCATGGGCAAAAGATCTACATCTTTTGGCACGAGTACATTCTCTATCCGCTGTACATGCGAACCCACGGCAATCTGGCGATGCTGGTGAGCCAGCACCGGGATGCCGAGATTCTTTCGTACACGGCGAAACGACTGGGATTCGAACTGGTTCGAGGTTCGACCACCCGAGGCGGCGTGGCGGCGCTTCGTGAGTTGGTGCGCTGCAGTCAGGGAATGAATTTGGCGATCACGCCGGACGGTCCACGCGGACCCCGGCGTCAACTGGCCATGGGGCCTGTCTATTTGTCGTCCAAGCTAGGGCTTCCATTGGTTGCAATCGGCATGGGCTATCACAATCCCTGGCGTCTGCGAAGCTGGGACCGGTTTGCGATTCCGCGTCCTTACTCGAGAGCGCGTGCGGTGGTAAGCCCCGCCATGCAGATACCCGGCAAGCTGGACCGGCAGGGGCTGGAGGTTTATCGGAAGCAGGTTGAAGGAGTGCTCAACCGACTCTGTGACGACGCCCAGCAGTGGGCCACGGTGGGAGGGGCCAAAGAAGGGGAACAACCCTTGATCAAGCAACGGATGGACCGGCGACGTCACCAGCGCCATGCAACGGTGGCCCAGCCGCATACCACCACCGTGAGCGGAGTTGCCAAGTCCGCTCACCGGGCAATGTAGAACAGTTGCCCCAACGGTTCATGTGTAGATGCACACGATGACACGACTGTCACCTGACATCATCACGGAGCGTGATGACTACTTTCCTGTCTAGGACTCAATGTAAGGCAGGATGTCGTTGAGGGGGAAATCGTCCGGCAAGGTCTCGTCGTCACGTCGCAGCACTTCTTTGTACCGGCGAACCTGATCGTAGATCTCCAAACTCAACTCGCCATCGTCCAGCAGCGCGGGATACTCGTCGTACAGTTCGTGCCACTTCTGGAACGAAGCCTCGTACAGTTCGCGGGCACCATTGGGACCGCGGAGGCGAGCCTGATCGTAGGCCTGATACGCCTGATAAAGCAACTCGCGAGCCGCGAGGGCGGTTGGGGTGATTTCGACTTCGCAGCGCATTCGCCAGTAGTCGTAGTTGACAATGCCGCGAGCTTTGGCAATCGGCTCGGCCTTGGCCGCACTGATCCGAATCTTCTCTAGCAGGGCGTTTCCTTCTGCCTGCTTCTCGGCTGGCAGTTGCACGACAAACTCTTCATCGGAGACCTCGACCCGTTGAGTCAATCCGGCCACTTTGTCTTGATCGGCCGGTTTGCGATCGATCGGTTTGGCATTAAAGATGGCAGCCTCTTCTTCGGTGAGCCCTGCCAGGTTCTTGGCGCGAATTTGCTCACGCAATCCTGGTTCGAGAGCATCCATTTGGGCGCGCCAGGTTTCGATGTCTTTCTTCAGATCATCTTGATCCAGCAGACGAATCTGGAGCCCTGCGTCCGCGGCGAACTCTCGACGTCCGAACTCTTCCACCCATTCGTCCAGCGCAATCTGCCATTGTCGCTGGGCATACTCGCCAAAGCGTCCTTCTTCCTCGATGGCCATCACGTACCGCATTTGGCACTTGTTGGGTTCGGAGAAGAAGAGCAGCGGATTCTTGCCGCGGAGTCGCGTTTCGCCGGAGTCCACCATTTCGATGGGAATGTTGAAGTAGTCCTTGGCCACGAGCCAGTTGTCGCGTTCGCCCTCTGGCTTGTTTCCGTACATTTCCTTGTCGTTCTTAAAGAGTTGCCGAAAGAGCATGTACTCGTCAGCTCGGCCAATCTTGTTACCGGTGAACCATCCGCGATCGGAGTGGAGGCGCGTATCGGTCTGATTTTGCTGAATCCCGCGCTCCAAGAACTTGATCCCGCGCTTCACCCAGTAGTAGCGGTCGTGGTAGTCGTCCCATTCCACGCTGACGTTGTAAGCGAGGTTCCAGGCTTGAAAGCGCCAGACAGAAATGAAGTTTGGTTGCAGGTGGGTGATTTGTTCGAGCGTGGCTGTGAGGTTTGTCCAGTCTTCCGTGGACTGATAATGGCGGGCCCGTTCCCAGAGTACGTTGGCCGCCACGCCTCGCATGCCCAACGTGGCAAGCTTGATGGCTTCGCTGGTGGGATCAATCTCGCCGAGATTCGCCTGGCTCAAACCATTGGCGGTGCGCATCACGGCCAGTTTACCCCCCTCGCTCCCGCCATCCTTAACGGCCTTATTGGTTGCAGGCGAGGCCAGCAGGTAAAGCGGGACCAAGAGCAATGCCATGGCCACGAGATAACCAATCTTACGCCGAAATGATTTTTGTGCGTTCATTTTGCTAACTCCCGCGATCGCAGGATGAAGTAACTTGCGATGAAGATCGGCACCACAAACCCAAACGCCGTGAGGATCTGCATCCCCAGCAAGTCTGGCGGAATATCAAAACCCTCTGCCACGTAATCCACGCTGCCAAAGGTTGTCATGCTCGGCAACAGGTTGACCACCACGCCAAGCATTTCCTGAGCCACGCGGTCCAGCGCGTGCACCACCGTGGTGCCGATACCCGGTTCGAGATCCAGCGTAATGGTTCCTTGATTGTACAACCGCACCATCGACTCGAAGGGGCCGCCTCCCAGCAGTCGCCCGGCGACCAAATCGCCAACAAAATCGGTATGGAACCCGACTGCGACCGCGAAGATTGTGGCCATCATCGCCACGGCACCATTGAGGAATGTGCTGAACAGCACGCCCAGGCAAATGACCACCATCATCTGCAGCCAAATGCCGAAATAACCCTTGGTCAAATTCATGGCAAACGAGGCATCTCGAGCCAGGACATAGATGTCCGGTCGGGCCATGCCAAAATACTGTCCTTGCTGCAAGCAGCTGATCTCGACCATCAGCGAACCATTTTCGCCGATCAGGTCTTCGTAAATGTCCGCCTGTTGAACCTGTCCGTTCGTGTCGAGTACGTCTGCCGTGCGCGGGATGAAGTGCTCGTAGATCGAATATTCTTGCGCGACAAAGTTGATTGGGGGGGTGCGAATTGCGGGATTTGAAGGGTTGATCAGCACGATGCTTCCCAAAATCCCCTTGCCTTGATCGCCTTTGTGCGTTCGAAACACCCGCAGTGACATTTGCAACGGAAGCCCATCCGGAAACTCCTGTGGCGTGAGCCCTGCAAACTGCCAGATGGCTGCCGCTCGCGTTCCCCCTTCGATGAAGGACCGGTAGGTCCACTCGTTGCCGACATTGACACCTTCTTCGGCCGGCTGTCCCGCGCGATCCCTAAACTCCAGGGTTCCGTAAATGGGGACCTTGGCCGAGAACGTCCCTTGGGGGGAACTGATTTGCAGTTCGCCACCATCGCCGGGCGTCACTTGATGCCAGTGTCCATGCACGGTGTCGGTCATGCCGCCGGTTTCTGCGTCAATGGTAAACGTGTGGAGATGGTTGTCGTCAAAAGTGGTTTCGGCTTTGGTCAGCTTTCGACCGCCAATGGAACCCTCAGTCTCTTCTACGGACTGAGCCACGGTTTGGTGCGAATGTTGCAACATGCGATGGACGAAAAAGTAGCTGACCGCTCCCATCACAACCAGCAACAGCGTGCCGATGCCAATGAATCCCAGGATGCGACCAAGCACAATCTCGCTCTTTCGAACCGGTTTGGTAGCCACCCCGTAAATGACGCGAGACTGTATTTCCGTGGGCAAACTGAACGAACTCAGGAACAACGCCAACAGCAACACCAGGTAGCTGGTTGCTGTCAGCACGAAGGTGAGATACAGCTTGCCAGGTTCTTTGCTCGTGGGATCCAGAAACCAACCGGCAAAAAGCAAAATGACCAGAAAAATGGCGAGCACCACCAGTACGCGGCGGCGGATGGACTCTTGATACGCCAGGCGAGTCAATGCCCAGACCCGTCGAGGAGAAATTCCGAACAGGTCAATCACGCCGCCGCCGATGCCTTTGACCAACGATCGGGCTGCCGCCTCGGGGCCGCGCTGAACGAGCACAATGATCGACCAGAGGATTAAGCCCACGACACTAACAATCAGTACGGCTTTGACCCACACGATTCCAGCGTTGGGCAACCAGGCCCAAAAATCTGGAATTCCGTTTTCATGTACCATCGATGGTTTACCTGATCACACGCTAAGGTTCTGACTGCCAGTGATGATCGTCCGTGGGCTAAGCCGTTTTGGCGGCCTGTTCTTTGTCAACATCTCGCGGGGCACGCCCCGGATGCGACTCGCTCTCGCGAACGATCCGCAGGAAGAGTTCTTCGAGCGTTGAAGTGGGATTGTCCATGTGCAGCAGTTTGGCCCCGTGTCGCTGGAGCACTTCTTTGATCTCCGCGCGGGCCTCTTCGCTGAGCCCTGAGGTGCGAATCTCTGTCATGTCCTGGACCTTGAGCAGGGCGTCCACTCGCCCCAATTCCTTCAGTTCGCCCTGGTTCAGAATGGCGATTCGGTCGCAAATGTCTTGGATATCAGGGAGCAAGTGGCTGCACATCAGGACCGTCTTGCCCTTGGCCTTGAGGTCCAAGATCAGGTCCTTCATCTCTCGGGTGCCGATGGGATCAAGCCCTGTGGTTGGTTCGTCCAGCACAATCAGCTCAGGATCATTGATCAGAGCCTGAGCCAAACCGATTCGTCGGGTCATGCCCTTGGAGTACTCTTTGAGTTGCCGACGGCGGGCCCAATTTAGCTTGACGTCGCTAATGAGCTGATCGACTCGGCGACGGCGCTCGTCAGAAGGGATGTCGAACAGGCGTCCATAAAAGTCCAGCGTCTCTTCCGCATTCAAGAACTTGTACAGGTAGGACTCTTCTGGCAGGTAGCCGATCCGCTCATTTTTGGTAACGTCCGTGGCCGGTTTGCCCAGCACGATGGCTTCGCCGGCTGTGGGAAACAGCAAGCCGAGCAGCAGCTTGATGGTGGTGGTCTTGCCTGAGCCATTCGGGCCAAGCAGACCGAAGATCTCACCCCGATGCACCTTGATGTCCAGCGAATTGAGCGCCCGAACCTTCTGACGTCCCCAGAAATCGCGATACACCTTCTGGAGGTTACGCGTCTCAATTACTACATCGGACTCTGCTGAAGCCATGAGCCTGCCTGTTTAGATGTCTGATAGGAACGATGTCGGGTAGCAACGATGTCTAATAGGAACGGTGGTCTGGAAACGTCGCCTAATTTGAGCCTGGTTTCCAACTCCCAACGAGAACGAACTCAAACTGGTTGGAGGTCCTACCTCGGCCTGAGAACGTTGGGCGGGCAGCAAGCCAGTCAAAAGTGAGGGTGCGTGATCGTCTTCAAACTCAAGCTGATGGGGTATTCGCACATGTTCTCCGTCCACACGGCAGAGAGAGACCTCTAGCGGCAGTGCTTCCGCTAGCTCCCCTACGAAAGGGACAGGAGGACAGTTCTTCCGAAACGTCAAATTTACAACATCTTCATCTGAATGGCCTTACACGGTTCCGCCGAGTGGGGATCCAAATTGCATTCTTGTCAGGATGAGGTAGATGGGAACGAAATCTGTTGTTGGGGCGCGCCGGATCGAAACATCGAGCCGCGCGCCACGTCTCAAGGTCCTGCCTGGGCTCCACTTTAGATCAGCAGAGCGCTCCTTTCAAGCCGCCAAACGGCGACTTCGCCTGGCAAGAGGACGCCGCGGGTTGGCCAATCCGGATAATTCGAGCAAGTCGGGTCACCCGACCCCTGTGACTGCCGGGAACCCCTGGTTACGACTTGGTTGACCGTGGTCCAGTTGCCCGGCTGAACCGCCGCATGAGAAGCTGCGTAACGAGAGAACCTGGTTCACGCAGAGGAGACTCCGCAGTGATCCTGGCGAGGGCTCAATTGCCCCGCCTGGCGGTCGCCAGAATCCAACGACTGCAAGACGGTCCGGGAAAACAAGTGTGAAACTACGAGGATTGCGTCGATTCTCCGATCCGGCGACCGTCACCTCAGGACGCATTGGGAACGTCGCTTGATCCGCCTCAAGTCATTGTATACGATTCGGTTGCTTCAATGGTGCCACCTGTGGGCTGGCTCAACGCCGACCCGCTCAGGGGGATTCGCTTCAAGACGAAACGAACCACCAGAGGAGCCCCGCCGGCCTGGCCGGCTGTGGCCCACAAACAGCAATCCATGATTGCCATTTGAGAACGCAAAGGGTGTTTTAGGATGAAGATGCTTCAGTTCCCCCAGTTGATGCTGATCGCCGCCTTGTTGGTCACTTCAGCCTCCTGCTCTTCCAGTGATCCCAAGACCCCCAACGCCACCTCGTCGGGCGGTGCTTCGACCACACCTACCTCCAGCACACCGGAGGGTGCGAACGATGCAAACCCAACGAATACTTCCGACTCTCATGCTTCGGACATTCAGAAGGCGAACGAGGCCGGAGTTCTCGTCCGGTCCTACCCCAGCGATCCAAACATCTTGAACCTGATTATTGCCAACGACAGTGTCAGCACGGCGTTTCAGCGCTGGGTGTACGAAACCTTAGCGGCACAAGATATCCGTGATCCAGACAATTGGATCCCCACTTTGGCAGAGAGTTGGGAGTTCGACCCTGAGACGCTTGAGTACACCTTCCACTTGCGAAAAGGGGTTAAGTGGCATCCGATCACGCTTCCCAACGGCAAGGTGCTGGAGGATGTGGAATTCACATCGCGTGACGTCAAGTTTACCTTCGACTGCATTCTCAATGAGCATGTCGAAGCGGCTTCGCTTCGCAGTTACTACACCAAACCAGATGCCGAAACAGACGCCGAGAAGGTCAAGATCCAGGTCACTCCGGTAGACAAGTACACGGTCAAAATCAAATGGAGCGAACCGTACTTCATGGCGAATGAGTTCACGTTGGGGGCCCCGGTTATGCCTCGCCATGTGTATTCGGTTGACGCCGACGGTGAGCCTATCTCCTTTGATTTCTCCAGCAAAGAGTTCGCCGACGGATTCAATATCCATTGGGCGAACAGCACCATGTGTGGCACCGGCCCGCTGATCTTTGACGCATGGGAAAAGGACAAACATGTCAAGTTAAGTCGCAATCCCAATTACTGGGGCAAGCCTTTCAGTTTTGATGGCATGCTGTTCAAAAATATCAAGAACCCCAATACCGAACTCCAAGAGTTGCTGCAGAATCAGCTCGATTTCGCCGGTATTCGTGAAAAAGATCAGTACATCCAGACCAAATCTCACGCCAACGTGAAGAATGGGAAAGTGAAACTGGTCGAGTACAGCACCACCTCCTACCGATTCGTTGGCTGGAACCTCAAACGCGAATTGTTCAAAGATCCCAAGGTCCGCCTAGCTCTTAGCTACGCGATCCCGGTGGATGACATTATTGAGAACATCTACTTCGGGTTGGCAACAAGAACCACCGGTCCGTTTCTTCCCGGCAGCACGGCCTACGACGACTCGCTCGAGCCGATCCCCTTTGACCTGAAAAAATCCCGCGAACTGCTGGACGAAGCGGGCTGGAAGGTCAACACCGACTCCGGCTTGCGAGAGAAAGTGGTCAATGGCAAGCCGGTCGTCGCCAGATTCAAATTGCTGATCTACGCGGACAGTCCTCAATATTTGAGCATTTCCGAAATTATCAAAGAACAGTTCCGTAAAATTGGGGTGGAAGTCACGATTGATCCTGCCAAGTGGAACTCCATGCTGGACCGGCTCAATTCCAAGGAATTTGATGCAACCATCCTCGGTTGGGCCACCAGCTGGCGTGGCGATCCCCAGCAACTCTGGCATAGCAGCCAGGCGGACCTGCAAGACAGCAGCAACTCCATTGGCTACAAGAGTCCAGAAGTGGACAAGCTCATTGATAAGCTGCACGTGACCATCGACCCAGACGAGCAGGCCGTGATCTACAAGCAGATTCATAAACTGATCTACGAGGATCAGCCCTACACGTTCTTGTATTCGGACAAAGCAACGGGCGGTTTGCACCAGCGAATTGGTAACGTCGAGTTCTTCCCGAAACAACGGCCCCATTACGATGTGCGTGAATGGACCGCCAGTCCGGCCGGTCGCTAACCGTCATCCGCCCAGGCATTCAACAACGTATCGTCCTCCAACGGTAACGCAGGGAGCGGATTGGCACCGTGTGGACCTACCTCATTCGACGTCTGTTCATCATGATCCCCACGCTGTTTGGGGTCACGATTATCTCGTTCTGCATCATGAAGTTGGCACCGGGCGATCCCCTGGCCAGCCAAGGGCCGGAAGGGCGTTCTGGTGAATCTCGCGAAGCGTTTCTAATCCGCAAGCGAGAACTCAAACTGGATTTGCCGTGGGTGCTCAACTTCAATGACTTTCGGAACTTCCAAACCGGAGTCGAGACGACAGCCCGCCTGCGCGGGATGACCATCGAACAACTGGCCGACGAGCTTGAGCGTCTGGCGGCGTCCCCTAAGCCAGACCAGCAGCCGTTGAAGTTCTTGCACTCGCTGGAAATTCCCGACTTCGAGCGCCGATTCCACGCCAAACTTCCTCCCGACGCGAAGGACCCTGACGAGAAGAAACGCAGCATCCGAGTGGATCTCGCCAAAGCGGTTGCCAACTATCTGCAGATTTACTGCGAAGATGTCGGCAAGCACGGAGTGCCGGTGGCAATTGACCTGCTCAAATCGCCCGATACGGGACTGAGCACCAAGATCGGTGCCATCCGCTGCCTGGGGGACATGGTGGTGGATGCCCTGCATCCTACCTTTACGCGAGACGCGACGGATGCCGAGATCCCTCTGGTGTTAGCCGTCTGGCAACCTTGGTGGGAGCGTCAGAAGGACAAACTCCCCCCTCTCTCCGCTGATCGCCGAGAGGTTCTCGAGGGGCAGTTTCAACAGATGTTGGACGCGGAGTCTCGCGCTGATCTCTCAAACTTGATTCAGGAATTCTACTTCGATAGGAATGATTTCCGGTTCTTTGCGGACAAACTGCTGGGTGACACGCCGCTTGCCGACAAAGCGATCGCCGCTAACATCCTCAAACTCTACGTCCCCCGTCCGATGGAGCTGAGCGTACCGCTGGATGCCAGCCAAGAGACCGTGGATCAAGTGAGCCGCAACTGGATTGCCCAGTACGACGTACGGCAAAGTGTGTACGAACCGTCGTTCTCCGCCAAGCTGTGGAATGTTATTTCCGACACGCAATATGCCTATACGGTTTGGCGTTTAATCACGTTTGACTTCGGTCGTTCGGCTTTGAAAACGCGCGAACCGGTACGCGAGTTGTTATGGAACGCGTTCAAAGTATCTGCCCCGCTCATGTTGATGGCACAACTGGTCATCTATCTGATCTCTGTTCCCCTGGGCGTGGTTTGCGCGGTCCACCGCGGCGAGCGGCTTGATATCTTGATCAGTTTGAAACTGTTCTTGCTCTACTCGATCCCGCCATTTGTGGCTGGCATGATGTTCTTGTTATTCTTGTGCTACGGCGACTATCTCAAGATTTTTCCGATGCAGCGGTTGCATTCGGATGGTGCCTCGGAGATGACTTGGGGGCCATGGTTGGTAGACTACCTGTGGCACGCCTTCTTGCCGGTTACATGCCTCTCGTTGTTCTCGCTCGCCGCCCTGGCCATGTACTCGCGGACGGCCATGCTTGACGTTCTAGGGCAGGACTACATTCGGACCGCTCGCGCGAAAGGTCTCAAGCGCAGCACAGTGATCTACAAGCATGCGTTCCGCAACGGTCTGATTCCGATTCTCACCCTGTTTGCCAACTTCTTGCCAGGGATGCTCGGAGGAAGTGTGATCATTGAAGTCCTGTTCGGAATCCCCGGCATGGGGATGCTCAGCTGGTCAGCGATCGAGCAGAAAGACTACCCCACGCTAATGGCAATCTTGTACATCGATGCCATCGTGGTGATGCTGAGCATCTTGCTAACGGACATTCTCTATGTGGTGGTTGACCCGCGAATTAGCTTCGGGGGATCGGGGGCATCCACATGAGCGACAACACAGAAACCTATTTCGATATCGTCTGGCGGCAGTTCAAGAAGAATCGGGCTGCGTACGTATCGCTGTGGGCGCTGGTTCCAATTGCCTTGATAGCCATCTTCGCGCCGGCCTTGGCTTCCAACCAACCCCTCGTTTACTACGATGGTAAGGATTACCTGTTTCCCTGGTGGCACTCACTGTTCAACTCGGAAGAGCACGTAGATTTCGTCTTCAACCTGGCCATGCTGGAGTTCGTCCCTTGGGTGATCCTGGCACTCATCTTCAACGTGAAATGGAAACGGCGAGGCTACACCGCGCGTAAGAGATTTCTGCTAGCGCAAACTCAATATGTAGGTTTGATTCTGGCAGGCTGGGCATTCTTCAGCCTCTTTCCGCAGCTCACTCCCAATAACAGGTTCTCAAGTCGCACGTTCGTCAATGAGCAAGTTAGCAATGAGAATGCTTGGGGAATCTACCCGCTGATTCCCTTTGGGCCGTTGGAACAAGACAACCGAATCTACTTCACTCCCCCCTCGTTACGCCGGCGGTTTGCCAGCGCTTTTGGGAATGGGGGATCACCTGATCGGACCACGGAAGCGGGAAGCTAGGGACCCGCTGCGCGGCGTTGGCGATTTGGGAATGGGGGATCGGCTCAAATCCACCGACGACTTTCCGCACCTGCTAGGCACGGACAACGTGGGGCGTGATGTCCTTTCTCGGATGATTTACGGAACACGTATCTCAATGACGGTGGGTTTTGTCGCCGTGAGTATCTATCTCACGATTGGAATCATCGTTGGTGCGCTGGCTGGTTATTTCGGCGGCTTGACGGATATCGTTATTTCTCGAATTATCGAAATCGTGCTGCTGTTCCCAGCCTTCTTCTTGATCCTTACGCTCGTCGGATTGATGGAGCCCAGTATCTATATCATTATGGTTGTGATTGGCCTCACGAGTTGGCCAACGATCGCCAGATTGATTCGTGGTGAAGTTCTCAAGCAGCGCGGAATTGACTATGTGGTCGCGGCCAGAGCCTTGGGTTCATCCAACACGCGAATTATCTTTAGACATATTCTTCCCAATGCTATCTCGCCTGCCTTAGTGGCGGCTCCATTTGGGGTGGCCAGCGCCATCATTACCGAAGCGGGACTCAGCCTGCTCGGCGTGGGTGTTCAACCACCCGCTCCCACCTGGGGAATTTTGCTCAAGCTAGGGCATGGGAACTACCACTACTGGTGGTTGGTAGTCGTCCCGTCCGTGGCCATCTTCGTCACGGTGACCATCTTCAATCTGGTCGGAAACGGCCTGCGTGATGCCATGGATCCACGCCTGAGACGTTAGCCCGCTTGATGCCGAACGATTCTCCTTCCCTATCTTCACGGATGCCCCAGACGCCCGATGCGACAACATGCCTGACGAGACTCCCCCACCACCGCTGATTACGCTAGATGGGCTGCAAACCTTCTTCGATACCGATGAAGGCGTAGTCAAAGCCGTGAACGATATCTCGTTCACCATCCCGCGCGGCAAAACGCTGGGCCTGGTCGGAGAATCCGGTTGCGGCAAGTCTGTCACCGCCCTGAGCATCATCCGGTTGATCAGCAACCCTGGTCGCATTGCCGGGGGACGCATCTTGCTGCATCAAGAAGGAGGACCGCTGGTACTCTCCGAACTTCCCGAAGCCCAGATGCGTCAGGTTCGCGGCAAGCGGATCTCGATGATCTTCCAAGAACCGATGACGTCACTCAACCCGGTGTTTACCATCGGAGCCCAAATCAGCGAGGCCATCTTGCTGCACCGAGATTGCAGCAAGGCCGAAGCGCGTGATCGAGCCATCGACATGCTGGCCAAAGTCAAGATCCCCGACCCGGCCCGACGTTATGGAGAGTACCCTCATCAATTCTCCGGCGGGATGCGGCAGCGCGCTATGATTGCCATGGCGCTCAGTTGCGATCCAGAACTCTTGATTGCCGACGAACCGACCACAGCTCTGGATGTCACCATTCAGGCACAGATCTTGGATCTGCTGCGCGAACTCCAGAGCAGCACAGGCATGTCCATCTTGATCATCACGCATGACCTGGGAATCGTGGCTGAGTTGGCCAACGAAGTCGCCGTGATGTATGCCTCGCGGATTGTCGAGCGGGCTCCGGTGGTCGAACTGTTCTCCAATCCGTTGCATCCATACACGCATGGGTTGTTCACGTCCAAACCGCGCCCCGGGACCTCCAAGCAACAACGCTTGACCACGATCGAAGGGATGGTACCACCTCCGCTTCGGTTCCCCAGCGGCTGCAAGTTCCATCCCCGCTGCCCATACCAAGACGAGAAATGTGTGAACGAGGAGCCGGAACTGCGAGAGATTCGTCCGCAGCATTGGGCCCGTTGCCACTATGCGGGAGAACTCAAGTATGACCAATAAACCGCTACTGCGAATCTCTCACCTGCGCAAGTACTTTCCGGTTCGCAAAGGTCTCTTGATGCGCGTCGCCGGACATGTCAAAGCGGTAGACGACATCTCCTTCGAGATCGCCGAAGGTGAAACCTTGGGACTCGTCGGCGAGAGCGGATGTGGCAAGACCACCGCCGGGCGGACCCTGTTACGGCTCCTCCAGCCAACGTCTGGCACCATTGAGTTTGATGGCCGCGACGTTTCGCATATCCAAGGAGCGGACCTTCGCACGCTGCGCAAAGATATGCAGATCGTGTTTCAGGACCCGTTCAGTTCGCTCAATCCCCGGATGACCGTGCGGGGCATCGTCGAAGAAGGTTTGACCGTCCACAATATCGGAACCAAACCTGATCGTCAGACCTTGGTTGAGCAAACCATGCGCGACGTGGGGCTGGATCCCAGTTACATGAATCGCTATCCCCACGAGTTCTCCGGCGGTCAGCGGCAGCGGATCTGTATTGAGGGGCCGTAGCTCAATTGGTTAGAGTACCGGACTGTCGATCCGGTGGTTGCGGGTTCGAGTCCCGTCGGCCTCGCTTATGACGCTCGTTGTCAGGAAATGGCAGCGGGCGTTTTTTTGTGTCGCCAGCGAGACTTACGGCGTTGCCCTTCTCATTGTCGGCCATCTTGCCAGATCACATCGGACGGCGTCAGCGGTCAGCGGTTGCTGCTCTGGGATGAGGCCGTTTGATGCCAAGTCCAGTATGCCTGGGCTATCGCGCGCCTCCATTCGGACGGAATCAGGCTGGATGGATTTGCATCATGCTCAGTACGAGCTAGTTTTGATGTGCACCTCGATGGCTGTCGTTGGCAGCATGACGGAGGTTTGATCTTCAGGCCAACGTGTACCAGGTCGCATTCTTCACTCGTTACGCAACGTAAGGCAATCACACCACACGGCCGCCCGCCGTATGCACAACCTTACCTAAGCTTGAGCCTCTCGCGGGGGGCTTGCTGTCTGCCGTAACATTCCCACTTCTGCCACTACCAATCCGACTTTGCCGCATTCGCGAGCTATTGTCGGGAAGGAGATAGTTTTCCATGAGCGCTGTCCTCGATTGTCGTATTGCGAGATTCTGCACCATGTTGCCACCTTCCAGCGAACCGCCGCGGATTCTCTGCGTGGATGACGACACCGATCTGCAGGTCACGTTCGAATTGCGAATGCAACCGTACGAAGTTCAGGTCGAACATGCCTTTTACGGAATGCAGGGTATCTCCGAAGCCCTGAGTACCCGCCCTGACCTGATCATCGCTGACCTGGCGATGCCCAACGGCAACGGCGAGTACCTATTGGATTGCGTCAAGAGCAACTCGTTCACGGCTCACATACCGGTCATCATTCTCACGGGGATGCGCGACCCAAGCCTGAAGCCGCGGCTTATTCACGCCGGCGCATCGGTATTCCTGCACAAGCCTGTTCCCTTCGACGAACTACTGCATCACATCAGCCGGTTCGTGATCGTTCGGGAGCGAACCGAGGAGGAAACGCTACGATGAACGACAAGGACACCGTTAGTGTACTGCTCCTGGAAGACGATGCGGATGACCGGCGCCTCATTTCTTTGAAGCTGCGCAATCAGAGGTGCCGTTTCGATATCAGCTGGGTTGAGTCCGCGGCAGCAGCAATCAATGCGCTGAAGCAGCAATCTTTCGATGTCGTGCTAACGGATCTCAGTGTCCCCGACAGCCACGGGTTGCGGACCGTAGCCCGATTGCGAGAGGCGGGGGGGCAAATCCCTATCATCGTGATGACATCGTTGGATGACGACACGGTCGAGAACGACATTCTCGACGCGGGGGCCCAGGACTACCTGGTCAAGGGGGAACTTGACGGCCGCGCCGTGGCCAGGGCCATCCTGCACGCCGTGCATCGCGAACGGTCGCTGAATGAAGTTCACGCGCTCGTTGCCAAATTGGAACAAAGTGAGAAGCTGCTTCAACAGCAGGCAAAGTTGCTTCGCAAGAAGAACCGCCGCTTGAAGAAGATCTACCAGTCTGCCCAAGAGTTCGTTGACAATGTATCGCACGATTTCCGCACGCCATTGACCGTTATCAAAGACTATGTAGCCATCATCCGCGAAGGGATGGTTGGAGATGTCAATCATGAGCAGCAAGACATGCTCGACCGCGTTGCCGTACGGGCCGACGATCTGAATAACATGGTCGATGACCTACTCGATGTCAGCAAACTAGAGTCGGGAATGCTTGGGGCCTGGCGGCGAAACGTCGATATTCACGAGATCATCGAGCGGGCCGAGTGCATGCTGCGGCAACGCGCGAATGTGAGAAACGTTGATCTAACCGTCACGCTTGACCCTGACATCCCGCAAATCTACTGCGACGCAGAAAAGGTCGGACGCGTCATTGTCAATCTGGCAGTGAACGCGATCAAGTTCGCCGGCGAAAACGGTCACGTGCGGTTGTGGGTGGAAAAAGACCCGTCCGCATCTCAGGTCATCATCGGCGTGACCGACGATGGGCCGGGAATCGATAGCCAGTCGCTGGAGATGATCTTTCAGCGTTTTCAACAACTTCGCTCGAATGTAAAGAACACGGTCAAAGGATTTGGGCTGGGTCTGAATATCGCGCAGCAGTACTGCCTGATCAACTTGGGCCAACTCAATGTGCAGAGCAAGGTGGGTGAGGGAAGCACGTTCTCGTTCACCATCCCCTATGCCATCCCGACGGAAGTGTTTGGTCGATGGTTGGGTTCGCAGGACACACGCGCTGCGATGGAACTCGTCGAGATCACGGTCGATAGCGATACCGAACAGGCTTTCGCCAACGATCTCGACAACTTTTTCAATTGCCTGCTACGCGAAGACGATCTGTTGGTTCGTTGCGATCCCAAGCGTTGGCTGTTGGTGCTGGCCGTGACTCCTTCGGAATCCGATCAGTGGTTTCGACGGGCCGAGAAAGAATTCGAGCGGCACAATCACAACCGTCCTGTGGGTCAGTTGCCACGATATGTCTCCAAGCGGCATCACCACTGGACAGAAGAAGATCCAAACGATCGGCTCCTGCGGCAGTTTGACGAGCTAGCGGAGCAAAACGTCTTCAGTCCCGTAGAAACGTAATCCAGTCATCGGAGCGACGAATGGCAACCACAATCAGGCGCGTCCTAATTGTTGATGATGAGCCTGATATTCGTCAGGGCGTAGCACGCTGGCTGAATGCGGCCGGTTACGAAACCCTGATCGCGGAAGATGGTGAGAAGGGCGTTCAAGCGGCGAATTTCGAAGTTCCGGACGCCATCCTCATGGATGTTCTCATGCCGAATAAGGATGGAATGCAGGCGTTGGCTGAACTCAAGGCGAATGCAGGAACCGTCAATATTCCCGTTGTGATGTTGTCCGCGAGCCTGCGAGATCAGCAGCGGGCATTGGACGCTGGCGCCAGGTTCTTCGTTCAAAAGCCGTACGACGGTAAATCGCTCATCTCTGCAGTCCGCGCTGCCGTCGAGCAGAAGCCCTCTAAATAACAACTACTGCTACCGCAAACATTCAAGGGAGTTTGGATTCGATGGTGAAGAAAGTCTTGATCGCAGATGATGACCGTGATGTCGTCGAATTGCTGAGTCGCCGCTGTCGATCGCTCGGTTTGCACGTGGACTCCGCTGGCAATGCCATGCAGGCCTTGAGCAAAGCCGAGGCGAACACGCCTGACCTGATGATACTCGACGTGGATATGCCACATGGCAACGGACTGAGCGTCTGCGAGATGATGTCCGATCACGAGCAACTGCGGTCGATTCCCGTGATCATGCTGACTTCCTGTTCGTCGGAAGACACCATTCGGCGTTGCCATCGACTGTGCGCTTATTACGTGCTGAAGTGCCCTGACGCCTGGCCGCGCGTCGAGCCATTGCTGCGCGAACTGCTGCTCTCTGAGACTTCGGACAACTCGGGCCCGAGTGTGGATGCCGAAAGCGAGGCCACCGAAACTCCCGACGGTGAAATGCTTGATATGGTCTTTGCGATGCTCGGAGCCGAACAGGACGATCGACTTAGCGACCAACATGCCGTGGTTGTCACGGAGCGTGAGGATCGAGCCTGGGTGTTATCCATCGAGGACGACGACGACTTCGCGTTGGCGTTGTCGCTACGGTTGCGTGAGTTGGGCCTGCACGTGGTCCGCGCGACAGCCGGATCCGAAGGGTATCGAAAGGCATTCCTCAACCCACCCCGGGCGATCATCCTTGATTACGAACTTCCGCAAGGAAACGGCGATTATGTACTTCGCCGATTGAAGGAATCGCCGGTCACAGTAGATATCCCGGTGATCATGCTTACCGGACGGCACGAGGCGGCCATCGAACGGCAGGTGCGCGCCCTAGGTGCCAGTGAGTTTCTCACGAAACCGCTCGACTGGAAACGGCTTCGCGCTGCTTTGCAACATCATCTTGACGGGGCAGATGCGTCGCTGGTCAATGCGTCGTTATGAACGGTCTTGACAGTAGCCACCGATGCGTTGAGCGTTTTCCCAACTGCAGGTAGGACCTCGAACCATTTGAACTTCGACTAGTTCATTCCTAACCCGAAACATCAGCGAGCAAGCATGACTGGCGAGGATGCCATGGTTGTCATCACGACGGAGCGGATGACTACTTTTCCGTTGAACGCTAGAACGACTCAAATTGAACGACTTCTCTCCTAGAACGAACCTAAGGGACGGCATCATGCGGCACTGGGTATCCAGCGCACTCATCACGGGGTTGTCGGTAGCAGCCATCGCTCACCCGTTGCAAGCTGCGACGGAGCAGACCGATCCGGCTGCCCTATGTGCACGTGTTGAAGTCATTCACTTCGAGCTCGAAGAGCTGCGTAGCTACATGCGCCGGCCGAAAGACACCCGTAGCGGCATCCGCGTCACGGACGCTCAACCTCGTGAAGTGTATTCTCAGGCGGTGGCCATGTTCCGCAAGGCAGAAAGAATGCGGTTCGAGATCACGCACATTCGCGGCCGTGAACCCAACAAAGGAGAGATGAATCTGGACAACGTCTTGGAAGTGATCGATGCGGCTCAGGCCGAGATCCACGCAACCCAACGCGAACTTGGACTGGCCGTCTCCGAAACAACGACACGCGTTGTCTCCAGTAGGAGTCTCGATGATCTGTTCAGCATGATTGTGCAGGCGAATCGCCAATTGAACCTGTTATTGGAAACGCAGTTTGCTCCCAGCGAACCGTATCAGCAGATTACTCTGGCGATCGCGTATTCCGAGCGGTTGATTGAGCATTTCCCCGATGAGGATTCGACCATCCCTGGCCCTCCGGAGTTCGAAGCGAACAAGATGCCAAGCGATGTTTACAGAAAACTGTTAGTGAACTTCGCCTTGACTCGCGAGATTTCGGAGGATTCCAAGGTCAGATCGCTCAAGCTCGAGCCTCTCAGCGAAGAGGAGATCTCTGAGGTAGCCCCCAGCGACGTGTACGATGTTGCCACGCTGCTGGTATCTGAGCTGGCTTACCTGCATAGCAAACTTGCGGAAGCCAATCCTCCGCGCGAGGCCTACTTCCCTGGCCGCAAGTATCCATCTCATGTGTACCAGCGTGCTGGCATTCTTGAGAAGCAACTGCAACAGCTGGCGCGGCTGGTGCGGTCCCGGCCGAACTGGCTTGACCCGTCGGTGAGGGCTGGAGAGTAAAACGTGCAAACCAAATCCAGCCGCCCAATGTTCGCCGCAACTCCCCGAGACGGGTTGTATCGGCAACTGCTGAAATCTCACTTGACCGTAGCCATGGTTGGCGCGGCCATGCTGCTGCTTAGCCTGATGGTGATCCTCTCGTTGCGAGCCGCAGCGTTTCGCTCCACGCACATTCAAAGCCCTACGGTGCGCACCGCCATTGTGACGCAGCTTGGCGTCCAAAGATCTCTCGCGGCGCTGCGTGGCTGGGTCGCCCTGGGCGATCCGCAATTTCGAATAGAACGCACTGCCGCCTGGGAGAACGAAGTCGAACCGGCACTGGCGGAACTCACGCAACTGAGCCAAGGCTGGACGAACGAACTCAGCCTTCAGCGTCTGCGGGACGCGACCCAAGAAATCCGGAATCTGAGAAAGGTCCAGTGGTGGATCGAGGACATTGCTCAAACTCCGGGCAATGAACCGGCCCGAGCGCTCTACGATGAGCACATCGATACGATTGCGGCGCACATTACGGGCGCGATCAACACGCTGATTGAGATTGAGAAGAAACACGAGGGGACCGAGGATCGCAACCAACTGCTGGGGCTGATGGCAGACCTGCGTTATCGCTTCACGCATAGCAGCACGCTTCTGCCAACCATCGTAAGTACGGGGCGCGGGAAGGACATCGACGCGTTTCGCTCGTCGTTGGATGTCGCTTCAGTGCGCTTTCAACAAATCCTTGACAGTCAGCTCGCCGCGGCCGACCAACTGGACTACATCGACAGCATTCGTAGCAAACTGTTCGCGTATGAAAAACTCGCCGACGAGGTAATCAACCTGCGGTGTTCGTCGAATACCAATGTTGCCGTTCGTTTGCTGCGAGAAGAAGCCGTACCGTCCGCCCGACGTATCGCATCGCTCCTCGATGAGCTGTCCCTGAACAAGATGGAGCGGATGAAAGCCGAAGCCAGATGGGTCACCTGGATCGGCAATGCTGCCTTTGTCGCTTCGCTGTTGCTGGTGATCGGGATGTTGGCAATTGCGTACTTGATCTCGCGCCGCAATGCCTCGCAGTTGGCGACTCCGATTGCAAATTGGTGGCCGGCACGCGTAAGTTTGCCGCCGGCACCCTCACGGCAGATCTGCCAATCATCAAGCAGGACGAGTTGGGAGAACTCACAGCCGCATTCAACGGCATGCGAGTTGAGTTGGCCCGTCGCGTGGGTGAACTGGCCGAGTCGCATGCTTCACTCAAGTTGCTGGAAGAACGGTTCCGCGTTGCCATTGAGTCAGCCCCGGCCGGCATGGTTATGGCGGACTTGAGTGGAAAAATCACCCTGGTCAACGCCGAAACGGAGACGCTATTCGGCTATACGCGAGGGGAACTTATTGGTCAGCCGATCGAAAGTCTCCTGCCAGTACGTTTTCGCGGGACGCATCCGGCGCAACGCGCTCAGTACTTTGCCGACCCTGCTTCGCGAAGAACGAGAAAAGATCGCTTGGTATCGGGACGGCGAAAGGACGGGCGAGAGTTCCCGGCCGAGGTGCGAATCAACCTCGTCGAGACGGACGAAGGCACCTTCGCTCTGAGCACCATCGTCGACTTTACGGATCTCGAAGAGGCCAAACTGGCCATCGAAGAGAGCGAGAAGCGTTTCCGATCTTTCTCAGATTCCGCACCGGTACCGATGTGGGTTACCGAGCAGGATGGGCATTGCAGTTGGCTCAACAACGCCTGGCTGAACTTCTCCGGAACGACCTTGGACGAAAACGTCGATACCGGTTGGGTCAACATTTTGCATCCGGACGATCGAGATGAAACGGTGCAGGCGTACTTCGACGCCTTCGAGCAACGCTCCCCCTTCTCGCTTTCCTACCGAATGAAGCGGCATGACGGGGTTTACCGATGGCATACAGCGATTGCCCAACCTCGCTTTGACAGGGATGGTTGTTTCCTCGGGTACGTCGGCATGAGTATCGACGATCACGACGTCCGAGAAAGCCAAGCGGCACTTGAGCGCAGCAACATGGAGTTGCAGCAGTTCGCCTATGTCGCTTCCCACGATCTGCAAGAGCCGTTGCGGAAGATTTCGGCCTATTGCCAATTGGTGCGAGAGGAGTGTGGTGACCAACTCGGCGAAGACGGAAACGAATATCTCGGCGTGGCAATCAATGGCGCGAAACGCCTGCAGACGTTAGTGCGAGACTTGCTTGCATTTTCTAGGATCACAACGCGTGGCAAAGATTTGGTTCCCGTAGATGCCGGCGATTGCCTGCAGCGTGCCGTCGAGAACCTTGAGCTAGTCATTGCAGAAACCAATGCGACCATCCAGATTGGTCAGCTTCCCGTCGTCATGGCGGACGCGGGGCAAATGGCTCTGCTCTTTCAGAATCTGGTCGGCAACGCACTCAAGTATCGGGGCGAGGAGGCCCCGCAGATCGAGATCAACGGACGCGAAGTGGACGATCAGTTTGAGTTCTGTGTGCGGGACAACGGAATTGGAATCGACCCACAGTTCTTTGAACGAATCTTCGAAATCTTTCAGCGATTGCACAACCGGCGCAGCTATTCAGGAACAGGCATCGGGTTGGCGATCTGTAAACGCGTGGTCGAACGATTCGGCGGCAAGATCCGCGTCGAGTCCTCTCCGGGTCAGGAAAGCGCGTTCTATTTCACCTTGTTATTAGCCAGAAAACCCGAACGCGAGCAGACACATGCGGAGCGACCAGAACACGCTAGCCCGGCCCATTGAAGTTCTCTTGGTTGAGGATGACGACGACGACGTAAGACTGATGTACAAGTCACTCGAGGCGGATCGGGTTCTCAACCGTATTCACCGCGTGGAAGATGGCATCGAGGCACTGCAGTACCTTCGACGCCAAGGGGAATTTGCTGATGCGGCCAGGCCGGACTTGATCCTGCTCGACCTCAACATGCCGCGCAAAGACGGGCGGCAGGTGTTGAAGGAGATTAAAGAGGATGAGGACCTGAGGCTCATCCCTGTGGTTGTACTCACGACTTCCGAAGACGATACGGACATCCTCGCCAGTTACCAACATCAGGTGAATAGCTACGTCACGAAGCCCGTCGACCTGCTAAAGTTTCGCGAAGTACTGAAGTCGGTGGGGGACTACTGGTTCTCGGTCGTAAGGCTTCCGCCTAAGAGTGAGAACTGAACGCAGTCCCCGCTCGCTCGTAACACTACCGAATGGGAAACTCACGAAACGCACTGGTGCTGCGTCAAAGCACTGGCAGGCAAGCTGCCAGTGCCCCCCTAATTTTCACGCTCTGACGCTGTTCTAGCCTTTGGTGGCTGCGGCACGGGTGTCTTCGATGATCTCACCGTCCTTGAGGCGGATGAGTCGCTCGGCACGGCAGCCGACCTCGTCACTGTGAGTGACCATGACAATGGTCATGCCTCGTTCGCGATGCAGCACGTCGAACAGGTCGAGTACTTCATCGGCGGTTTTCGAATCCAAGTTGCCGGTCGGTTCGTCGGCCAGCAGGAGTTGAGGATCGTTGGCCAGGCTGCGAGCAATCGCTACGCGCTGACGCTCACCAACTGAGAGTTGCTGCGGCAGGTGGTTGGCCCGATGGGCAATGGCAACCGACTCAATCAGCTCGAGGGCTTTCTTCTCCCGGTGCAGAGGGCTCATGGGGCCTTCGAACATGGGGATCTGCACGTTCTCCACCGCCGTGAGGGTGGGGAGCAGATAGAACGACTGGAACACGAAGCCGATCTTTTCCGATCGAAACTTGTCCAGATCCGTATGGCCTGCCAGGGATTGACCCTCGAAGATCACATCTCCCGAGTCCGGAACATCCAGACCACCCACCATGTTGAGCAGCGTACTCTTGCCGCTCCCGCTGGGGCCCATCACCGCGACGTACTCACCTCGCATGATGGTCAGGTTCAAATCCACCAGGGCTTGGACGTGCCCATCCGGATAGGTCTTTTTGAGATTCTCGATTTTGAGCAGCACCGAATCGGCGGCGGGTTCATTCATGACGCAATCCTTCAGAGGGTAGAAGACGGGAAGCATGATAGGCCGGATAAGCGCCGCCGACCAGTCCCACCAACAACGCGAGCAAGAATCCTCTTCCAATCACAACCGGGGCAATCGAACCCGCAATGTAGCCAGACGCCACCGGGAGCAGGGTCAGCCCCCGAATTGCCAGAACCGCCCCGGTGGTGCCAATTACGGCCCCGCACAGGCTCAGCAAGATGGCTTCGCCCAGTACCATACGAACCACACGTGAGCGACGCCACCCAATGGCCCGCAACACGGCGATTTCTCGCAAGCGTTCGATCACCGACATGATCATGGTATTGAGAATCCCAATGGAACCCACCACGATGGCAATCACCGAGGTCATCCAGGCCATGGCGTGGGCAAGCTTGATATGCAGCGAGTTGGCCACATACTCCTGCGTTGGCAAGGCCGAAAGCCCTAGCAATTGCCCACGTTCGCCGGTCAGCTGGTTGATCTGTTCGCAGACAACTTGGGCGGACGGGGCAGATTCGCTAAGCCGGACGCTGTAGCCGGTCAGGCTCCCTTGGCGAAACATCAGTTCTTGGAGCTCCTTGAGCGGAACGGTCACGGCCCCATTCTCAAAGACGTTGTAGGCTTCGTAGATGCCGACGATTTCGAACATTTCCCGCTGGACCTCAATCTGGTCCCCTACCTGCTTGCGGAGTACTTGAGCCAAAGTCTTTCCTACCAATGCCTTGCGGCGATGATCAGCTGTTAGTTTGGTGCCGGAGAGAAGTTTCAACGAGTCTTGCTGGAATGCGTCTGGATTCCAGCCTTGGATCAGCACGCTCAGGCTTTCGTGTTCGTCCGAGTACTCGACCAGTTCGAGCAAACCAGGCGCAATGTCGCGAATGCCTGGCACCTCGAGGATGCGTGGCCCAACCGATTCTTCCAGGTCGCTGTTGAGTTGGTCCAGGACCCCAGCCGCCATGACCACGATATCCACATCGCGATTTTCAAACGCGTCTTGTGTGGACTGCTCGAACCCATGCGAAATGCCGAGCAGTGCCACCGTGGTACCCACCGCGACCGAGACGCCGAGCGTCGTCAGCAACGATCGCATCTTGCGGCGGCGTAGATTCTTGAACAGAAACGAGTAGAAGTTCATGTTGGCGTCAGGGGCACAAGGTCGCAGCATCCGTCAGGGTGCGGCAGGTGGAAGGTATGGAAATCTCGGCGATTCGTAGGGCTAGTGGCTGGTTCGCAACCATTCATGGATTCCGGCTGCTTCAATGTGCCTGTTCCTCACAACAGCGCAACCAGCGGCAATTTGCTACGGGGATTTTTTCAGGTTTCGCCACCGGCACGTGCTTGATCCATGTTCTTGAGGTGCAGCTGCACCAATCGCACAAAATCCGCGGACGCCTGCAAGGGGGCCAGGTGATTGGCTCCCGGCACAACATCTACCGTGCACTGCGGAAGCTCTTCTTGCAAGAACCGGCAGGTTGCTTTGAACGGGGAATGTTCGGCGTACAGCGCCACCACCGGTAGTTGCACTTGTTTCAAACGGTCAGCGGTAAGCCCAGCCGGCACAAAGGCATCTTCCGCCGCGGAGGTCTCGCGCAATTGTCCGAGCTGCGCCAGCCATCGGGCACCCGGCGCGCCCATCCGCTGCTTGATGGTTTGCATCTGTTCTCCGGTGAGCCGTCCCATGATGTCGAATAGTTGGCGAAAGTTGACCCGCTCGCTGAGTTCCTCGCCCACTTCACTCAGCGTGGTCCGAACATCTTGCCAAACCAGTGCCTCAGCCATGTTGGGTTCCAAGTGGCTCAGGCCGGGGAAGTAGCTGTCCGAAAGAATGACGCCACGCACCAGTTCAGGGTACTCGGCCGCGGCGTGCATTCCGATGACTCCGCCGTAACTGTGCCCTACCAGGTAAGCCGGCCCTAATTCCAGAGCCTGATGGAGCCGCTGAAAGTCCGCAGCCATATCGGCTGACGTGTATCCGGTCGGCGGCACGTCGCTATTGCCGTGTCCGCGAAGATCGTAGACCGTAACGCGGAAATCGGTCGCCAGGGTTTCGATGATATTAATGAACATCCACACTGCCGAGTTAGCGGTGAAGGCGTGAATCAACACCACGTCTGGGCCGCTACCACTTTGGCTGTACTGGAAGTTCAGTCCGTCAACATTGAGCTTAGGCATGATCTCTACTAGCGTAATCCGGATTCGCCGAAGGTGTGTCGTCGAAGATGGCAAATCTCAGCGGTTTCGCGGCAGGGTCGAACAGTTGTCTCAACTGTTCATCGTTTCAGTTGCTGACACCCGAAACCTTCACCCTGGTTCGTGAACAGTTGAGACAACTGTTCTACATTAAAGCATAATAATTGAGTTTCACCTCGGGCGAGCCTATCATCAGAGGCTTGAAATGAGACTCCGCCCGGCGTGAGCCCTGCTCTCGCCGGCTTGAACAAACCGTATCCCAGGACACCACACGATGAAGACGAATCGACTGCAGACCGTTGGGCTGGCTATTCTGCTGGGGCTTTCGCTGGTTGCCGGCTCGGCAGCAGTCCAGGCTGGGGAAAAGGCGCCCAAGGCCGCAGAGTCTGCCAAACCGATTAAAGTGCTGATGCTGACGCAGAGTGCCGGCTTCAAGCATGGTTCGGTCAGTCGCAAGGGGGGGGCAGAACTCTCGCCGTCCGAAGTGGCCATGACCCTGCTGGGCCGCAAGACAGAGTTGTTCAGCGTGGATTGTACTCAAGACGCCAGCGAGGCTTTCACGATCGACAACTTGAAGAAGTACGACATCGTCTTCTTCTACACCACCGGCAAGCTGCCCATTGCTGACGACGCCCTGGAGTACCTCCTCGGCACCTGGCTCAAGCAGCCAGGGCACGGATTCATTGGTTTCCATTCTGCCACCGACACGTACAAGGACCATGCCCCGTATTACGAGATGATCGGCGGTACCTTCAACGGCCACCCCTGGGGATCCGGCACCACGGTCACCATCAGCGTGCATGACACGCAGCACCCGACCATGAAGCCCTTCGGCGAAGAGTTCCAGATCAAGGACGAAATCTACCAGTACAAGCACTGGGTGCCGGAAAATGTGCATGTGCTGATGAGCTTGAACATGGAGAAGTGCAAACCCTCCAAGCCGTACCATGTGCCGGTCGCCTGGTGCAAGCAGTGGGGCGATGGCAAGATTTTTGTCAACAATCTTGGGCACAATCCCGGGACCTGGGAAGACCAGCGGTTCTTGGACTCGGTGGTCGCCGCGGTGCGCTGGATCCGAGGCACCGAAGAAGGCTCGGCCAAGCCCAACCCTGAGGTCTCCAAGCAAGAAGAAGCCAAGGCAAAAGCCGCCACCGAAGGCAAATAGCCCCCGGCGGATCGAAGCGACCTGCTCGCTAATTGGAACGTGGTCGGCGACATCCACGCTCGCCAAAATGGCCGCGTCTGGACCCCTTCGACATGGGGCTCACGAGGGGGATTCGTTCGAGTTGTGGCAAAAACACGTAACCGCTATATTGCACAACTTGTCAAGTTCGATATATTTCTTGCTTCGTGGCGGGTCGAATCAGGCTAGCGTAGCTCAATTGGCAGAGCAGTTGATTTGTAATCAACAGGTTGTGGGTTCAAGTCCCTCCGCTAGCTCGTCGAGAAAATGTCCGCAGATCGGGCATCGTCGACCAGTCGTTGGTTTCAGGTTTGTGTGCCGCATCCGACCCGGCTGCAAGCCTTAATCAGCCGACTAACCGCCGATCTGGCATTCAACGGGGGGTTTCCCGAGCGGTCAAAGGGGTCAGACTGTAAATCTGATGGCATAGCCTTCACAGGTTCGAATCCTGTACCCCCCATTCACATTTTCGGAAGTTTTTGTTTTAATCAGTTGGCGCGGCATTGGTTCGGTTTCCTGTTCCCTCTCTGGCGGGCAACCATCGAGCTGAAATGCCTTGAGTTTGGAGTTCTCGCGAGAGGTGCTGCTAACTTGTGCGGGTGTAGCTCAATGGTAGAGCGATAGCCTTCCAAGCTATTTACGAGGGTTCGATTCCCTTCACCCGCTCTCTGGTGACAAGGCCAGTGGCTCGCAGGTGAAAACGGGTCGCTTGCAACGCGAGTTGCTGTTGACGGCTTTGGCCTCGAGATGGTGGGAGCGTCAAGGTTTATGTGTTTTTAAGATTGCGTGGGACAGCCGTGCCGGCGGTGCGCGAGAAGCTGCTGTAGCTCAGTTGGTAGAGCGCGTCCTTGGTAAGGACGAGGTCAAGGGTCCGAGTCCCTTCAGCAGCTCTTTGTTCGTGATTGGCTAGTTAGGTATCTTGTCAAAGAAACTCGTTCGCTTTGGGTCAACACGTGGTGGCCAATGAGGGCGGGTTATGGGAAATGAGCGATTAGCTCGATTTGGTTGGAGGCTCACAGCCTCTTTAGTGTACGATTCGCAGGCAATTCATAAGATCCCGCTTGAAGTAGGACGCAGGTAGTAAGATATGGCCAAACAAACGTTCGAACGGACGAAACCTCACGTCAACGTCGGAACCATTGGACACATTGACCATGGGAAAACGACCCTGACGGGTTCCATTCTGGCTGTGCAGACCGCAAAGGGCCTGGCTCAGTTCAAGTCGTATGCCGATATCGCCAAGGGCGGTACCGTGCGTGACGATACCAAAACCGTGACCATTGCCGTTTCGCACGTCGAGTACGAGACCGACAACCGCCACTACGCCCATATTGACTGCCCGGGCCACGCGGACTTTATCAAGAACATGATCACCGGTGCCGCTCAAATGGACGGTGCCATTCTGGTGGTCTCGGCCGCAGACGGCCCGATGCCGCAAACGCGGGAGCACATTTTGCTCGCGCGTCAGGTCGGTGTTCCTTACATTGTGGTCTTCCTGAACAAGTGCGACCTGGTCGACGACGAGGAATTGCTCGAGTTGGTCGAACTGGAAGTTCGCGAAGAATTGAGCAAGCACGATTTCCCCGGCGACGACCTGCCTGTTATTCGTGGTTCGGCCAAGGGTGCCTACGACAATCCTGCTGATCCAGAGGCCAGCAAGTGTATCTCCGAGTTGATGGACGCCATCGACGCGAACATTCCAGAGCCTCCCCGCGAAGTGGACAAGCCGTTCCTGATGGCGATCGAAGACGTGTTCTCGATCGAAGGTCGTGGAACCGTGGCCACCGGCCGTATCGAGCGTGGTGTGGTCAAGACCGGTGAAGAAATCGAGATCGTCGGTCTAGGCGAGAAGCCCCGCAAAACCACCTGCACCGGCGTCGAAATGTTCAACAAGACGCTTGACTCAGGACAGGCTGGCGACAATGTCGGTTGCCTGTTGCGTGGTATCAAGCGTGAAGAAATTGAGCGTGGCCAGGTGCTTGCCAAGCCAGGTTCGATTACGCCACACAAGAAGTTTGAGGCTGAAATCTACGTGCTGAGCAAGGACGAAGGTGGCCGTCACACGCCATTCTTCAGCGGCTATCGGCCGCAGTTCTACTTCCGCACCACGGACGTGACCGGGTCTGCTAACTTGATGGGCGATGCCGAAATGTGCATGCCTGGCGATAACGCCCGAGTCAGCGTCGAGTTGATTACCCCAATCGCCATGGATGACGGGGTTCGCTTCGCCATCCGCGAAGGTGGCAAGACGGTTGGGTCTGGCGTGGTCACTAAGATTATCGAGTAGTTTGCGGTTATTGAGTAGTTTATGGGACCCGCTCGCCTGATAGGCGAGCGGTAGTTCCTGGCAAGTAACAAGCAGAGATACGGCGGGCCGTCTCGACAGAGGCGGCCCGTTTGCCGAAAACACACGGCACAGGGGCGTAGCTCAATTGGCAGAGCGCTGGTCTCCAAAACCAGAGGTTGCGAGTTCGATTCCCGCCGCCCCTGCTAGGTAGCTTGCCCAAGGGATGTCGAGTTGTTATGAAACGTGACAGGTCGGCCTCGGGTAGGACTGACGAATTTCCAATGACATAAGTCGCCAGTTAAGTGGATTGCGAAGGTTCCCCCTTTTGCAGCCCATCGCTGAGCGGAGAATTCCCAAGGAGGGGTACATGGCCGGAGACAGTATGGCGGTGACTTCGTTCTTCCAAGAATTCCTGAGCCCTAGCCTCTACAAGCGGACCCAAGGGCGGATTGCCCGGCAGGTGACGTTTGCGGCGCTGGCGATCTCCATCGCGCTCGGCTGCTGGCAGTTGAGTAATCACTGGGGAGACGAGGCGCACGTCAAGCAGTTCTTGATCCCAGGCGTCCTGCTCGCCTTGGGGGTCTGGACAAGCTACCGTGTGGTGAACTACCCCCGCTTCGCCGACTTCCTGATTTCGGTGGAAGCCGAGATGAACAAGGTGTCATGGCCTTCCCAGAAGGAACTCAAGCGGAGCACCATCGTGGTGCTCTTCACGATCTTCCTGTTGGCGTTCATGCTGTTTGCCTACGATTTCTTGTGGGGGTACATCCTGAATGACATGCTGCATATTTCTGGCCCCAAGAAGCCTGGCTGACGCCTCGCAAGACTAACCCGGTAGGACCTCCAGCCAAGTTGAGCTTCTGCTCAGGCAAGAACCTGCTCCCGTTGGTCGCTCGAAACTTGACTCAAATTGAACGACTTCTCTCCTACAAGGTGTCTAAACAGGCCGGCGATCGGTATCGTCAAACGGCGTTTGCAAGAAGTTTGATACAGGAAGAAGGATTGTCGTGAACGACGAACCCGCAGTCGACCCTGAACAGAATCCCGAGGAAATCCCTTCGGTTGATGATGTCTCAACGGAAGACGATACCAGCCCCAAGTTTGACTGGTATATCCTCAAGGTGGTGAGTAATCGCGAGGAATCCGTCCGCGATGCGCTCCGGCGGCGTATTGCGATTGCCGGTCTAGATGATCAGTTTGGCGAGATCATTATTCCCACTGAGAAGGTCTCGGAGTTCAAAGACGGCAAAAAAAGGATCCGCAAGCAAAAACTATTTCCTGGGTACCTTGTCGTCCAGATGGAAATCAACGATGATACGTGGTTCATGGTGCGGGAGACTCCCGGGATCGGTGATTTCACCGGATCTGGGGGCAAGCCCACGCCCATGGAAAAGCACGATGTCGATCGGATTCTTGACGCGGTCAAGGAACCTGAGGAGGGGGGTGTTGGCCCTCGTCCTGTGATGGCGTTCAATGTCGGCGAACGCGTGAAGATCAAGGAAGGCACGTTCGAGAATTTCGAGGGAGACGTGGAAGGGGTCGACGAGACCAATGGTCGAGTCACCGTCATGATAAATATCTTTAACCGGTCCACTCCGGTCGAGTTGGAATATTGGCAGGTTGAAGCCGTCTAGTTCGGTCTCTTCAGTTCGTTGAGCGGCCAGCGGGAGTCGGTTCTTGCCTGTGAGCAGAAGCTCAAATTGGTTGGAGTTTCCTGGGTACTACAAGTCAGTAAAGGTCGTCGGCGGAACGCCGGCCAGTTGATTCATGGCGAAACAACTCGTTGCAGAGGTGAAGTTCCAGGTTCCCGGGGGTCAAGCGACTCCTGCCCCGCCGGTTGGTACGGCACTAGGGCGGTTCGGGATTAACCTGGGGCAGTTTGTCCAGCAGTTCAACGACAGGACCAAGGAAGCTGGCGGAATGCCGATTCCCGTGGTCGTGAGCGTTTACAACGATCGAACCTTTGAGTTCAAGACCAAAAGTCCCCCGGCCGCCGCGCTGCTCAAGCAGGCTGCCGGAATTGCCAAGGGGTCGGGTGTCCCTCATAAAGAGAAGGTGGGCAAGGTCACCAGCGATCAGGTCGCTGAGATCGTCAACATGAAGATCGAGGACCTCAACGCCCGAGATGTCGAACACGCCAAACGGATGATCGAAGGGACCGCGCGGAGCATGGGGTTGGTTGTCGAGGGTTAGGTGCCCTGGTGGCCAGTGAGCGATTTGTCTCCCAGTTGCCTTCCACACCGAACTTCTTCCCGCCCAAGATTGTCTACGCAAGGTGGCACCAACACTCCGCTTTGCACCAACCAGAAAATAAGACGTTCACTTATCATTCAGGCGAACCGTTCTGACCGGTCCCTGACTCGCATTTGTAAACCTGAGAAGTTGACCATGAAGCGTTCGAAGCGACTTCAAGCACTGTACGAAAAACTCAAAGATCCCGGCCCTTACGACCTGGATCAGGCGGTCAAGCTGCTGAAAGAGTTCGCCGGCACCAAGTTTGACCAGTCGGTTGAGGTGGCCATGCGATTGGGCGTCGATCCGAAGCAAGCAGACCAGATCGTACGCGGTTCGGTCGTGCTGCCGCACGGAATTGGCAAGACCCTACGCGTGGTTGTCTTCGCCAAAGGAGACCTGGCAGAGCAGGCTAAAGAAGCCGGTGCTGACGAAGTGGGTGCCGAAGAGCTGGCCAAGAAGATCAAGGACGGCTGGACCGACTTCGACGCCTGTATTGCCAGTCCTGACATGATGGGATTGGTCGGCCCCTTGGGTCGGGTGCTTGGTCCGCGAGGACTGATGCCGTCACCCAGGGCAGGCACCGTGACGCCGGAAATTGCCAAGACGGTCAAGGAGTACAAGGCCGGAAAAGTGGAATTCCGGAATGACTCAGGCGGCATCGTGCATGCCGTGGTGGGCAAGTTGAGTTTCGACGAGCCCAACCTGACTGAGAACATTCGAGCGTTCATTGACCACATCATGGCCCTGCGTCCAAATACCATCAAGGGTCATTACCTGCGTTCGATTCACGTCAGTGCGACCATGAGCCCTGGGATCCTAGTAGCCGCTTGATGCCGGATTGGCAACGTTGGTGACGCCCTGTAACACGTATATTTCCTTCCCGCCTCCTGCGGATGTTCGCGGAGTAGTTCGAGATCGGATCGCGGGAATTCGCTTCCATAGATTCAGGCATGAACGGCCATGAGTAAGTATGTAAAAGACCTGTTGACCGACGACATCAAGAGTCGTCTGGAAGGGTGCGACGGCCTGTTGGTCGTCGATGTGCAGGGAGTTGGTGCCGTTGCGAACCAGCAACTGCGGGCGGAGCTGCGGAGCAAGAACATTGAGCTCCTGGTGATCAAGAACAGCCTCGCTCGACGGGCCACCAAAGACACACCGCTGGCTCCTGCCTTCGAAGGACTGGACGGTCCTGCGGCGATCGTGTTTGGCGGCGAAGATCTGGTGACCGTGGCCAAAGAAGTCGTGCGGCTGGCGAAGGACAAAAAGTTCGAACCGTTCCAGGCTCGTGGCGGAGTCATGGATGGTGCCGCACTGACCGGAGACCAGGTCGACGCGGTCAGCAAGTGGCCCAGTCGCGAAGAGCAGCTCAGCATCCTGCTGGGTCAGATCCTCTCGCCAGGTGCCACGTTGAGCGGACAGTTGATTGGTCCCGGCGGGGCCTTGGCCAGTCAGATCGAAGAAGTTGGCAAGCGTGCCGAAGGTGGCGACGCGGAGCAACCGGCGGAAGCCGGCAGTGAATAACGTTCCCTGATCGGTGCGATCAGCTTATCCATAAAGCATGACGCCTGCTGCAACCCAAGGCGTCCAGGACTCTCGAAAACCAAAAGACCTCCAGAAAGGACCTACCATCATGGCGACCGACGTAATTGAAGCTGCCGACGACAGCTATTCCGATACCACCAAGGAGTTAGGCGAAAAGATCGTCACGCTGACGCTCAAAGAAGCCAAAGAGCTTAGTGACTATCTTGAGAACGTGCATGGCATCAAGCCCGCCGCTGGTGGTGGGATGATGGTTGCTCCTGGCGGACCTGGTGAAGCCGCGGCCGCGGTCGAAGAGCAGACCGAGTTCGACGTGGAATTGACCGGATTTGGCGACAAGAAGATTGGCGTGATCAAAGTGGTCCGCACCCACACCGGCCTGGGCTTGAAGGAAGCCAAGGATCTGGTGGAAGGAGTTCCCAGCAAGGTCAAGCAGGGAGTTTCCAAGGAAGATGCCGAGAAAATCAAGAAGGATATCGAAGAAGCTGGTGGATCTGTTACCATTAAGTAGCTTTGAGACGTTCCCTACCATCCATAGCGGCGCCGACCCTTGGGCGCGGCGCCGCTTTTTTGCTTGCCCCCTGGACGCACCGGTGCGTCTAAGTTCAACCTCTTTGGGATTTGGCCTATCGTGTCGTTTCCCTTGTTGATGGAAAACCGGCTGGCCCCGCTCGGGTCAGGCTGCGCGCATCGGCCCTGCGCGCGCCGGTCGGGCACTCTCTTTCTCTTGCACTGAGGAACGATTCCCCTATGGCGACATCTGCCGTTCGGCGCATCCAGAAGCAGGAAGTTCGACGTTTCGGAACTGACCTGGGAAACCACCCCATTTCGGACCTTACGGACATCCAAACCAGAAGCTATTGGGCATTCTTGCAGGAAGAGAAGCCCTCGGACGGCCGAGATGACGCCGGGATCGAAGGGGTCTTGAAAGAGATTTTCCCCATCGAGAGCTACGACAAGAAGCTCGGCCTGGAGTACGTACGGTACGAACTCGGAAAGCCTCGCTACGAGCCGGACGAGTGTCGGCAGTTGCGGTTGACCTATGGCCGCCCCTTCAAGGTTTGGCTCCGTCTCACCAAGGAAGAACCGGTTGAGGAAGAGGTCTACCTGGGTGACATGCCCATCATGTTGGGGGGCGGCGAGTTTATCATCAATGGTGCCGAGCGGGTCGTGGTGAGCCAATTGCACCGCAGCCCTGGCGTGGACTTCGTCTCCGAGCGAGACGGTGACCGAACCATGCACAGTTGCCGGATCATTCCCGAACGGGGGAGTTGGATCGAGCTCAACGTCACCAAAAAGGAAGGTCTTGGCGTTCGGATCGACCAAAGCGGCAAGTTCTCTTCGATGACGCTGCTCAGGGCCATGGATCCCAAGTACAGCCTGGACGAGGACATTCTTCGCACCTTCTACGAGACCTCGGTCGAGACCGTGGTTGACGGCCGGAGTGTCACCAAGATCGAAGGCAAGATCGCCGTCTGCGATGTCGTCTACCCTGCCGGCAGCGAAAGGGCAGGGGAAGTGATCTGCGAAGGTGGGCAGAAGATCACCAACAACGTAGCCGAAACGATCTGCACCTCAGGGCTTGAGCAAGTTGAGGTGATGGACGACGTCAAAGACCTGCTGTTGCTCAACAGCTTGGGCGAGGACGTTACCAGCACACACGAAGAAGCCTTGCTCAAGATCTACCAGCGTTTGCGTCCTGGTAACCCAGCCCACCTGGACAAGGCTCAAGCCCTGTTCAACGAGAAGTTCTACGACACCAACCGTTATCGACTCGGCAAGGTGGGGCGGTTCCGGATCAATCGCAAACTGCACCTGGAGATCTCCGAAGAGGAGATGACCCTGCGGCCCGAAGATTTGATTGAGTCCATTCGTTACCTGATGAAGTTGCGAGGGGGCACCGAGGGATTCGAAGTTGACGATATCGATCATCTCGGAAATCGCCGTTTGCGGACCATTGACGAGTTGGCCTGTGACGAACTTCGCAAAGGTTTCTTGAAGCTCCGCCGTACCGTGCAAGAACGGATGAGCCTCAAGGACGTTGAGGAAATGACTCCGCGTTCGTTGATCAATCCCAAGAGCATTTCGGCAGCGATCGAATACTTCTTCGGCCGCGGCGAACTCTCGCAAGTGGTCGACCAAACCAATCCGCTCTCGATGCTCACCCACGAACGGCGACTCAGTGCCTTGGGGCCTGGTGGTTTGAATCGCAAGCGGGCCGGGTTCGAAGTCCGCGACGTGCACATTTCGCACTATGGCCGTATCTGCCCGATCGAAACCCCGGAAGGTACCAACATTGGACTCATCTCCAGTTTGGCCATTTATGCCGGCGTGGATGAGTACGGGTTCTTGGTCACGCCATATCGCAAGATTGATAAGGGGCGGTTGACCGACGAAGTGATCTGGCTTCGGGCGGATGAGGAGATTGACGTCTACATGGCTCCTGCCGATGCGGAGCTCAAGGACGGCAAACTGCAAGGGGATACCATCATCGCCCGGCATAGGGCGGACTTCGTGATCGTGCCGGCTGACAAAGTCCAGTACATGGACGTGGCTCCTTGCCAAATGGTGGGGGTCTCTGCCGGGCTGATCCCGTTCTTGGAACATGACGACGCGAATCGCGCGTTGATGGGGTCCAACATGCAGCGGCAAGCCGTGCCGCTGTTGATTGCTGATCCTCCCATTGTCGGCACCGGCATGGAGCGAGATGTCGCCCAAAACTCCGGCATGCTCGTGCGTGCCAAGCGGGCGGGCACCGTCAGTTTCGTGGATGCCACTCGGATTGAAGTGGGAGATGATGTCTACGAGTTGCGAAAATTCGTTGGTTTGAACGAACGCACCTGCCAGAACCAGAAGCCGATCGTTCGCCCCGGCCAAAAGGTCGAGGCTGGCGAAGTGCTTGCGGACGGAGCCGCCACGCACCAGGGTGAGTTGGCCTTGGGTCGCAATGTGCTCGTGGGCTTCATGTCCTGGGATGGATTCAATTTTGAAGATGCCATCATCATCAGCGAAGACCTGGTGAAGGACGACGTCTACACCTCGATCCACATCGAAGAGTTCGACATCGAAATTCGCGAGACCAAGCTGGGCCGCGAAGAATTCACCCGCGATATTCCCAACGTCAGCGAAAAAGTCCTTCGCAACTTGGACGAGACCGGGATCGTGCGAGTCGGCACCTACGTTCAGCCAGGCGATATCCTGGTCGGTAAGGTTTCACCCAAGAGCAAGACCGAACTGACGCCGGAAGAAAAGCTGCTGCACGCCATCTTTGGTCGGGCGGGTGAAGACGTAAAGAACGATTCGCTCGAAGTCCCCTCAGGTGTTGAAGGAATTGTCATCGACACCCAAAAGTTCTCGCGCCGGATGAGTTTGTCAGAAGATGAGCGCAAGGCGTTCGAAGCAGCCCTGAAAGATGCCGAGACCGAAGGCAACAAGCGGATCGCCCAAACCTTCAGCAGCATGATCGCCGAGATGGAATCGGTACTTGGTCGTAAACTGACGGACAGTGAAGGGACTCCTCTGGCCGGTGATCAAGACGCCAAATTCACGGCAGAACAGGCCCAGCAGTTCAGCTTGAACTCGCTGAATCTACGCAGCCCTGAACGCAAGGCGGAGATCCTGCAACTTTACAAGACGCACTGGCCTGCGGTCGAGTTGGCCATGGACCAGCGTGACCGCAAGCTCAACTCCATGAAACGGGGAGATGAGCTCCGCAGCGGTGTGTTGCAGATGGTCAAGATTTATATCGCCACCAAACGCGTGATTTCGGTGGGTGATAAAATGGCCGGACGGCACGGGAACAAGGGAGTGATCTCCAAGATTCTTCCTCGCGAAGACATGCCGTTCCTCGAAGACGGCACTTCGCTGCAGATCATGCTCAATCCACTCGGTGTGCCTAGCCGTATGAATGTGGGGCAGATTCTGGAGACTCACTTGGGTTGGGCAGGAGCCAAACTCGGTTTTCAGTCCATCACCCCGGTCTTTAATGGAGCTTCGGAAGACGACATTCGCGAGTGCCTCCGTGAGGCCAACTTGCCAGAGTCTGGCAAGACGCGACTGTTCGACGGCCGTACCGGAGAACCGATGGAGCAAGAGACCACGGTTGGGTACATCTACATGCTCAAGCTTCACCACCTGGTGGATGACAAGGTGCATGCTCGGAGTACCGGCCCGTACTCGCTCATTACCCAGCAGCCGCTGGGGGGTAAAGCTCGGTTCGGCGGTCAGCGTTTTGGAGAGATGGAAGTTTGGGCACTCGAAGCGTACGGTGCCGCTTACATTCTCCAAGAGCTGCTCACGGTCAAGAGCGATGATGTCGAAGGACGCACCAAGATTTACGAGTCCATGGTCAAAGGTGAGAACACGCTCGAAGCTGGAACGCCCGCCAGTTTCGACGTGCTGACCAACGAAATTCGCGGGCTTGGTTTGAACATGCAATTGGAAAAACGTCGGGTTTAGAACCCCCACCACATTCCACCGCGTTTTCAGAACTTCTAGCCCCCAACTACCGTACGAGCGAAGGAACGTTGAGCAGCCAATTTGGTCCCTTGAGCCGCTGAACGTTACGAACTTGCCTCACGGCGCACCAGCCCCCTGAAGGAGCGTAAGCAGTGAGTATTGGCGAAACTTCCTACGATCGGATTAATGACTACGCCTCGGTCAAGATCAGCTTGGCCCGTCCGCACGACATCCGCAGTTGGTCGTTCGGCGAAGTCAAAAAGCCGGAGACGATCAACTACCGAACCTACCGTCCTGAGAAGGATGGTTTGTTCTGCGAACGGATTTTTGGTCCTGAGAAGGACTGGGAATGCGCCTGCGGCAAATACCGTGGGATGAAGTACAAAGGCATGATCTGCGACCGCTGTGGCGTCAAGGTCACGCATAGCCGCGTTCGTCGGAAGCGGATGGGGCACATCGAACTGGCTGCGCCGGTCGTCCACATTTGGTTCTTCAAGGCCATGCCCAGCCGGTTGGGCAACTTGCTGGACATGAAGACGACCAGCATGGAAAAGGTGATCTACTTCCAGGACTACGTGGTCATTGATCCGGGAGACACACCTCTCAAGCAGCGTCAGTTGCTGACTGAAGAAGAGTACCGCTCTGCCAAAGAGCAGTATGGCGAAGGATCGTTCGAGGCCAGCATGGGTGCCGAGGCGGTTCGCAAGCTGCTCTTGGAATTGGACCTGGTAACGCTCTCCGTGGAATTGCGCAAGGCCTTGGTCGAAACCGGTTCCAAGCAGAAGCAAAAGGATTACATCAGCCGGCTGAAGATTGTCGAAGCCATCCGCGATAGTGAGAACAAGCCGGAATGGATGGTCCTGGACGTGATTCCAGTGATTCCTCCCGACCTCCGTCCCTTGGTCCTGCTAGACAGCGGCAACTTTGCCACCAGCGACTTGAACGACCTGTATCGCCGGATCATCAACCGGAACAACCGCCTCAAGAAGCTGGTCGACCTCAACGCGCCGGAAGTCATCATTCGCAACGAGAAGCGAATGCTGCAGCAATCTGTGGATGCGTTGTTCGACAACAACCGCTGCAAGCGCCCCGTGCTGGGCAGTAGCAATCGCCCGCTCAAGTCACTCACGGACATGATCAAGGGTAAGCAAGGTCGATTCCGTGAGAATCTGCTTGGTAAGCGGGTGGACTACTCGGCCCGAAGTGTGATTGTGGTGGGTCCGAGCCTGCGTCTACACCAGTGCGGCTTGCCCAAGAAGATTGCCCTGGAGTTGTATCAACCCTTCATCATTCGGCGACTGAAGGAGCTAGGGCATGCGGACACGATTAAAAGCGCCAAGAAGATGCTGGAGCGCAAGGATGAGGAAGTCTGGAACATTCTGGAAGAGGTGATCCAGAACCACCCGGTGTTGCTCAATCGTGCTCCCACGTTGCACCGGATGGGTATTCAGGCGTTCGAGCCGACGTTGATTGAAGGTAACGCCATTCAACTTCACCCGCTGGTCTGCAAAGGATTCAATGCCGACTTTGACGGTGACCAGATGGCGGTACATTTGCCGCTCTCGATCGAGGCGCAGGTCGAAGCACATACGCTGATGATGTCAACGAACAACATCTTCAGCCCTTCCAACGGCGCGCCGATTATCAGCCCTTCGCAAGATATCGTGATGGGTTGTTATTACCTGACGGTTGCCCTGCCGGACCGGCGGGGAGAAGGCATGATTTTCAGTTCGATGGACGAAGTGCAGTTGGCCTACTCGCTGGGGGTTGCCGACACGCACGCCAAGATCAAGGTCAAACTTCCGGCCACCCGCCGACTCAAGGGGCCAGATGATCGTGAGGTTCCGCCGGGTTCGATTGTCGAGACCACGGTTGGACGTGTGATGTTTAACGAGATCCTCAAGCCGGGGATGCCGTTCTACAATTTGCCGATGCGGTCAAGCGAGTTGGCCAAGGTGATTTCGGACTGCTATCAATACTTGGGTCGCCGTGCCACGATTGATCTGCTGGACGACATGAACCGTGTCGGTTTCCGCGAGAGTACACGGAGCGGTCTCTCGTTCTCCACGGATGATCTGATCACTCCCCGCACCAAGATTAAGATCATCGGCGATGCCGAGAAGAAGGTGCTCAAGTATCTGAAACTCTACCGTCGTGGTGTGATCACCGAAGACGAGCGGTACAACGCCGTGCTTGACTCGTGGACGCATGCTCGCGAATCGATCACCACCGAGATGATGGCCGAGTTGGAGCAGGACTTCCGCTGGCCTGGCTACGTGAACCCGATCTACCTGATGGCCCACTCCGGTGCCCGAGGTGGTACCGAGCAGATCCGGCAGTTGGCCGGCATGCGTGGTTTGATGGCCAAGCCATCGGGCAAGATTATCGAAACGCCGATTAAGGCGAACTTCCGCGAAGGCTTGACCGTGTTGGAGTATTTCAGTTCCACTCACGGTGCTCGAAAAGGTTTGGCGGATACGGCCCTCAAGACGGCCGACTCGGGTTACTTGACCCGTAAGTTGGCGGACGTGGCCCAAAACGTAGTGGTCACCATGCACGACTGCGAGACCACGCAGTGGATCACTAAGGCGGTCATTTACCGTGGTGAAAAGGTGGAAGTGAGCCTGGCCGAGTCGATCTTTGGCCGGGTCATTCGCACCAACATCGTCAATCCGATTACGGACGAAGTGGTCATTCGCGAGAACGAATTGATCACCATGGAGATTGCCCGCCGGATCGAACAGTTGGGTCTCGAGAAGATCCAGGTGCGCAGCACGATGACTTGCGATGCGGCCCTGGGAGTTTGCCGGTTGTGCTACGGCATGGACCTCTCGACCGGTTCGATGGTCGAAGAAGGGATGGCGGTCGGAATCATCGGTGCCCAAAGCATCGGTGAACCGGGTACGCAGTTGACCATGCGAACGTTCCACATTGGTGGTGCGGCTCAAAATTATGTCGAAGACAACGACATCAAGGCCACCAGGGCAGGTGTCTGTAAGTTCACCCGCCTCAAGGTGGTTCGCAACGAAGAAGGCCGGCAAGTGGTTCTGGCCCGTAATGGTCAGGTCTCTTTGGTCGATGCTCGCGGTCGAGAGATCGAGAAGCACGATGTCCCGGCGGGTGCCCAAATGATGGTCGAAGAAGACCAAGAGGTGGCCATCGGTACCGTGCTTTGCGAGTGGGATTCGCACAGTATCCCGATCCTGGCCGAAGTCGGCGGTAAGATCCGCTTTGACGACCTGATCGAAGGTGAAACCCTCCGGCTCGAACGTGACCCCAGCGGTCACGTGCGGCGCCTGGTGATGGAACACAAGGGAGACTTGCATCCGCAGGTCATCATCGAAGATTCCAGCGGTGCCATCCTTGGTTTCACCAACCTGCCTGAGCGTGCTCATATCGAAGTGCAGGAAGGGCAGCAAATTGCCGCCGGTACCGTATTGGCTAAGACTCCTCGCGAGGCAACCGGTACGCAGGACATTACCGGGGGTCTACCTCGGGTGACGGAAATCTTCGAGGCTCGTCGTCCGAAAGATCCCGCCGTGATGGCTGAGATTGACGGTACGGTCGAACTGCTGCAGGAGAAACGCCGCGGCAAGCGGACCATCATCATCCGCAGCGAAAGCGGCATCGAACGCGAACACCTGGTGCCGCACGGTAAACGCATTCGTGTGCATACCGGTGACTTTGTCAGGGCGGGTGAAGCCTTAGTCGAAGGCCCCCTGGTGCCACACGATATTCTCCGCATTTCCGGCGAAGAAGCCGTGCAGCATTATCTCGTTCGCGAAATTCAAAACGTCTATCGTAGCCAACGGGTGGAGATCAACGACAAACACATCGAGATCATCGTTGCCCAAATGTTGCGGAAGGTGAAGATCGAGGCAGTTGGCGATACAGGGCTGCTGCCAGGAAACGTGGTGGACAAGTTCGAATTCCGCCGAGTCAATGACGAGCTGAAGAAGTGCGTTCGCATCAGCGAGAAGAACGACAGCGAGTTCGCCGAAGACACGATTGTGCTGAAGGATACGTTCGAGCAGGCGAATGCCCAGATTGAAGCCTTGGGTGGCGAACCGGCCAAGGGGGCTCGCCCCAAACCGGCGACGGCCAGCACCCAGTTGCTCGGCATCACCAAGGCTGCCGTGCAAAGCTCCAGCTTTATCTCGGCGGCCAGTTTCCAAGAGACCACCAAAGTACTCACCGAAGCTGCCTTGGCAGGCAAGGTGGATCGCCTGGTGGGGCTCAAAGAGAACGTCATCTTAGGTCACCTGGTGCCTGCCGGAACCGGTTTCCGAACGTACCAGGAAAGCGAAGTTCGTATTCGCCCCGAAGCCTTGGAAGCTTTGGCTTCGGAGAAGCAGAACGTACTCAGCCGTTCGTTCCCACTCTTGGACGCTGCCGAAGAGAACGGTGGTGGTCAAACGCAACCACAGCAACCGCAACAGCCAGCCGGACAAGGCACGGATGGATCCAACACAGGGTTGGACGCGCTGCTTGGTTCTGATCGGCCGAGCAGCGAGCCATAAGCTCCGTTGGTTCCACACCCGAGTAAATTCCAAACGCTCACCGGTCGGATCATTCCGGCCGGTGAGCGTTTTTCGTGGAAGGGCTGTGAAGCGCGTCAGCGTATCACGTTGAGCTAGCGTATCACGTTGAGCTTTCGCCCAACCTGCTCGAATGCACCCACGGCTTGTTCAAGTTCTGCACGCGTGTGCCCTGCGGACATCTGTGTTCGGATGCGGGCTTTTCCCATCGGCACGACAGGGTAGGAGAATCCTACGACCAACACGCCTGACTCGATGAGTTGAGCGGACATGTCTTGAGCAAGCTGCGCCTCACCGAGCATGACGGGTATAATGGGATGCTCGCCGGGGACGAGTTCGAAACCGAGGTTCGCCAGCGCGCTGCGGAAATACGTGGTGTTTTCTCGCAATTGCTCGCGTAGCGCGCTGCTGCCTGCGAGCATCTCCAGCACCTTCAAACTGGTGGCGGTGATGACCGGAGCCAGCGAGTTCGAGAACAGGTAGGGACGCGAACGTTGGCGAAGCCAGTCCACGATCTCCCCTCGGGCAGCAGTGTAACCCCCCGAGGCACCGCCGAGTGCCTTGCCCAAGGTGCCAGTGATGATGTCAATCCGGCCGAGGACATCGCAGTGTTCGTGAGTACCGCGCCCTTGGTTGCCCATGAAACCGACGCCGTGGCAATCATCCATCATCACCAGGGCATCGTAGCGGTCAGCGAGTTCGCAGATATCGGCCAGTTTGGCAATGGTGCCGTCCATGCTAAAGACGGCATCGGTGGCAATCAGCCTGAACCGCGCGGACGAGGTCTCCTTGAGTTTCGCTTCCAGGTCCGCCATGTCGTTGTTGGCGTAGCGCAGGCGTTGGGCTTTGCAGAGTCGTACGCCATCAATGATGCTGGCGTGATTCAACGTATCACTAAGAACGGCGTCTTCTGCCGAGAGCAAGGTTTCGAACAAACCTCCGTTGGCGTCGAAACAGGACGAATAGAGAATGGCCGCGTCCGTGCCGAGAAACTCGGCCAGTTTCTGTTCGAGTTGCTTATGGATGGTTTGCGTGCCGCAGATGAATCGAACCGAGGAGAGTCCAAACCCGTAGTCTCCGAGCGCTTGCTGCGCTGCCGCAGTCAACGCTGGGTGGTTGGATAGCCCAAGGTAGTTGTTGGCGCAGAGATTGATCAGCGATCGACCCTGCACTTGCACTTCTGCCTGCTGGGGCGAAGAGAGCACCGTCTCCTGCTTGTACAAACCCTGCTGACGCAGGTCTTCGAGTTGTGTGGCCAGATGTTCGGTAAGTTTGGTATTCACGATGAGTTGCTCCATTCGGCCCGTTCGCGCAAGCAAATGCCCCGCAGGATGCGAGGCATTTGGAAAGAGTTGCTTAGATCAGATTTTCTCGACCGACGCCAGTCGTTACCCCTTGGCGTTGGTGGCCACGTCGGGACTCGAAGCGACATTCACCCAGACATGCACGTGCGGTTCGCCACGGTAGTACCAGACAAACGAAGGACCTTCCAGACGCCAGTTGTCCCAAACGCCATCATCGCCGATATCGCCGGCCTGATAGAAGGCCAACGAGCAGGCGTCCAGGCCACCTTGGGCTTCGAGGCATTGCCGTACTTCGGCCTGATCCACCTTGCGATACGGTTCGAGCAACTTCTTCAAGACGTTCTGAACTTGCTCTTTTTGATCGCTGGAAAGATCGGCAACCGACACGCCGGCAAAATTCCCTTCTTTGCCACGGAAGCCCACGGCTGACTCGCTCGGGCGGCGAGCAATCAGGGCCTGTTTGCGCTGCTTGCCGTCCAGCATCTCGTACACCTTGTTGGCTTCGACCGCTTGTGGCCAGAACACGTTGCCGGGATGGCCAACCTTCTCATTGAAGCCGCTTGCGGCATGCCCATAGAAGATGGGACCGCCGAATGCCACGTGTTCGGCCGAGTTGCCATCGACCCGGACCGTCATGTGCCGACCGGTCATGACCAGTTCGAACTTGTCTTCGCCGGGATTGCCAAAGATGGCGAGATTCTGCGATTTGCCATACCCTCCGGCATCGTCCTTGAGTTGTTTCTCAATGTTGCCAATCCAGTCAGGATTGTAGACTCCTTCGAAGATAGCTCGGATGATCTCTTGCTGGTCCTTGGTGTAGAAATCGCTTCCGATGGCCGGCTTGGTGATGTGCCAATTGTTGGAAACGTGTGTCCGGAGCAGTCCGCGTTCTTTCTCGGTGTAGTCCCAATCGAATGCGATGACGCTCCGCTGCTTCTCATCGAGCGTGTCGAACAACTTCTTGACGTGGCTCTCCGGTGCCGAGGCAGAATCCTTGGCGTGCAGCAGGCTGGGGGCCATGCCAGTGGCCGGCGCCGCGGCACTTGCCGTCTTGAGAAACTGGCGACGGTCCAGGGAATCAAAATCGCTGGCACAATCTGGACAGTTGGCGTCATACGGCTTGGTCATGGTTCGTAACTCCCGATTTCTGGAAATGGATCACAACAACAGTCGTCGAATTCATCGTCGCGTCAACGACGATCGTGGCAAGCGGTACACCTTTGGTAAACACCGCTCAGCAGGGTTCGGACCGATTTGGCCGAAGTTTCCTTCGTGGTGGCAACCTGCCAGGCGGCGGTTTGAAAATCCGCGGCAAGTTGCTCCCATTTGTCGCCCTCTTTCGCGTGCGATAACAATTCCCCCAACTCCGCCAGCACCACGGCTTCGGTCTTGGCCTGGGCTACGTCATCAAAAATCAACGCCCGTTTGGCGTCAGCGTAGGTGCCGTCCAGAAGCGCCATCATGGGGCCAATAGGGACTCGCGCCCGGGCCCCTTCCCGCGGTGGGGTGGGAACCTCCGGGAACTTGGTCATTTCAGCCTGTTTCGACCATTGCTTGATCGTGTCGATCATGCGCTGCGAGCCTTGTTTGTCTTGCTTTGTCGCCGCGGCAACTAGCCCTTGGGCATGATCTCGGAGTTGAAAGGCAAGCTCTTGGAGCTTGGGATCACTGTCCAAGGTAGACAAAGTAAGAGAGAGCAAGATCATCCCATTGGCGGTTTGGTCCAACGTCTTGAAATCACCACCGGTGAGCCATTCTTCAGCATAGTCGCAATTGGTGGCCACCGCTGAGATCAACGCGGCTCGGCGCTGTGCCAACGAAACTCTCGGGCTGGTGGGTTGCTCTTGTTCGGCAGCCGTCAAACCAGCGGCACTTCCGATCACCACCAGAGTGATCATCGAGATTCGCGCAAGCCATGAAGCCGAGATGGTCGAAGTTGCTGCATGAAAGTCTCGGATGCCGCAAAGGTGCAGGATTGGGTTCACTCGTAGTTTGCTGGAAGGGGTGCAAGCTGGACACTTTGGTCGGAAACAACCCGTAGGGAATCACGCATCGTCAGCACTTCCAACGTCCATGGTTTGTATCGTAGAAATTGGCAACGTGACAAGCAAATGAAATGTGGCAGGCAAATCGTATCTGGCAGCCTGCGATCCATCGAGTTCGCTCGGTTTCCCCGCACCTTGCATTTTTCACATCCATCCTTGCCAGCAGGCGGGCCGAACTGGACAATGGCCTAGGTGGGGGCTGCCGCGCTCTGGCAGATCGCAGATCTCCAGAACTTCCAACCGCATCCAACTTGGCCTGAGTGGATCGAGCGGAGGTCTGTGCGGCGGTGAATCGAGTCTTAGAACGACCAGGGTATCAATCCCGATGTCCATTCGAATTAATTGCCCTTGCGGCAAACGGCTGAAGTTGCGCGACGATCACAAGGGACACTTAGCGCGCTGTCCGACGTGCGGTGTGGTTCATGAAGTTCCCGGTCGCGAACCGCCTCCAGGTGTTGCCAGCGTTGCCCAACAAGCAGCAGACTCTTTGGGCGACGGGACTCCGAAGAAGAAAACTTCTGAACCGAAGAAGACTCGCACCGGAGTGCAAGTTGCCGTGGCAGGCACCGCAGTCACGCCACTCAAGTTCATCGTACTGCTGATGGTCGTGGGAGCCGGCGTCTGGGCTGTGATGCGTTACCATCCGACGACCCAGGTTGTGAGCTTCCAGCAATCTGACGTGCAGATTCCGTTGGTGGGATTTCGGGACCCGCCCACCAGTGCAACCTCCTTTCCCACCGATTATGTGGCAGGTGGCCAGAAGCGGGTGGTGGTTGTGCATGAGCACGCCAGCGGTCGGCATCTGTTCATTCGTTTGCACGTGGATAAGAAACATCTGCCCATCGAAAATGGCGAGGTTGCGTTGGCCAGTTCGATGGTCGAACTACAAGGGGGGCCGCAACCACTGCACCCGCTGTTTCTGATTCGCCCTTTCGAGAGTGCCGAGCGAGGGCTGACTCTGTGCCACGATGTGGAAGACGACAAGAGTGCAGAACTGGTGCAGACGTTGGTTCCGGACCGGGTTTGGTCGCATCCTGGCAAGTTTGATGGTGATATGAAATTCGGTCGCAATGGATTCGAAGGGAACAAGGTGTTCCGCGGTTCGCGGGGAATGCAGATCACGGCCCAGGGCAAGATTGCTACCATCCCAGGTGAATCAGAACCGACCAACGTTCTCTGGATGAACTGGGATCCCGGCAGTCGGGGTTGGCTGGCCGAGACTGAGTTCCGCATGCCCAAGAGCCTGGTTGGCTGGACCATGGAAGTGAATTGCCTGTTCCAACTGCCTCCCAACCAAGAGAATCTCACGCTTCTGGTCAATGGGCACAAGGTGCCGGTCTCAATCAATCAAACCTCTCCCACCAAGGGCGCTTGAATGATAAGCCCCAGCGCCGACGTCCCACTCCACGAGACGCCGCGCGGCATGTCTTATGCCAGCGATTAGTCCTGCGCTTCCGGCTGACTGCGACATTCTTGTCATCGGCGCTGGTGCCGCTGGTTTGATGGCGGCTTTGGCCGCGCGGGGTAGTGTGGATGACCAGGGAAATCTCTGCCACTCGCACGCTGCTCGGCAGGTGGTGCTGGTAAACAATGTGTCGCGGATTGGTTTGAAGATCCTGATTGCCGGTGGCGGACGGTGCAATGTTTCCAACCAATCCGTCAACGAGCGAGACTACACAACAGACGCCCCTCACTTGCTGCGCGGCCTGTTGCGTTCGTTTCCGGTGGCGAACACCAGCACGTTTTTTACGCAACGAGGTTGCCCGCTGTACGCTGAGCCACTGGGGAAGTTGTTTCCCGAATCCAACCAAGCCAGGCAAGTACTCAACGTACTCTTAGAAGCGGCCAAGCAGGCGAACATACCGCTGGTGGCACCGGCTGAAGTCACAAGCCTGGCTGCTCCTCCATCCCATGGAAGTGCGTGGGAAGTTCGGTTTGCGGATGAACGTGTCTGTCAGGCACGCCGTGTTATCTTGGCCACCGGTGGGAAGAGTGTTCCCAAGACCGGTTCGCGCGGGATCGGTTTCGAACTCTTGGCCCAACTCGGACACACGCTGGCTTCTCCCTTGCCGGCACTGACGCCGGTGTTGCTGAGTGCTGCTGGACCGTTGCATGGCCTGGCTGGACTGACCGTACCTACCGTACTCTCATTGGTTCCTGACGGAACGTTGCCAGAGCAGGCGGCGGGAGCGAAGTTCAAACCGTTGGGCAGATCGGCAGGCAGCATGCTGGTTACGCATCAGGGAATTTCAGGACCTGCCGCACTGGATGTGAGCGGCACCGTCGCCGAGGCTCTGGACGAACACCGCCCGGTGAAACTGTTAGGAGATTTCTGGTCGCTCGCTCAACCAGATGGCGCTTGGGCACCGTATTTGAGTTTGGCCAAACCGCCCGGTGCCTGCCTGAGGGCAGCGGATGCTCCGCAGCCTCCCAAGTTCCAACCGTTCCAGCAGCAGGTGGAGTCCATCTGTGCCGGGCGCGAGATCTCTGTAGGTCGGGCGTTGGGGGCATGCCTTCCCCGTTCGCTGATCGAACCGTTGCTGATGGCCTCAGGCATTGACCCGGCCCGACTTGTTCACCGATTGGATCCACCTGCCTGGCAACGAGTTCATTTGTCCGTGACCCAGGCAGATTTGCAGGCAACTGGGGTGACCGGGTTTGAGAAGGCCGAAGTCACCACCGGCGGCCTGATGCTGGCCGAACTCCAGCGTAACACGCTGCAAAGCAAGCGAGCGCCCGGCCTGTACGTATGCGGCGAGGTTGTCAATGTCACCGGCCGACTCGGTGGGTTCAATTTTCAGTGGGCCTGGTCCAGCGGATTCGCCGCCGGCAGGTCCGCCGCCGCATCGTTGGAACCGCAAGAGTCAACGTAACGAGGTAATCGCTTTCGAACTTCATTTGCTATGGGCAGCATCCAGGCGTTCCCAATATTTGGCAACTACGGGCCAGATGGATGTACAATCAGAGTCACACTGACTTCTCCCCATCCAGTTCACATTCGAACGAGCGTGGTCCATGGGAATGGCAACGACTTCGCGGCAGCATCTCGTTCGCTTTTTTTGGAGAACCTCTTTCCAGCAGATACACTGAACCATGTGGTAGCCGTGCGAATGTTTTCGAACCAGGAGTACCCGCATGTCGAAAGATCCCTTGGCGATAGAGCGTGTTGTAGGTGAGCCACGGCTGGGGAAATGCAACCGGCGGTACAGAGAGCGAGCCGCTTTCACGTCTAAGGACCTGTTTACTGGTATCTTTCTGCTGTCGCTTCTGGCAATGATTGTCATACTCTGGGTGCAATCCTCGCGGCGTGAGGCGCGGCAGACGAGCTGCGCCAACAGCCTAAGGCAGCTTTGCCTGACTGTGCACCAGTATCACGAAAGTCAGCAAAGGATGCCGCCTGTTGCCGACCATGGCAGCTGGGGAGCAAGCTGGGCAACACAACTTGTGCCGCAAATACTCGGAACCTGCCGCAACAGTAGCTACTACCCCTACTATTACGATGAGTACAGCCAGTTCCCGGTGCCTCCGCTTAACCTGAAAGGGCATGAGCTTCAGAATCTCACCGACCGCATGTTTGTTTGCCCAGAGCGTCGTGGCCCAATGCTCTCCAATGACTCTGGGGCTGGAATCACGGCCACGCCCACGGACTACGTGGCCTGCAACTCCACAACCGAGTGTTGGGCGGTTGCAGGTCTCCCCTCTCGCGGCGAGTTCGCAAATGGGTCCTTCGTGTTACCGGAACCGATGGCACCGCAACCGAATGCCCTGCCGAGACTTTGGCCATCCGGCGTTCCTAATTCACCGCTCGCGTTTGGGGACATTACGGACGGTCTTGCCCATACGGCGTTCTTTGGGGAGAAGCATTTCTACAAACAATGGAAGTTTGGAAGCGCTGCGGACATGGACGGAGTCTGCTTTACCATCGGCAACAGTCCTGCGCATTACAACTCGACGATCCGGAGAATGGGCAGCGAGGACGATTCCAGCCACGGAGGGAACTGCAAGTCCGTGGGGCTTGGAATCTACGATGCCGGCACGGAAGGGAGCAAAGTCTTGGCGTCCTTCGGCAGTTGGCACGGCGGTGTCTGCCTGTTTGCGATGGGTGACTGTCATGTGGAAGCAATTCGCAACGACCTCGATCCCCTGATGTGCGGGCGATTGATCCGACGGGATGACAGCCGAGAGTTGCTGCTCAATCCGTGAACCGGGCAACAGTAATCGCAAACCGTACGGTGCGCGATGCGAGCTACATGGGAGTTCAGAAGTGGCCTGGGAATTCAGCGGTGAATGTTACGATTGCGGGCACCACTGGGACGTTGTCTTCGTGCACGTAGGGATTGGCCCCTATAGCGAGGACGCGTATCGATACTTCTGCCCCCAATGTTTCCAGCACGTTGACATCAACCCCGCGCTCGATCGGCTCACGTTTCGAAAGTGGCTAGACGCCAACCGTGCGTACGTTGAAGAATCACGTCTCCTGCAACAGCTTGTCGCCTTGATGGTCGACGTCATTCGTGATTCTCCTGGATTGTTGATTCCGCACGCAGCGTATTCCGCTTCGCTGCAATGTCCCACTTGTGATCGGGCGCTCCTCCCTGGTGAGTTCAACCCGAATGCGTGCCCAAGTTGCGGCTCCAAATCCGTACTCTCCTCAGACACCACCCACGTGATCATAATGCGCGTCGAAGACCCGGACGAAGATCCGTGGTTCGAGCCATTTGATTACTGAGCAAAAGTAGGGCTCCTGCCTGCCGTACTGCCTGGCTTAGTCGTTCGACCGACAGCTCAAGAAAAGTTCTGCTTCCAAAATCGGTTCGGTGTCCATGACTCGTTAGACTTGATAAACACCGACGCGGAATGGTTCGTCACTCACGCTCCGGGTGACAAGTTCTAACGAGCGAACGAGCATGCTGCGCGTGTCGGCGGGGTCAATCAGTGCATCGACCCAGCCTCGCGCGGCGGCATAGCGAATGTCTGTTTGCTGCTCGTAATTCTGGCGGACGGTGTCCCGCAGGTTGGCAAGTTCGTCGGCGTCAATCTCATGCCCTCCCCGTCGAAGGCTACCGACGGTGATGTCCAGCAAGGTACTCACGGCCTGTTGCCCTCCCATCACGGCACAGCGGGCGTTGGGCCAGGCAAAGATTAATCGGGGATCGAACGCCTTGCCGCACATCGCGTAGTTGCCGGCTCCGTACGATCCACCAACGATCACGGTAAGTTTCGGCACGCGGCTGTTGCTGATGGCGCTAACCAGCTTGGCTCCGGCTTTAATGATCCCTTGCTGTTCGCTGTCTCGCCCTACCATAAAACCGTTCACGTCTTGCAAGAACACAATCGGCAGCCAGTCCTGATTGCAATTCATCACAAACCGCGCGGCTTTGTCCGCACTGTCAACATAGAGCACTCCGCCAAACTGCAACGGGCCGCCGTGTGGCTGCACGCGAAGGTGCTGGTTGGCCACAATCCCAACCGGGAATCCTCCCAAACGGGCGGTGCCGCAGACCACGGTTTCTCCATACTCGGCCTTGTACTCGTCGAAGCTGTCTGCGTCCAACAGGCAGTCGAGTACATGCCGTACGTCGTACTCCTTGCGGCCTTGAGCGTCGACCAGGTCATACAGGTCAGTGGCAGGCCGCTGGGGGTGAGACTCCGGAAAACGCCGCCAAGGTGCAGGAGGCTCTGACGGTTCCACGGGGCTGGCTTCGATCAACCGACGCAACCGATTCAGGCACGCCTCGTCGTTCTCTTCGCGATAGTCGATGGTGCCGCTGACTTCGGCATGCATCAACGCCCCGCCGAGTTCTTCGCTGGTCACCGTTTGTCCAATGGCACTCTTGACCAGTGCCGGACCGGCCAGATACAGCCCCGACCCATTGGTCATGAGCAACTTGTCACACAACACGGGGAGATAGCCACCGCCAGCAACGCAGTTTCCCATGATCGCGGCAATCTGCCCGATGCCGGCGGCCGAGAGCACGGCGTTGTTGCGAAAGATGCGGCCAAAGTCATCTTCGTCCGGAAACACATCTTCTTGAAGCGGCAGGAAGACCCCTGCCGAGTCTACCAGGTAAACCAGCGGGAGCCGGTTTTGAAACGCAATGCGCTGGCAGCGCAATACCTTTTTGGCCGTAGCAGGAAAGAACGCGCCCGCCTTGACCGTGGCGTCGTTGGCAATAATCATCTGCTGTCGGCCAGCCACGCGACCAATGCCGCAGACCACTCCGGCACCTGCTGCCCCGCCAAACTCCTGGTACATTTCCCAAGCGTTCCAGAGTCCAATTTCCAGCCAGTCTTTGGGGTCATCGAGAAGGAGCGAAACCCGTTCGCGCGCGGTCAAGCGGCCTTTGGCACGTTGGCGCTCCATGGCCTTGAGCCCTCCACCCAACCGGAGTTGAGTTTCTAGCTCGGCAAACTGTTGGGCCAGTGGGTACAGCGACTCGTGAGACGGATGCGACATGGCAGTTTATATCTTCTCGGAGAACTTGTTCATCTTGAGTCAAGTGAGCGATCAGCGGGAACTGGTTGGTGTACGCGAATCGAATTCCCAACCCGCAGCGTCAGCGACGAACGCGGGATAGAGACGCGTTTTTGACCTTCGACAATCTACCACGAAGCCAGCACGCCGTTGCCCCCGCTTTCTGCAAAACTTCGCCTGGCCTGTTGCCCTGCGGCGCACGGCAATCACCAACGTGCAAGAACCCGGCGAGTCGGCCAGGCGAAACTCCTTCCCCGAGTCATGCGAGGGAATTAGAATGCCGTGTCGGAGTGTATTGTGAGCGGCGGTGCGGTCCACGTTCCCGTCAAAGCAGGCCAATAGGAAAGAGGAATCTGGTGCTGGAGAAGCCATCGGAGCCGTGGCGGTTTTCAGGCTTGTTGGCAGCCTTGCTGGTGTTCACGGTCTTGGGACCGGTGCTGCTGGGGGATTGCCGGTCTGCGTTGATCTTCGACGTGCTGTTTGCCTTGACCCTGCTCATGGCGACGCTTTCGCTCTGCTACGAATCGCGAACCCGTCGTGCCGCCCTGGCTTTGGGACTTCCCGTAGCGGTGCTCGTGCTGTTTGGGCACCTACTCCCCGAGCCTGCCAAGGCGGTGTTGATTGTCACTGGGCATTTGTGCGGAATGCTTTTTCTGCTGGGAACCGTGGCGCTGATCGTTCATGCGATCTTCCGCGAACAACGCATCAACGCCGATGGAATCTGTGGCGCAGTCTGCGGCTATTTGCTGCTAGGGCTCGCCTGGGGAGTGGCGTATGGCCTGGCTGAGCGGGTTCAACCAGGCAGCCTGATCGTGCATGAGGCGCTCGCTGCAGAGATGGCTGATGTGGAGCGGCGAGGCTCTTTGCTGGTCTATTTCAGTTTCGTCACCTTGACGACGCTTGGCTACGGAGACATTTCGCCAGCCACGCCGGTCACCCGAACCCTGGCCTGGATGGAAGCCATGGCGGGGCAATTCTACGTGGCGATTCTCGTGGCGGGACTCGTCAGTTCCCTGGTCAGTCGGGGAGCCTTGGAGAGACAAGCGAGCGAGAACGAGCCGTGACCGGGCTCTGCTTCACGGTTCCAGAGTCAGAGACCCCCCATCACTGCGCTGGATCAGCCTGGCGCACATTACCGGATCCAGGTTGTTGCTGATTCGCTGTACGCTTCCGTCTCCCATACCGAACTGGCAAGTCTTGGGATGCCAACTGCCGAAGGAAGCGACGACTCGATCACCTTCGACATTGGGTCCCAAGATGCCGACACCTACGGCCGTGCATATGCCGTCCGCTTCGTCGGGACTACCCATTCTCCGGATGATGGAATTGAATTGGGTAGACGTACTCCCCAGGGTGGCGCAGATGCCATCTAAGTTGGCGGTCTTACCAAACTCCCAGTCCTTGTACATGTGCTTCTCACCGAAGAGCGCCGTGTAGCTCAGGCCGTCTGAGATGTTGCCAAAGCTGAAAGCACCTACGGGAGGCGTACTGCCCTTGCCGGGCTCCGAGGGAAGGACCAACGATCCGTTGGCCAGCGTTCCTCGATACGCAGGCGTATCCACCGCCCAACAAATGGTCGTGGAATGGCAGGCAACATAATCGGTAGGCGTGCACAAAACGCCGGAGGCAGAATCCGTGCAGAGCATGGGACTGCGGCGCGAGGCGCAACGAGCAATGAGGTGCTATGGCCGCTTAACGGATTGTCGGTGCCCCCTTGGAGAGTCCAGCTCCCGCCACTGGCTTCAGCTTGCTTCAGAATGGAATTGTAGGCACGCTGTTGTTCCATGTAGGGCATCAGCAGCACCATCCAACTCATGCTGCCTTCCCCGCCGGCCGCAACCGGCACCAGGTGGTTGTGAGCATCGTGGTAGTTGTGGACCGCGAGCACCAATTGTTTCAAATTGTTGGCGCAAGCTGACCGGCGGGCTGCCTCCCTAGCCCTACCCGACACTGGGAGCAAGAGTACGATGGTGAATCCCAGGATCAGCAGAACGACGAGAGCCTCGACCCAGGTGAGGCCGTTTCGATTCGCATTCATCACATACCTCACGGTTCCAGAGTCAGAGACCCCCCATCACTGCGCTGGATCAGCCTGGCGCACATTACCGGATCCAGATTGTTGCTGATATGCTGCACGCTTCCGTCTCCCATACCGAACGGGCAAGTTTTGGGATGCCAACTGCCGAAGGAAGCGACGACTCGATCACCTTCGACATTGGGTCCCAAGATGCCGACACCTACGGCCGTGCATATGCCGTCCGCTTTTTCGGGACTACCCATTCTCCGGATGATGGAATTGAATTGGGCAGACGTACTCCCCAGGGTGGCGCAGATGCCATCTAAGTTGGCGGTTTTGCCAAACTCCCAATCCTTGTACATGTGCTTCTCACCGAAGAACGCCGTGTAGCTCAGGCCGTCCGAGATGCTGTCAAAGCTGATAGCACCTACGGCAGGCGCACTGCCCTTGCCGGGCTCCGCAGGAAGGATCAACGATCCGTTGGCCAGCGTTCCTCGATACGCAGGCGTATCCACCGCCCAACAATTTGTGGAGGAATGGCAGGCAACGTAATCGGTAGGCGTGCACGAAACGCCGGAGGAAGAATCCGTGCAGAGCATCGGGGCGCGGCGCGAGGGGCAAACGAGCGATGAGGTGTCATAGCCGTATAACGGATTGTCGGCGCCCCCCTGGAGAGTCCAGCTCCCGCCACTGGCTTCAGCTTGCGTCAGAATGGAATTGTAGGCACGCTTTTGTTCCATGTAGGGCATCAACAGCACCATCCAGCTCATGCTGCCTTCCCCGCCGGCCGCAACCGGCACCATGTGGTTGTGAGCATCGTGGTAGTTGTGGACCGCCAGCACCAATTGTTTCAAATTGTTGGCGCAAGCTGAGCGGCGACCACCGGAACCTGCGGTTTCGACTTGCGGCAACAACATGGCGATAAGCAGCCCCAGAATCAGCAGAACGACGAGAGCCTCGACCCAGGTGAAGCCGTTTCGATTCGCATTCATCACATACCTCCGAATGGAAGAGTTGGAATTGATGCGGCGACGAATTAAGTTCGCAAACGCTTGAATCGAGTTCGTTCCTGCCCTAAGAGCGTACGGTTCAGTGTATCACGACCCCACCTTCCGGCGTAGCCGAAACCGTATTCAGTTTTCAGTTAGAGCGTTGTGAGGGCAGCATTCGGAACGACTCAGATGATTACGTCCCAAGGTGAGCAGTTCGACACGAGACACCCCGCCGCGGCGAGGTAAATAGCAACTTCCCGTTGCTCCCCTGCTTCACTTTAGAAGTCGACTTGAAACTGCACGTACGTGAAGTCACCGTCGCTGTTTGTCGGCACGCCAGATGTGGTGGTGTAGTAGCGACCGGCGAAGAAGTGCGAGTAGCCCAACAGCAGCGATGTGCGAGCATTGATGTTGTAGGTGACCAGCAAGTCGATTTCGTGCCCTAGGTCTCGGCTGCCTGGTCGATTGTTTGGGTTGAACGGCGTCATCACCACGCTGTAGGGCGTGTCGTTGCCGTTCTGTAGCTGGAAGTAGTAGTACCAGAGGAGAATTTTCACTTTTTCCGCTGGCTGCATCGTGAAAAGCATATTGGGTGACTGAATATTCCGGCGGCCGAATAGATCCATGAATCCCAGGTACTTGTGTGCCAGCGGAAACAGCTGATGGAACCCATTGCCGGCACCCGTGTCATTGGCCCCGGACGCCCAGTCGTAATAGACCCATAGTGATGGCGTCCAGGCAACGTCTTTGAGCGTCCGGCCAATGCCCAACGTGAACGCCCCCGCAGCATGGCCAGAACCGTTGGTGTTCTTGCCCAACTGGTAGGCTCCCCACGCTTCGTAATCGTAGTCGTTGTAAGTGCCAGCGAAACGACCGCCTAAGGTGTGGAAGTCGAAATCGTTGACAAACGTCCCTTGATTCGCTTCGTCGAGCAGGCGTAGGTAGAAGAGATCCAGCGCCTCGCCATCTGCAAACTTGCGGGTCGCGTAGACGCCCATGAATTGTTCGTCGCGTTTGGGGTTGTCAAAGCTTTTGGGCTCCGGGTCAATGGGATTGGTCCAGAACCCATCAATGTTCCAGTCCTCCCCCTTCATCATCGCTTTGTAGCCTTGAAAGGTACGGCGGGTATTGGCCCAATCCAGGGGCGAAACCACACGTTGATTGCCATAGAGCAGTTCTTGACGGCCGCCGCGAAACCAGAGCTCTTGCGAACCGGTATCTAGCAGCAGCACATCGGCGAACGCGTTCAATAGGTCAGAACGGTTCTCTTCGATCGGGCGGGGAGCAAACCGTTCATAGTTGCTCACCGCATCAATATATTCCACGTAGGCGCGAAAGAACTGATCGACCTCCAGATTGCCATAGACGCGGGTCCGATGCAGGACGAAGTCGTCATTTCGGCCGGTGAGTCCCAGACCGCGGATATGGTGTTCGCTTTGGTAGCGGCTGCGGTACTGTCCACCCACGTCCAGGGTGGCCCAGTCGCACAATTCCATGCGTTTGAGATGCTGCCCGAGCCACCAATCGTCGTAGCAAGGATCATTCAAGTAGCTGAAGTCATTGTCACAGAACAGTGGTTTGTAAGCGCCCGCCACCTGCTTGTTCAGCTTCTGCATCCGCTCTTTGTCACAGGGATTCTTCGTGCAAACCGGCGGTGCGGGTTGTGGCTGAAGTGGCTCGGCGGCCCAGTCGTGGATCACCGTATCGGCAGTCTCTGGGGTGAGCCTGTTGTCGTCCACGGCTCCATGTGCACCGGTAGCGTACGGCTCGACGGCAGGCAGTTCAGCAGCGGCATAAGAAATATATGAACTAGCAGGCTGCCCAGAATGACCAGCAAAACACGACCAACCAAACGCATGACCGTCCTCCAGAAGCGATACCATCCTTGCGCCTCGCCGGAGGGAGCTGCAGGAATCTACGGGAACCTGCGGATAGTGTTTAGGAAATCGGCCTTGCATGCATCGGATCTCCCTAAAGAGTCGGAGGTTGCCTGCGACTTGATGACGGCCGCAGTCCGAATGTCCCGATGAGCGAAAGTTTGCGGCCCGGTCCATGGTTCTCGAGCGAGCCCCCCAGGCAACTTCTCGAGTCGTGCTAGTTTGAGTGAGCGCACGGTGAACCGCATCTTGCTCGGAAGGATCGGCTGTGTTAGCGGTTGCGGCGTCAACATGCAGTTCACGGTACGCTCACTTCTACAATATCCTCAAGACAACACTCAGGCCGCTCTCTTCCCTCCAAGGCATCGCGCAACTAGCCACTAAGCCTCAATCAAGTGAGGTCTAATTGGTAGTGATTTAAAAAAACGAAGTCATAGGGCAGGTTCCTGCCTTCCTGGCGAGTGAACATCGCCTTCCGCGCAGTGTGATCTTACTCAACTGCGTCGGCGGGGATCGTACTGCTGGGCGTGCTCTTCGGCCTGTTCGGCTTCGTCGCTTTTGCCTTGCTCTCGAAGCAGCCTGGCCAACTGGTGGTAGTGATGGCTGAGCACTCGCCCGACCTCGGGGTGTTCGGCGACGACGGCTTCCAGTTCGGCCACAGAGTCTCGCATCAGTGGCAAAGCTTCGTCGTTGGCTCCGCGCCGCCGATACATGTCTGCCAACGTCTGCTTGAGGACCGCCTGCCAGGTGATGTACGGCACCACTTCTGGGTGTTCGGCCACCAGGCGAGCCTGCCGCTGCAGTCCCAGTTGGAGGTGCTCTTCTGCCGCTCGACGGTCTCCCAACTGCGATGCACGCATTCCCAGCTTATAGAGAATCCGTGCCTGCGAAGCGAGGTAGTCCGGCACGTGCGGGTGTTGGGTCACCAATGGCTCTGAGACGGCCAGCGCGTCCTGCAACCGCCGATACATGGGATCATCTGCCTGCTGGGGAAGTTCGTGCAGCGGAACGCGGGCGTAAGTTTCACACAGCGCGAAACGGTAGTCGGCCATCTGTGGAAATTCGGCGACGAGTTTCTGCAAAAGTTCCGCGGACTTGTCGGTAGGGCTGAAATTCAACTCCCCGGCAAATGCCTCCGGTGGCATCTCTCGGTAGCAACAAGCCAGCAAATAACGATAGTCGGGAACGTGCGGGTGTTGGGCCACCAGCGGTTCAAGCAAAGCCACCGCCTGTTTGAGTTCCGGGCAATCCTTCCGCGGCCCGAGTCTACCGCCAGGGGGGTGTTGTCCAGCGGGCGGGTGACGATCATCCTCGGAACGGTCATTTTCGAAATGGTCATTTTTGGAATGGTGATTATTGTGTGGAGGCCCTGGACCCGGACGCTTGCCGGGAGGACCACCACGCGGTTTGTTATCACCTTGGTCACGTCGAGGAGGTGGGAACAATCCGAACCCATTGCTAAGGCTTGGCTTTGGCGGACGCCCCTCACCGGGTGGCCCTCGCCGTGGTCCCTGGGGGCGAGCGTCTGGCGAACCTGGGCCGCGCGGGCCGAGGCCGTCGGGTTGATCTTCTCGTCTTGGGGGCCGACCTTGCAGTATTCCATCATCGGGAGAGCCATGGGACTGGGGACGCGGACCACCTTGGCCATGGGCGGGACCGGGGGTTCCCCCCAACCGCAGTTCTGGTTCTTGACGAAGTCCCATCAAGTAGTAGCTGCGGGCCAGCTCGTACACCACTTCCGGCGCGGCATCTGCCTGGGTGGCAGCATTTTGTAAGAGCGCGATCGCCTTTTGATAGTAGGGCCGGGGAGATTGCACAGTGCCTTCGCGAATCGTGCCTCGCTCGTTTTGAACTTTGGCAAGCTCGAGGCTCGCGCCAGGCGTGGGCTGATCAGAATCTAAGATCTGCTGGTACATGGCCGCGGCTTTGGCGTACGCGGCATCTGCGTCATCGTCATTTCCCAAACGTTGATGGATGTCTCCCACCCGACGATTGGCAACCGCCGCCCGATCTCGCAGTGCGCGGTTGTCCTCAGCCTGTTCGGCCAGATGATCGTAGAAAGCCAACATGCGTTCCATCAGTGCGGCCGATTCATTGGAAAGCACCGGCTGAACGTGGACTTCGATCTCTTCGCCCGACTCGCCGACGCTGGTTACGTCGCTGGCGTTCAACGCCCGATCAGGTGCGAAGTGGTTGAAAATATCATCCAGGGCTTCCAGGGCCAGGTTGGACGTGGACTCCGCCCGCTGATGCTCCTGCTGTTCTCGGGCGAGAGCCAGATTAGCGGCCTGGTACGCGCTGCTGGTACGAGCGTAGGCAACCGTCGAAATCACCGCCACGGCAATCAGCAACACCAGGGCGGTGCCTGATAGTGCGGCCACGGTGGGATTACGTCGAGACCAGCGGTAGGCACGTTCCAGTGGTGACGCCCGCCGCGCGGCAATCGGACGGTCTTCGAGAAACCGCTGCAAGTCTTCGGCCAATTCGCCTGCTGTCTGGTATCGGTCCGCCGGTTCACGAGCGACCGACTTGAGGATCACGGTCTCCAGGTCACGGGGGAATCCTTCCAAGCCCAAGCTGGGGCGAACCGGATCCTCGCGCGTGATCCGCTGCATCATCCGGCTGGGGCTCTCATCTTCGTAGGCCGAACGAAGCGTGAGCATTTCGTAGAGTGTCAGGCCGAGACTATAGATGTCACTTCGCGCGTCCACCTCTCCGCGCGCAGACGCTCAGGAGCCATATAACGTAGTGTGCCAACGACATCGCCGGTTTGGCTGACATCATCTCCTTCGAACGCTTTGGCTAAGCCGAAGTCGGTAATCCAAAGCACACCCTGCCCATCGACCAGCAGATTGCCAGGCTTGATATCCCTGTGCAGCACGTGCTGATTGTGAGCGTACTGCAAACCATCTGCGGCTTGAATTCCCAACCGCACCACGCTGCGCCAGTAGGTTGGGCCGATTTGCGAAGCCGCGGAACCGTCAGGCAAGGTGCCGTTTTCGGTCGGCGGGTCAATGTGCGTTTCAACCGTATCCACCTGCTCGCCACCCAGAACTATGGTGGGGTCGTCGGGAGAAAGCCGAGGAGGCGAGTCGGGTTCGGTCAGTGGTTGCTCGTTGGGTTCGAAATACCCACTGAGCAAACCTCGCACGGCCGCCGGTACCGCCTGATTGGACGTGCTACTGGTGGCGGAAGCCGAACTGCAGGCGGTTGCCGAGTCTGCCACCGTTTCGCGCAGGCTGGTGGTCGTGGCGTGGCGAAGGAAATCGTGAACCTGATCCAGTCCGACACCAGGGATGTACTGCATCACATAGAAATGGTTGCCTGCATCGTGACCGACACCGAATACCGGTACGATATTGGTATGGTGCATGCGGGCAGCAGTTTGCGCTTCGCGCTGAAACCGGGCCAACTGTTTCTCGCTGCTCATCAACTGTTGCGGAAGAAGTTTGAGGGCCACTGTCCGATCCAACGACTCCTGCCGGGCCAGGTAGACAATGCCCATCCCGCCCCGCCCCAACTCGCGCAAGAGGTGGTACTCTCCCAGTTGTTTCAAACCGGGAGCCGCTACGATGACCGGAGGGCGTTGCTCGCGCTGCTGTTGCTGCTTGGCACCCTCGAGTGCGGCAACGGTGGGGAAGAGGCTACGGATCTGAGCTTCGAATTGCGGGAACTTTCGCACGTAGCGTTCCAGGTCGGGTGCGTCGCCACGGCGCATCCGCTTGGTGTAATCATTGAGCAACGTCTCAAACGCCACAGGCGGAGTGGTTTCTCGATTCATGATCTTTCAACCTTAACTCAATTCCCGTGAACCATCCAACCAGCGCCCCGAACCCATCTCCGCATTGCCTACGCATGCCAGGGCTTGGCACCTGCAGCTCACTGGAAAACAGGCCCGCTATGCTTCGACCGGGAAGCGTCATGAACCTGGGGCAAGGCCGGTCATGCTGGCGAGAATGACACGCAGCCGGTCCAGGGCTCTTACATAACGGTTGCTGGCTGCTTTCTGGGAGATCTCCAAGATCTCCGCGACTTCCTGATTCGTTAGTTCTTCGAAGTGGCGAAGCGCGAGCACTTCGCGATCAATTTCATCCATGCTTTCCAAGGCGGTGGACAACTGCCGCTGCGTTTCGTTTCGCACCACTGCCTGACTGGGAGAGGTCAACGTTCCCATCAAGCGATACACCAGCGAGAGGGACGTGGAGTCCCGACCCGCCGCACCTTGGGCAGAAACCTCGCGACCCGCATCACGCCGCTGCACTCCTAAATGTCGGCGGTGAACTTCGGCCAATGTCTGCGAAGTCACCAATCGCAACCAAATGAACAACGACGCCGGGCCTTCTTGGCGAAAGTGTTGCAGTCGGCTGGCAGCGTTCAAAAACGACTCTTGTAAGACATCGTCTGCATCCACTCGTCCATACAACCGGCGATCGAGCCGAAACTGCACGATCGTGCGAAGTCGTGACTGGTAGAGCGAAAATAAACGGGCCAGGGCATCTTGGTCCCCTTCGGCCAACTGTTCGAGGAGCTGTTCTTCATTCCGTTGCGAGTCATCCGTCATTGGCATTCCACAAATCCGATTCTGCTATAATTCTTAACGCAACTTCTGCGGCGCATTCCACCAGCGAATGCGATAAAATCTTGGCAGTTGCTTCTTGTTGACGGCCATCACCTCAACGGGACAACAAAAACCTGCCGCTGGCGGTGGATTCCGCCCGGTATATCTCGTTACTATCCGCATGTCCGTGTCCAAGGGGACAACCGTCCGTTGATCCCTCAAACACTGGTTTCTCGGCAAGTGGTGGCGACGCAACAACCTGCCAGCAAAATTAGCCCTCGTTGTGCGCCTATCACCCATGCTATATCAACCCTGGGAGTACCGCGATGAGAATTGCAGCCGTACTGGTAGCCGTAGCTTTGTTGAGTGGATGTGCTTGGGCTTGGGCACAAGCCCCGGATGGCGACCGTGGTCCCCAGCGTGACCGTCCGGACAACCCAGGGCGGGAGAGTGCTCGACCCCCAGGCCCCCCACGAGGAGGGCCGCCGCCGCGCCGGCCCGATGGCGATCATCGTCCTGGAGATGGGCATCATGGACATGGTCACGGTGGGCATCACGGACAGCATGGACCTGGACACCACGGACCTGGACACCACGGACCTGGACACCACGGACCTGGACACCACGGACCTGGACACCACGGACCTGGACACCACGGACCTGGACACCACGGACCTGGACACCATGGGCATCACTCGGGACCGCCGCATTTTGGGGGTGGGCACCGACCGGGTCCCCCGCAAGATCAACTGTTCAAACTCATCGACACCGACGGCGATGGCATGCTCTCGGCGAGCGAATTAAAGGGCGCCGTGGCAGCAATGCTTACCCTCGACAAAAACGGTGATGGTCAACTCACCGAGCGAGAAGCCTCCGGAGGGCATCGCCCACCAGGTCCGCCCCATCATGGACACCACGGATTTGGTCATCGTGGCCCTGGACATCCTGGTCCTCGGTTCGGAGATCACGGCGACAAGGATCGCCCCGGTCCGCCACGCGGCAAGCCCAACGCAGAGAAACCCGATGTGAAAAAACCCGATGCAAAGAAGCCCAGCGCAGAAAAGCCCAATGTGAAAAAGCCCAGCCCAGAGAAACCCAGCGCAGAGAAAACCAGCGCAGAGAAACCCAGCGCAAAGAAGCCCGGCGCGGAACAAGAGAAAGAAGGCAAAGAGTAACGCTAGGAACCGGCTGGGCGTTCGAATTCTTCCAGCCAAGCCGTCACGCCCAACGCGTCGGACGGGTCGAGTTTGAGCATCTGCCCTACGACTTCCAAGGCGATCATTTTCTTACCAAGTTGGTGTAAGCACCAAGCCAGGCCTTTTCCGGCTTCCAGGAATTCTCGATTCGCTGGCAAGTCGTAAGGGGCCGGGTGCTGGAGCCGATCCGCTCCCCCCAATGCCTTGAGTCCTATCCGGAAGGCATAGCCAAAGTGCCCTCGCGCGAGACCAAAGTCCTCCTCCAGCAGCGCCAGTTGGCCCAGTAGATAATGCCCTGTGATAAAGTCGCTGCACTCCTCGATCAGCCAACGGAGTTCTTCCACGGCGACCTCGACCTCGCCTGCGTCAATCATCCCCTGGACCTCTTCCAGGTCTGCCTCACGCTCGGTGGCACAGCGTGGATGAATCAATTCCCAGCGGTCATCAGCAGCACGACGGGCGGTTACGGACGTGGCATGAGCAGGCTTCTTCGACAAGCTTGGGATCTCGGTCATTCGGGGATGCGGGTGGAAATGTCAACATCCTCGAAGCCTACCGGATGGCTTCCACTTCGTCTACGAGTTGCAAGATCGTTGCAAGATCCCCGGCCAATGACATCTGCCACGGTGCACGGTAAACTCATGTCGGACTGCCGTGG
>CALOEH010000002.1:0-144283 GCA_942492195.1 uncultured Planctomycetia bacterium | reverse complement strand
TCGGCGGGTCTTCCGGCGCTGTTCTCGATCGGCGTCTGCTGGTCAGTCGCTACGCCGCCGACGTCGACCTGGACCTCGACTGCGTGCTGTACGGGGAGATCGATACACGCCGTGGACGTGCTGATCGTCCGGGGGTCGGAGTTCGGACCCAAGCGCACTGTGGGTCAACGGCTGGTGCTGCTACTTCCCGACCTCGCACTGGTCCTGCTGCTCTTCAAGGAACTGAAGCTGACGACCTTCGATCCCCAGTTGGCCGCGGCGCTGGGATTCTCGCCCGTCCTCATGCACTACGTTCTGATGAGCGCGGTTTCGGTGACCGTGGTCGGGGCGTTCGAATCGGTCGGGGCAATCCTGGTCGTCGCCATGCTGGTCGTGCCTCCCGCCGCTGCTTACCTGTTGACCGATCGCTTCCGGGGCTGGATGCTCGCCTTGTCCGTCGTTCTTGGAGTGATCTCCGCCGTGGCGGGATACTGGCTCGCGCGCGTTCTCGACGCCTCGATCGCAGGCGCGATCGCCACGGTGGCCGGGCATCTTCCTGGTCGTCTTCCTGCTGTCCCCGACGTACGGTCTGCTGGCCCGCAAGGTTCGAGAACGCCGACTCGGAGCCGCTCTGGCCGAGCAACTACTGCTGGCGCACCTGCGGCACGGGGATTCTGCCGTCACGATGGACGAAATGGCCTCGCGGTTCTCGTGGAGCGGCGAACGCCTGCGTCGAACCGTAGACTCGTTCGGTGACCCGCGGATGGGTCGAACAGAGCGCCCAGGGTCTGTCGCTGACCCGCGACGGCCTCGACGCCGTCGAGCGCGCCGGGCGGCAACTTCTTCGCCACCAGGACGCCCCGGCCTGACCCTCGCGACGGGGACCAGACACAAAGAAACCCGGGCCCTAAATCCCGGTTCTCGGCGACCCGTTGAGACCGAATACAATGGGCCCGGGTAACTTCAGCGTCGAAGGATTGCAATCGGCGTACCATGCTCGGAAGGGCAATTAAGGCCCGCACGAACGGCGCGCCGGGAGACAGATGCGTCATCCGAACACGGGCCGTGTCCCCGGATCAACAGTGGCAGCGATCGGGAAGGTCTGTCACTGGAGCGCCAACAAGGCCTGACGTTCGGTCTCGGTGAACTCCCCGTTGATGCGAGAGAGACGAAACACACCAGCGTCGTGATGCTCGGGAGTCCAGCGATCCGATCAGGTCGATGGCCTGCGACGTATCCTCGACGAGTTCCGCTTCAGCACCCACCAGAAGCCGGCGGCGCGCCCAGTCTTGGGGAAAGAGGTCGAGCAAGGCTCGGATCCGCATGTCCAGCCGACGTGTCGTCCAGTCGACGAGCCAGAGCCAGCCGCCTCCCGGAGTGTCGGTGCACCTCGACCTCTTCGAACTCGAAGTTCCTCATCCGGCACCACCGCGAACGTGACTGGCTTGTCTGGAACAGGAACTGCCATTGGTGGAGAACAGCGGCGACCTCGATGCGGAGGGTGCCGACGGAGGAGGCGGGGACGGCCTGGATCTGCGCTTGGATCCGCGTTCTCTCGGAAGCGATGCGGCGACGTTCGCTTCGATCTCGGGCTCGGGCTCGCCCTCGGCTGCTACCTCGGATTCGGATTCGACGTCCTCGTGATTGTTGATCCGGCACAGATTCGGTTTCCGGATCTTCCGTCGGCTTCTCGATCAACACGTCCCCGACGGCGGAAGCGCTCCTCTCCCAGAAGCCGACGACGCCGTTCGGGATCACGTAGCGCCTCGATCTAACCGGCCCAGGGCGTCCGGGTCCGCGTCCTTGAACTTCGAGGCGAAGGCACCAGGAACGACGCACTGACTGTCCCTTGTGCGCGGCGATCCGGTCCAGCACCCCTTCGGCCTCGTCCGCACCGACGGCTTTCGGCCAGTTGCTTTCGCTGCGCGGGACTGAGCTGCCGAACGCTGCGCCACGAGCGGGCCAGTAACAAAAATGCGGAGGCGAAGTGGCCGCTGCCAGCTCCCGCCTCAGGTTCCAGCAGTTCGTCTGCGAGAGACACGACCTACTGCTCCGACGCGTCCGGAGTCCTTCGGAGCACCCAGCTTGCCCCCGAGGTTCTTCGCCGTTGGCGCCTGGCAGGGCCGATGTCCCGCAGGAAGTCGTCGAGATCCACGCCGGCCAGCTGCTGCATGATCGGCCCCGAGCTGGCTGATCACCTGGACCACGTCCTCGGTCATTTTCGACGCACCCGTGCCTTCGCCGTCGGACCCTTGCCGTTGCTGATGATCGTGGTGGTGCCAGCGCGCGAGCGGTTCGGAAATGGGCGGCGCAATCTCGGGCAGCACCTTCAGCGCTTCGATCGAAAGGCCCGCCTCGTTGTACAGTTTCAGCGCCTCGGCCAGCAGTCGGCGGGATTCGGCTTCGGCCTCACCGCTTGGCCTGGATGGCCTTGCCCTCGGCGAGACCTACGTCGCGATGCATCGCCGCTTCGGCTTCGCCACCTTGGCTAGGCCCTCGGCCTTCACGCGCTTCGGCAGCCTTCTCGCCGTCGCTTGCGGTCCGCCGAGGCCTCTTGCTCGACTCGGTACTGCGCAGCGTCGGCCTGGCGCTCCGCCTCGTACTTCTGGGCGTCGGCCTGCTCGCGAACCGTGGCGTTCAGCTCCAGCTTCTGGCGCTCGACTTCCTTCTCGGCGATCCTGATGTTCTGGAGCTTCGACTCCATCTCGCCGGCCTTCTGGGCGCTTGCGCGTTGGCCACGTCGACCTCGTGCTTGATCGACGCATTCTTGAGCGACAGCTCGCTGCTCGGCGTCGGCGATCTCGGTATCGACGGAGAAGCGCTTCTGCTCGGCTTCTGCTGGCAGCGCGGTCTCCTCCTCGATCGTGGCTTCGCGATCGGCCTTGGCCGTGGCGATCCGTGCCTGCTTCAGCGCCTCCTGGATCTTCGGCTGCCCCAGAGCGTCGAGGTAGCCCTGATCGTCGTGAATCTCCTGGAAGACGAACGAGTGGAACTCGAAGCCCATGGCATCAAGGTCCGCGTGAGCCTCTTCGCGTGCGTTGTCCTGGAACGTCTTCTGGTCCCGGTACAGCTGTTCGATCGTCAGCGTACCGACGATGCCGCGCAGGTGACCGGCCACCGTCTCCTTGAATCGTCGACTGCATCGGCGGCGACCTGGACTCCGAGAAACGACTCTGCCGCGGCGCTGATGTGTTCGCCGTCTCCGCGGATCTTGACCTGCGCCACGGCACTGACGTTGATCGGAATGCCCTGGTCCGTGTAGACGTGCCCGAGATGTTGATATCGAGAGTCATCATCTTGAGCGAAAGTAGCTCGAGCACTTTCCCAGCCCGGCCAGATGAAGGTGCCGCCGCCACGTGGACGATGAGGAACGCCTCGGAATGGCCTTCGGTGGCGTCGACCGGACCTTCTGACCAAAGAACTTGCGGCGGCCAAAGACGATCAGTGCTTCGTCCGGGACCCGCTTTCTTGTAGCGCATCTTGACGACGAGATAGACGATGAAGAGCGCGAAGAAAACGACGAAAAGGGTGATCAGCAGTCCGACCGAACCCGTGTAAAAGACATCGCCTCTGCTCCCGCATGGGCGTCCTCGGGGACGCGTGATCGGCTGTTCGTGGCCCATGATACACGTGGAATTCGGACCGCTATTCAACTTCGATTGCGGACCATCGCCGACGCCTCGTGCCAGATCCGCGTCGGACCGGGCGCGCGTCCTAGAATACCGCCGCCCTGCTGATCGATCGGAATTCACCGACAGGACTGGCACAAGATCATGGCCAAAAGACGATTTCTCGTGACCTCCGGACTGCCCTACTCCAACGGCCATTTGCACGTCGGTCACGTCAGCCGGGAGCCGCCTATCTTCCCGCCGATACCTACGCCCGTTTTCTGCGCGCCCGTAGGACGACGTTCGTTTCGTTTGCGGCAGCGACGACAACGGCGTGGCTGCGCTGATCTCGGCCGGCAAGGAGAACACGTCGGTCGAGGAACTGACCGCGCGTTACAACGCACGCCAGGCGGCTGACTTCGAGGGCCTCGGAATCCGCTTCGACATCTTCGGCGGCACGCATCAGGCCGGTTTCGTCGAGCGCCACGTCGAATTCAGCCAGGCGATGTTCCGACGGCTGCACGAGAAGGGCTACTTCGTCACGAAAACCGAGGAACAGCTCTACGACGCCGAGGCGGATCGCTTCCTTCCCGACCGCTACGTGCGCGGCACCTGCTACCACCGTCGCGCCGACGGCACACCGTGTAACTACGGCGACGCCTACGGCGACCTGTGCGAGAGCTGCGGCAACGCCATCGACCCGATCCAGCTGATCGAGCCGCGATCGACTCTGACCGACAGTAAGCCCGAACCCCGGGCAACTACCCACTGGTACCTCAAACTGCACCAGTTCGAGCAGCCGCTGCGCGAGTGGCTCGAGTGCAAGCGCAAGGACTCCGACGACGGCCCCGCCTGGCGCGAGACCGTGCTCAACTTCGTCCTCGGACAGATCAAGCAAGGCCTGCCCGAGCGCGCGATGACCCGCGATCTCGACTGGGGTGTCCCGGTTCCGCTCGAGGACCCCGAGGCCGCAGGCAAGGTGCTCTACGTCTGGTTCGACGCCCCGATCGGCTATGTGTCGTTCACCGCGGTGATGTGCGAGCGCGAGGGCGGCCGGGCCGAGGACTACGAACGTTGGTGGAAGAGCCCCGATACGCGGATCGTGCACTTCATCGGCGAGGACAACACCGTCTTCCACGCCTTGATCTGGCCGGCGATGCTGATGGCCGAGGGAACCTACGAACTGCCCTGGCAGGTCGTCGCCAACAAGTTCCTGAACATCCGCTTCCCCGGCAAGGAAGAAGAGAAGATCAGCAAGAGTCGCGGCACGGCGATCTGGATCGAGGAGTACCTCGAGTCGGCTGGATCCCGACCCGCTGCGTTACTACCTGACCGCGATTGCTCCCGGAAGCGACGCGCACCGCGTTCGACCTCGATGACTTCGTCGCCCGCAACAACGGCGAGTTGGTCAACGCGCTGGGGAATTTCATCAACCGCACGCTGACCTTCGCCGCACCGTTACTTCGACGGCAAGCGTCCCCGGCGATCGCCACAGGGAAGATGTGGACCTCGCGCACCTGGCCCAGATCGCCGAGCAGCACGCCAAGGTGACGGACTGCATCGAGGCCTTTCGCTTCAAGGCCGGCCTGGGCGAATTGATGGCACTGGCCCGTGCCTCCAACGTCTACTTCGATCGCAAACAACCCTGGAAGCAACGCAAGGAAGACATGCCCGCCTGCGGCACGACCGTCAACATCTGCGTCCAGACGGTTCGCGCACTCGCGACGATGATGGCCCCGTTCCTGCCCTTCTCGGCCGACAGGTGTGCGGAGATGCTCCAGTTGCCGGACAGGCCCTTGCCCTGGGACGACGCCACGACCGAGATCCCGGCCGGTCACGACCTCGCGGAACCGGTGATTCTCTACAAGAAACTGGATGCTGCCGAACTGGGTTGAACGGAAGACGGGATCAGAAACGGGCGCGGTAGTACAACCCGTACCACTCGTCCTGGGCATCGTACTGGACCGCAATGCGGGTGTAGTAGACCACGGACGACCGGCTGAAACCGAGGTCGACCGAGCCGTGTCCGTCGATTTCAAACTCCGTCGTGGTTTCCCCGTGCCGGTAGCGCAGCCCGACCTGGGGCATCAAGCTGGAAACCCCCACGGAGAAACCCAGGTCACTGTACGGCCGACGTCCTGGCTTCGACCCCGATCCCATGTCCGAAACCGCGGACGACAACTTCCGGGACAACGGAATCGACAGCAGCCGCCGCTCGATGTGGGTCCACTCGAGGACGAACTCCTTCAGCGCCCGGGTCGTGGCACGCTCGAGAGTCCGTCGTGCCGAATCGGTAACCGCCGAGTGCATCGTGAAGTTTTCGAGTTCGACGCCGGACCCCGGGAGGTTTTGGTACACGCTACCCATCCCTCTGAACTGGTCTCGCAGTTCCGGCATCAGATGGGTGTCGTAGAACCGGACCGAAGCCCGACGGGACCGATCGATCTGGAGCCCTGCCGGACGAAACCCGCTCGTCTCGACCCTGCCCGAGCCCGGAGCGAGTGGCATCGTCTGCATCCGGATTTCGGGGAGTCTGGCCGTTCTCAGACGGTCCGGCTCGGCGGCACTGGCCGCCGCGCAGCACAGCAGCACCACGACGATCATCGCCGCTTTGAGAACCACCGTTTCGATCCCGGTGGTCTCGCGGCCGCATGGGCATATCGACCTCACCGAGTACACTCCCTCCTGAAACCTTTGTACGCCCTTCTCCACGCCGGAACAAGTGACAAACGATTACACCGCGGTAACGAGATCCGCAGCCGCGAACACCGGAGATTCCGCGACGGAATATCGAAACGGTACCGACACGCAAGCCTTGTCTTTTCAAGGTTTTTGGACCGCTGTCGTTTTCTGGATCGTCCACCTTTTTCCGGGTTGGAGCGAGCCAGGCCGCGGAGATGCGACCCGGGCGCGATAGAATCGGACCGCGACGAGCCTCCGCAACCGGCCGAAAGGCCACTCCACAGATGGTCTACCTGAGTGACACTTCTCGCACTCTACGTCGTCTTCGCACTGGGGATTTCGTTCCTCTGCTCCCTGCTCCCGCCATCTCAGCCTGGCGCGAGCTAGCGAAGCGAGCTATGCCCCGTTGATTCCTGCCACCGCCGAAGCGATGTTGCTGGTCGAACAGGACGGAGACGATGCCGCCAACGTTCGCGATCGGTTGCAACAGATCATTGACCGGGTCCGTCATCGCAAACGCTGGGCATTCGAATCCCGTCAGGCTTACGATCAGAAAGAGATTGAGATTTGCTGGCGGTTGGCACACAAGGTGGTGCCGACACTCCACCGCCTGCGCGGCACCGAGCGGCCGTTGCCGTTTGTGGAGGACATTGTCGTCCCGCCTGGCGAGTTGCCGACATTCACGCTTGAGCTTCAGAACATTCTCAAGCGGCATCAGGTAACCTCATCGCTGTTCGCACATGCGGGGCATGGACAACTGCACGTTCGACCATTTCTGGATCTGGCGGACGCTGCCGACCTGGTCAAACTCAAGAACCTGGCAACAGAACTGTACGAAGCCGTCTGGGCAGTGGGGGGATCGATCAGTGGCGAACATGGCGATGGTCTGAGCCGGACCCCATTTGTCCGCCAGCAGTATGGAGACCTCAATCGGGTGTTCGAGGCGGTCAAGCGAATCTTTGATCCGCACAATATTCTTAACCCTGGCAAGATTGTTGGAGATCGGGCGTTGCTCGAGCCTGGGACCTTGCGACCGGTCACCGCCGGAAGTTCGCGCCCCGTGCCAGATGCAGACGTTGACACTGCCGCCCCACCCTCTGGTTTGGAAGTTGTGCCCCTGCAGCTGAATTGGACACCAGAAGAGATCATGCACACCGCCCGACGCTGCAATGGCTGCGGTGCCTGTCGATCGCAAGAACCAGACGTGCGGATGTGCCCGATGTTCCGCTTCGCACCGTCTGAAGAGGCTTCGCCAAGGGCAAAAGCCAACCTGATGCGCGGGATTTTGACGGGCGAATTGGATCCTTCGACTCTCGCTTCGGAGGAACTAAAGGCTACGGCAGACCTCTGCATTAATTGTCAGATGTGCCGACTTGAGTGCCCGGCAGAAGTCGATATTCCCAAGCTCATGATCGAAGCCAAGGCGGCCTACGTGGCCACCAATGGACTGCGTCCCAGCGATTGGATTATGTGCAATCTGGATCGCGTGGGAGGACTTGCCTGCCGCTTGAGTCCGTTGGCCAATCGACTGATTGGGAACCGCCTGGCGCGGTGGTTCGTGGACAAGATTCTCGGCATTGCCCAGGGGCGCAAACTTCCCCGCTACAACTCTCGGATGTTCTTGAAGACCGCCTCGCGCCGGCGACTCTCGCGTCCCTCGCGGCGGAGTGGTCGTAAGGTGTTGTACTTTGTAGACACCTATGCCAACTATCACGATGCTGACCTGGCCCAATCGTTCGTTTCTGTGCTGGAACACAACGGCGTGCAGGTCTATGTCCCCCCCAACCAGGTCCCGTCTGGCATGCCGATGGTGGCGCTCGGAGCCCTTGAGCGAGCACGCAAGGTCGCGGCACACAATGTGGAACTGTTGGCCGAAGCCGTGCGGCAAGGGTATGACGTCGTTTCGACTGAGCCTTCGGCCGTGCTCTGTTTGAAACGCGAGTATCCGTCACTGTTGGATGACACCGACGCGCGGCTCGTGGCCGAGAACACCAGCGAAGCATGTGACTACTTATGGAAGTTGCACCTTGCCGGCCATCTGCAACTGGACTTCAAGCCGGTCAACGCGTCGCTTGCCTACCACGCCCCTTGCCACCTTAAAGCGCTGGACATTGGACTCCCAGGGCTCAACCTGCTGCGGTTGATCCCAGGTCTTTCGGTGCATGAAACGGAACGGGGATGCTCTGGCATGGCTGGCACGTTTGGACTTAAGCGAGAGAACTATCGAACCAGCTTGAGAGCCGGTTGGGGATTGATCTCAGAAATGAGAGACTCCTCCGTGCAGTTGGGCACCACCGAGTGCAGTGCCTGCAAGATGCAAATGGAACAAGGCACGACCAAACCTACTTTGCACCCTTTGAAACTTCTGGCCTTGGCCTACGGTCTGGCTCCGCAAGGGGCCGCGCTGTTGACCCGGCAGGGAGAAGAATTGATTGTGACGTGAGAGTACAATTACAACTATTCGCAGTGGCCCAACAGTTGGCGGCCGCCCCGCACGTGGAACTCGAACTGCCTGAGGACGCCACGGTGGCGGACTCTGCGCCGCTGTTTGGGAGAGCGCGTTCCGGGCACTGGTGCCGATGCTGGCCAACCTGGCCTTCGCCATCGGCACGGATTACGCTACCGACACCACGCCGATTCCCCCCCAAGCTACGTTGGCCTGTATCCCACCGGTCAGCGGCGGCTAGCAGTTTCAGGTAGAATGAGAGTTGGCGCGGATACCGATTCGAAGTCGAACGAACTTATCAACTGACTCGTATGATCAATCTCACGCATCAACCCATTGACTCTCAGGCATTGCTTCAGGAAGTCAATTCCACCCAAGCGGGTGCCGTGGTTCTCTTTTTGGGAACGGTTCGCGAGTGGACTCGTGGCGAACAAACGGTGGCCCTCGACTACGAAGGCTATCCGGAGATGGCACTCGCCAAAATGTCGGAACTCGAAGCAGCTGCCCGCGAGCGCTGGCCGCTGTGTGAGTGTGCCATCGTGCATCGGCTAGGCCATCTGGAGTTGGGCGAAGCCAGTGTGGCCGTGGCCGTTAGTTCGCCACATCGCAAACAGGCCTTCGAGGCGGGCGAGTGGATCATCGACACGCTCAAGCAAGTGGTGCCCATCTGGAAGAAGGAGAATTGGGCAGACGGCAGCACCGCGTGGGTGCACCCTGGTACGGACGAACCGGCTCCTGCGCCAAGCACTGCCGGCACCAATTCCCCGCCCACTCAAGTTCCTTTGAATGAGGAGGAACGCTGATGGATCCCTTCGCTCCCTTGATGGATACCCTCGGTCGCCGGCACAACAACCTGCGGATCAGCGTGACCGACCGCTGTAACATCCGCTGCTTCTACTGCATGCCTGCGGAGAATGTCGTCTTCAAACCCAGGACTGAGATCCTCACGTTTGAAGAGATTGAGCGATTCGTCCAGGTGATGGCCCGGATGGGTGTCGATAAGCTACGGCTCACCGGCGGCGAACCTCTGGTGCGGCATGACCTGGCCAACCTGGTTGGCCGACTTTCCGCAATCCCCGGCATCCATGACCTGGCGGTGACCACCAACGGCCTGCTGCTGGCGCAACAAGCCCAAGACCTTAAAGACGCGGGACTGCGCCGATTGAACATCAGCTTGGACGCTTTGAACGCAGAGACGTTCAAACAGATCACGCGTCGCGACGGTTTCGAGCGGGTGATCGAAGGGATTCATGCCGCGCAGCGAGTAGGGTTCGAAGAGACCAAGCTCAACGCCGTGGCTATTCGCGGCATGACCGAAGACGAAGTCGTGCCGTTTGGGCACTTCGCTCGCGAACATGACCTGGAAGTTCGGTTCATCGAGTTTATGCCGCTCGACGCAGATGGCTCGTGGCAAAATGATCAAGTCCTCCCTGGCGAAGAAATTCGCAGCCTGTTGGAACAACACATCGGACCGCTGGTTGCCAGGGAGCGTCCTGACCCGAGCCAGCCAGCGGTGGATTTCATGTTTGCCGACGGACGCGGGAAGATTGGTTTCATCAACCCGGTCTCTCAACCGTTTTGCCACGACTGCAACCGTTTGCGAATCACCGCCGATGGTAAAGTCCGCAATTGCCTGTTCTCAATGGAAGAATGGGACGTTCGCGAGGTCATCCGCCGCGGCGGCAGCGATGAAGAAATTGCCGCCACCGTCCGCGCGTCCATTCTCGCCAAGCAGCCAGGACATGGCATCAACAGCCAAGACTTCGTCAAGCCGGAGCGGGCGATGTACCAAATTGGCGGTTAATGAATGAAGTAACGCGCGAAAAAACCGAATCACATGACTTTTGTCTCTGCGATCACCGTCCACTGAGCCAGGCGTTGGCAAACCGCTCAGCGGCCGCTTTGTTGGGAAACGCCTGGGTTGCGAACCGGGCACCCGCTACCTGCTGCTGGAACTCGCGCACCGAGGCGGGGGATGTGGTAATGATGGCACTGCGGCGAACGCCGAAGTCAGCCATCGCCACAATATGCGTCTGATTGGCAATCGGATCCACATACGGCAACGATCTGAGATGCTTGGCCAGCCCTTCTTCCAAATCAGAGTACTCGTCGCCAAAATGTTTCTGGAACATTTCGACGGACGGTGCTTTTTCCAAAGGCCCTGTCTGGCTCACTTCGCGCAGGTAGTCGAAGAATTCATCCTGTTGGAACCTGGCCAGGTAATGCACCAGTCCCCAGCTAAAGGCATACCCCAGCGAGGTCAAGTTCTCAGCCGCCACGGTCTGTTCGACCACCTTGCCATCGGGCGAACTCGCGTTGATCTGGGGCGCAACTTTGACGATTTCGTGCAGCCGCAGATCATTGACCAGGCCGACTCCTTTCCAACGCACCCGCCGACCAATATCTGTCGGGGCGAAGAACTCTGGCAACCCTTCGCTGATCCACATGGGCCAGCGTGAGAGCCGTTGTTGCACCCCGATGTTGTGGAGAACCTGGTGCACCCCTTCGTGAGCGATGGTCGAGATCGATTGCTTGACGGCCAAATCGGGAGCGACTTCGGCCAATCGGCTCTGTTCGTACATCACCACATAGTTGGTGACTCCGTTGTAGTAGGCCACCACGCCCTGCGGCATCTGCCGGTACTTGTCGAACTCCTCCTGGGTTTTGAACATCAGCACCACCAGCGGCATCTCGGGGTCGTGTACCTCGATCTTCTGCCGTTTGCAGTAGGCGAAGAGCGGAGGGTACATGGTCTCCAGGATCCGGCTGGTCGCCTGATAGAACGCCTCGCTGGTGTTGTAGACGTAGAGATATCGCTTGGTCGAACGAGATTTGAAGCCATCGAAATTTTTGTCCATCAACTCTTCCAGCAGATCGTCTTTGCTGGCTGGGACAAACGGACGGTCCGTGATGGTTGCTTCTCGCTGCGGTACCGAGAGTAGCCGGCCGTTGGGCAGCAGCATCACAAAGCGGTCGCCCACTTCCACGTGGACCTTGCCAACCACCGTACCGCCGGCCAGGTTGCGAACCAACGCCCGGCGATCATTGCCCGGCTTGGGAGGCACGCCCTGCGGCAAGATCAGCCCTAGATCTTCGGGAGCTGCCTGAGGAAATGGTTCTTCGGCCTGCCCCAATCCGGCCACGGCCCAGACAAGCACCATGGCCAAACTCACCAGACACCAACGTTGCACGGCCCATCCATTAGGAGACCAACTGCCACTGCGCCCAATCATCTGAAGTTGCTCCCCGTAGAACCACACGTACGATTTCGAAACGAAAGAAGAAGTGAACCTCTGCATCCATTCTCAGGCCCCCGCGGTGTAAGGTCAAGCAAGCGTTGGGATTCGCTTCTCCGTCGTTCGACAGTTTGCCATGCAGGGGAAGATCCAACGTCGCTCAACAGCGGCAGTAAAGCCTTACGGCTTTTCCAGCAACGAACCGAGGGTTTCTCTCCGCATTTCATGGTATAAGAACCTGTTGAATTGGCCCCCGCCCGATTCAACGCGGCAGCGGCCGGAACGAGGAGGCTGGCAATTTTGTCGATGGCTTTCACATATTTCGTGCGGAATACGTGAACGGGAGACGGGATTGATGACACGCGCCGAGGACGAGACCAGTCGGCAACCTACGACCGAGGAATGGGCGCGGGCTCTTGGCATCTCGACGGCCCCGACCCCGCCGACGATCGAAGATTGCGATCCATCCTGTCCATTGACAGCGGGTGAAGTGGCGACTCGGGCGGTTATCCTGCACGGAGTGGCAGCCGTCGCGTCCGAGGTTGATTCCGATCCGATTATCGAGTGGTATCAACAACAGGGTGTTTGGGACCAGGTCAGCCGGAAGGAGCAGGCGTTTCTGCTCGATCCAGCGTCCCTCAGCCGGGACGAGTGGAATAGGTTGCGGTGGCAACAGGAAGCGGAGTGGACACTGTTATGGTCAGTCGGCAAGGTCGAGGCGCTCGGCCTCCCTACCCGCCAGTGCGACACCCGTCGGCTGGTTGACGAGATTATCCCAGCTCTCGGATCGGATATCGAGCCATTCTTGACGTCCGCCAAACTGCGTCCGCCTGGGGTGTTGCTCGCAGAGGACGACCGGCACTACGACCTATGGTGCCGCTATTTTCAAACGGGTCGCGAGGGTCCGACTCATTTGCCCAGCGACCTGGAATTCAGTGTGCTGTATCAACGTCAATACGCATTCGAGTGGTTGCATGGCATCAGGGCATGGGATGAAGTGCAGTGTGATTCCTAGGGGAATATTTCAGGGAGCTGTTTGAAAGATTCTAGCGAACATGAATCAGTTCGATCTCTATCACCTATGTTGCTTCGTATCTCCTCACCTACCCGTATCGCAGCGGGATCGTGTGACTGAGTGTGTCGACTTAGCGAGATCCGTTGAAAACCTGCAAACGGCTTTTGCTGAAAGCCAAGCGGATTTATTAAGATATTCGAATACCGTCTTGTCGAGAGACTTCGCACTTTGGCGTGAGTCAGTCGTCTCCTGTGAAACCGCAAACCTCTCAGAATGGACAATCGTTTCCTGCTTGGCAGCAATCCACGAAACAATCGAATCAGCCGGAGAATTGTATGATATCATTTTTTCCAGGTGTGCCGACGACCATCTCCGGAACCAGTTTGAAGCCATCAAGTCTCGGCTTCGATCCTTTCCTTTCGATTTGTTCTTGGATGAAACAATCCAACACTGGGCTGTGGGGGACGCTCGGCTGGATGCAACGATTACGCATTTGATCTTCAGGCTTGGATGCCTGACCAAATGCAGTTCACGTGACCTTTACGAACGTACAACTTCCTTGTTGTCATTCGAGACACCACTTATCGTCGGCTATTTCGCGGCTGCCTGTCTGAAGCATCCTATTTCGAATCAGTTCTTTCCAGCGATTTGTCAGACCGACGAGCAGTACGCAGTGATGCAGATGCTTGAGTCGTTCACGATGCTTCCAGGGGCGCGATGCGGGTGACGCTGCAGCGACCGGGGTTTACGCACAAAGAACGAACGGTTGGAACGAGAGACCATGGCAATATTGTCGATTGCTTTAGCGAGAGAACTTCGAGAAGAAGCACGCAGCGAATCGCCCGGGCGTATCCCTGTAGCCGGACAATGTTGGAGCCTGATTGAGATTGAAATGTTGCGATCCGTATCTGTCATGTGCCATCGTCAGTCCGGTGACGTCATCATGCATCCAATCGGTACGTTCAAAGGCTACGGAGCGTATATGGGCATCTCCCCCTATCGAGCGATCTGCCATCCAACGCCGCAGAATGTCGGCGAATTGATCTTGGATCTGCTGGGGCAGTCAGGAGCAACTGGATATCGGATCAAAGACTTCGAAGACTACCGAAATGCAAATGACGATGACGAAACACGTCGAATTATAAAAACGTATCTTCCTAAAGGAGGACATGCGTCAACATCCGTGATGGCAAAGAAGTTTTCACATGTTAACGTCGAATACCAAGACGGCCAGAAGTCCTGGATGTTGAACTCTCGCTTCTACGATGCCAACACTCGCTGTCTTGAGTCTGTCGCCAATCGACGCGTACGGCACAAAGACGGAGTTGAGGCACTGGGCGCAGCGGTTTTGGATATGCTCGCTGACGTGTGAGTCCTTATTCCGAAACGTAACATCAACCTACTCTTTGAATGGGTGAAGTACCAAAGATGTCAATTGTGATTGACAAGCGCGGCGAGTTTCCGAAGAAACCTTTCCGACCGCTAGCAACCAAGGCTTGGAATGAGTTCTTTCGAATCGTGACCGCTGACACAGATATCGCGCATTGGAACGTCCATGCCGACTCAGGGGTCGTACAGTTGAGCGCGCGGCAAACCACCGTCGACGAGGAAGGTCCCGAGTGGGAGCCTCCGCCACCAATAGCAGTAGTCGTAGATGGAATCGTAGAACGACTCACCGAAGTGCCCCAGAGGCATACTGATGAGGAACTACACGAACACTTTAGTAAATGGGCTGAGCGGGGTATTCTAGAAGCGTTTCGATCTGCCACAATTTCTAAAAAGTTCGAGCGATTCAATCCGGAAGGCAACAGCTTTGCAATCGTGAGCGCTCCCCTAGATCTTGGTCTCGCCGAGGATGACCTCTCACTGCTCTGGTCGAACGACAAGAAACTAACCGTGGCAACCATCAAGCGCAGGCAGCGCGATGCGCAGAAGCGCACAAAAAAGCACGGTCCGAGAGTCAAGGCCGTGAAAAAGAAGAAACGCAGGTCTTGAGGACCTGCCCTTCGTTCCGCCAACGCGATTGGGATGCGAGCTTGCACTCCGAGGTTTGCTGTACTCTGAGGTTTGCTGTACTCTGTGTTGCAGCGCATGCAATTCGTGTAAAATGCGTGCACGCATATTAGCACAAGAAGTTTAGCTTTGAAGGTTTACGTTCGATGTCATTCTACTTCGATCCTCACTCCACATGGTCTCGCGGATCACCGACGACTACGAGCGGATGGCCCGCGCCGGGTGCGTCGCTATCACCGAGCCCGCGTTCTGGGCGGGGTTCGACCGCGGCAGCGTGGAGGGCTTCGCCGATTACTTTCGGCAGCTCACGGAGTTTGAGCCGAAGCGGGCAGGGTGGTACGGGATCCAGCACTACACCTGGCTCTGCATCAACGCCAAGGAAGCGGAAAACGTCAGCCTGTCTCGCGAAGTGATCGCCATGATTCCGGAGTTTCTCGATCAGCCTGGACGTGCTGGGGATTGGCGAGATCGGGCTGAACAAGAACACCAAGAACGAAGCCACGGTGTTTCTCGAACATCTGGACCTGGCTGCCAAGACCGATGAACAGATCTTGATCCACACTCCCCATCTTGAAGACAAGTACAAGGGAACGCGGATGATTCTGGACATGCTCAATGGAGACCGCCGGATCAACCCGCAACGCGTGCTTGTGGATCATGTGGAAGAGCATACGGTTAAGGCGGTCTTGGATGATGGGTTTTGGGCCGGCATGACGCTGTATCCTGTCACCAAGTGCACGCCGGCTCGGGCCGCTGACATCATCGAAATGTACGGTCCGGACCGCATGATGGTGAATTCGGCGGGCGACTGGGGACCGTCGAATCCGACGGCCGTGCCAGATTTCATTTTGGAGATGCGTCGCCGTGGCCACGCAGAATCACTGATCCGCAAGATCGTCTACGAGAACCCCCTCGAATTCTTCAGCCAAAGCCGAGGATTCGACTTCCGCCCACCAGAAGTAGAAGCCTCGAGCCTGTCCTAGGTGACCGGCGATCTCTGCGGTGAACTTTGTTTTTCCGGTTCAAGCTTGAAGCTGTTCTTCGTGCGTTACTAGCTCCCTGGATCGGTTGTTTCGTCCGATTCCAAGGGCTTCGATGGCACGTCCACTATGTAAGGTTGCGAATCCTCGCTGGTTGCCGATGACCGCCCTCCTGGCACAACCTGCCACTGGACGCGACTGCGAAAGTAGCCAGAGAGTCGGCGGCGGACCCAATGTCGGGTCCAGGGGATCAGGAGCGAAAAGCCGAAGACATCGGTCAGCAGACCCGGGGTCAGCAGCAACGCCCCGGCGATGATGATCAGCAAACCATCGACCAGAGTCGCTGATGGCGTCTCGCCTGACTTGAGTTCCTGTTGAATCCGCGTAATGCAGCGCCAACCTTGATGCCGGGCCAACATAGCACCGGCCGTTCCGGTGACGAGCACCAACGCCAGCGTCGCCAACCAGCCCATGTGCTCGCCGATCCACAGGAGCAAGGCCAGTTCGATGATCGGAACCGTGCAGAACAGTAGCAATAGTTTCCACAGCACGCGATTGAGTACCTCGCTTGGGGAGCTTGTCGGATGGAAGTTCAACTCGAGCCGGCAGCGAACGACGGTACGTTCCCTCGGACGATCTACGCAGCCCTTGGCATTGTATACGCTCATTGTTGACTTGGTTCTCGGGAATGGCTAGGACAGGTGGCGTTTCTGGATCCTAGCGAGGTAGTTCTGCCCTCCAACAAGGCACAAGCAACATGAGCGAGAACTTGATCCGCATGACGCGGCATGATCATGTGGCCACCGTGATTCTCAACCGGCCTGACAAACGCAACGCGCTCAATCGGGCCCTACTGGCCGAGTTGGCTCAAGCGTTCGACGATCTCAATCAGGAGAAAGGGGTCAGAGCGGTGATTTTGACGGGTGCCGGAACGGCGTTCTGCGCCGGCATGGACCTGGCCGAGATGCGCGAAACCAGTCAGATGGAGCGGCCTCAAGAGCGCTGGCACGAAGACGCCGTGTTGTATCATGACCTGCTCTGGCAAATGCTTCGCTTCCCCAAAACCTTGGTGGCTGCCGTCAATGGCCCCGCTGTCGCCGGGGGGGCCGGGTTGGTGCTAGCCTGCGATGCCGTGGTGGCCAGCGACACCGCTACGTTCGCGTTGCCAGAACCGCTCCGCGGAATCGTGGCGGGCCTGGTAGCACCTCTGTTGGCGTTTCGAATTGGCGGAGGTCAGGCAGGTTACTTGCTCACCACTGCCCAACGGGTTGACGCCGCCAAGGCGATGCAGATCGGCCTGTTTCATGAAGTGGTCCCTCCAGATCATCTTTGGCCTCGCGGCAAAGAGTTGGGAGATCAGATTGCCCGTTGTTCGCCCCAAGCCATTCAAATGACCAAGCGGATGCTCAACGAAACCGTTGGTGAGTTTCTGGAGTCCCAGCTATCTGCGGGCGGCTGCTAGCACGGCCGCTGCAGGACCACCGAATCCGCCACTGAAGGACTCGCTGCCTTCTTGGAAAAACGCGAGCCCAACTGGCTATAAGTCGCACGGAGGACTCGCCGAGGTGCTTCTGGCGGTGTGTCGATTCGCGGTGATCGCTATAACTCGCGTTCTCATGGTACGGAAACCACACGCCAACTGCCGAACAAGGCAGCATCACCGAATAAGGCAGCATCAACAGGGGAACGCAATGGATAGCGCAGCCGATCAACCTCTTTGGGCCATTACCAGCTACTACAATCCGTCCGGCTACCAACGTCGGCGAGATAACTACCAGCGTTTTCGGGCGGATCTCAAAGTCCCGCTGGTGACCGTCGAATTGGCATTTGATGGAAAGTTCGAACTAGGTCCAGGCGATGCTGATGTCTTGATCCAATTGCGTGGTGGCGATGTGATGTGGCAGAAGGAACGCTTGCTCAACATCGCGTTGGCATCCGTCCCACCCACTTGTCCGAATATCGCCTGGATTGATTGCGACGTCTTGTTTGACAACCCTCACTGGCCACAGCAGGCATTGGTCGAACTGCAACGTCAGCCGATGGTGCAGCTATTTGCCTCGAGGGCAGATGTCAGTCCTGACGGCACCATTCCTGCGGCCGGGGATTCCTACTCCTCGCTCGGCCGTCAATCTGCTGCTGCAGGCTTCCGTGAAGGAAGTTTCACCGCTGCTGAGCTTACGCAGTTGGCTTCGTGCTATGTCACCTATTCGATCGGTTTAGCTTGGGCGGCTCGGCGCGAAGTTTTGGATGGGCTGGGATTCTACGATGCCTGCGTGCTCGGCGGAGGCGATGCCGTGCTGATGGCTGCGGCCATTGTCGAGCCACACCAGTTGCAGATCTCGAAAATGAACGCGAGCCAACTCGAGCATTTCCTCCGTTGGCACAAGCAATTTTACCAGCGCGTGCAGGGAAACGTGAGCTACATCGATGGCCGTTTGCTCCACCTCTGGCACGGCGACCTCGAGCGGCGTCAGTACTGCGAGCGTCACGATATCTTGGAGCAACACCAGTTCGACCCGGAGTCCGATCTGTCGCTCGACGTCAACCAGGTTTGGCGTTGGAACTCCAGCAAGCCTGAGTTTCATCAGAGCGTACGCCAGTACTTCGACGTGCGCTGCGAAGACGGCTGATCGAACAACGGCGGCAGCGCAGTCTGAGCAATGCTTGCGGCGCTAGCAGCGCTGTGGCGGCCAATTGCTGTTACACGCTCCGCACAGGCACGCTATGGTGTGCCCGATTGCAGGGCTCACTCGGCCAGGCAACCGATCAGCACCAGCGCCGCAGTCCCGACACGGAATAACTCAGACCTCGCCGCTTGTTGGCCGATATCCTCAGTCGTGCACGACCAGCTTCCGCGAACCAGGGTAGCATCTATGCAACCAAGCCATCATGATCCGGACGCCGAGCCTGTGATTCTCCCTTTTCCGGTGAGGACGCCGGTTGAGCCGGTTCCGAGTCGCGAGGCAGAAGAGCAAGTGCCAGAGCCTGGCAACATCTTGCCGATCCGCATCCAGCATGCGCCTGCTCAGCCTGCACGACAGGCCGTGCTGAACTACGCAGGCTGCCAAATTGATATCCACTCGCCAGATGCCACTTCGATTCAATGGCTGCAAGAGTTCATGTGTCCCAGCTTTCAAATGCAAGCGGCTGCCAGCAAGCGCGGTTGTGACTGGACCGTGACGCTCCGACATACCTCGTCTCCCGTCGGCGAGCGGCCAATGGCCACGCCTGGAGATGCCGAAACGCTCGAGTGTTACACGCTGGATGGTTCGTTCCAATCCTGCCAGGTACTTGAGCAAGATGGTCCGCGCAGAGTGCTCTGGGATGCTGGCCGCCAAGTGATGCTGGAAATTGATTCGTCGGCGAAGAAGGCGAATGTGGTCTGCGAGTCAACTTCGCGCCAGGCACGCCATGTGTTGATGCGGGTGGTTCGCGAACTGGCAACAGCCCATGCACTGCGAAGTGGCATGTTGCACGTACATGGGGCAGCCGTCACGCTGCAAGGGCAAACCATCATGCTGACCGGTCCCAAGAGAGCGGGGAAAACCAGTTCCTTGCTGCACGCCTTGCATCAAGCCGGGGCGAGCCTGATTGGTAATGACCGGTTGTTCATGCACTTCGAACAAGGGGTGGCCGTCGTACGTGGCATGCCGACCATCATCAAGATTCGGTCTGACGCGCTAGAGCACTTTCCGCGACTCGCTCAGCGTTATCGAATTCGGTCCTACTATCATCACGAAACCGTAGAAGAATCTCTCCGGCGAATCCGGTGGGCAAATCACCAGCATCCCGCGCCGGGAGATACGCCGCGGTTTAGCACGGCACAACTATGCGATTTGTTTGGCATCACGGCTACCTGCCAGATGCCCGTTTCGGCAATTGTGTTCCCCCGTGTTGATGAATCGTTGCGAGGATTCTCTGTTCGTCCGGTATCCGTGAACGCCGCAGCGGAGCGACTCGAGCGTGAGTGCATGCTGCGGCCCGGAGGTCGGCAACAGATTTCTCCGGCAGTTTGCGAGCAGGACGAATCCGGTTTGCTGGACCCGCAGCATGAACCACAGTTTTGTCGGCGTTTGGCGCAGGCCGTTCCCTCCTTCGAACTGCAATTGGGAGTCGGAGCGTACCAATGCCCACAAGTATTCGAGTCGTTCATTCCTGCGGCCATTCGTCGCTGGGCCTAGTGATTTGTCACGGCAAAGTTTTCGGGTGCCATGGAACCCAACCCGAACTACTAGTCAGGTAGTCATTTGAAGAACACGGCGAGCGATTTGAGACGGTGGGCCGCGCATGAACCCCCGAACAACCTCTGCACGCGTCAAACGCGGATGAGAACGTACCTCACAACTTGATGGGTCCGGCATGTTTTCCACGAATCCAACTTCGCGGGCGAAAATCGAAAGCCCGTTCCTCGCGGTCATGCGCAGTTTGGTTCGTGGAGATCATGCTGGCGTGGCCGAGTTGATTGAAGACGGAGACCACTTCAACACCACTGGTTTTATCCATTTTCTGGACGATCACCGGCTCACGAACCTTGCGCTTGAGATTCTGACCATTTCGTCCTCGACTGCCTGCCCCGAGCTGACGGAGCACCTGGTTGGGCACCGTGCCCGGCGTGCCCAACACCGCGAGAAGTTGCACCAGGCGATGTTGACGGTTACGCGGCAATTGCATGCGGCCCAAGTTGAATGCCTGGTCCTCAAAGGCTTCGCACTGGAATCACGGATCTGTCCTCCCCGGGTGACCCGATACCAGAGTGACTTGGACCTGTTGGTCAAACCGGCAGATATGCAGCGGGCGGTGGCCGCGCTGGCCGCGTTGAATCTGATACGCGAAGCTTGGGAATCCAAGGTTCGCCCGTACCAGTTGGCAACGGAGTACGAGATTGATTTGCGCGGTGATGGAGTCACTGTGGACCTGCACTGGAAGTTCCGCAGTTCGCCAGGTTACCGAATCGATTATGCTCGCATCTGGCGGCAGCACGAGACTTTCTCGGTGGCAGGCGAAGTGATGGGAACGCTCGCGGACGAAGACACCGCCATGCTGTTGGCGCTGTCCATCGCTCACGACATTGGACGAGGCGCGTGCCGGTTGAAGCACTTCGCTGATCTCTACTTTGCCATTGGGGCGCTCGGGGCCGAATTCGACTGGTCCGCGTTCTTTGCCCAACGGGCGGACGAACAGATTGATGGGCTGTGCGGTGTGTCCCTGGCCATGCTCTGCAGCTTGTTCCCCCAAGACCCGACGCTGGATGCCTTGGTCGATGAGTTACAACGCCTGGGATACGCTGAGCGGGGGGAACTGCGCGCGGGAGGCGATGCGGCGTTGCGGCGACTGCTGGAGAATCCACGCGGATGCGTCGAGAACCAGCTTTGGCTCAACCGGCACTCACCCAAGGCACCCTTTGCCACGGCTGCCTGGTACATGCGGCGCGGCCTGCTCCATCCGGAACGGATCCCCATGGTTGCCGGGCGGAAGTTGCGGTTCGCGGCGCTGGCAGCCGCCTCGAAGTTTGGCAAACTGGCAGATCAGGTATCTGGCAGGAACTAGCGAGACAGCAAGCAATTGATGGCCTGCTCTCACGTCAATCTCGCGAACATGCTGTGTTTCACCTTGCCATGGATGCGCGTCAGCACGTCATCCTGCTGCAGTGCGGTGGCAAGTTTCGGAAAGACTCGGCCGAGTGCTGCGGCGTACGCTTCGACGTGCCGCGGCTGATGAGCCATGGTGGGATTGAATGTGGCGCCTGCCAAGAACCCTTCTTCCTACATGTAGCTGGTGAAGAGTGTCATCAAGGCGGCACTTTGTGGATGGTCAAAACCCAGGACGAGCATCTCAGGCCGTCCGCCGACCGTGACGGGAAGGCCTAGCTGGTCGCCTTGCTGTTGCCAGGCGCGGCTCGCTTGAGCCCCGATGGTTGCCAGGTGCGCAGGTGCATTGATCTGCGTGAGTTTGCGCACCGTGGCAAGTGCGGCAGCGGGGCCAACGCCTTCGGTCCAGTAGGCGCTGGAAATGAATGACTGTTGCGCGGCGTTCATGGTATCGCTGCGGCCGATGATCGCTGACATCGCAAAGCCGTTGCTGATGGCTTTGGCGAACACCGCTACGTCAGGCGTGACTCCGAACTTGAGATGCGCTCCGCCGAGGCACAACCGCCACCCGATCGAGATCTCGTCAAAGATCAACCGGGCTCCGTGGCGGTCAGCCAACGCCCTTACGTGCGGCAAGAACTCGGGATCGGGATCGGTGTGCCGCGTGGGTTCCATCACAATCGCCGCGAGTTGATGTTGGGCGAGGATCTGTTCGAGTTGGTCCAGTCGGTTGTAAGCGAACGGGTGGGTTGTTCCGCTGAGCCCTTGCGGAACCCCGGCAGGCTCCAGCCCTGGAAGTAAATGTCCGGCCAGCGCTTGATCCCCCGTGGCTCCCAGATTGGCGGCCAGGTACCAATCGTGCCAACCGTGGTAACCGCAAATAGCGACGGCATCTCTTCCTGTCGAAGCCCTGGCGATCCGCACAGCCACAGCCATGGCTTCACCGCCGGTTCGTGCAAACCGGGCCTGCTGGGCCCAAGGGTGGATTTCCAACAACAGGTCTGCCAGTTCCACTTCGTCGTGCGTTTGTAGCGTAGACATGGAACCGAGATGCACACGCCGAATCACCGCCCGGTTGACGTCGGGATCCGCGTACCCAAGGATGCAGGCCAGGATGCCTCCGGAAGACATATCCACGTACCGGCGACCGGAGGTGTCTACGACTTCGCAGCCGATGGACTGCTCGTAGTAGGCGGGCCAGCGATCGGGGGCAAACATCTCCGGCCGTTTTGACAAGAGCTGTGTCCCGCCGGGAATGATCTCTTTGGCGTGTCGGTACTGCGCTTGCACCAGATCTTCGGTCGGAGCGGGAGTCAGGCCCAGCAGTTGGCAGGCGTTGTCACGAAAGATCCGCTCGATATCCCCGTCGCGGAGTCCCATGGTTCGGCAGGCTTGCTGGAGCGCGAGCAGCGACTCGATTCCAATCGGCCAAAGCTTTCCGTGTTTCCAAGGCTCCCAATCCACATTGTGTTGGTACAGCCACACAAACCCATCTCCGACCGAAACCGCCCGACCGCACAAATCCGAAACCGGGAAGTCACTCCCGTACATCAAGCGGGTGACGCCCGTCGCTTTGAGAATGGCCTCGAATGCCGCGGGTTCGCACACCGCCGAGGTATCAAAGTACACATTGTCGAGATCACGCACCGTATCGATCGCGTCGGTGGTGTGGCTCGCGTTGAATCCTCGAGCGGCATGGGCCAGCACCAGGTGCGCGCCCGGGTATCGCAAACAGCGCTCACGGATCCAGTTCGAATTAGCCGGATCACTGAGGGCTTTCGGCAAGACCATGTGCAGCGTGATCCACAGCCCATGTCGATCAGCAATTTCCCAGGCCCAATCTGGCAAGAATTCACCAGGAGTGCGCATGGAACGTTTCAGATCGATCAGCAAACACATGGTAGACCTTGAAGCCTGCCCAACGTTGCTCGAGCACTTGCCGCTCGACAACCTGAGGATCGTCAGTGGGGCGGATCATCATCAGCCCTCGACTCTGCGGGTGTGAGGCGAGTTCACCAGCCAGAAATCTGTTGGCGGCGTCGCAGTCGAGACTTTTCAAGGGGAATGGAAAGTAGAGCCCCGCACTTGCCACCGCGTCCCCCATCCACCGGCTCATGGAAGCCAGCATGGTGGAAAACCCAATTTCGGGTTCGAGACTCGCCCGTTCAACTTCTTCGGCCGCCAGCAGATGCCGCAGATCAAACAGATGCGCGTGGGCATCAAAGAAATTAGGAGGAACGAACGAAGCTAGATGACGCCTGAAAAATGCCGCAGATTCTGGCGGGATCTCGAAGCAAGACGGGTCCACCACTTGCCGCAAAACCAGGGGCAGGCTTAGAAGGAGCCATGAACACACACAGCAGATTGGTTTCGACGGACAGTTGGCCGAACCGTTATCAGCCACGGAGCTCATGATACCGCATCGTGTGCGGAATGACGTGACCGAGGTAGGAACTCGAACCACTTTGAGCGTCGGAAACCGTTGGCCCCTGGGTTACTCTTGGCAACACCAGCAAGGCTCCAGGTGCCCGAGGCCAACCAGCCGTGGCCACATTGAAGCCGTACGGTTCGGAAACCGAAAGAGCATGGCTTGAATGTCTGGCCCGGGCTGGAATCTGCTGGCCACGAACTTGTAATCGGCCTAGTTTTTCTGCAGACGGCGCAGCTCGTCGAGTTCGACGGACAGACGATGACGGAGCGGGCTTTCAGGACGCAGTTCGTCCAGCAACAGTTCCGCACGGTCGAGCGTTTGGTCCGAGATTTCCGGGTTCTGGTGAAACATTCCGGACCAGCGACGCGAGACTTCTTGTTCAGTTAGCAAGCGAACAACCCTCGTTAAGCGAAAGATACGATGACCAAGATCTCAGAGTTTTTTGTAACCCCAATCGGAAAATGAAACAAGCGAAATCACGCACAGATGCTGGCCGAAACGCTGAATAATCGATGATTTCTTGACGAATCCTTCCAGGCCGGTTGCTACCAGCGACGGTGTTGCGATCGTTGCCATCGGCCCGCTAACCACCGAAGTCGTCGTAGGCGATGTTCTCCGGTTCCACGCCGAGTTCGTCGAGCATCTTGAACACGGCGGCGTTCATCATCGGCGGCCCGCAGATGTAGTACTCGATGTCTTCCGGGGCGGGGTGGTTCTGAGGTAGTTGTCGAGCAGCACCTGGTGGATGAAGCCGGTGTAGCCTGTCCAGTTGTCTTCGGGCAGCGGATCCGACAACGCGACGTGAATCTCGAAGTTGGGGAAATCCCGCTCGATCTGCTTGAACTCGTCCCAGTAGAACATCTCACGCAGACTGCGACCGCCGTACCAGTAGGAGACCTTGCGGTTCGGTCTTCTGCGCTTGAACAGTTCGAAGATGTGGCTGCGCAGCGGGGCCATGCCGGCACCGCCGCCGATGTAGACCATTTCGGCGTCGGTGTCCTTGATGAAGAACTCGCCGTAGGGACCGGAAATGGTGACCTTGTCGCCCGGCTTCAGGTTGAAGATGTACGACGAGACCTTGCCCGGCGGGACGTCCGGCTGCCGCGGCGGCGGAGTGGCGACCCGCACGTTGAGCATGATGATGCCCTTTTCGTCCGGGTAGTTGGCCATCGAGTAGGCGCGAAAGACAGGGTCCTTTACGTCCGATTCGATCTCCCACAGGTTGTATTTGTCCCAGTCCTCGCGGTATTCCTCGTCGATCTCGAATTCGGAGTAATTGAGGTGGTGCGGCGGGCATTCGATCTGGATGTAGCCGCCCGCGCGAAAGTCGAGTTCTTCGCCTTCGGGCAGGGCGAGGACAAGTTCCTTGATGAAGCTTGCACCATTGTGATTGGAAACGACGGTGCAATCGTAGCGTTTGACGCCGAACACTTCGTCCGGCACCTGCACCTCCATGTCCTGCTTGACCGCCACCTGGCAGGACAGGCGGCAGCCTTCGCGTGCCTCGCGTTGGTGATGTGAGTCCGTTCGGTGGGCAGAATGTCGCCGCCGCCTTCGACGCACTTTGACTTTGCACTGGGCACAGGTGCCACCGCCACCGCAGGCAGAGGAGACAAAGATCGCCATCGTCGGCCAGGCAGCCGAGCAGTTTACCACCGGCCGGGACGTGGATCAGTTCTTTCTGATCGTTGATCACAATCTGCACATTGCCGCTGGCCACCAGTTGCGACTTGGCAACCAGAATCACCACGGTGACCACGCCCAAACGACCACCGTGAACATGCCGACGCCAAAGCGAGAAGAATTTCCATTCCGATGATTTCTTCTAAAGCTGAATGCAGGTCAATGCCGGCGAAGGACATGAAGGCCATGGCCATCAGACCGACGGTAATGAACGTAATGCCCAACCCTGCGAGGCCGGGCGGGACATCGCTGTACTTCAGTTTCTCGCGAATGCCGGCCAGGGCCACAATGGCCACGGCCCAACCGATGCCGGACCCAAGCCAAACACCAGCTCTCGGCCAAAGTTGTAGTCCCGTTCGACCATGAACAGCGAGCCACCCAGGATGGCGCAGTTCACCGTGATCAGCGGCAGGAAGATGCCGAGCGCGTTGCAGACTCGGGGAAGAATCGCTCGAGCGTCATTTCCAGGATCTGCACCATCGCGGCGATCACGCCGATGTAGCTGATCAAGCCCAGGAAGGTCAGGTCGACATTCGTAAACTGATCGCCTGCCCCAGCCAGGGCCCCCTTCTTCAGCAACAACGGTAGATCAGATTGTTCGCCGGGACCGTGATCCCCTGAATCACGATCACGGCGAAGCCCAGACCGATGGCCGTTTTGACGTTCTTCGAGACCGCCAGGAACGTGCACATCCCGAGAAAAAACGCCAGCGCCAGGTTCTCGATGAACACCGAGTTCAGGAAGATGCTGAGATAATGTTCGATCCATGATTCCGATTCCAATTCGGGAAACCAAGTCCTGAGAATATCAAAATTGGAGTGTGATCACGCCTCTTCAATTTGGCTCCGGCTTTGTCCACGTTCGAATCGAGCGCCCCAAATCCAGATCAAGATGCCGATGATGAAGAACGCACTGGGGGGCAACAGCATCAAGCCGTTGGGCATGTACCAACCACCATCGTTTCGGTCGAGAGGAACGATTCGAAGCCGCACAGATTGCCCGATCCAAACAGTTCGCGGAAGAAAGCCGACGACAATCAGGATCAAGCTGTAGCCCAAGCCGTTGCCGATGCCGTCGAGGAAACTGACATCCAGGCGTTGTTCTTCATGGCGAAGCCTTCAGCTCGGCCCATCACAATGCAGTTGGTGATGATCAACCCGACGAACACCGACAGACTCTTGGAAATGTCGTAGGCAACTGCGCGCAGAATCTGGTCGACGACGATCACCAGCGAAGCGATGATCGTCATCTGCACGATGATGCGGATGCTGCTGGGGATGAACTTGCGGATCAGCTGACCGACGCGTTCGAAAACGCCGTCACCAGCAATCACCGCGACGCACATCACCAACGACGTCTCCAGCTTGGTGGTCACCGCCAGCGCCGAACAGATGCCCAAGCACCTGCAACGCGATCGGGTTGTTGTTGAAGAGCGGATCGAACAGCACGTCTTTGCTTTGGCCATCTCTGGCCATGATTCGTAGGCGTACTGTCGGCTTGACGCTGTTGATCGGCGTGCTTTCGAGGAATGGGCCAAAGCCATCCGGCCCACCCAGTATTGAACAAGTTGGTGACGCCACGTGAGTGGTGATCGTGGCACCCGACAAACCGTCAACGGCGTAGTCGGCCTTGCGCTGAGGGAGCCGGTCCCTTTGATGACCTGGAAGATCAATGTTCGCCATCGTCGTCGTACGCTTGCTTGCCCATCCCACTGTTGCTTTCCAGAGCGGATTGTCGACTTCGCCGCCCAGGCCTGGCGTCTCGCCGTGCTCGTAGAAGGTGATGCCCTGGATGGTTTCGCAGATCAGCCTCGAGCCAGGAAACCGTAGAGCGTCGACCAGAGACCCTTGCCGTAGATCGGCAAGGACGTACTTGCTGGATCTTGTCCGAACCAGGTTGCTTCACGAAGTAGACGAACTGCATGATTTTCGCGCGATCGAGGCCCAGCGATGTCGTCCCTGGTCGTCGATCGCCACGCTCTTGTCCGGATTGCTGGCGGCCTCATTCAGGTTGTACTTGGTGCTATGTCCACGTCTTCGTCGGTCGTACGACTCGCCTGTCTCCAGGTCAACGAGCTCTTCGCGGACCCGCTCGGCGAAGATCGGCGATCTCTTTATCGCGGCTCAGCCCGTCGCCCGAATGCCGTACTCGTCAATCGCCAGACCGGCGGCGCCAGGATGTTTTTCTGTTCGTCCAGCAGCTCGGTTGGCTTCCTGTCTCGGACGCAGCACCACCGCCGCCGCGACCAACCACCAGGAGCACACAACGCACAGCACCAATGACGCGATCAAATGTGTTCCAGAGCGGAATCACGTCGCATAGCGTGCGAGCCTCCTTTTGATGTTTGCTTGAATCACGAAGTAGTCGATCAAGGGGGCAATCACGTTGCCGAACAGGATCGCCAACATGATTCCTTCTGGATAGGCAGGATTGATGACACGAATCAAGATGGTCATCATCCCGATCAAGATTCCATAGAACCATTTACCGGTTTCGGTCATTGCTGCCGAGACCGGATCGGTCGCCATAAAGACGGTGCCAAAAGCGAATCCCCCCACCACCAGATGCCACATGGGAGACATGGCGAACATGGGGTTGCTCTCGCTGCCGATGCCCCAGAGCAGGGTAGAAAGTGCCAAGGCACCTGCCACCACGCCAGCCATGATCCGCCAGGAGCCGATGCCCGTGGCAATCAGGATCGCCGCACCCAACAGGCAGGCGAGCGTTGAGGTTTCGCCCATCGAGCCCGGAATGAAACCCAAGAAAGCATCCCAAAAGGTCAAGTTCTGCCCGGTAATGCCCATCGGTCACTTCCCACCACCATCGGCAACCGGACGTCGGCTTCAGCTTGGCCCAACGGCGTGGCGCCGGTGTAAGCCATCGACGGCCACCCAGACGCCCTGTCGCCACCATTGGTTTCGACGAGCGTAGGGCAAAGTACAGAAACGCGCACCGGGCAGTGAGCGGGATTGAGGAAGTTCCGCCCCGTTCCGCCAAAGACCTCCTTGCCAATGACCACGCCAAAGGCGATGCCCAGGGCCACCTGCCACAGCGGGGATCGTGGGGGGTAGCGTCAAGGGGAACAGAGGCAAACCGGTGACCAGGAACCCTCGTTGATTTCATGCCTGCGAACGATGCTGAAGATCAACTCGCATGTGCCGCCGACGACCATGGTGACGATGTACAGCGGCAGGAACAACAACGCACCGTAGACGAAATCAGCCAGAACGTTGTCGGGATTGTTGGTCGAGTCCCAGCCAGCCGGTGTAGATGGCTCGCGCCAATCTCTCGGCAACGCTTACGTCTTCCGATTCCAACGCGGCGATCTGCAGATTGGCCTGGTAGCCAGCGTTGTACATGGCCATCAGGATGCACCGGCAGCAAGGCCACGACCACCGTGGACATCATCCGCTTCAGGTCCAAAGCTGTCGCGGATGCGGGCCGTCCCTTGGTCACTTCCCCTGGCGTGAACAGGAACGTATCGGCCCGCCTCGTACAGCGGGTACAAACGCCCCCACTTACCACCTCTTGGCAAACGAGTTGGGAGCCGATCCAGCAGGCTGCGTAACGGTTTCATCGCGGATGATTTTCATTTTGTCCGTTGCAAAACTCAGCATGGCGTTCAACAGTTCTGTCGGCCCGCGGTAGGGACCATCGAATTCGATTGGAGAACCGCAGGCAGGAGGTCCTTGGCCGTGGCCAGGTCAACCTTGCATCGTTCGATCGTTGTCAAGCTCGCTCAGCGCCGCGGACAGCGGTCCGTACTCGTATTTTCCGGGACAAACGAACGTGCACAGGGCCAGGTCACTCCTCATCAAGTTCCAAAGCACCCAGCATTCTGGGCTTGCTCGGTATCTCCGACAATCAACGAGCGGAGTAATTGCGTCGGCAAGATGTCCAATGGCATCACTTTCTCGTACGAACCAATCGGCACCATTGCACGAGGGCTGCCTCCGGTGTTGGTGGAAAGGGCAAACCTTCGTGCCCCTAACCAGCTGGAAGCGAACGTTCGCTGGACCGAAAACTTGTTGGCTCCTGGCATCTGCCAGCCCAAGAATTCGCGCTCGGTTCCCTCAAGCAACGCACACACTTGTTGGTGGTAGCGGCCGACGTAATTCCAGGGTTCAATCGCGTTCCGACCGCAAAGCACGGGACCAGACACGACGCGAATGGCACCACCGCTGAGCTTTTCAGCAGGGAGATCGCCTTGGAGGAGGTCGTGAATATTGGCTCCCAACCGCGTCCGTAGTAGTCGCGGATCGGAAATCTCAGGACCAGCCAGCGAAATCACCCGATCCGTGAGCAAGCGGCCGGTCAGCACCAAATGCCCTATGGCCACAACGTCCTGGTAGTTGATGTGCCAGACCGTTCGGTTGGGCCCTACGGGACACAGATAATGAATGTGCGTCCCAGGCAAGCCTGCCGGATGTGGACCGGCAAACTCTTCCACTTTGAGAAACTCAAGATCCCGGCCAGGTATTTCGGCACCGGGCGGAATGCACAAATAGATCTTCGCACCAGAGTCTGAATCCACCACACGGCGCAGCGCGTGCAAGCCGGCCAAAAAGTACTCTTTGTACTCTGCCAGCACGAGTTCGGGTGGGGCGGCCAGGGGGTTGGTGTCAATGGCCGTGATGAACAACGCGGCCGGTTCCGAATCGATCGCGGGAACTTTGCTGAACGGGCGTTGCCGGAGCGAGGTCCAAAGTCCCGAGTCCACCAGGTTGGCCCGCAGCTGCTCGCGAGGAACTTGCGATAGGTCCGTATCTCGGAACGAAGGAAAAGTGACCTCTTCGTCCCCTTCAAGCTCGATCACCAAAGATTCGAACTTGCGTTTCGCTCCACGATGAATCGCGGCCACGCGTCCAGCACCAGGGGCTGTGTACTTGACACCGGCGGTCTTCTTATCTGTAAAGACAACCTGCCCTAGCTTGACCGTGTCTCCCTCCTTGACTTCCATGGTGGGCTTCATGCCAACGTAGTCGTCCCCGACCAGGGCGACCGACTGAACGGCACGGGCGGCGTCAATCCGGCGCTGCGGTTCGCCAGCCAAAGGAATGTCGAGCCCTCGTTTGATCTGGATCATTTGCAGCTCAGGCGTGTGAACCGGGTGGGCGATAAGTGGCAGTTCGTGAAGTTTTTCACAGACTCTTCTCTGAAAAAAGCCGCTGGTGCGGCTTGGGTAGGGTGTGGGCTTCTGGCTGAACCGTACGGTTCTACAAAATAGAAGACTTCCAACGTGGGATAAATATATCTATTTTCACCTTTTCGGCAACCTCTCCTGAACTCCGCTGTGCGGGGGCGGGTATTTTAGAGGAAGTCCAGTGGGTAGAATCTGCCTGGAATGGCTCTGTTGGGGGGGCGCGGCGAGCAATGTCGTCAGCTTCCAACGAATATGGCCGGTTTCGGTGGTTTTTCCCCATCTATTGGTGGGTCGCTGTCCAGACAGGAGAGTTGGCGATGAAAACCAGGTTCCATGGTACCAACCAGCCGTATTCGCCCGATGCCGGACAGGCGACCCGACCTGCATTCCCGTGGCCGCAGCTGATTGCCTGCGGCGTGGCGTTGATCTTGAGCCTGGCATGCTTCTCAGCGTCCGCCGCCGACGAAACAATCGATCTGGAAGTTCGCAAACTGGATCGAATTCCCCCGGGAACATTCATCGACAAGAAAGTTCCCGAAGGCTGGACCCACGTACTCCTCAAGAGCAAATCAAAGCTCACCGAGGGAGATCTCAACGAACTTAACGGTCAGGCGTTTTCGCTGGTCGAGTTGTTCTTCACCGGAATTCTTGCCAAAGTCGCCCGATCCGAAGGTCCCAAGCAGTATGTTTTGGAAACCGTCGCCATCGGGCTCGGGACCCAATGCGGCGAGGCGGACTGCATTGTTTCCCCCGCAACCCACCAGCGCCTGGGGGCCGGGTTTGACTACCTCGAGTCGTATGTGTTCGAGAAGTCGGTGAAGCAACTCGACCGGATCAAGCATGTTGCCAGCTCGCCTGGAATCCTGGTCTTCGATGTCCCCAACGTCATGCTGCTCAACGAGAAGCATACGGAGATTGTCATGCGGTTGGGCGTCGTGATTGATCATGCCTCGGGTCAGCTGCACTGCCCCTTGTGGCGAATCGTGAGGCAGAAGGACAATCCGGCAGGTGCCATCGACCGGGCGATCTGGATGCGAGTCGGCCAGGTTGAGACCTGCAACCTGCATGTGGATGGCAACGAACTGGTGTTGGGGATACCTTCGCAAAAGGCGTTCGCCGCCACAAAGTTGCCGGCAGGGCCGGCCTTTGCCCCCACTCCCTTGTTGCAGCGCCTGGGCGTTCAAACATCTTACACCGAAGCGACGCTCGCCGAATTGGAGTCCGAACTACGACGTTTAATTGATTCCCAGCGGTAGCGGCTTTCTCGTTGCCTGTGGAGGCACCTGGCCGGGAGAATTCGGCGGAATCAAGGCAGTTCTGCTACAGCAACTTGCCGAACAACATGACCAAGATAGCGATCCCCAACACTGCGGCGAGCGTGATGCCAAGATAGGCGGCCCAGTGGACTTGACGATCGTGAGAGAGTGCGGCGGTTGTCCACTCCACCTCTTCTTGCTCGGTGACCAGTTTGTCGAACACGCTTTTGACGAACGCCCGCCGATCTTCGGTAATCCCTGTGGCTGCAAAGTAACAACCACTAAACAACAGGGGATCTTCGCCCGCATCTCGCTGGGGATCGTAGCCGAAACCGCCAGAAAGAATCTGTGCCAGGCGAGGCTTGAGATTGCACCGCACCTTGCAGAGCAGGCCATACAGGCGTGTGTTGCCAGGTCGGCTCAAAGCGGCATCTTCGCGAAAGAGGGTATAGACCCAGTCTTCGAACGCGCCGCAGACATGTTCGCTGAGCGAGGTCAACTCGGCGGTGGTTGCGGTGGCCCGGAGGTCAAAACCCTTCCCGAATCGCTGACTCGCGGCGCGCTGTCGACCGACGCGCCGGACGAGTTCGCGGAAGCCTGACTCCCGCTCGAGTCCAACCACGAGCGAAGTTACTGGATAGCGAAGCTCCAGCGTTTGAGTCACTGTCTTGAGATCTGCCCTCGTGGCACGCTCCAGTTCGTCCGCTTCCGCCTGACCTGCTTGAACAAGCGAGAACGGAATCAGCGCAATGACTCCATTGATGGCGCAAAGCGGCTGACGGGCACGCTTTAACAGTTGGCAAACGTACTGCAACCGTTCTAGTTGCTCGGCAGACTCATGCGGCTGGAGCAGAGATCGCATGACTTCGCGATGTTGTGCCGGGGGCTGGGACTGAGGGTCGTCTGCCAACGAGATGGGGGCCTGCAACATCATGGTCCCCTTCGGATCGTTGGGGCCAGCGGCGGCAGGTTCGTTGGCAGCGGGGGTTCCGGCCGCGGCACCGGCGTCCAGCATCGGCCCGATGCCTTCGAACATCATCGTTCCACGGATACCGCCCGAGGGCGTAGCTGCGGGTTGCGGTTCGGAAGTCGCACCGCCGGTGGGGGCTTCGGGATTCTCCAGCCCTGGCGTCAGTGCCCCCGACTGGCGTTGTTCTTCATTCGCTGCAAGCGCGCTCATCCAACTGGCACCCGTGCAAAACACATAGATTCCGTCATCGTTGGCGTACCAATGCAAGGTGGCCGGGCCTTGTGGCATGCTGCGAATCTTGAACGGAATCAGTGAAGCATCCAGCAGCGCCTGCTCTTGCCGATCTCCGGAAGATCCCAGCACCAGAAACAGAGGGGTGGTATCCAACCGGAGCCCGTGATCCTGCAGCGCTTCGATGCCTGCCTTCCAGGCAAAATCAATTTCAGCGAATCGGGAAGCTTCCCCTTCAAGCCAAAGCTTCAAGGCTTTGTAAACCAGAATGGGAAGTGCTACCAGCAACATCATCACCAGCAGCACGCGCCCCATGGTCATGGAGTGCCGCCAGGGAACGCTCTCTGGATCCACCAAGAAAAGCAACCAGGCCGTGAGTACCACCGTCGTGAGGACCAGGGCTACGACGATGGCTGCTTTGGTGGGCAGGCTGAGCCGAAACAGCCGACGTGGTGCGCCGGCAATTTTGGAAATGAAAGAACTTATTTTACCAGGGGGCTGAACCGCGGGGGCGTCCATTGGCGTTTCCTGAGGTTCAAGATCCAGTGTAAAGCATCGCGTACAACACCACGGCACCGGCAGCCAGCAAAGCAGTGGTCAGCCAGGACCAAACAACCATGGGTCGTGTCTTCAGGGGCGGAGCGCCGCGGATTTCGCGCTTGGGGGGAGGTAGCGCAGGACGCCCCTGCCCAAGACGTATCGACAAGGACGTTTGTCGGGCCCAGGTATCCAAGTCGTCAGGCAAGTCGTGCGATTGCGTCAAATGATAGGCCAGGTTTGGATCGCGGTAGAGTCCGCGGAATCCGAGTACCACACAGACGTAAAAAACTTCGAGCGCGTCACGTCCTGCGAGCGTAGAAGCTTCTTTGGCTCGGACATAGAACTGCTCATTGCACAACCGGGTATTGAACAACTCCACTTCGAGAACGTTGTTGCTCCACCACTCTCGACCCTCCCAGGGAGACTCAAGCAGCACCTCGTCAATCCACGAGACCAGGGCGTACTTGGCAAGTTCCCATTGTTGCCCTGTCCCGAGCGAGGCTTCCGCCTTGTCAATCAGGGCGTTGATCCGCATTCGTTCATCGGGTGCGGCGGGCTGTTCGTCACCGCCAATCCGGTCCAGCAGAGAGAGAATCCGCAGGAAGATCGGGTCAACGGCCTGGGCGAATTTTGGGGTCATTTGAGTTGTGGGACCGCGAACAAGGCAAATTGCAAAGTCGCCCGTTTATTTCGGGCAGAAACCACCAGACGCCGCTCTCCCTGCAACTTGTCAAGGTTGTGGATCAGGGCGTCCTTCAACCGCACCGCCAGCGATTGCGTCTCTTGAACGTCTCGCCAGGCAGGTGAATCATTGCGGTCTACTTCATAATACATCCAATCATCGCGTGCAGGTAAAGCCCGAATTGCCCGCATGACAGGCAGCAGGTTCAGTCCTTGTGCCCGGTGCTTGAATAAAATCTCCACCTGACGCGAACTTCCGAGCTTCCAATCCAACTGCCCAGCGGAGAGCAGATCTCGGCATTCGGCCTCGGTGAGATCTCCCTTATTCACGCCCACGTACCATTGCCAGTCTGAGTTGAACCACTTGGGATCCAGCGTGACCTGCAGCCCCAGTCCCACGCCGACAAAGTACCGCATCTCGAACTCGTAATCGCGAACCGAATTGAGCAGACGCTCGATCCGTGCACGAATGAGCTTGAAAATCCGGGCCAGATCGTCGTGATCGTAAGGGGGGATGTCTTCCGCCCGGCGCTCGGTATCAAAGACCGACAATTGCCCCACAATCCGGCACAATTCCAAATACGCGGTGAACGGGTGGACCCCCAAGGCGGCGGTCATCACGGACAACACGCTATACGCCTGATTCAATTGCGACAGCATCAGAATTCGGTCCATGTCCCCGGCGTCTCGGCTCTCAAGGCCGATTCCCCGGTTCACCACCTGTTTGCTCAGGACCTCGAGTTTTTGCCCGATGAGGTCATAGATTGCCCGCACAATATCTCGCCCCAATCCTGGCCATGAGGCAATGCTGGGGACCGGCGGGATGTAGTCGGCATCAATCTGCGGCACAGCCTGCTCTTCGCTGGCCCGCTTGATTTGGGCAATCGGCAGGACTTCGTAGCCTGACATCTCTTGCGTGCTCAGCAAGAGTTTGGCGTTGAGAGCTTTAATGCGGATGGGCTGATCGTTGCCACCCACGCTTTCGTCCTGCGTGGCTTGTTCGAATTCGATGTCACGAGGGCGGTCTGCATCTCCCAGTTTCCCTACGTTGACACGGCCGAGCTGCATCTTCGGCACTGCCACGTAGACCCGAACGGTTGAGGTCTGATTGAGTGCATCGGTCAAATCAACCTGGTCCTGCCCGGCATCGGCAAAGGCTTCTTTCAGATCGACCCGATCCGGCTCGCTCCCTGGTTCCAGAGAGATCAATGTGCCATCTTTCATGCGTGCCTGAAGCAGATTCACTTGAAACTGATAGTTGGCCAGAGCTTCTTTGCTGTACTCGATGGCGTGCACGCCATAACTATAGGGGTGATCCCATTGTTCGGACGTTTGATGCAACTCGGTCCAGTACCGGTCGGCCGCTTGAAAATGTTGCGGGCGCAGGAACAGACCTTCGTGCCAATGGACAGGTAGGTTTCGCATGGCAACCATATTACGCGAAAGGAGGGGAGTGATCCCGCGCGGGAACAATCCCACAGCCATCGATGAACTAAGAAACGGAAAATGGCCGAGAACGGCAACAACTTTCCGGAGGCATCGTATCACCCCCCCGCGGATCTGTAAATAATCGGTTGCTGGCCGATTGGCCGATTAACCGTGCTATTTGCATGGTGCGTGTTGCTCCATGCCGTTGGGCTGGCTGACCCACCATCCAATAAAATGAGAAATGGCCTGGAACCGAAGCGGAACAGGCCATTTCTCGTAGGTCATCAAAATCGTTCGTCGTGGTGACGAAACTTGTCTAGTGACTGCGAACGGGGACCCGTTCGAGATCTTCAATTTTTCCGGATGCCATGCTGGCACCTCCGACGAATACCAATTCTCGCGATTGCCACGGAAGCAATCGGTGGAAGAACCGAGGTTGTTCGAGCTGTCCGGCGAGTTCCCATTTCGAGCCATCCGCAGCAAGTTGCTGGATCGAACCTGAGATCGTACTGACAAACAACCGGTCGTCACAGGCGAAGGCCGAAGTGCCAAACCCTTCCATGCCGGTCCCCAGCAAAGCTGGGCCAGCGCTCCAGGAGTCCGATTTCGGATCGTAAACATCAATCCGAGTCGTAGGGCCACCCTCTGGCCGCATTCCGCCGATCACGTAAAGCTTGCCGTTGGCGGCAGCCAGCGAGAGTGCCCGACGCTTGAACGGCGGCTTGGCGATGGCTTTCCAAGAAAGCTTGGGAGCGGTTAGATCCATGGCCCAAGCGGTTTCGTGCCAACTGGTTTCGCTGCCTGCTTTCATTTCCCAACCACCGACGACATATAGCGTATCGCCCAGCACCGCGGCATCCAGCGAAGAGCGGCCTTCGGGAAGCGGCGGGAGAGATTCCCATTGGTTCTTCTTAGGATCGAATCGTTCAACGCCGGACTGAGACCACAGGCTTTCGTCTTCCTCCTCGTTGTTCTTGGCCATAAAACCGCCGAGTCGATAGAGCTTGCCGTTGTGGGCAACCATGGCCAAGCCGGTCAGTTTCGGCCCGCCAGGGAGCGACTCCCATTTACCCGGATTCTTGAGATTGAGCCGCTGGAAGTCCCCCAGACTGCCCTTCGCTCGAATAGTGGTGGGCTTGCCCATAGTGGCCACCGTAGATGTACAGCCAGTCTCCGATGACAGCCGCACCAAAGCTGGTGGTGCCACGCCCAAGGCTGGGCCAACTGTGTTTGGCAGAAGCCAGTTGACTGGGAGCATAGGGAAGCGAGAGGGTCGAATAATGCCGCACGCTCTTGTAGGCTTCGCCGTCGTGTTCGCCCGAAGTCTCTTCGATCAGCCGGGCACGCACACTGTAGAGTCCGGCATTGGCCAGCTTGCAGGCAAACACGCCCTGGTCGTTGGTGACACCTTCGACCGATTCCTTCAATCCTGGACCATCGACGACAACTTGAACGTCTGCAATCGGCTTCCCTTGCCAGGTGACTTCGAACTGCATTTGCTCGCCAGCGGGGCTGGGAGTGATTTCTAGCGGTAGAAGTTCTTTGTCGCTGACCGCTTTCCAACTGCCCGGAAGCTGCGAGGGATAGCTCTTCGCACAGTAGTTGAGCAGCATCGGAGCTTTGCCGCGGGTAATGACTCCATAATTGTGTTTCAGAACCACGGGCGAAGAAGCCGAGCGGCTCGGGATCGAAGCCACCAGGGCATCGTCCTTCTTCGAGAACGTCAGGCGTTGCGGCTCCGACCGCCTGCCGCCGGGAATCCAGGCCTCGGCCTTTGCCACACGCTCGAGCAGGTCAGGATCGTCCGGGCTGGCAGACTCGCTGAAGTACAACTTGACTTCGGTCGGCTCCTCGGTGGGACTTGCGACCAGCCAAAGAAAGTGTGCTTGAGCGGTCATCGGGACGAGCAGGCCTATCATTGTCAAAGCCAACAATGACGACCTACGGATCGGTCGAATCATGAGTTCTTTCCTTCTGCAAATAGTCGGACGTTTCGGTTTAGGTTACTCAGTCAGGTCTACAGCAAATACTTCAATTCTTGGAACCTGCCCCCTTGGCGAGGCAGAACAATCGGTCGCCTGTGCGGATTAACAACATGCCTTCGACGGCCACGCCGGCGTATTGAACCGGCCCAGAGAACTGTCCCCCTTCGCCCGCCTGTTCGGTGGTCCAGAGGTCGTTTTCGGCCAGCACTTTGGCCTTTGCCCCGGCTTGCAAAACGGTGGTGTGCCCATTCTTGCCGAGCAGATACACACGGTTCCCAACGCCAATGGGGGTCGCCCAACAGGACTCCTCGGTGCGATGCGTGTAGCACGGTTTTCCTGAATCCACTTCGTAGGCATAGACAACGCCGGAGCGATTGACCCAGTAGGCGATGCCTTGGTGAACCGTCGGAGAGCCGAACGAACTGGTGGCTGCCTCTGCCCTCCAGAGGACGTTGGGATTGAACTTTCCATCAACTTGCTTGATTTCGAGTGCCAGATTGGACCGGCGGGCAGCGCCGCCCCCCTCGCCGCCTCGCCCCAGCGACGCACCGATCAGGACTTTTCCGGGAGCAAACGGAAGCGGAGTGTTGGTGGTGTTGCCACCCAGGTCTGCAAGGGTCCACAACTGCTTGCCCGTCTTGGGGTCGTAGCCATCGACGCTTCCAGATGAACTGCAGACGATCTGGTCACCCTGGTCCGTAGGGACAAGTGCGGGCGAACTCCAACTCGTCCGGCTCGTGCGATCCGTCTTCCAGAGGTTCGTTCCGTTTTGTTTGTCGAGCGCGAGAATGTACGAAGGGCCAGAGTGATCTACCAGCAGCACCACGGCCTGATCTGTCAACACGGTTGAGGCGGCCACACCATGGTTGCCGTCGAATTCACCGTAGTCTCCCACCAGCGAACGTTCCCAGAGTGGCCGGCCCTCGAAGTCGCACGCGACGACATCGCCACTCTCAAAGAACGCGTAGACAGCTTTTCCATCCGTGGCTGGCGTCGGTGCCGCGCGGCTAACGTATTGGCTACTCTTGACCTGCGTTGAAGCGGCCAACGAATGCTTCCAGAGTTGCTTGCCTGTCGTGCGATCGAGTGCCAACAGGTGGCAGGTCTCTTTCATCGGCCCTTCGACAGAAGTCACAAAAACCATGTCCTGCCACACAATTGGGCTGGATTGTCCGTAGCCGGGCAATTCGGCCTGCCAGGCAATGTTCTCCGTTGGCGACCAGGTCAACGGTAAAGACTTTGCCTCGACGGTCGAAGCACCTGCCCCTAAGAATCCTGGCCATGCCACGGGAGCCTCGCCAAGCAACAGCGGGAGCATCAAGCAAACGTAAGTCATCTGTACAATCCTTGTTTATGGATTCATTCACGCACGGATTCGATCAGCGGTTCGAGTCGTGCGCGGAACACCTGTTCACGCCTTCTGGCATATTGCTCATGATACCACTGCCCGATGTGCGAAGTCGCCATCAGTTGCCGGGAGCAGGGGGAGTGGCTATTTGAACAAGACCAGCTTGCCACTACGCGTGCGACGCAAGCGATACACCTCTTCGCCATGCACGATATACGCCTCGTTGCCTGTGGCCAGCAGATCCTCGGACCGCCAGGTAGGCAGTCTCGGCGGCTGAGGCTCAGGAACCGGAGAGGGACGAGGCGGCCCCGCCTGCGCGGATGGTTGATTGGGAACGTGCTGGTTGTCGCCGACCGACATCATGATTCGAACCATGGGTTGAAACTGTGCCATAGGGTGCGAAATCTCAAGAAGCCAAACGGTGCGGCGAGTGCAGCCGGGAGGAGGTTGCGACTCGCCGCGTCCGTTTCAGCCAACGTTCTCGCGAACATGCGAAGGTCAAACGTGAGCGGGCCCTCCCCCGGATGAAAAGAAGAGGGACACGCGCAGTCCAACCCAATCAAAGAAACGGAAACCACCTGGTTAAGTGGTCGATTTCGTTTGCCAACTTGAGTGCCTAACGAGGTAGGACCTCGAACCAATGTAGAACCGTTGTCTCAACTGTTCACGAACCAAGAACGATGCTTCGGGTGCCGCAACAGGTGAACAGCTGGGAAAGCTGTTCGGCTCAATTGGAACGGGTTCTCATAAGGTGCCTACTGGGTCTGGCTGGCTGGGCGGGCTGAAGCCTTGCTGGCTTGTTGATACTGAGTATCAATTTCGTTTCGTATCCTAAGCCACCCGTAATCGTTGTCAAGTGTTTCTTCCAAAAAATCGCTGCCACCAACACCAACAGTTCACTGCATCTGCAATATTTTGCACTAAAACAAGCGTGATTGTGCGAAATCTGGTGTGGAGGCAGCGGGGTTGGCGCACCGCCAACGAGAGTTCTGACACACGATCTCAATAAAAGATCCGGAAAACGAAGCCAGCCACGCACCTATTGCGGTTCGGCTTCGTAGCCTTGAAACGGCGTTAACGGCCACCCCGGAACAACGGTGTCCGGAGTTCGCGGGCGGAGACAATCCCAATCACTTCGCCCTGGGGACCCAGGACTCGGCCCATGCTGGCATTGGAGGTGTGCAGCTTGACGAGGGCCGCGATATGCGGAGCGCCTGCCTCTAGGTCCACGAGTTCTCGAATCGGCAGATCGGTGCCAGGAGAGATGCGAAGGTCAACCGCGCGAACGTAGCCGACCAACTCATGGGATTTGGGGTCTTCGATCGGAATCTCGGCAAGTTGATAGCGGACCGCTTGCCGGAGTAGTTCGGCTTTGGAGTTCTTGGTGCTGCCGCGAACGATTCGGGCGAGTGGCTGCGTGAAGTCCGTGACGGGCTGGTTGGCCGCGGCGAACAGGCCTTGCGCGAGTTGCCGCTGCGCGGGATTCAGGATTCCGATCTGATGCCCTTCGTCCAGAACGGCACCCAGTTCCCGACGTGCAATGTTCAACTGCACTTTCTGAGGAGACTCACCTGAGATGTATTCCAGCAATTTGCTGAGTCCCCAAAGCAGGACACTCAGCGGTGCCAACAGCACGCTAAAGAAGAGCAGCAGCGGACCACTCCGGCGCAGCAACAAATTGGGAGCTTCGAGATACAGGTTTTTGGGGAGAAGTTCTCCGTAGACAAAAAGCAGCGGCGATAACAGAACCGGCGCGGAGAGTTCCAGGGCATGTCCTAGCTCAAGCCTGGCGGCTGCCATCACAATCGCGAGTGAGACCAAATAGTTGGCAATATTGTTCCCGACCAGCGTGGTAGCAATGAACAGCGATGGCCGATTCGAGAGCCACCAAAGCCCTCGGGCGATGACATCACCACCGCGCGCATCCAGGACCAGACGTACCCGGGTGATGCGGTAGAAACCGGTTTCCGAGCCGCTGAACAGGCCACTTAAGAAGACGCCCCCTGCCGAGAGCAAGGCAATGCTCACCCAGATCATGTGGACGGCTCCATGCCGGGCAGAATCCGGATCTCAGCTAACATCTGGCCACGTTCGGGGACTGCCAAGACTTGCACACGAAACGGTCCGACGACGCACTGATCCCCTTCGGCCGGTACATGTTCAAGAGCTTCGCTCACCGCGCCGGCCAAGGTGACGCTCTTGCTATCGATTTCGCCCAAGCCAAAGTGCCTGGCAAGACGCCGCAATCGTGTCATGCCGGTGACGTGCCAACAGCCGGGAGATACCTCGCGGATTGGCTCGCGATTGAGCAGCCGCGCGCTGCGACTGGGGCTTTCGGCGAAAATGGTGTCGAGCATATCTTCCATGGTCAGGACACCGATCGTCTCTCCGAACTCGTTGACCACCACAACCACGCGCCGGTCCGTACGCCGCAGTTCGCTAAGAGCCATGGCGGCCGTAGTACTCCAAGGAACGTACGCCACGCGTTCGCTCACGAGAGCCCCGGTCGGTTCGTTGATCAGATCAGCCAGAGCCACCGACCCAGCAATCTCATCACTGTCCGGTTCGGTCACCAAAATGTAGCCGCTCGGAGGGAACTGACCCTGCACGTCGCTCAATTTGACGGGGGGCCGAAACGTCATCAGTTTGGTCCGGGGCCGCATCAACTCTTCGACGCTGATATCCGAGAGCGAAACGATGCTCTGCAGCACGGTCTTTTCCTGTTCGATCAGCGCGGCATCCGTGGTGGACATATCGACCGCTCGTTCCAGGTCAGAGAGTTCCAGGTACGGCTCCGGACGGAACGAAGGCCACAGCAATCGCCGACTCAGCAGGTTGGCCAAGCGCAGCATGGGAATGATCGGGTCCAGGACGCGAACCATGGCGGCTAAGGGAATCGCCAGCAGTGCGGCAAAAAACCGGGTTCGCAGCACTGCCAGATTCTTGGGCAGCATTTCACCCAAGAACACAATCGCCAGCAAGGCACCCACCGTCAAACCGCCTGCCTCGGCCAATCGCCCTTCTCGCTCCAACTTCAAGCTCGAGAGCGACGCAATCGCGAAGTACAGCACATTGATGACCAGGTTCCAGAACAACACCGCGGTCAACAAGCGATCCGGGTTGTCCAAAAGCGCCACAGCCACACGTTGAGCGCGATTGCCGCTGCGGAACGCATCGCAATCCAGCCGATTCATGTAGAACAACGCCGCTTCGCTCCCGGAAAAGAAGGCCGAAAAGCAAAGCAGCACTGCCATGGATGCAAAATGTGGGGCAAATTCGTACAGCAAATACACGATGCTGAAACCCTAACGAGGTAAGACCTCGAACCAATGTAGAACAGTTGTCCCAACTGTTCAGGGACCACGCCGGATGAACCGTCGAGACAACGGTTCTAATTAGCCATGCGTGCCATGCCGTCGCTTGCGTGGGCGTAGCCGAATTGCTGGTTGATCGTCCGCTTGCACTCCAGCATGCCCACGCAGCGAGGGCATGGCACCCACACTAAAACTTGATTCAAATTGAACGACTTCTCGCCGATAAGGTACCTAATGCTATGCCGCAATCCGCCGCCGGTTCGCGTCTTGTTGCTCACCTCGACGTTGCGACTCATTCCGCATCGCCGGTGGTCCGCCCTGTGGCCACATCGAACTCGTAGATTGCCGGAATCAGCATGGCTGCCGTCGTGAATCCGTACGTGACGGCGGTTACCAAGAAGACCCCCAGCGTGTAGTCCAACAAGAAACTGGTGATCGCGTAGAATGTGGCGAACGGGCAGGTTAGCGCAGCCACGGTGATTGCTGGCGAGGGGTTACGAATACCCAACGCCACATACAGCCCGACGCCTCCCCCCAGCATGAACGTCAAGAACGGGGCCAACTGCACCTGGAACGAACCGCCAAAGGCCACCATGATTCGCATGCACGTTGCAATGCCAACCAGCAAGAAGAACACCGTTCCGAGACTGGTGGCAATGGCCGCGCGCGAGTTGCCGTAAGCCATTCCGGCGTGAATGCCGAGCATCGTCACAAAGGCATACATCACCAGCGCGCCGGCAATCACGTAGACCAGGCTCTCGCCCGAGATCGCCCCCATATACCACACGTACCCGCACAGCAGCAGTGGCAGCAGCAAAATCTCTTTGGTGTTGTAGGCAACGCCTGCCATCTTTCCGTAGATGAATTCTTTGGGAGACAGATCCGTGACGAGCAGCAGGTCCAAAGCACGGACGTCGCGTTCGCTGGTCAAGGAAGTCACCGCCTGGGCGTTGACCAGCATCAAGCTGACCACCAACAGCGGCAAGACTGTCAACGTGGCGGTCATTTGCGTGAGCCCTGCTTCGCTCTGAGCGGCCAGATGCATGGCCCCGGCAGCCAGGGCAAACAGCACTAGGTAGGCGAGTCGAATGACAATCACCTTTCGCCCATAGGCCCAAGTGCGTACTTCACGCCACAAGATGGGATTGTCCCAAACGTGCCGTGTCTTACGACCCGCGCCTCCGTACGTGTGCTGATGCGTCGGAGCGGCCGTGCCTTTGGTTTCGGTATCAGCAGTCCAGATGGGGGCTGACTCTTCTTCGCCAGCTCCAGCGCGGGCTTCACGCGTGGGATTCCACACCCGCACCATGGCGATGGCAATCAGGTTCAAAATTGCCGAAACCGCCACGGCCCCCACAACGAACAAATGCACGGGGGTCTGTAAGATGCCGAGCCCCGCAATCGGCGCGACTCGCGGCTGCGTGGCTTCGAGCACGGCCCGCCAAGGACTCATTCCTGCCGACCAGGCTTCGACCGGGATTCCCAGCCAGCTCTCCCCCACTGCCACACCGCGGGCAACCTCCCAGCCGGCAATCCAGAATACGATTCCTAGTGTGGTCAGTGCCAACGCTTGAAACGTCTTCTCGCGCCACAAGGCAATGGTGGACCCCAAACTTCCGGCCGCCAGAGCGCTGGCTGCCGTCACGGCGTAGAGTCTGGCAATCTGGTCGAACGAAACCCCACCAAACAGCGCCAGAATCATAAAGACCGGCAGCGCTCCGGCCAGCAGCACCATGACATGCAGCATGCTGGCCAGCAGTTTGCCGAGCACCAGCTCAGAATTGGTCAGCCGGGTCAACAACAGCAAGATCAGGGTACGACGGTCCTTCTCGTGCGAGACCGCACTGGCCGATGAAAGCGCCGAGAAAAACATCAAGATCGCCAGTTGCAGCGGTGCCAGAATCTGAATCAGGATCGCGCCAAACCGGGCTAAATCTCCCACGTTCCGCACCAGTTGCGTTCCCGTGAGAACCATCCAGGCGGTGCACATCAACACCCACAACCCAGCGGCGTAGGCGCAACGGTAAATGTACATACGCGGACGCCGCGGTGCGGTTACCGCCTCGCGGGTAAACACAGGACCCACAAACAACGTCAACTCCTTCCAGCAGCCATCGGCGAGCAAGTGAATTTTTTCTGAGTGTACCAGACCGGACGCTGGCGCGCAGTGGGATCCGCTTTTCTTTAACACGCCGCATCTTTCTCGAATATGTGTCCAGCATACTTGGCCAATTGCCTTGGGGAACGGACAATCCGAAGATGGATCAATGTCTTTGGCGGAGTGAGCAGCGATCAACCCACCACCGCGCAACGCCAGAGCTCACGACCATGTATTGTGAGACGGTCGTTTTGAAGCTTCACGGCACGGTTTTCGCACAACGTAGACTCGTCCACGTAGCATGAGTGAAAGGGATTGGTTGACATGACGTCGAATAAATCGACTGCAGAACTGAGACGGTTGGCGAGACTTTACGGTGTGCAGACCTCGTACATAGATGCTGCTCGCCAGATTCAAGACGCTTCCCCCGAGGCATTGCAGCGCGTTTTGCAGTTGTTGGGGGCTCCACTCGAAAGTCTCAACGAAGCCAGCGCCGCCATCCGCGCACGGCGTGAGCAGTTGTGGAAGACTTGCCTGCGGCCAGTCACTGTGGTTTGGCAAGGCGAACCCGCTTTGGCCGAACTCCGTCTCACCACGCGCCAAGCCCAGCAAACGCTGTCAGCCAGCATGAAACTGGAGTCTGGTGAAACCCTCGCGTGGTCCATTCCGCCGGACCAATTGAAGACTCGACGGGCGGCAACGGTTGAAGGTGTTGCGTACGTGGCCTGTTGCTTGGCCTTGCCTGAGCTTCCGCTTGGTTACCACGATCTAACCATCGAAGTGTCAGGCCACCTGCATACGTCTCGGACCATTGTGGCACCCGTAAGAGCCTACGATGGCTGGCGAGACCAGAATCCGCATCCCTGGGGCGTGTTCGTTCCGCTGTACGCGTACCACCGAGAGCGAAGTTGGGGAGCCGCGGACTTTACCGATCTCAAGCATTTGATGGACTGGGTTTCCCGGCAGGGGGGAGGGATGGTGGCCACGTTGCCACTGATGCCAACCTTTGCAGAGGTGACAGACGATCCCAGCCCCTACTCGCCGGCAAGTCGGTTGTTTTGGAACGAGTTCTACCTGGACGTCACACAGCTTCCCGAGTTGGGGCAGTTGCCCGCTGGCAAAGAGCGGTTCGATTCGGCCAAGATCGCCCAGACGCGCGAGCAGTTGGATGGTTCGCGTCTGCTGGATCATGCGAAGTGGATGGAACTCAAACGCGAACAGATTCGCGCAGCCGCCACTGTCCTGTTTGAGCAGGCATCGGACGAACGCCGGCCGCGGTTCGAAGCCTACCTGGCCGAACGTCCCGATTTGATGGAGTACGCCCGGTTTCGTGCCGTGGGCGAAACACATGGACTCAACTGGCGCGCTTGGCCAGAGCCGCTCTGCAGTGGAACCATCGCGCCAGGCTCGTACGACGAAGCAGCCTACCGCTACCATGCCTACGCCCAATGGCAAACGGCCGAACAACTCGAACAACTCATTGCCCATGCCGCTCAGCAGGGGATGACCTGGTATTTGGACCTGCCGCTTGGGGTCAATGGTGACAGCTACGATGTCTGGCGATATCGGGACGCATTTGCATTGGGGGCCGCCGGTGGGGCTCCGCCAGATGTCTTCTTTACCCGGGGTCAGAACTGGGGATTCCCGCCACTGAACCCGCAGCAATCGGCAGCCACCGGACATGATTACTTTGCTCGAACGATTCGCCGGCAGTTGCAGTTTGCGGGCCTGTTGCGACTCGATCACTTCATGCAAGTCCACCGGCTGTATTGGGTCCCGCAAGGTTTCGCGGCCACGGACGGTGCCTACGTTCGGTATCCGGCCGAAGACCTGTACGCCATTCTCACCCTGGAGTCTCACCGCTATCAGTCTGGCATCGTCGGCGAGAATCTCGGCACGGTCCCGCCGGCGGTCGAAGCCTCGCTCGAACGGCACGGTATTCATGGCATGTACGTCGTGCAGTACGAAATGGGGCCAGAACCTGGCAAGGCTCCGCGGCAACCGGAGAAGGACGAGGTGGCCAGCATCAACACCCATGACATGCCCCCGTTCGCCGCGTTCTGGGAGGGGCTGGATATTGACAATCGCCTGGATCTCGGACTGTTGAACGCCGAGCAGGCCGAAGAAGAGCGGTTGAGTCGGGGACAACTTCGCCAGAATCTGACGAACTTTCTGACGGAACAAGGGGTCCTCTCACCAACCGCCGAAGAGACTGACCTGAGTGCCGTGTTGAAAGCTGTCCTGGCCTTCTTGGCCGGGAGCAGTGCTAGCGTGGTGTTGGTCAACCTCGAGGATCTTTGGCTAGAAACCGAACCGCAAAACACTCCAGGCACGTGGAAAGAACGTCCCAACTGGCGATTGCGTGCCAAGTATGCTGGCGAACAGTGGGAGCAGCTGCAGCAGATCAACGATGCCATCAAGCTGGTAGATGGCCGACGCCGGGTCCGATAACGCAGGGATTTTGCCAAACTTTGAGGACCGAATGAATAATTGATTGTCCGCTCGCCGATGGGCTTATGATGGGGCTAGCGGATTTTGCAGAGCCGGCGCTCAACTGGCGGGAGCGTTGTGGCACTTCTGCCGCGAACCCCAGGTGGTGTTCCCGGCAGCGAGGTATCGAGTGGTAGCTCGCCCGGGTTCGAGGTCACGGCCTTGTTCCTTTTGACGTTCTTCAGGACCGCACATTGATCAGTTTGAAGGTCGGTTCCATTGTGGCCAGCCCTGTCTCAGGGCGACGCTATCGGGTTGGTCAAGTCCTCGGTGAAGGAGGATTCGGTCGCGCCTACCAGGTGCAAGAGCTCAACCGCCGCAACAAGGTGGTGGATGACCTCTGCCTCAAGACCACGCTGGATCAAACCAGCTGGCACCGGGAATCCTACTTCGGGGAGCTTCTTCGGAACAACAAGCGAGCGATCCAAACCCTGGATTCGTTCCCCCTGGCTCCCAAGAGTGGTTCACGCAAGAGATTGCTGTTTGCCCTGGTTCTCGAACTGGCTCAGCACGGCACCGTGGCCGACTACGTGACCAAGAACAACCGGCCCTGGACGGTGACTCGGGCCAAACGGGAGATCATTGCGCTGCTGCGAGTGCTGGATCAGCTGCATGGTGCCAGTGCCACGCATCGTGATCTGACCCCCATGAACGTGTTTGTCTGCGGCAATGGCACGCTCAAGCTGGGAGATTTTGGCACCGCGAGACATCAGCTAGCCGCCGGACCCAAGACCATTGACGCCTTCAATCCTGGGTTTGTCACGCGCGGGTTCCTGCAAGACCACCATCGCCACTGGTTGGCGGTAGACGACGTCTTTCAAATGGGGCAACTCCTCAGCATGCTGCTGCGTGGCGATGCGGACACGCTGGTGACCACAAGCATGGTCAATCAGATCGAATGCCCCGCTCAGCTCAGGACGATTCTCCGTCGGGCAATCGGACCTCGCAACAAACGCTACGCCGATGCCTTCGAGTTGATGCAGGCGTTGTTGGGGAACGAAGGTGCCTCAGATTCCAAGATTTCCAGCCTTCGCAATAAAACCGTTGTCTTTACCGGCCCGCTCAGCCTGAGCCGGTTCGAAGCAGAAGTGCTGGTCCTGCAGGCAGGGGGTGCCGTCACGCGCAATGTCACTCGCAAGGTGCATGTCATCGTGCAAGGAGGCCGGGCAAGAAACTACAAGAACGGCCACCGCGGAAGCAAACTCAAACAGGCAGAGCATCTCATCAAGCAAGGGCATCCCCTGCACGTCATCGGCGAGACAGAATTCCGCCGTCTGGTCCGCTCAGACACCAAAGCCTGATGTAGAACAGTTGTCCCAACTGTTCACGAACCAAGCAAGACGATCCAGGCGAGCGAAAGTTGCCGAATCGAAGGCTGGAATCGAAGGCTGGAATCGAAGGCTTTCCGTGTACGGATGTCTTTTCGTTGCACGGACGTCGAGAAGGACCTCGATTCAGATGGACCACTCATTGAAGAGTCGGTCGCGGAAACTTTGCCACTCACGAGTAGACTCAGAGGGTCGTTGTCGTAGCAGATCGGCAACCCAATGGTCCATTCGCCGGAGACGATCGGCGAGTACCTGAACGGTGTTTTGGGCGAGCTTGAAGGCACCTTGGCAGCCGTCAGCAATGAGCTGGTCGTAGTCTTCTCGCGAGATCCGGAGTAGCGAAACTCGGTTCTTGGCGCGGACGCTAGCCGAGTGGGGAGCTTTTTGGAAGAAAGACATCTCCCCGAAGTTGCTAAAGGGTTCGAGCGTGGCGAGGACGATCTCTTGCGAGTCCTTTTCCTGTTCGATTCGCCGGAGTACCTCGCATTGCCCTGAGATCACAATCCAGAGAAATTGGCTATGTTTGCCCTGCCGGAGCACCACCTCACCTGGTTCGAATTCGGCGACGGTGGCAATCCCGTGCAACTGCTGGCATTCTTCGAGGCTGAGGCCGTTGAAGAGGTCGATGCCTTGTAGGACTTCCACGGGAATGGTTCGGGCGTTCATGATGAAGTTCTCAAGCTGTCGATGAGGACAGAGAAAAGTGGCTACTTTCGAATTGCCGCCTGGGCGTGAAGGCGTCCAAAAACAATCGGATTGAGATCCGCCACGCAAGACCCAGCGAAGGATATCACGTGATCCCTCCCATGATGGTGGCCCGGCCCACGCGGCCAATTCCCAGCATGTAGGCGGCTTTTCGGAGGCTCACCTTGCGTTCGACGGCCAACTGCCAAACGCGTTCGAAGGCGTCCGAGAGCACACGATCCAGTTCTTGCCGTTCGCGATCGAGTCCCCATTTGTAGTGTTGGAGGTTCTGCACCCATTCGAAATAACTGGCCGTGACACCTCCGGCGTTGGCCAGAATATCGGGCAGTACCAACACGTCGCGGTTATCGAAAACTTCGTCCGCTTCGGGACGCGTGGGACCGTTGGCGGCTTCGATGATGATGGGAGCCCTGATCTCGGCGGCATTCTCTGCTGTGAATACGTTGCCCAAGGCGGCAGGGATCAGTACGTCAACATCCAAGCGAAGAAGTTCCTCGTTGCTAATTGGCTGTGCCGCGTCGTAGCCGCTCAAGCTCCCTTGGTGCTTCATGGTGTGATGCAGCACTTCAGCAACGTTGAGACCTGCCGGGACGTAGTAACCGCCCGAGACATCACTCACGGCCACGACCTTGCAATCCGCCTCGTGGAGGAACTTGGCGGCGTGCGAACCGACGTTTCCGAAACCCTGAATTGCAATCCGCGTGTTGGCCGGTTTGCGTCCCATGCGGCTGAGCAACTTGAGGGTGAATACGCCTACGCCGCGTCCCGTGGCTTCTTCGCGTCCAGGCATGCCGTACAGTTCGACCGGTTTGCCGGTCACGCAGGCCGGAGCGAAGCCGTGGTACTTGGAGTACTGGTTCATGATCCAGGCCATGGTTTCGGCATTGGTGCCCATGTCGGGGGCCGGAATATCCGTATGGGGTCCAAAGAGGTCATGGATCTCATCCACGAACTTTCGGGTGATGCGTTCGAGTTCGCGCTGGCTATGTTCTTTGGGAGCGAGCGAAATACCCCCTTTGGCACCACCGTAGGGAATATTGACCACCGCCGTTTTCCAGGTCATCAGCGCGGCTAGTGAACGAACTTCGTCCAGGTCGACTTCCGGGTGGTAGCGCAAGCCTCCCTTCATCGGACCGCGGGCATTGTCGTGCTGTACCCGGTAGCCAATGTAAGTGGTGATTTCGCCGTTATCCCGTTCGACAGCTACCTGCACTTGCACTTCGCGTTTCGGAGTCAGCAACAGTTTGCGGATGTTCGAGCTGAGATCGAGCAGGTCAGCAGCTTTGTCGAAGTAGTACTGGGTAGCTTCAAACGCCTTCATCGGCAGCGCTCCCTTCGGTGAAATCAACTCTACATTGCCAACGGCCGTAGCGGCAGCGAAAGCAGAAATAGATCTGTGCAAAAATCTGCACGTTGGCCCTATGTTTGTAGGCTCTATCTGTTGCTAGCAATCATCGTCCCGCGTGACGGAATGGCGACCATGCCAGCTGCGCCTCTATGGAAGCCTAGGCGATATTATCTGCACCGGCAACATGCCTCAAGACGACATCGACGTGCAATGCCAATTAGCGGCGCAAGATTCGAATCTGTCCGCAGCCAGGCAGAGAACCCACTTTGCTGTCAGCAGTGATAGCTGGCCAGGCTTGAAAATCGGCAAATCTTACGGGATTGGCTTCATCCGCAACATCATTCCAGCCGATACCGACGAGCGCACCGGTTATTTTTCTCCGATCAGCGAACCGACATGCCGGGGCAACTTCATTCAATGGATGCACTTCACCGGACACTCCTTCGGCGAAGTCAAAAGACCAGAGCCTAATGAGGGAAACTCATGTATCGCAAACGCACGATGCTGGCGGGAATTGTCGCGATCTGCTTGGGCGCGATTGTCAGCGTCAATGCCCAAGAGTACCGCTCGCGCGGCATGAGCCTCACCGACAAAATTCGGCAAGCTTTTGGCGGGTCAAACTCCCAAACTCACGGCAATCACTCCGCCGGGAGGAAGATGGGAACCTCTTCCAACTACCAGAATCGGCACCCCAACAACGGATACCAGCAACCACGATCCGGTGGAAGCAGTCAGCACATGGGACAGATGCCGGATGATTTGGTGGTCCACGAACGGGACTCTGCGGCACCCACCAGTGCGTCTCGGGAACCAACGCCTGCGACCAGTGGTCCCACCCCTGCGAATCGAAAGACCGCGTTTGCGGAAGCGAGCGATTACCGCGCAGAACCGACTCCGGCTCCCAGGCGATCTTCGTACACGCCTCGGGCAGGCTCGAACGTGAGCTCCGAACCAGTGAAATCAAGCAGCTCGTCGTCGAGTCGCTCCACAACAACACCAACGCCAGCGGCTGCGAGCAGTCGGCAGTTGAGTGCCGAGCGCCGTCCCACGCCAGCCGAAGAACCCCAACCGGTTGCCGCCACATCACCCCAGGCAGCAGGAGGCGGATCGAGTTCCCGGCGCGCTGTTGAGCCAACCCCCCAGCCTCAGCCACAACCACAACCTCAGCCGGTTGCGGCGAAGCCGGTCCAAGCAGCTCCCCAACCCAAGTCAGCGGCAACATCCAGCCGTGCGGTTTCGCGAGAACGTGATTTGTTTGAGTCGCGCAGCAGCGCTAAGACCGATACGTCCAACGATGACCTCAAGCCTGTCGCGGCTCAGTCCGCTGCGAAGCCTACCGCCACCAAGACACAACCCGGTGGCGTGTTGATTGCTCACCGGTTGCCGGTGCTGAGCGTGGAGACGCTCGGTCCTCAGAAGATTGTGCTCGGGCGCGAGGCCCACTACAAGTTGAAGTTGGAAAACTCTGGCAGCGAAGATGCCAAGGACGTGGCCCTGACGGTCGCAATCCCGAGCTGGGCCGAAGTGGTCGGCACCCGCTGCTCGCGCGGCACCACGCATGTCAATTCACAGCCGTCAGGTCCCAGCATCGAATGGCAGACTGCCAGCGTGGCGGGGGGCGCAAGCGAGACTCTGGAACTCACGCTGCTTCCCCGAGCCAGTCGGGCGTTCGATCTTCAGGTACAGATCAGTTCGGCTCCGGTCATGGCTCATGCCAACGTGCAGGTACTCGAACCGAAGTTGCAACTGGCCATTGCTGGGCCAACGGAAGTTGCCTATGGCGAGAAGGCCGTGTATCGGCTCACCTTTTCCAACCCTGGCACCGCCTCGGCTGAAGACGTCAAGATTCGGCTGTTCCCTGTAGATGATAGCCGAGATGTGGAAACCTACGAGATCGGTACTTTGCCGCCGGGTGGCAAGAAGGTGGCCGAGGTGGAACTCGTGGCTCGCCAACGTGGCGACCTGTTGATTCGCGCTCAGGCTTCGGCTCTGGGAGACTTGTCGGTTGATGCCCAACAGGCCGTGTTGGTTCGCCGCCCGGACGTCCGGATTGCCTTAGAAGGTCCGCAGTTCCAATTCGCCCGAACCGTGGGAACGTTCACCATTCGGGTGAGCAACCCTGGCAACGATGTCGCCCGCAATGTGCAAGTTGGGGCAGTGTTGCCGCGAGATTCCGTCTATGTCTCGAGCAACCTCTCAGGCAAGCAGTCGGTCGAAGAGAAGGAATCCCGAGTACGCTGGATTCTGGCAGCCCTGGAGCCAGGTGCGGAGCAAGTTTTGGAAGCCCGCTGCGAGTTGGTCAGTTCTGGGATGAACCGTCTCGAAGCGGTCTGTGCCGCCGAGGGAGATTTGCGAGATACCGCGTCCACGACCACCGAGGTGGAAGCCGTGGCTGACCTGGTGCTTGACCTGACGGACCCCAGTGGACCGGTAGCCGTTGGCACAGAACTCACCTATGAAGTCACCGTCTCCAACCGAGGCACCAAGGCTTCGGACGAGGTTGAGCTTGTTGCCAAGTTCGCAGATGCGATCGAACCGATCAGTGTCGAAGGGGGCCGGCATACCTTGGCCGGCAGCGAAATTCGACTTGCCCCCATCCCGCAAGTGGCAGCTGGGGAAAAGGTACGCATCAAGATTCGTGCCAAAGCCTATCGGGCTGGCAATCATGTCGTGAGTGTCGAACTCAAGTGCCCTGCCTTGGGCACCCGGCTCTCCGTGCAAGAGGCCACGCGATTCTACGGAGAAGACATCGAGCAACCTACCCGGCGTAGCAGTAACTCGCGGTTCTTCCCCACGCAAGACGGCAGTTCCCAGTCCTCGCCGACGGAAACCAGCCGGTACGAATCGGCTCCTGCCGAACCAAGGCGGGTGGTGCCCAGCAACGGCGAACCGACGCCTGCCGCAGAACTGAGCCCCATTCCGGCAGCCGAAGAGATGCCGACACCTGCTGCCGATCCGATCAGCCGCGAACCGACCCCCAGTTCGCGATATGGAAACGGCAGCGGAACCAGCTCACGCAACCAGAGCTCGCGGTATCCTGATTACGACCGGTGAGCCAAGCAGTCTACTATGCAAATGCGCAAGTTGTTTTCGCCGGTTATTACCGGTCACTGCGACCTTTTCCAGCGAGAATCTTCGGTACGCACTTTTCAACGCGTGCCTTGCGAGTCTTCGATTGTTTGGCGTCGGCGAAATAGAGCAGGTATGCCCGTTGCCGCCCTGGCGTCAACGCATCGAATGCGGTTCTCAAGGCAGGTGCTTCAGCGAGTCGATCTTGGAATTCGTCTGGAATGGCGAACTCGTCAGGCGTCTTGAGTTCCACGTTCAAGCCAGCCTTTTCCACCTCGATAGATTCGGCGATGTAGGCTTTCAGAACGGGTGCCAGTTCGACGACGTCTTGGACACTGGTGAATGGGATCCGGCGGGCGGACTGGGTATTCTCTCCCGGTTTCTCAAGCACGCCGTGGGGATCCTTCAGCAAGGCCCCTTTGAAGAACATGATTGCACAGAACGGTTTGAATGCCTGCAGGATGACGACGTTGCTATCTTGGAACGTGTAGCACGGTTTGCCCCACTTGAGTTCCTCGTCCAGTTGGCAATCGAGCGCGATCGCTCTCAGTGCCTTGAGTTCCTTGGGCCACTGCTGGCAGTTCCGAAAATACCCATCCACTCTGGGATTCGTGGTTCGCATGGATTGATCCTCGAAGTTGATCGATCGGCCTACCAGAAAGAGTCGTCTTCGCGCTGGCTCACGACCAGGAGGCGATGCTCTGCGATCTGGCGAATCAGATCCTCTGGCAATGGCGTGGTGTAGGGAATCTTGAGGATGCCTGCCTTGGTGGTCTCGAACGATGCCAATTCCTTGTGAAACGGCTCCAGTCCTGCGGCCGATGCGGTGAAACCAAGGTGCCGTTTGTGCGCGGAGAAAGCGAACAGGAAGCGGGGTTCTACAAAGAACGGCGTGTTCCATTTGATCACCTCTTCAGCCTCCGGTGCCACGCACTTGAGTAGCGCGTGCAGTTGGCGCAAATGAGATTGGCCTTCAGGCGGTGCCGCCTGAATGTACTCCGTGATCGTGGTTGGACGCTTGCTCGGCATACCCTTCACCTTGGTGCCTAATTCCACGGGCTCGTGCGGCACTCACCGGAAAGTACGCCCTGGAAGTTTGTCCTCGCCGGCAATTGTCACCGCCCGAACAGCCACCTGTCACGTCATGCTACGCTAAAACGCTCGCCCGACGGGAGCGGCGGGGAGTGCCTTGGCCGGCGCGGCGGCACCAAATTGGTTGAGCAACAGTCCGGCCGACTTGCCTTGCGGGGCAAGTTTCGAACTGATCGCGAGTTGCTTCAATGCTTCGTCCTTGAACCCGAGATAGCCATACTCGTAGCCCAGCAGCAACCTGGCCGGCCAGGCATCCGGTTGCTGTGCCACGAAGGCTTCGAGTGCGCGGAGGTGCCGCGTGTAGCGAACCGACGTGCCGAAATAGGCACGGTGATTGGTGATGACCAGCCCCCAGGACTCAGGCGGAAGTTTCGGCAAGATGCCATCCAGCAGATCTCCTGCTTCGGTAAACTCCCCCAACGCGGCCAACGCATGCACTTGCAGCAGCAGCCCTTCTTCCGATGCTGGCATCTGCCCCGCCTGTTTGAGAACCTGTTCGTAGTTGCCGGCAGCAAACAGCCCTCGCAGGTTGGCCAGTTGCTGTTCGTCGCCGAAGGCGTTCTCCTCACGCGCGGCAGGATCTTCGGGAACGAACTGCGGTGAGCCGACGGGTTCCAAAAACCTTCTCTCGGCATTGCGGGGCGGAGGAGCAAGAGCCACCGGCGGGGCAGGCTCAGGTCGGTCGTACGTCGGACCGAAGTAGTAGCCTCCGTTCTTTTTGAAAATCGTCTCGTACCCGGTCGGTTGCTCGACCCGTGGCGCGTAGGGGATACCAGCATACGGGGGCATGGACCCATAGGGTTCGAACACGGTGTTACCATCGATGTAGCTACCAGGTCCGTAAATTTGAGATTGCCCCCTCGGCAGGGCGAGTCCAAACGGTGAGCGATCCGGCAAATTCGCCAACCAGCGGACGTAGTCATTGACGCCAATCTGTCGGTTGATGTTGCCTTCTCTCCTTGCCTGCTGCCGCACGTAGGCATCACGGCCAGCATCGAGCGGAGTGTATTGAAAACCTCCTTTGTCCTGGGCAACCGCTGTTGCCAAGAAGCCGAGGTTCAGCGATCCGATTGCCATCACCGCAGTGGCGAGGACGAAAGCGGCCTGAGATTGACGCATGGTGTTCCCTTGCGTTGGGCCAGAAGTGCAGAGTTCCACTGGTCATTCTATCCGGTTTGTGGCTTCCGGCCCAGCCGATTGCCAGCGAAGCATCGGTGCTGGTGCCAGCAGTGCGAAACATTCCAGGAAGCATCCGACGGGGAACTGGTGATGCGGCGCAAGCAATGGTTATGTTGTGACTTACGTTAGATCAACGCGGGATAAACCTGCCTTGACCCCGCCGTTGAGGCTCCTATAATCCGCCCCGCTTGTTGTTTCGCTGTCAATGTTTAAGTCGTTTCGTAATAGTCCTTTACGTGTTACCGAGCCGGTCGTTTCGGCTCTTTATCCGACATTGAGCGGGAAGGATCTCGTTCTGCCGCGATCAGATCTCGGCCCAATTCGATCTCAATCCCAGTGCGCTGCCGTTGGTGCGGCCACTGCTGCTGCGCTGCGCGGTCGCGGCACGTCATGGCTGCCGGCGATCGTCCTCCTGGCGGCTGTTGGGCTGGTCAGCATGTCCCGCGTGGCCAGCGCACAGCAGGCTCCACTGCAACTTCCGGACGCCACAAAGAACGGTGCCGTGGTGGTTCGGGCGGGTGCTTGCTGGACTTGGGCCAAGCCTGACTACGACATTTGGATCCTCTCCGGAGGGTGCGAGATTGCCCAGCAAGACAGAAGGGCGCAAGCCCAACAGGCCGTGCTTTGGGTACACCGAGGACGGTATGGCGAAACGCAGAATCGGATCACGGTCTATCTGGAAGGCAACGTCTCCGTCGAACAGCAAACGCCTCCTCCGGCGAATGCTCCGCCTGGGGCAGCGCGGCCGGCTCCTGTTCGCGTGACCGATGCCACCTGGTACGGCGAGTTCGAATCGACAGACCAGATTGTCTTTCGCACGCCGCAGGCGGGACCAGAGCCTGCCGAAAAGCCAATGGTCTACGCCAATGCCCTGTTGCGACGTCGCGCCATGGACTATGGAAAGACCAAGTTTGTCAGGCCGGCCCAATTCGCAGCGCCGATTGATGAGACGGATCCTCTCCAAGAAGACGGGACCGGTCTGATTCCAAATCCCAACAACGCTGGCACCAGTTCGTTCCAACCAGTTGGGGTTCCGAATGGAATGCGGCGTGTGCGTGTCCGGCCGCGGAGCAGCGTGCCGGTATCTGCCAAGTGGTTCCCCAGTCCTACGCGGGACGAGTGGGTGGCCGTGGTGGACTCGGGCGTCAACATCATCATTGATGGACTCGATCAGTTCGGCACGGTGGACGTGAGCGCAGATCGCGTGGTGATCTTCACTTCTGGTGTCGAAGAACCCGATCTGACCGGCCAGTCGTTGCAAAATGACGAAACGCCCATGCAGATCTATCTGGAGGGCAACATTGTCTTCCGCCAAGGCAACCGGATCGTGCAAGCCAATCGGATGTTCTACGATGTCAACAACGAAGTCGGGATCGTGCTGAATGCTGAAATTCTGACACCGGTTCCCAACTACCGAGGGCTGTTGCGTCTTAAGGCCGAAGTCCTGGAACAAACGGGACGGGATCGGTTTGTCGCCCGCGATGCCTATTTGACGTCGAGTCGTCTCGGACGTCCCGGCTATCGGATGGCCTCGGGGGATATCTATTTCGAAGACAACCAGTTCCCAGCGTTCGACCTGGCCACCGGCGAACCGGTCTTGGACCCCGAGACTGGCGAACAGGTGGTACAGCACGAGCGCCTGGCGACCAGCTTCAACAACTTCATCTTCGTCGGCGAAGTTCCTGTGTTCTACTGGCCGGTGCTGGCAACCAACCTGGAGAATCCACAGTTCTACATTGACCGGATTCGGTTCAAGAACGATCAGATCTTTGGCACCCAGCTATTGGTGGACTTCAGCCCCTTCGAGATTCTTGGGATTACCAATCCCCCGGCCGGAGTTGATTGGGACGCCAGTGTCGATTACCTCAGCGACCGCGGCCTGGGGTTAGGCACTCGGCTGTCTTACAGTCGGATGAACTTGTTCGACATCCCCGGCCCTTACTCGGGTTTCGTCGATGCGTGGGGGATTAAGGACCATGGCCTCGACAACTTGGGGGCCGGCCGCATGAACCTCATTCCCGAGAAGGACTATCGTGGTCGGGTGTTGGGACGGCATCGACAGTTCTTGCCCAACGACATCCAGCTCACGGCCGAGCTGGGTTTGATCAGCGACCGCAACTTTCTCGAGCAGTATTTTGAGAACGAGTGGGACGAGTTCAAAGACCTCACCACTGGCATTGAGTTGAAACAAACCCGGGACAACCGATCACTCAGCCTGTTTGGGGATGTGCGGCTGAATGAATTCTTTACCCAAACGCAGTGGCTTCCGCGGCTCGATCACTACTGGATTGGGCAACCGCTGCTCCAGGATACGTTCACCTATTTTGGGCATTCGCAGATCGCATACGCGAACATGAAGACGGCCTCGCCCCCCTCTCCGATCAACCCTTCGGAAGTGGCCCAGTTCCGCCTGTTGCCATGGGAAGTGAATGCGCGCGGCGAGCGGATTGTTTCGCGGCACGAGATTGACTTTCCCTTCAATGTGGGACCGGTCAAGGTGGTGGTGCATGGCGAAGGCGAACTGGCCCACTGGGGGAACAACATCAGCGGCGACGATGAGCAGCGGGCGTTTGGGCAGTTTGGTGTTCGCGCGAACCTGCCAATCTGGAGCGTGAACCCGAACATCGAAAGCCGGCTGTTCAACGTGCATGGCGTGGCGCACAAAGTGAATTTCGAACTGGATGCGACATTTGCAGATGCCACCAAACCGATCTCTGATTTCCCGCTCTACGATCCCCTGGATGACGACTCCACCGAGGCGTTCCGCCGCCGGTTCCAGTTCAACACGTTCGGCGGCACCACGCCGATTCAATTTGACGAACGGTACTACGCGTTGCGTTCTGGGTTGCAGAACTACGTGTCTTCGCCCAGTGCGGAAATTGCCGATGACCTGACCGCGGTGCGGATGGGAGCCCATCAGCGATGGCAAACCAAACGAGGTCCAGCCAACAATCGGCACATCATCGACTGGATTGTGCTCGATACAGACATTGTGTTGTTTCCGGATGCGGACCGCGACAATTTTGGCGAGAACTTCGGCCTTGCCACATACGACTTCCGCTGGCACATCGGCGATGAGTTCACGCTGCTTTCGAGCGGAACCTTTGACTTCTTCGACCAAGGTCAGAAGATTGCCCAAGTGGGTGGCTACCTGACACGTCCCCCTCGCGGCGGCCTGTACCTTGGCTTCCGCGCGTTTGATGGCCCGATCAAGAGTAAGGTGGGCATCGCCTCGTACAGCTACCGGATGAGCCCTAAGTGGGTCTCCACCATGGGCACGTCGATCGACTTTGGCGAAGGCAACAACATTGGTCAAACGTTCTCGCTGACGCGAATCGGCGAATCGTTCCTGGCCAGCTTTCAGTTCACCGCCAATCACAGCAAGGACAACGTGGGCGTCAACTTGCTGATCGAGCCGCGGTTCTTGCCCACTACCCGGCTCGGCCGTGCCGGCGGTGCCCAGATCCCGGTTGCTGGCCTGTACGGCCTGGAATAGCGCGTCGGGCTGCGCGCCATGTTCTGCGCCTCTGTCAACGCTGGCCGAGAATGAATGGGGCGTAATCTTTCTGGCCAAATCCCTTTGGCCTCGCGAACCTCAGCTCCCGGTTCTGCGTCTTACCATCGCTGTGCAAGCGAATGCTTGTGCTCTTGGCGATGGGCCAATCTACGAGTGTGCTCCTGGGAGAGCAGCCAGCCTCCAAAACTGGCGGACGGGGTTCGACTCCTCGCGCTCGTGCTACTGAACTGCTGAACGTGACCAGCGCGGTGCCGGCGGTCATCTGTCCTTGGAGTGTGCTGGATTCGCACGCGAGCTTGCGAAGCTCGTAGATCAGGTTCGATTCCTGGCGAGGACACTCGCTGTTTTTCACTTCCTGGATTTTCAATGAAAGACGAGGTGCCCCGTGGCTAATCGCAACTTTGACGAACATTCCTTTTTTCGAACCGATGAGTAAGCGGCGGAGAGGATTCCCTTCGGAGACGCAGGTCAAACGGGGAGTCCGCATTGTCCATGGTGACAAACTGCTGGAAGAGAAGTTAGGACGCAAAGACCCCTGCCCTTGCGGCAGCGGCAAGCGTTTCAAGAAATGCTGCCTGTCAGGAGGCTACCTTTGATGGGGTCAACCGCGACCACTATTTTTAGGGACACCTAATTCGTTGAATGGTTGATAATCAGCGAACAATAACCTCCGCATTTGAAATCGGAGATGCTTGAGCAAAGCTGCTACGCCCCACCGGTTCGGATTGTGACTCAACGCAGGGGTGCAGAGACTAGAGTCCTGTGATTCGGCAATCTGTCCTCTGCGGTGAGCTTTGTTTTTCCGGTTCCAACCCGATGTTATTTCTCACTCGCTACTTACGGCGAACGGCGATTGGTTAGCGGCTGCTGAAGGTTACCGACGTGGTATGAGGTCGTTGCCGCCGTACTGAGGGAACTCGCCGTTGGGAAGTCGGTGCGGGTAGATCATCACCTCGTTGGTGAGTAGAAGCTGCACCTTGAGATTCACCGGCTGCTGGAACGCCTGCTCGAGCCGCCGTTGAATCTCCTGGCAATCCTGTTTCGTAAACTTGGACAACGGGGCCTTGAGTTCCACGAACACGAATACGTGATCGGCAAATGAGAGGGCGTCAAGTTTGGAAAGATCAGCGGGATGCACCACCTGATTCTTGGGATACTGTTCGTGCAGGTAGCTTTCGACGACTTCTTGGGCAAGATCGTCGGCACGCAGTTTCTTTAAGGCTGCGGTTAGTGGAACGGTCAGCACACATCCTGCAATCAAGATCAAGAACAGGAGGCCGTGCGAGTTTCGCCGCAGACGTGCGTACCCTTCGATCACAAAGACATTTGCTGCCGCAAACACGATTGCAGTCAAGTTGACAGCGAACAGCAACGTGGCTCCCCACCCAAGGGACCAGGCCTGTACCGAGAAGCAGATTCCTGCAACGCACAACGGCGGCACCAAAGCAACAGCGATTGCCACACCGGGCAGCGTGTCGGCCACGTTCCGCCGCACCGTTGCCAACGAGGCAGCAATTCCCGCCGCAATGGCCACTCCCAGATCAATCAAGGTGGGCTGCGTGCGGGCCACAATCTGCTCTGTGGGACCTCGCAGTCCCAGCACCTTCTCGGCCAGGCCAGCGACGAAGATGGTGATCAACACACCCGTGCTCAATGTCAGCAACGCTCGCCAATAGAGGATTCGTTCTGCCGTGACAATCGCGTAGGCGTAAGCCAGGATGGGCTTCATCAAAGGCGCAATGAGCATTGCTCCCACAATGGTCACCGCACTATCGGCCATCAGGCCCAAGCTGGCAATCGAACTGGAAAGGGTCAGGATCAGTACGAACTGCAAGGTGAGCGTTGAATACGAGACCTGCGTCGTTCGAAGGTCGCTGGGATCCTCGCGTTGGTCCAGGCTCGTTTCTCCGTCGGCCCGGAGGAACCCGCTGAACTTCTGAATGAAACCCGAATGCTTTTCCTGCGGTTTTCCCATCAGTTCAGGTCCCAACATCGTTTCTGAATGCTCAAGCGCTGAGCGCTCGCAGATGAAAAAAGAGAAGTGAATGGGTGAACACCCAAGGGAAGTCTACCCGTAGATCAGGCTGGCCCCAAGTTTCTGGCGAGCGTGGTCGAGCACCGTTGTGGAAAGGCCCCTTGTATGGTTGGCCTCGCTGCTAGCACCATTTCTCTGGCCGATAACGCGGGAAAATCCGAATATACCTATCAAGGAAGTCTTGACCGGATGGCTCTGCATCACCTATCCATTTGCAGTTGCACGTTGGGCCAGGTCCCAGCAGAACGACACCAGCCTCGCCGAAACCCACCCCAATGCCCACACTGGCCTCCACAAACGAAACCCGCACCTCGCCGCTATCGACGCGGTCACAGCAAGCAAACTGTTGCTCGTGCTGCCAACGTTCGCTGGATTCCAACCAATCCTACTGCAGTGATTGTGTCGAATCTGGTCCGTCCGATTCCTCGTTCGCAGCTTGTGCCCAGGCTCTCGATAACCGTTGGTTGATCCTCTCGTCACTGATCTTGGTGGTGGGGGCCGCTGGGCTGCCTGTCTTGTGGCGCAGCCGAGCGTTTTCGCCAATGAGCAAAGTCGCCTGGAGCATGGTGATCGGGATCGAGACCGCCATCTGGTGGATGGGAGTCGTTTATCTCGTCCAACTGATTGGGCAAGGGATGCGCATCATTGCCGCTTGGATCTAAGCATCCAACGGACAATTAATGAGCGGCCGGGGAAATGGAGTCCGGGGTCAGTCTTCGCCGTACGATCCAACACCGATCCGGAATGCCGTGATCATGGCCAGTCCGAACCAGAGCAAATCCCAAGGCGAAAAGAACGACGCAAAGCTGGGCGCCATACGTCGAAATAACGCTTCGGCAGCGGCGATTTGTTCGTCTATCTTTTGTTGCTGCTCTGCTGGGCTCAGTTTGCTCCAGCGGGCTTCCGCTTGCTTCCAAACTGCCGGAGGGTAGTCTGGCTCGCTCCTTGCTTCATCGTAGGTCATGCCAGCGGGCCAGTTGACGGTCTTGCCTTGCTCCGTCATCTCCTCAACAACCGTATCGGCTTGCAGGGCAATCATCAATTCACTGGTCGTATTAGCTTGGCGTTCTTGGATCGCATCGTCGATGGGTCCGACAACCAGCATGTGGAACAGAATGTACTTGGCCACGAGAATCGAACCGCATGCCATCACGGCGGCAACCACCCCTTGCAACGTGTCCTCATCGTGATCGCCAAGATAGGCACCGTACCGCACGCCCAACCCGACTAAGAACCCAATTCCCCAGGCGATCCATCCGATCTCGTAACCGGCCATCCCAATGCCGACCCAGATTGCGACCCCAACGGCACTGCCGGCCAAACCTCCGAGAACCCAACGCAACATGACGAATCTCCCCAAATCACAACATCTCGAATTGAACGTACGCTATTGAATCACCTGCCCGCGCGCCGATCCAGAAGAATCCCCTCGATCGCGAGGTTTCGCGGTTTGCTGCGCTGATCCATTGGTTAGCTGGAAGTGAGCAACGGATCATGCCCGAGCCCGCGACGAGCGACGGTCACCTGTCCGGCGTGCATCCCTTCGTGCCAGATGGCCGTCTCGAAGACGGCGGCCACGTCGGGGATAAAGTCAGGTGCCCCGTCCCCGGTCGATGCTTCCATCCCCTCATCGCTGATGCCGGACATGATTTCGAGCAAGGTCTCGCGCCGCTCGCGCATGTAGGCCAGCACTTCGTCAGGGTTAGGATAGTCCGCGGGGTCGCTGGTCGGGATCGAACCCATGCCGAACAGTTTGTCATAGCCTGGTAACGAGCGAACCTGGCTCTTGTCGAGCAACGAAATGAAGAAGTTGTCGACGGTGCCCATGTGCCCCGCTACCCACAAGGCATGGTTGGCCTTGGGATGCACCTGATGTGTCCAATCGCTCGGCTTGGTAAACGACGCGAACAGGGCCTCGGTCAACTGACGCGCATGTTTCAATTGGGCCAACAAGCGATTGCGATGGTGCATGAGAGATGGGTCTCCAAGTTGTCTAGCGTGATGATGTCAGTTCGTACGAAGCCAAACTCAATGACCTCAACGGGCGGCCACGCCCAATTTGTTCGTGACTGCCTCGACGTGTTCGTGATACTCGCGCAGTTCGAGCAAGTCTGCCGCGTCTCGGTCCAGCACCACGATCGAATCGGGATGAAGTTGCAAGGCCGAGGCAGGCACCAAAGAACTAACCGGCCCCTCCAAGGCTTCGCGCACTGGCTTGGCTTTGTTGATCCCTGCGGCCAGCATCAGGCACTGCCGAGCCTCGAGGATCGTGCCCATTCCCATGCTGATGGCGGCACGTGGCACTTCGTCTTCGGTGTCGAAATAGCGTGCGTTGTCTCGAATCGTCTGTTGGGCCAAGACAACCATGCGAGTCCGACTCGCCAACGACGAACCAGGCTCGTTGAAGGCCAGGTGCCCATCGCCGCCAATGCCCAGCAGTTGCAAGTCGATCCCTCCCGCGGCAGCGATTCGTGCTTCGTATTCGGCGCAGTGGGCAGCAAAGTCTTCGGGCGTGCCCTCTGGTACATGGGTATTCTCTGGTCGCACGTTAATGTGATCGAACAGATTCTGCTGCATAAAATACCGGTAGCTTTGTGGATGCTCTGCGGCAAGCCCCACGTACTCATCCAGATTGAACGTCACCACCTGAGAGAAGTCCAAGCCCTCTTCGCGGTGCAACCGCACCAGTTCTTCGTACGTCCCTTGAGGAGTCCCCCCGGTTGCCAAGCCCAGCACACAATCAGGCTGGCGTCGGACCAAATCGGCAATGATGGTGGCGGCGGTTTGGCTCATCGAACTGGCAGTATCGCGAATGAAGACACGCATTGTGGATAGCAACTCCAGAGGAATACACTTGGGTAACCGAATCCAGGCTAACCGAGATCTGCAGCAGAGAAAAGAGGTGGCCAGAGCTACCCAAGTTTGCATTGCCGGACGTAGCGGTCAGCACGCGTCCGGCCGTAACGATAGGCCGGATTCTTTTCGGTTGGGAAGAGTTTGTGGCTACCGCGATGCGAGGTTCGAGCTTGAACCAACCAATTCCCACCCTTCGAGCGAACGCTGCCGGTTCGAAAGTCGCCTGAATCACACAATGACAACCATCTTGTAACCTTGACACGCCTCTGGCTGTTCTCAATCGTTTGATTCACTATGGGTTTGCTGCTGTGCTGGCACTTCGAAACGAACTTAACAAACCGCCTCGGGATAGATTCCACTATGAGATTCACTTTGCTGGCTGCGTTCTTGATCTCAACGTACCTAAGTGCCACGGTGGTTGCTCAAGCGGATCCGCTCAAGATCAATGGGCCGCGTATTGAACGAGATGATCAGATTGTGAATATTCGGTTCGACGTCTCGGCCAGCACCGATGTCGAAGTGGCCATTCTCAACGCGCGCGGCGAAGTGGTTCGCCACCTGGCCGCCGGTGTTCTCGATGGTCAGCACTCGCCCCCCTCGCCGCTCTCCGCTGGACTCGCCCAATCGATCCAATGGGATGGCCGCAATGACTATGGCGAACCCGTGCCAGACGTGTCAGGCTGCACCGTCCGAGTCAGGGCAGGTATGGGGAGCAAGTTGGACCGTGTTGTCGGCGGGGATCCTTACGCATTCTATTCAAAGGAGATGGGGCAAGGGGATCACGCCGCCTGGAGAATCACCGGACTGGAAGCCAAGCCAGATGGCAAGGTTTATGTGCTGGGCAACGCCAGCAACTGCGGGCCAGCCGCACTCCGGCAGTACGACGCGGCCGGAGGGTACCTCAGTACGGTCTATCCGCCACCTGCCGGAAAGGATGTGAAAGAAGTCCAGGGCTGGGGTATCTACAAACATGCAGACGGCGCGTACTCGTTCCAATACAACGATCTCAATTCACCCGCCCTCTCGCTACTGCCTGTCTCCGGCTACCGAGGGCGAATCGCCAACTTGATTCCTTCGCCAGAAGTCGACCGACTGCTGCTGGAACGAGATCATCAGCTGATGGTAATTCGCACCGACGGAACCGTCCCAGCTCAACCTGTTTTGGAAGACCGGATCATCAACAACCCGGACCTCGGATCTGGTGCCAGACGTTCGCGAGGGGGCACACCGTATCTCGCAGGGCATCCGCGCTTCTGCCTGTCACCTGACCGGCAATCCTCCTACCTGAGCGGTTGGTTCGCCGGCAGCCAGGACAAATCCGGAAGGCGAACAGGCGCAGAAGCCTCGGGGTTTTGGCGAGATGGCCAGGTTTTCAAGGTAGACTTTGCCACGCGCAAGGCCAGCCCTTTCTTTGCACTGCCGGCAGATCAAGTGATCACAGACATTGTTGCTCGCGGAAGTTCGCCGATTGGAGATGCGCGGTATGGCGAGAACTCGGCGCTCAGTGGGGTGGCGGTGGATGCCGAGGGCCACGTTTTCATTTGTGACCGCCAGAACCAACGCATCGTCATTCTCAACGACGCGGCCGACGTGATTCGAGAGATTCCGTTGACCAACCCGGACGCGATTGCAATCCACCCCAAGTCCAAGGCGCTCTTCGTCACCACTCGTTTCGGACATTTCCACGGCAAGGGAGAGTTGAAGCTGCTGAAGTTCAACGACTGGACCCAGGACACCAAGCCTGCGGTCACCCTACCGCTGTGCCCTGTGCATCACTACGACCAGCCGACTTATCTCACGGTGGCTGAATCTGCCGGCAATCTCTTTGTTTGGGTTGCCTACACGTCGCTTTCGGTACGGGTCTACCAAGACCAAGGAGACCAGCTCACACTCGTCAAGGATTTCTATGAGGCCGGCACGCAGCGTGCCCTGGATTTTCGACATCTTTGCGTGGACCAGAAGACCGGCGATGTCTATCTGCCCGACGGCTTCAATGCGTGCTTTCGTATTACCGACTGGAATGCGCCAAAGTTCGAACGCTGCATGATCGACGAACAAACGCCATTGAGAGCGTTGAGCGTGGCGATCGATGCCCACAACCGCTGGCTCTATGGGCATGCCGACCGCAAGGCGGTGGTCCGGTACCGACTGGACAGCAAGTTCTTCAGCCCTTCTCCGGTGACCACTTCTCCGGACAGTAGCCAGGTGACGCCGGTCCTCTCGAACGACTGGCGAATCGGGCTAGGGCATGGTGATCGGGGAATTGCCGCCGCGCCCGACGGTAGCATCGCCACGCTCGGAGCACTTGGCACCAAGGCTGACTACTCAGGCTACTTGCGCTTCTTCCAAGCGGATCCGAACAAAGCTCCTTGGGAAGGGTTGCTGTTTGAAGACCTCCAGCGAGTTCGTGCCGGGGGAATCCGCTTTGATCCCCAGGGCAACCTGTACGTTGGCATCAATGACGGTCCAGCGGACGCGCCGCCACAGGGCTACGAAAAGGACGCCGACTTTCAGGCGAGCAACGGCCGGATCTACAAATACGCCCCCACCGGATCGCGGACAAGTGGCCAACTGTTCCCGACGGCACCAACCGCTGCGTCCCATATTTACAACGTGCATCTTGGTGCGTTCTCGAGGCAGTTCACGCGAACGCCACGCTTTGGAGTCGATGGGTATGGGCGGATCTACTACCCCACCTCCCTGCTGCCACGCGTCTCGGTGATCGACAACGCCGGCAACGCCGTTCACTCCCTGGGCACCTACGGCAATCGGGACTCGCTGGGTGGACTCGCCGGGGACCTCGTCCCAACCTCCGACGTTCCGCTCGCCTGGCCCAGCGCCGTAGATGCCACGGACGACTACATCTACGCGGCTGACGTCGTGAACATTCGCGTACTGCGAATCGCCAAGACGTTCGCCGCAGCGGCTTCGGCTAAGATTTCCGAGAACTGAAAAGAACCCAGCCGATAGAGAACATGGAGCAACCGACAACTCGTAAGTTGCTGTTCATGGCAGTCTGCGCTGTGTAGGCGAAATCAAACCCTGGCTCCACACATCGAGGCATCCCCCTCTTTATGGCTCCGCGCTCCGGGGGCAGGAGTACAAGCCTCGCCATTGGGTAGAGCCAAACTACGGCTACTTACTACGTCGGCCAAGATTTGCACTGATAAGGGGGTTGCGATTATATTGCAACCAAGCAGCCGAGGCTCCGTTCTCGGTGCAGTGCCCCACCTGACTCGCTATCACGCCCTGGCGTGCGCCTCCTTCACGCTCAAGCGATTCCTTATGCAAACCTTCTGTTCACGCTGTTCGTTGGGCTGCTGGGCCATCACCTTTTGGTTGGCCGCAGCTTCTCTAGCAAATGCCGAAGACAAGGCGATCGACTTCCGCCGAGACATTCAGCCGCTGTTGAAACAACGTTGCTACGAATGTCACGGGCCAGAGAATCGCGACGGTGGGCTCCGTTTGAGCAACAAACGAGATGCGTTCACGGCGGCAGACTCCGGCGAAGTGGTGCTGGTTGCAGGCAACAGTGCCCAAAGCATTTTGGTGCAACGGGTGACCGAAGCCGACGAGTCTTTACGAATGCCCCCAAAAGGCAAGCAGCTGACCGGCGAACAAATTGCTTTGCTGCGGCGCTGGATTGATGAAGGCGCCGATTGGCCAGACGATGCGAATGAAGGATCGCAGCATTGGGCCTACAAGAAACCAACGCGTGCGGAACTTCCTCCGGTCCAGCAGAGCGCCTGGCCGCAGGGAGCGATTGACCGATTCGTTCTGTCGCGTCTCGAAGCCGAAGGTTTGGCTCCCGCTGATGAAGAACAGCCTGCCCGTTTGCTGCGGCGAGTCCATCTGGCACTGACAGGATTGCCACCGACGGTGGAGCAGGTAGATGCCTTTCTGGCCGATGAGTCTTCGTTAGCCTACGAGCGGGTGGTGGATGAACTTCTGGATTCCCCCCGATACGGCGAACATTGGGCTCGCCATTGGCTGGATCTGGCCCGCTATGCGGACTCCAATGGTTTTCAAGCAGATCAGTTGCGTGACAGTTGGGCCTATCGAGACTGGGTGATCGAAGCTCTCAATGCTGACATGCCTTGGAATCAGTTCGCCATCGAACAGTTGGCCGGGGACCTGATTCCCCAGGCGACGTTGGCCCAGCAGATTGCCACCGGGTTCCACCGCACCCCAACTTGCAATGTCGAAGCCGGCGTGCATCCGGAAGAGAACCGGGTGAATCAGGTTGTGGACCGGGTCAACACCACCGGGATTGTGTTCTTGGGCACCACCATGGAATGTGCCCAATGCCACAACCACAAGTACGATCCATTCACGCAAGAGGAGTATTACAAGCTGTTCTCGTACTTCAACAATACACCGCTCGAAGTTGAGAATAGCGGGTCGGGGGTGCAGTTTAGTTTCTACGGACCCAAGATCGATTTGCCGCTCGAACCAACGCAAGAAGAACGCCTGGCCGAACTCAAGTCGCAGCAAACCAAGTTGGAGCAGCAGCTTCAGGCCGAACGCGCCGCCAGCGCCGCCGCCCAGCAGGCCTGGGAAACCGAAATGCTGGCCAAGTTGGCCGACCCACCGCAGTGGCACACCCTGGAAGTCGTAGACTTTCGAGCGACCGGGGGCGAGACCGTCCGCACGCTCGAGGATGGTTCGCTGTTGGTCGAAGGAAATGTCCCTAACACCACGACCTACAGCGTGACCGTGCAGTCCCCGGTGTCAGGCATCCGCGCACTGCGACTCGAAACACTCACCCACGAGTCGCTGCCTGGTCAAGGTCCGGGTCGGACGGATCCTGAACGGCCCAACTTTATCCTGAACGAGTTCTCAGTTGCCGTCGTCAGCGAAGGTGACGGGGGACGTAACACACCTGTTCCACTGGGGAAGGCAACCGCGGATTTCGAACAAGACAAATGGGCCGTGTCTGGCGCCATTGACGGCAATCTCAAGACAGGTTGGGCAGTGGGAGGAGCAGAAGGTTTTCACAAAGACCATTGGGCAACCTTCGAGGCCAAGAGTCCCGTGCAGGGGGACTCGCCCAAGTTGGCAATCCAGCTTGCTCAGCAATTTGGCTCGGGTCGCAACATTGGCCGATTTCGCTTGTTGGCCACCACCAGTCACTTGTCTGCATATCAAGTGCCTTCAGATGTGGCAGCCGCTCTGCGTGCCGAGAAACCCGATAAGAAACAGCGAAAGCAGATTGACGCCTACTACCTGCAGCAACGGCCCCGCCTGGTGCAGTTGACCAAACAGTTGGAGGAACTCAAGAAGAAGGTAGCCGGTGTGAAGCCGGCCACCACGCTGGTGATGGTCGAGATGCCAGAATCTCGTGATACGAAAATTATGCTACGGGGAGATTATCTAAACCCCGGCAAGCCGGTCGAGCCTGGCACACCGGCAGTGCTGCACGATTGGAACAGCGAGTGGCCACAGAACCGCCTTGGCTTGGCTCAGTGGATCGTGGACGATGAGAACCCATTGTTCGCCAGGGTGACCGTCAATCGCTGGTGGGCAGAGATCTTTGGTCAAGGAATCGTCAAGACCACCGAAGACTTTGGCACGCAGTGTGAGCCCCCAGTCATCCGGAGTTGCTGGATGCGTTGGCGGTCGAATTGCAAGAGTCCGGCTACTCGATGAAGCATCTGTTGAAGCGGATGGTGATGTCTGCCACATTCCGGCAGTCTTCGCGGCTCACGCCTGAGGTGTTGGAACGCGATCCGGACAACGTGTTGTTGGCCCGCGGCCCCCGCTATCGGCTAAGTGCCGAAATGATTCGAGACAACGCGCTGCAGATCAGTGGACTGTTGGCCACCAAGATGGGAGGTGCTCCCATCTTCCCGCCGCAGCCAGGTGGCATCTGGCGGCAAGTGGGACGGAACGAACCTGTCTACAAGGTCGAACAAGACGAAGACCGTTTTCGTCGGGGCGTGTATGTGGTTTGGCGTCGGGCGGCTCCGTATCCAAGTTTCGTCAACTTTGATGGTCCAGACCGTTCGGCCTGTCATCCGCAGCGCAGCCGCACCAATACGCCGCTGCAAGCACTGACGTTGCTCAATGACGAAGCCTACGTCGAAATGGCGTTGGGCTTTGCCCTCAAGGTTGTCAAATTTGAACCGGTGCCGACCACCGAGCGTACCCACGACCTCAATCAGACTCGGGCGGCCTACGCATTCCGCCGCGCCGTAGCTCGGCAGCCTTCTGAGCGTGAGACCCAAGTTCTCACTCGGTTGTTTCAGCAAGAACACACGCGTCTTCGTGCGGCACCTAAGACGGTGGATCAAATTCTTTCGAGCAGCCCGATCCTCTCGCTCCCGGCAAATGCCGCTCAACGTGCGGAGATTGCGGCCTGGTTCTTTGTGGCCAATGCGCTGCTCAACCTTGACGAAACCATCACGCTCAACTGAGCCTGCGACCCCATTTTTCGGAAGTGTGTCATGCACCCCCTTCAAGAGATTCAACAAGCCTGTTCGCGACGTGAGCTATTCCAAAGGGCCGGAATGGGGATCGGTGGTGCCGCGCTCGCTTCGCTGTTGGCGAGTGACGGGTTTGCCGCACCGCAGCGTTCGCAGAATCCGTTGGCTGCCCGTGCAGGGCATTTTCCTGCCTCGGCGAAGAGCGTGATCTACATTCACTTGGTCGGTGCCCCGTCCCACTTGGACCTGTTTGACTACAAGCCGGAATTGCAAAAACGCAACGGCGAAAAGTGCCCTAACGAGTTCTTCGAAGGCAAACGTCTGGCGTTCATTCGGAGCCATCCCACGTTGCTCGGGACGGCCAATGACAAGCAGTACGCTTTTCGCAAGTGCGGAAACTCCGGCATCGAGATTTCCAATCTGTTGCCCAACCTGCAAACGTGTGCGGACGAGATGACGTTCATTCGCACGCTGCATACCGAGCAATTCAACCATGCTCCCGCGCAGATGTTCGTACAGACGGGCTTCGGCCGATTCGGTCGCCCTAGCCTGGGCGCTTGGACCACCTATGGACTAGGGAGTGAGAACAGAGACCTGCCTGGTTTCGTGGTTATGGTCACCGGCCAGTATCCAGGAGCCGGGAATAGCATCTTTGGCAGCGGTTTCCTGCCGTCGATCTATCAGGGGATCGAGTTTCGCTCACAAGGTGATCCCGTGCTGTTTCTCTCGAACCCCGCGGGGCTCGAATCAGCAGATCGTCGCAAGGTGGTCGAGGCGGTCAACGAGCTCAACCGGGAGCAGTTGGCAGATGTAGGCGACCCTGAAATTGCCACGCGGATCAGCCAGTACGAGATGGCTTATCGAATGCAGTCGTCCGTGCCTGAGTTGATGGATACGTCCACAGAAACCCAGGCGACGCATGAACTGTACGGTACCCAGCCCGGCAAAGCTGGCTTTGCCAACAATTGCTTGTTAGCCCGGCGATTGGTAGAGCGGGGAGTCCGCTTTGTCCAGTTGTTTGACCAAGGGTGGGATCACCACGGTAGCGTGTTCAAGAATCTTCCGAACAAATGCAAACAGGTGGATCAACCGATTGCTGCCCTGATCAAAGACCTCCGCCAGCGAGGGCTGCTGGACGAAACCTTGATTGTCTGGAGTGCCGAGTTCGGACGCACCCCTATGGCGCAAGGGACCAACAGCTCAGGCATGGAAACGCGCGCGGGTCGCGATCATCACAAAGAGGCCTACACCATCTGGATGGCTGGTGGTGGGCTCAAGCCTGGGACCGTGTATGGCAAGACCGACGAGTTTGGCTACGCCCCGGCAGAGAACCCAGTGCATGTGCATGATTTAAATGCCACAATCCTGCATCTGTTGGGCCTGGATCACGAGCGTCTCACGTTCAAGTTCCAAGGTCGCCAGTTCCGTTTGACGGACGTGCATGGCCAAGCGGTCAAAGACATCATCGCCTGAGCAGTTGGGAATCAACGCGACGTGAGGGTTAAAGCAACTCACGGATCGGTTCACAGTCGTCCAGCAGGTACTGCGGGCGGCCTGAGAAATCTGGGAGCGTGGTCTGGGCGAGATCAATTCCCAACACTTCGTACAGCGTTGCGAGTACGTTGGCTGGCGTGATGATCCGGCCGGTGGTGCGCTCACCGTGTTTGTCGGTTTCGCCCACAATCTGTCCTGTCTGCAGACCGCCACCCGCCAGCAGCGCGAAACCTGCCGACGGCCAGTGTCCTCGCCCATCGGGCGTCACATTGCCAACTTTAGGCTGCCTGCCGAATTCGCCCCACACCACCACCGCGGTGTCTTCTAACAGGCCGTGGCTATCCAGGTCATTGATCAGTGCGGCAATCGCGTGATCGTAACGAGGAAGCTTCTCACGGAGGATCTTGAAGTTGTGGGCGTGCGTGTCCCAACCACCAGGGTCGGGAGCACCAGGAACCCGAACGACGAATCTTGCCGGCAGCGTCACGACGGGAACGCCAGCTCCGACGAGCCGCCGAGCAAGGAGCAGGTCATCGTAGCCGCCATAGGATTCGCGCACTTTGCGGTTCTTGACTGATATCAAACGCGTCACGTGTGCGTGTCGAGGTAAGAATCTCCAGTGCCTGGGCTGTGAATTGATCGACCGCGGAGACATCCTCGTAAGCCGCGTCCAAATGGCGTCTGGCTTGCTCCAGATCTTGCATCATGGCCTTGCGATTCTGTAGCCGCTCAGGTGTGATGCCATTGAGAGTGAGATTGTCTTTGCCAGGGCCATCGACACGAAACGGCCCAAAGGCCGGCCCGAGGTATGCGGGGGTTTCGATATCGTCATAGCCGGCCAGCAGTCGCAGATCGCCCAGGCTGGCATATGGAGGGATCGAACGGACCCTTTCTCCGAACAACTTGCTCACCACCGCGCCGAACGCGGGGCGTGGCTTCGTGCCAACTTTGCCGGTCACCACCGGGCGTTCGCGATAGCCAGAAAGCAATTGGTAGGTATCGTGGGCACCGCAGAACTGAATTCCCCGCACGATTGCCAACTTGTCTGCAATCTTGGCTTGCCTCGGCATCAGCTCACACATGTCGATGCCGGAGACATTCGACGTGGCAGGGAGAAAGTCTCCGCGATACTCCGGCGGCGCCTCCGGTTTCATATCGTACATGTCGATATGGCTGGGCCCACCCAGCAAGTGAATCATGATCACCGACTTTTGCCGAACGCCCGGCTTTGCCTCGCCGGCGGCCCCTTGTAGACGTAGCAAGTTGGCTATGCCCAGGCTCCCCAGTGTCAGCAAACCGGTACGGAGCAAGTCACGTCGGGATAGGGCCGAGAGCGGGTTCAGCGTCATGCGATTGGTTCTACAATGGGCCGTGTTCGCGAGAGTCATCATTCTACGCTTAGCGTCTGAAGAATCGTGTCTTCACGCTCGAACTTTGGGTATCGAAGGTGGTTTAGTATCTGCAGAATCAACCAGGGGGTCAATGCTTCTACCATGGTTCCCCGTGGCTTCTCATGTGGATAACTAGCACGTGTTGGTTCGCACCAGGGGAAGTTCGACCGACGTGCCAGTGGCGGCGGACTGGTAGGCAGCGGTGAGGAGTTCGGTGGTGAGTGCGGCCACGTCAACGGAAACATCGGGCTTGCGCCCTTGGATCACGCAATCAATGAAATGCACGGCATCGCTCTTGGTTGCCAGATCGCTGGCCAGTACCCAATCTTGCTTGGGACGCACGCCGGACTCTTCGTTGGTGCTCTTCCAAAAACCCATCGGGTCTTCAGGATGGCGGGCGGGAGCGGACCAGGCGGGGCTGTCACTCCAGATCTCGACGCGCGGCCGGGCGGTGTCCAAGCAGACGCTGCGCTCATTCCCAATCAGACAGACTCGGTTGAGCCCATGCTGCGGATGGGAACACCAACCGGTGCGGCCAGCGGTGACCGTGGCCACCACCCCTCCCTCGAGACGCAGCAGCATCTGGCCAAAATCTTCCATGTCGTGGGCTTGATGTTCTGCAAAAAAGTAATTGCCGGTCGAGGCAAACACGCTCTGCACGGCGCGGTCGGTCAACAGCGGCAGCAGTGCCAAGGGGTAGACACCCACGTTGGAAAGCTCTCGCTTGGACTCGATCCCTTCGAACTCCCGCGGCCGCTGGGTTTCTGCCCGAGTGCCGTAGAGTTGGGCAGTGCCGGTTTGCCCCTTGGCAAATAGCAGATCGAAGTGCACCGCACGGAGTTCTCCCAACACGCCCGACGCCACAACTTCCCTGACCCGTTCTCCCCAAGGGAAGTGAACCTGGCTGAACATGTGCGCCACCACGCCGTTGTTGTGAATTGCCTGAACGGCGGCGTCCGCTTCCTCAATCGTCGCGGCGAGTGGTTTGTCCAGATACAGGTGCTTGCCGGCGTTTGCGGCCTGGACAATCAACGGCCCTCGCCGATCTGGCTCGGCACAGATACTCACAATGTGCACATCAGGGCGGGCCAGGGCTGCGGCAAAGTTGTCGATGTAAGCCGTGCCCAGCCGGTGCGCGAGCGCCGCGTTGAGCGCCTGACGACGGGGACCAACATTGTCGGCATCCGTCACGCCAATCAATCGGCAGCGTGGATCTGCCGCAAGTTCTAACGCGTAGTTTTCTTGATGGGTATGGCTGCCTGTGACAAGTAACACACCCAGTGGAGGTGCCTGAGACCCCGCTGATGCATCAGACGAACGAATCGGGAGCGCCGGGCCTGCCGCCTCAGGGCGTGTTGCGGTGGCACGTTGTGAATCGCTGTCCTGCCCTAGCGAAACGGAGGTCTTTTGTTGGAACGAGAGTTCCACGGCCTGCGACAATCGCGGAGGAGGGGCCGGCAGCCGATGTTCCGTCGGCCGCGCCGCGAGCAAGAAATCTGCGCCGTCCGGTTGCCAATTGAGGACCCCGTGATTGCCGAACAGCGCCGCTTCGAGCAAGGGGTGATGGTCGGCAGTTCCCCAACCCACCAAAACCGAACTGCCAGCCATACATCGCGCCAAGACCGTATAGTGACGCCCGGCTGCAACTCCCTGCAAGCGAGTGACTGGGGATGAGAGCCAAGCTTCGCACTGTGCCAGCAGCGTTGCCATGGCGGTGACCACCCGCTCTGCCGAAGGGACCCGTTCTGCAGCATCCGAATCAAACGGTTCTTCGACGAGCAACCGCACAGAGACCGGCGTGCCGATTCTGCCTGAAGCCAACGCAGTGTCCACGGCAGCTACCAACTTCGGCCACGCTGGATGCATGAAATCAATTCCCTCAATCTGTGACGAGGAGTGCGTAGGGATGCCATCGCCGGATGAACGGATCCTACGCCCGGTCACGTTCAAACGCAGTGGCAGCCATAGTCTAAATGGTCATCCACCACTTGGAATAGGACTTTCGGAACTTTAGCGCCCGTACGAAGTGGAAACAACAAGACCACCATCAGGTGAATCGTCCCGTTGCGCGGAGCGAACGCCACTCGGGGAACTGATTGGCATTCTTGAACGCGCTTTGCAGTGCATCCCGTACGAGCTCTATCGAGTATGCTGATCGCAAGGGCGACGATGATGCGATGACTCTTTTGACGTGTTCACGTACGAGCAATTCACGACGGAAGGATGCAACAGTCCCGAGGCTGCGAAGTCGACGTGTGCAGCGTCGATCATGTACTGAGTGTCCTCGTGCTGCCGACCCACGTAATCTGAGCAAGGATCGTGTTGCTCATTCTCCCGTTGTCGCGGTCGTTTTGGATGATAACAGCGGGGCGCACCTTCGCTAATGGATTCACCGTCCGGATATCGACGATGACGACATCGCCACGATTCATTTGTAGACCTGGTAGCTGTCAAGGCCGGGATCGTCTTCCTGAGACAAAACTTCCTCCATCGCAGCGTACCTCTCGATTGGTGAGAATTCCGAGTCGTCGTACAGCGTGAGCAGTTTCTCGTAGACGTCCTTGCGGATCAGGACGATCTCGGTCTTGCCAACGACCACCGGGACGGGCTCACCGTTCTCAATCGCTTTCACTTGGTCGTTTGTAAGGTTCATGTCTTCCTCCATCATTCGATTGTCCGCATTCAAAGCCTTCAGTGCAATGACTTTACGCAGAATCATCGGGCACTGTCTCTGAGCCGGATCCTTCGGAAGGGTGGCTTTCGATCGAGGAATGGGGTCTTCCACGGCTCAGAGAAAGCTCGAATTGACAGGCGAAGTGTTGGGCTATCCGCGAGGGTGAAACTGCTTGTGGACCGCCTTGAGCCGTTCGGCATCGACATGGGTGTAGATTTGCGTGGTCGCAATGCTGGCGTGTCCGAGCATTTCTTGGACTTGCCGAAGGTCCGCACCTCCGGCCAGGACGTGCGTGGCAAAACTGTGCCGCAGCCAGTGAGGACTGACATCCGCTGGAGCCCCAACGCGGAGCGCGTATCGCTTAACCAATTCCCAAATCCGTTCTCGGCGGAGTCGCTGACCTCGGGCAGAGAGCAAGACCCAGCTGGGGGCGGACGCCGACCTGGCGCAAAGTTTCGAACGTTCGTCTTCCAGGTATTCGCGAACTCGGGCGGCCGCCTGACGACCCAGCGGCACCAGGCGTTCTTTGTCTCCCTTGCCTCGGCAGCGGCAATACCCATCGTCCAGGTGCAGATCAACCAGACGCATGTCGGCCAGTTCCGAAGCCCGACATCCGGTTCCGTAAAGAAGTTCGAGCATTGCCCGATCTCGCCGCCACCAAAGGTCTGGCGGGGCTGGCGCTTCGATCAGCTTTGCCACAGCCGGACTACTCAGCACATGCGGCACGCGTTCCCAAAGCTTTGGACTGCCGAGCAGTTCGACCGGGTTGTCCCGCACAATCCCTTCAAGCTGCAAGTAGCGAAAGAACATTCGCAGCGAAATCACATGCCGGGCAACACTCGTGGCGGCCAGGTCCAGATCGCGGAGCCATGACATGTAGTCGGACAACTCCCGCACCGTGAGGTTGGGGAGTTGCCGGTTCTCGAGCCACGTGAAGAACCGCCTGAGGTCGCGGCCGTACGCAATGACGGTGTTCTCGGCCAGGTGGCACTCGCTGCGGAGATAGCCCGTAAAGGCCTCGAGCCAGGTCCGCTGAATGGGCTTCAGGCGGACTTGGTTGCCTTCGGATGTGGCTGGCTGTTTGCTGATCAAGCGGTCTGCCTTTGTTTCGAGGGGCTCGGTGCGCGCAGGGTCTACTTGAAAAATCGACGGTTCAACAACTCCCGCTTCAACCTGGCCGCCTGGGTCGGGGTGTTCTGACGAACCGGAAAATCGGCGCGAAACGCACTATTGGAACCAAACGGCATGTTCGGAATCTTGCCGCAGCGGCAAGTGTCGGCGGAGTTCAGCGAACAACCCTGGGCGAAGTGGTAGACTCACATAGCACCTGTGCCACGGCCCGCTTCGCACAGCAATCACCACCGGGGAGAAATGGATGTCTTTTGACGAACAACCAAGTTGGCTGACCCCAGCCTTGCCTGCCCTACGCACGACTCAAATAATCGTATTTGCCATGATCAGTGGGACCGTGGTGTTTCTTGTCGTGACGTTGTTGATGGACGCGCCCGACAATCAGCCTGGCGTATTCGTCACTACCCTGGCAGCCGCGGTGGTCGCGTTCGCCCTGGTAGGGCAGTGGTTGATTCCCTGGGGCTTGGTTCAGGCCGGCTCGAAAAAGATGGCCACGCTGTTTTCGAAGGGGGAATCTCGCACGGCGACGGTTCGTGACGACTGGGTCGAGGCGCTCTCGCAACTGTTCATCACGCGCACCGTTATCAAGATGGCAATCCTTGAGGGGGCCGCCATGCTGACGCTGTTCGCCTACATGCTGGAGCGTCAACCCATGTCGCTGGGCTGTTATGCCGGGGCGGTGACTGCCATGATCCTACAGATTCCCACAACGGGTAGCCTCAAGCGTTGGCTGGAATCTACGGCCAGTCATATCCAGAATCACCAGCAGTTTGAACGCTAGCCGATGTTTGCGGAAGCAAGAGTCTCCCATCCCGCTGGCTTCAAACCGAGGACCTCATTGCTCGGCTGCCTTGAGTTTGGAGCGGAAGCTACGAGCATTATCCTGCATCAGTAGCGGCAACTTGGAGCCGAGCAGGTTGCGGCCGCCGAACCAGCCGGCTGGTTCGTTGAACGCCAGGTGGAGTTCGATCAGCAGGGCCCCCGGCACACTCTTGAGTTGGGTCGCTTTGACATACCCGCCAAAACCCTTGTAGGGAGCCGGAGGTCCCAGGACTTCTTTTCCGAGGTTGTTGCGCGTGATCGAACGCCACGTGTTCGGAAACGATTTGTCTTCGTTGAAGCGAGCATCAATGCTGAAAGCTGCCAACAACGAACCGTCCGTACGAGTCACAAACATCTGGGTGACACCGTCCAGCTGAACTTTGGAAAGCAGGTCGACATCCAAGATCGAGAACCGCTGCTGACGGGTAGGGGTCTCTGGCAGCACGGTGATGTTACGGAGCGCAAGCTCGGCTTCGTCCAGTTGGCGAGCGTCTGTCTTGGATTCGCCTAATTGGAACAGGTTCTCCAGAAGTTTCTTTTGCGCCACGATTTCCAGATCGCCATAGGCAACAAACCAGAGGTTGGCGGTTTGCCCGGTCCGCTCCCCTTTGCTGTTTTCTTGAGATTTTAGAACGAGCGAAATAGGGGCCACCCGTGAGTTCCGCGTGAAACGGGCCACAGGCTGGCCGCCGGAGACCGTCGCTAAGATCTTCTGTTCTTGCTCTGCGGTGAGGTCATCAGCGAAGCTCGGCTCAGGCGTCTTCACTTTGGAACCATCTGAGAGCTCAATTCCCTCAGTGGTCAAAGACTCAAAGACAGGATTGCCACCCGCCTGACCGTAAGCGGTCGAACTGGCGATAACGATCGCAGCCACTGCGAAACACGTTTTGATGCACATGGTTGCCGAACCGAGGATTAAGAGACCGGGGAATTCCATCCATGGGCGAAGAAGAACAGGTCAAGCCAGTTGGGTATTCGTCGTGTCTGATTCGATCTTGCCATCTCGAACGCGAATAACGCGCTTGGCATGTTCGGCAACCTCATCGCTGTGCGTGACCACCACCAGCGTCATCTTGCGCTTCTCGTGGAGGTCTGAGAACAGGTTCAAGATCCCTTCGGCCGTCTGGGTGTCGAGATTGCCAGTGGGTTCGTCCGCCAACAGCAGCAGGGGATCGTTGGCCAGCGAGCGGGCAATGGCAACCCGTTGTCGTTGACCGACCGACAACTGCTTGGGCAGATGCGAGGCGCGGTTGGTCATCTCCACCGCTTCCAGCAATTCTCGGGCTTTGGCAACTCGCTCAGCAGCGGACAGGCTGCCGCCGAACATCGGTACTTGCACGTTTTCCAAAGCGGTCAGCGTTGGCAACAAGTAGAATGACTGGAACACGAAGCCAATCTCGCGCGAACGCAACTGGGCCAGGTTGCCCCAGTCCTGCAGCGATTTGCCATTGAAGACCACCCGGCCTGAGGTTGGCTCATCGAGCGTGCCCAGCAGGCTCAACAAGGTTGATTTGCCACTGCCGCTGGGGCCCATAATGGCCACGTATTCTCCCCGTTGAATCTCGAAGGAGACATTGTCCAGGGCATGGACATGACCATCTGGATACTCTTTGGAGAGATTCTCGGTCCGTAACAAGGCGGTATCGCCGTTGCTCATGTCGATCGCTTTCGCCAAATCGTTGGTTCACTTCGGTAACATTCCAGAAGGCGCGTTATAACGCCGACGCCAAAATGCCGCAATCCACGTGGGCACACCGCTTGGTACGGGGACGTAGCCATCACTTTGTAGAACAGTTGTCCCAACTGTTCAGGAACCAAGCAATCGTTTCGAGTACGGTAAACAGTTGGGACAACTGTTCTACAGTTTGAGGTCCTACTTCGTTAGAACCGGTACAACGCGCAAGCAACCTGAAGTCCGGCTCCGACATTGATCAACAGGCCCAAGTCGCCCGGCGAGGCCAGGCGTTCGCGAAGTACCCGATCCATGGCCGCAGGGGTTGAGGAAGTAGACAGATTCAAGTTGCCGTCTGCTGCGTTGACAACTCGTGACGGATCCACCTTGAGTTGCTCACCCACTCGCTGGACGAAGTCCGTCGAGATCTGCGGCGGCAGGACGAGCTGGATCTGGTCCATGCCGACCCGCTGCGCGGTAAGGAATGACGTCACACTTCGCTCAATGCACTGCAGGTAGGAATCCATGAGGTCGGGAGCAACCTGGGCTTCCAGACAAGCCTGACCTGATGCGCTGGCCCAGTTTCCAACCACCCGGAGCTTGTCGTGGAACTCAGGGTAGTGATCAAACTGGAATGCCTGAAACCCGGTCTCGCCATCTTCGGACTCTCGCAAGATCACGGCACTGGCCATTTCCTTCAGCCCTAGTTCTTGAGCACCGGCAATGCCTGCATTGTTCTCGATTTCCGAAGCCACGATCATGGCCCGTTCGACACGTCCGGCTCGGCCCATTTCGTTGATCAGATAACAGGCGTTCAAGAAACCGAGCGAGCCATTGAGCAGATCAAAGGCCAGCGTCTTGTGCTCATCGTCTGGTTCGCTGCGGTCGTTCATCTTCACATCACCTGCCAGCAGCGCGGCCAGAGCAGGCTCGGTGAGGAACTCCGTCCGATAGACCCCCACGGACATGAGCAACTGGATCTCTTCCTTGCGGATCGTTGACTGGTCCAAACACTGGACGGCGACATCATCCAGCATGGTCAGCGTGTCTGCCTTGACACCAGCGGCCGGTGTGGTGAGCGCCACCGATTCGAAACGAAACGGTGCGGCCATGGTCATGCCAACGTCGAGCCGCGCGGCGCCGTTCGTTGCGACCACGCCATTGCTGCCGTTGCCATTGCGACGGATCCGGTCTGGCAGGTCATCGCAATTATAGATGGCGGTTCCTGTTGTTTGTCCGGAACCTGAGATTGCGAACAGGATCTTGTCGCCCGAATGAATCCGACCGTTGTCGATACAATCTCGCATCGCCAAAAAATGTGTCGTGCTGGCCGTATTGCCACGTTCTTCCAGGTTGTTGATCATCCGGTCTCCGCACTCAGTCTGAAACCGCTTGGAGATTTCGTTCAGAGCGCCCTGCATCGTCATCCGGGACGTTTGATGCGGGATAATGTGGTGAATGTCCGAAACATCCTGACCGCTGCGACGCAGAATATGCTCAGCATGGGCAGCCGCGTGAGGTACCACGGCTGCGGTTACCTTGACCGTATCGGTGTGCATGGCAACTCCGCCGTGCGGCTTATCCGTCGGCTTGGCAATGCAGAACCGTCCGTAGCAGCTGAGCGTGTACAGATCAATTTCCTGGAAGCCGACATCTGGACGAGGGGACGTCGACATGGAGATGGCGACTCCGCCGTCTCCCAGCGTCAAGGAAGCAATCTGCTGGTCGAGATAATCCACAATCTCTTTCTGCGCGGTTCGCGTCAGATGCGAGATGTACTCGCCACTGACCACCATGGCGTGCTTGATCGCGCCGGCTTGAATCAACGCATCGGCGATGTAGACCGCGGTCCAGACGCTAGCGCAAGCGTTGGAGATGTCAAACGTATGCGCCTTCTCAAACCCGAACATCCGCTTCAGCGTGACGGCCGTGGTGGGCTCGTAACCGACATATCCAGGTCCATCCCAACGCGAGATATTAGCGCAGACCACCAGGTCAAAATCTTTCGCTTCGACGTGCGAGTGCCGGAGGCAATCTTCGACCGCTTTCGATGCCAGGTCGATGGAGAACTCAGACTCGCCAGCGAATCGGCGCGTACGAATACCCGTAAGTCGTTCGAGCGGGATATTGACTTCATTGACGCACCCACGCAGCAACTCGCTGGTAGTAACGGTTTGCGGCGGCAGATAACTGCCGACACTCTCAATGATGGACTTAATCTCATTCATTGGTGGCCAAATTGATCTGGGGGGAAGGGTGGCCCAAATAGGCAGCAAGCTCACCTATAGTCGGATACTCGAAAAGCACCTCAGGCTGAAGTGGCTCTCCGTTACTATTCAGTTTCTCTTCGTTGGCTCGGGAGACAATCCGAAGACTGCTGAGCGACGCTCCTCCCAAGTCAAAAAAGTTATCTCGAATTCCCACCGGATCAACGTTCAGCTCCTCAGACCAGATCTTTGCGAATGCCATTTCCCAAGGAGTACGTGGGGCCAGGTACTGGGATGCTTTGGAACGCGCCAGAATCGAAGGAGGTTCGGGCAGCGCCTGTTCATCCACCTTACCGGACGTGTTCAATGGCATTTCGTCAATCGATACAATTTGCCTAGGGAGCATATATCTCGGCAGTATAGTTTGTAGTCGGCTCAACAAGACATCTTCGGCCAAGTTATCGTCGCCATCCGAAACAACCCAAGCAATTAGATCAGTGTTTTCACCCCTAGTACGCGTTGCAACATGGGCTTGAAGGGCACCTGGACAGGCATTGATGGTGGCTTCGATTTCTCCGGTTTCGACCCTCATACCATGTATTTTGATTTGACGATCTTCGCGGCCAAAGAACTCGAGTTGGCCATCGACCGTCCAGCGAGCGGTGTCACCCGTGCGGTACATCCGCGCGCCTGGTTCGCCTGAGAACGGGTCGGCTACAAACTTCTCAGCGGTCAACGCCGGATCATTCAAGTAGCCGGTGGCGAGCATTGGCCCCCCCAAGCAGAGCTCGCCACAAACGCCAATCGGTGCCAGGTTGCCGCAGCTGTCCGACACATAAGCTCGTGCCCCGGGCCGCGGGCGTCCAATCGGGACATTCTTGCGCCGAGGGTCATGGTCGCTTGCATCATAAACGGCCGCCGTGATGACCCCTTCGGTCGGACCGTAGGCATTCAGGACTTGTACGTCGCGTTGCCGCCAACTCCCCAAGGCTTCGACCGGAAACACGTCTCCCCCCAAAATGAGCAATCGCAGCGAATCCAACTCGCACTGATCCGTAATCGCGGCATGGCAATGCTTGAAGTACGCTGGCGGCAGATTGACCATGGTCAACTTCCAGCGTCGGACATTTTCCCAAAGCTGCTCGGGTGACCAGAGTTCGTTGCCTCGCATCACCACCGTCCCGCCCAAACTCCAAGGGGCGAACATCTGTTCGAGCGAAGGATCAAAGGTCAAGTTGCTAAACTGCAGCACTCGGTCGTCGGAGCGCAGGCCGAACGATTCGCGCACCGCCACGGTATGCAGAGCAAACGCTTCGTGCGAAACGCAGACCCCCTTGGCAACACCCGTCGAACCGGAAGTATGCAGTACATAAGCCAACGCGTCAGGCGAGAGCTCCAGGTTGAGATCCGTGTCGCGCTGGCTCGAAGACTCTTCGTGCAACTCAGCGAGCGTGACGACGCGGACGCCATCTGTAAGTTGCGGAAGTGGCTTGTCCGAGATCACAACTTCGGCACCACACGCTGAAACCAGGTTGGCCAAACGCTGTGGAGGATTGGCCGGATCGAGCGGTGTGTAGACTCCACCAGCTTTCAAAATCGCCAGCAGGATCCGCGCCGTGTCCAGGCCGCGGTCAAAGCAGCAGGCGACCAAGGTTCCCTGCTCAACGCCGCAGGTTTGCAGTACTCTGGCGAGTTGGTTTGCCTCGCGATTCAGTGCATCGTAGGTCCAGCGCTGCTCATTGCAGATCAAAGCGGTCGCGTCTGGTTGCGCCGCGGCTTGTTGCTCGAACAGGCCATGTGCGGTGCGCTGTTCACAAACGGGGAGTGGTCCGCCACGGGAGAACGCCAGGATCTCTTGGCGCTCGGCGTCCGAGACCAAGTCATACTCTGAGATCCGTTGGTCAGGCGCGGCCACAATGGCCTTGGCCAGTTGCAGGTAATGCTCACCAATGCGCTGTGCCGTCTCTGCCTTGAAGAGCTCGACATCGTACTTCAAGACGCCCAGGAACGAGTCTTGGGTTTCGAACATTTCGAGCGTCAGGTCAAACTGCCCTTCTTGCTGATTGAGCTCGAACGGATGAATCTCCCAGCCCCCGATCTCCACCTGACTCGCCTGTTCGTTGAACAGTTGGGCAGCCTCGCTGAACCGGGGCTTCTGCAGTCCAAACATCACATTGCAAATCGGTGCTCGCCCCGAGTCGCGGCGAGGGCTGAGCCGGTCGATCAATGCCGGGAATGGGTAGTCCTGATGTTTGATGGCCTCCAGCACGCGCTTCTTCACCTGCGCTGCATACTCGGCGAATGTAGGATCGCCCGACAGATCGGAGCGGATCGCCAAGGTGTTGACAAAGTAACCAACCACGCGTGTGAAGTCGGTCCTCGAGCGGCCGCTGGTGGTGGTTCCCACCGTCATGTCCTCTTGCCGGCCGTACCGATGGAGCAGCAGTTTGAAAATCGCCAGCATCAGTGCAAATGGCGTGACGTGCAGCGTCTTGGCCAGTTCGCGTAGGCTGCTGGTGAGTTCGTTGGAGATTCGGAACTTGTGCGTTGCTCCGCGTAAGCCGGGCCTGTGCGGCCGGGTGTGGTCCACCGGCAAGTTCAACGACGGGATCTCGCCGCCGAGTTGCTCGCTCCAGTACTCCCACATTTGCTCGCCACGTGGGCTTTTTGGCAGTGCTTCTTGTTCCCGCACAAAGTCCGTGTAGCTGGCCGGAATCGGCGGAAGCTCCGCGGTTTTTCCAACCGCGTGCTGCATGTATAGAGCGTGGAATTCTTCCTGCACGAGCCAGAGCGACCAGGCGTCGAACACAATATGGTGCAGCACAATCAAGAACACGTGGTCGGTTTCGCCTGCGCTGAACAGTCGGACGCGCATCAGCGGCCCGGTGCCCAAGTCGAACGGACGTTGGTACTCATGATGCACGCTGGCTTTCAACGACTCCGCATCAAGCCCTTGAGTGTCGAGCACGGCGAAGTCCAACTCACCCTGGTTGTGGACGCGACGTTGCAACCGTCCGCCGGTCATTTCCAACGTGGTGCGGAGCGCATCATGTCGGGCAATCAGGGCATGCAGGGCCTCACGCATGGCATCGACATTCACCAGCGAACGAATCCTGCAAGCCGACGCCACGTTGTAAGCGGGGCTATAGGGGGCAGACAGATGCAAGAAATACATGGCCTGCTGGCCAATGGTCGAAGGTTCCAGACGGCTCTCACTCACCTTCGACTGTGCTTCGCGGCGAACGATCTCAATCAGCTCGGACTTGTATTTGCGCAACTCCGCCATCATCGCTTCGTCAAGCGCATTCTCCGGAGCACGGAACCGCAGCATCTTGCCCTGGCACCACAGTTCCACCTGCTTGCGCTTGAGAGTCTCGAACAACTGCTCGGCGCTCATATTCCACCCTCAATCCATGTGTTTTCGTTGAGCTCAGTTTCGGAAGACATCGAATCCACCAAGCGCATCCCGGCAGCCGGCGTGGTCGGCGTCGCACTGGCCGACGTCAGCTTCTCGATCACAATGTCAGAGAACTCGCTCAGCGTGATATCTTCCAAGAACAATTCCATGGGTATGGTTACCTGCAGTTCGCGCTCCAACTCGTCCCGCAGTTCAAACGCCATCAGCGAATCCAGGCCGAGGCTATCGAGCGACTTGTCGGTTGGGACTTCGTCCATGGCCATCCCCATGACCTTGGCAACGTGTTGGTGCAAGTAGTTCTGCAACTCCGCGGCTTGATCGTCTGCAGACAGCTTGGCAAGGCGTGCGGCCACCGCGGACGTTTGCGAGCGGGCGGTCTCCGATGACGCGACCGGTTGGCTGAACAGCTGCTTGAGCGACAATTGATCGACTGTAGCAATCTGCCTTCCGTCTTCTCCCTGCACCACCAAGAACACGTCCAGGCCGGTCTCCGAACTGACTTGATCTACCGTGGCATACACTTGCAGACGCTCGCCAAACGCGGGCTCGTCATGCAGCTGATAACTCCGGATTCCCACCGGCACCCAGGCGTTGTGCAGGTTTTCCAAAGCGGCACCAGCCACTTGCAAGCAGGCATCCAGCAGAGCGGGATGTATCGCATAGCCCGAGGCGTCGACGTTACCAGGCAGTTGGACTTCGCCCCAAGCTTCTTCATCGGCAGCGAACAACCGTCGCACGCCCTGGAACGACGGGCCGTACTCGAGCTTGAGCTTTCGCCCCAACGCGTAATGCTCGGCAACCGAGACTTCACGGCAATCGTCAGGCCGGCGGGCAAGCTTCAGTGGCTGCCGACCGGCAGGAAGTTGCTCGGGTAGCTGACACTCCGCACAGAGCCGCCATGCGGTCCCGTCAAAACGGGAGATATGGCACGCATGCCCCTGTTCCACGGGCGAAAGTACCACCTGCACCCGGCACGCCCGTTGAGGTTCGCACACGATCGGGTGCAGGATCTTCAGGTCAGATACCAACCGCTGGGCACTGCCACCGGCACTTGCAGCGGCCAGCGCTAGTTCTAGCAATCCGGTGGCTGGGAAGACTACGGACGAACCAATCTGATGATCCTTCAGATAGGCGAACTCGCTCAAGTTGGTTTCGAAGACGATATCGCTCGAAGCCAGATTAAACCGATGGCCCAACAGTGGATGTTGCTCGACCAGATGCTCGTACACCGCATGCTTGGAACGTGCGGAGGTTTCTTCTTCGAACCAATGCCGACGGCGTTCGAACGAATAGGTGGGCAACGAGACGCGCCGCTGGCGTTGAGCAAACACCTGACGCCAGGCGATATCGCTCCCCCCCGCATACAGACTGGCGAGTGACTGCAGGATAGTGTGAAGCGGTGACTCATCCGCGGTTGCCGAATCCAACGGGATACAAAATGGCCCGTCTAACGTTTCGCATCCACCCGTACAGGCGGAGGGCTGCGAAAGGTCCGTTTCGAGCAGTTGCCGCCAGTGGGAAGCCGTGCCGACGGGGCCAGCCAGTCGGGATTCGAAAGCGATCGACGGCTTCTCAAACGCGAGGTGATGAAGACGCTCTTGGGCAGCCTGCACTTGTTCGTCTCGCTCGGCGGCGCTTTGTGCTGTGCCGCAGCGTGCATGATCCACAACCAGCCTGACGGCAGTTTCCAAGTTCAACAGGCCCGCCGTGCAGGCACCGGCGTATTCGCCCGTTCCCTCAGCCGAGATCTTCTCAGGTACCGCACCCCAAGCAAGCCACATCTGCGCCGTCGCATACTGCAGGGCAAACCATTGAAGCACCCGATCTCGCGAAGGCAGGCCGGAACTTGAGAGCCAGGGCTTGGGCAACTCCTGGCCGTTCAGTTCGCTCCCGATGGCGGCCAGGCAGCGGTCCAGTGCCTCGCGGAATTCTGGGAATCGCTCGTACACTTCCTGCCAGTCGTGTAGGCCGTCAATGGCGGCTCCGGCGAAGTGCCAGACGTTACCCATCTTGGGCTTGACGGCTTCGCTACCTTGGTCGGCGAACTTGCGAAGTTGGCCGACCAGTTGATCGGTGTTATCGACGGCAAACGCCACTTTGTGTTCGAACTGAGCCCGTCCCACGGCCGCGGTGTAGCAAACCTGCGGCAGCGATGCGTGCTGCAACTCGAGCCAATCGGCGACCCTTCCGGCTTGCGTCTGAAGAGCCGATTCGCTCTTGGCCGAAAGGACGAACACTTGCCGTTGCGTCGAATCGTCTTGTGTAGCGCACTGGGCATCGACCACTGTGGCGGGTGCCTCGGCAAGTACAAGATGTGCGTTGCTGCCGCCGAACCCAAACGAACTGACGCCAGAGACCCGAGGGTGAGCCCCTTGTTTCCACGGCACACTTTGTGCGTTGACCTGAACTGGCCAGTTCCAATCAATGTGCGTACTGGCGCGCTCGCAGTGCAGGTGCGGCGGAATGGTTTCATGGTGCAGCGCCAGTGCCACCTTGATCACACCGGCAATTCCTGCGGCCCCTTCCAAATGCCCTACATTGGTTTTTACCGAGCCTACGCGCAGCGGCCGGCCAGGAGGACGAGTGTCTGCAAACACAGTTTGCAGCGCGTCCATCTCAATCGGATCTCCCAACGGTGTGCCGGTGCCGTGGGCTTCCACATAATCGACTTCGGACGGTTTCGTCTTTGCGTCGGCCAGCGCCGCACGGATCACTTGCTCTTGAGCAACTCCGTTGGGTGCGGTCAGGCCGTTACTCCGCCCGTCCTGATTCGACGCGGTGCCGCGGATGACGCACAGAATCCGATCGCCATCTTCGACCGCCTTCGAAAGTCTTTTGAGCAGCACCGCTCCGCAACCTTCGCCACGGACAAACCCATCGGCATCTGCGGAGAAAGTGTGGCAGCGTCCTGTGGGAGAAAGCATGCCTGCCTGACTCAGACTGATGCTGAGTTCGGGGGCCAGGATCACATTGACCCCCATGGCCAAAGCCAGTTCGCAATCGCCGTAGCGGAGACTGCGAGCGGCCAGATGAATGGCAGTCAGCGATGACGAACAGGCGGTGTCAATGGCGACACTCGGTCCGCGCCAGCCCATGAAGTAGCTCAATCGGCCCGCTGCGGCACCGTGCGAGTTGCCGGTACTCAAGTAGGTGTTGATGGTGTTGTGGTCGCGCTGGGCCAGTTGATGCAAATAGTCGTTGCTGCAAATCCCGATGAACGCCCCCACCCGGCGTTCGCGCCATTGGTGCGGGTCCATGCCGGCGTGCTCGAACGTTTCCCAAGCAACTTCTAACAGCAAGCGTTGTTGCGGATCCAGCGTCGCGGCTTCTCGTCCGGTGATGCCAAAAAATGCCGCGTCAAACTGGTCAATACCTTCCAGGAATCCCCCGGCGTTGCACGTCACCTTGCCGGGTTGCTTCTCGAAGTCTGCCTTGAGCCCCGGATGCCAACGGTCTCCGGACGAATTACGCACCGCCCGACCTTCGCTCAGCATCTGCCAGAACGCGTCGGGGCCATCCGCCTGCGGAAACCGACATCCAATGCCGACCACGGCCAACGGTTCCGAAAGCCGGTGGCTCATCCGCTGCATCCGGGCTTTGGTCTGCCGCAGGAGGTCAATGACTTCCGCTTCGGAGAATGCCGAGGAGGCTGGCCTCTGAGTGTTGGAGCTAGGCGTGTGATCTTGTGTCATTCGCTGGACTCCCAGGAGTCAAGTTCGTCCGATAAGGCGCGAATATCTTGCATCAAGCTGGCAACCTCGGTCTGCAGTTCGGGGCCACTGGGGCAACGTTCTGATGGGGGTGTTTCGTGGATCTCGTGTTCTTGGGAGCGAGGGCTCATGGGAATCTGGTCGGCAACTGGCATATGGGGGGGGATGTCCTTGGCGTTCTCAATGTCTGCCGAAGGATCGCCTAGCTCAACCATCTCCAACAACCGATTCGCCAGCGCGCTGAGATTGGGGTAATTGAACAGTTCAACGGTGGTGACTCGAATTCCCAAGCTCGATTGCAGGGCGTTTGTCAACTCCAAGGCTGTCAGCGAGTCCATTCCCAAGTCAAACGGCGCTTCGTGCACAGGAATCGAACTGGCATGTTCGATTCCCAACGCGGCCGCCACAAGGACTTGCAAATGGCCCACCATCCGCGATGCGTGTTCAGGTGCCGGAGCGGACTGCAACTCCAACAAGAAAGCATCGTGCCTGGCGTTCCGAGTCGCATCGTGTCGTGCCGCAGCCAATAGGATTCGGAACAACGGTCGTTCGCGCAAATGGACGGGGACCTGATCAATCACCAACCGTAGCGCGGCAACCTGTACGGGTACATTGCCGTTTGCATGGATCTGCCGGTCAAAAATTGCCAATCCTTCGTCAGGGCACAGGCTCTCCACACCCGCCAGGTCACTCCGCTTCGCAACGTCTCGTGCCGCCGCCGCTCCGACATCAGACCAGGGACCCCAGTTGATGGAGGTGGCACATCGTCCCAACCCGATGCGGTACTTCGCCAACGCATCCATAAACAGGTTGGCCGCCGCGTGGTTCGCTTGTCCCGGTGAGCCAAACGTGGCTGCCGCCGATGAGTATAACACGAAGTACTCCAGCGGATCCGCAAGTGTTGCCGTATGCAGATTCCAGGCACCAGCCACCTTAGGGGCAAGTACACGATCCAACGATTCGGGGGTCTGCCTGGTGAGCAAGGCGTCATCGAGCACGCCGGCCAGATGGAAGACGCCAGCGAGCGGTAATCCGTTCTGACGAAGCTCATCCAGCGCTGCGCCGGCGGCATCCGGATCTTGGACATCGGCGCGAAGGAGCTGAACGTTGCCACCCTGTGCCTGCAACCTGGTGATGGCTTCGCGCTCGGCGGCATTCGGTTCACGTCGAGCAAGCAAGGCAATGTGCTGAGCCCCGCGTCGCAGCATCCAATCGGCCGTCAACAATCCCAAGCCACCGAGCCCACCGGTGATCAAGTAGTTGGCATTTGCACGGAAGCGGGTTTCGCTTCCGGCGGCGTGGTCTTCATCCTCAGGCAGTGTTGCGGCCGTGGCGGGCTCGCTACTCTCGGCGGTAATCACAATCTTCCCGACGTGCAAACCGCTGCGCATGTGACGCATTGCATCGGCGGCCTGTTCGAGCGGATACGCCTGATAGGGGAGGGGCGAGAATGCCCCCGATTCGATCCGTTCGAAACATCCACGCAGCCGTTGGGCCATCTCCACCGGTTGCTCGGCAATCATCGCCGACAGGTCCAGCGAGTGATATGCCAGATCAGGCCGGGTTTGCCGAATCTGCTCCGGTACGTCAGGGCTGGGGATCGTAATGTCTAGATACCGTCCGTCTTTGGCCAGCGCGGCAAGGTTCTCTTTCAAAAATGATCCGTCCAGGCAGTTCAGTACCAGATCTACCCCGTGGCCGTCGGTGGCTGCCAGAACTTCTTTGGCGAAGCCCACCGTGCGAGAGTCGAAGACGTGCCGCACGCCGAGCTCGCGCAGTTGGTCATGTTTGGACACACTGGCCGTGGCAAAAACCTCGACGCCAGCCTGACGGGCAAGCTGCAAGGCGGCCATGCCAACGCCACCTGCGGCGGAGTGGATCAACACCCGATCTCCGGCAACCATTTGCCCCAGTTCTTCCAGGGCCACCTGGGCGGTCAGGAAGGTAACCGGAACGGTTGCCGTGGCCTGAAGCGAAAGTGACTCGGGAGCCCGAACCACGCACCCGGCCGGAACGGTGATGTAGTCGCAGATGCTATCTGCAGCAAGCACCGCAACCCGATCTCCCACGGAGAACCCATGTCCGCCCTCGCCAACACGAGACACCACGCCGGCGCATTCGGCACCCAGCGGTGGCTGCGTGGGGTACAGGCCGAGTGCATTGAGCACATCTCGAAAGTTCAGCCCGGCCGCGTGTACCCGAATCTCCACTTCGCCTGAAGCCGGGGCGCGGCGAGGTTGGGCCTCAAGGGTGAGTCCTGTGAGGACGCCCCGTTCGGAAATCTTGAGAACGTGTGCCGTGTCGCCGGTTTCGCTGGCTGGGTGATCGGCATGCACCAGGCGACGCACCAAACGGACCGGCCCACGGAAGGCGATTTCGTTTTCATCGTCACGCGGTTCCGACAACAGTTCGTCCAGCAATAAGCTGACTTTCTGCGGAGAAGTTGCCGTGGCATCGAGATCAATCCCAGTCGCCTGCCACTGGGGGTTTTCGAGTGTGAGCGTTCTCAACATTCCCCAGATGGTGGAACCTGCCAGGCCATCGGACGCAGCAGGCTGCTCTGTTCCGGTCAAGTCCATCAGGGCACCATCCGTCACCATCCAAACCCGTAGCGGTTGCTGCGAATTGGCAAGAGGGGAACTGTGCCAGGTGGCCAATGATTGCAAGATTTCCAGCACCGCTCGGGCCGTCTGGCGGGCCGCATCGGCTGGAGACGAATCATCACTCCCTGTGCCGGCAGCCACGATGGCGACATCGGTCGGAACGATGGCTGAGCAAGCATTCTGCATCTGTTCGCGGATAGCCACGCCTGACTTCGTAACCCCTTTGCCATTCCACACCACCGAGCCAACTTGACCACTGTGTGGATGCAGTGCCGACGAAAGTTGATCGGCGAACGTCGAATCGCTGGCAGCGACCAGCCAATTGCGAGACGAAGGATTGGTAGGGCTGCCGATGTGGCTCGGCTGGAGCCGTGTGACGATGACCGAGTTCTCAGGTTCTCGAGCGGCATTGCTCGATGGAACGGGGGCCACGAAAAGCGGTTCTTCGAATCCGTTGGCGGTCAGCAACCGGTTCCATTTGTTCGCCGGCAGCAACGGGTAATCGCGGCGAAGTTCCGTGTCCTCAAACCGCCACCATCCGGAAGTGAGGCCGAAGGTCAAGTCCAGCCAGCGACCAGGACGAGTCCCTTCGATGACCACCAACTGCCCCTGTTCGTTGAGCAGGCGGCGGGCATTCTCAAGCGTGGTTTGCAGGTTGGCCGTAGCGTGCAGCACATTGGCTGCCACAATCACATCGAAGGTTCCCAGGTCAAACCCTTGTTCGCCAGGATCCCGCTCGATGTCCAGCACTTTGTATTCGACGAAATCGTACTGGGCGAACCTCGTTCGGGCAGGCGTCAGGAAACCGGGGGCAATGTCGGTAAAGACATACTGCACGCGATCGGCTGGCAAGGCAGCCAAGATGGCTTCGGTGGTTGCGCCGGTGCCGGCCCCGATTTCCAAAATTCTCAGGCCTCGCCCCGGTGGCAGCGATTGTGCCAGCGGGCCGATGGCTTCAGCCGCCAGGGCGTTCAACATCCGGCCGCCGACCGAATCGCGGTAGACATCGGCCGCGGAGAACTCACCATCGCGGGGAAACAGCAGCGGCAACGGATCGGTGCCTGATTGCATCACTTCGGCCAACTGCAATCCGCAGCGCGTCAGCAAGCCGAACTCCCCTTGACCGTCAGGGTAATCCCGTTGCACCCGCGCAATCAGTTCGTGAATGTCTAGGTCATGCGGTGTGGAGAGGACCGTCCACTGCAAGCCTTCACGCTGAAGCAATCCTAGTTCGCTAAGGATTTCGAGTAGTCTGCCCAACAAGCGGTGGTGGTGTTGGACGACACCACAACGCAGGGCAAGCGATTGAGTGGTGAACGTCTCGCCGGCGCGCAGGGGGGCTCCCATGTCACGCAGGGCGGCGATGGTTAGCTGCCCGCTGACAAACTCGAGCGAGTCCAGCATCTCCAGGGTTTGCTCAGGCTCGATCTGTTGTGTCAGTTCGCTCCGCTTGCTCAACAGTTGGTCTTCGACGAACGGGAGATTGGGGCCGTTGGAATGTTCTTCCAACCGAGCGGCCGACTCGGATCGACGGATGCGAGGGATCCATCGTTCTTGAAAAACCAGACTTCCAACATCCAAGGCCGAGGTGGCCTTGAGCTGCATGCCAGTGATCACTGCCACGGTGTCGCCGGTTGGGCCGGAGATGTGCAGATCAGCCTGCAGCCGCTCGTTCCCTTGGGCGTCCCGCAACCGAGCGCTCACATAGAGAACTTCTCCGGCCAAGGGAGATCGATGGACGCAGTAAGCATCGAATCCGACCGGCAGCCAGGCACGACGACCTCGCTGTCCCACGGCCGCGGCAGTCACTTGCAAACAGGCGTCGAGCAGTGCCGGGTGGATGATGTAACCGGTGGTGTCCAACGCTTCGGGCAAAGCAACCTGGCCATGTGCCAAACCGCTGGAAGCCGCTAATTGCCGCACGCCACGGAAGGCGGGTCCATAGTTAAGCCCCAGCTCACCGCAAGTGGTGTAGTGTGCGGCAACGTCTTGCGTGGCGGTGTCGGCTTCTTTAGGCCGCCGGGCAGTGGCCGTAGAGTCTATCGGCATGTTCTCCGCGCCGTGCAACTGCCAGGTGGCGTGCAGGTTCCAACCGTCCGTGCCGCGGCTGACGAGTTGACCGTGCCAATGGCCATCGTTGGCAGAAAGCACCACCTGAACGGTGACCGGATGGTCGGCGTCCAAAGCCAACGGGCGCTCGATGATCAGTCCGGCAACCTGTAAACGGGTGTCGACTGCCTGACCCGACGCTGCGGCGAGTTCCAAGTAACCGGCGGCTGGGAACAACGTAACTCCGGCAATGTTGTGATCTGCCAGGAAGTTGTCTGCAGTGAGCGTGGTCTCGAAAACGGTATCACGCGCGGCCAGGTCCAGAAGAGTTCCCAGCAGTGGATGGCTTGAGTGAGTTCCTCTGTGATTGGAGAGCGTGGCAGGCCGTTTGCTATGGGTGAGCCAGTGCCGCTGCTTCTCGAATGGATAGGTCGGCAGTGAGACCATTGGGCAGCGATACCCGAGCGCCACGTTCCAGTTGATCTCCGCGCCTGCAACATAGAGCTGTGCGACGTTGGCCAAGAATTTCTCACGTTGGTCATCCCGCACAGACAGGCCAGGGAGTGTGGTCAGGCCGAGTTTGGCAGCCCGGGTGATGCTGGAAAGTGTGGAGCCAGCGCCGACTTCCAAGCCAATTCCAGGGGCTTCGCCTGCGATATGTTCGAGCGCTGCGAGAAACTGCACAGGGTTCCGGAGGTTGGACCGCCAGTATTCGCGGCTCGTGACTTGCTCATCGGCACGCTGGCCGGTTTGCGACGAAATGAAGGGGATCGAAGGTGGCGCGAACGACACGTCAGCAATCGCGGCTTCAAAGTCGTCCAGCATCGGATTGACGAGCGAACTGTGGAAGCCGTGCGAAGTTTGAATCCGCTGCGAGCTGATCCCCAGTTCTCCCAACTGCTGAGCAGCTAGCGAGAGCGATCGATCGCAACCTGCCAGCACGGTTTGCCGAGGACCGTTGACCGCCGCCAGATCGTATTGGTTGCCGAGCTCCGGAAGGCAATCGCGGAGGCGTTGGTGGTCCGCGAAGACAGCGAGCATGCCCCCTTTTTGCGGTAGCTTGGCGACCAACTCGGCCCTGCGTACCACGATTCGCAACGCATCCTCGAAGGAGAAAACGCCAGCGACGCAGGCTGCTGCGTATTCGCCCAAGCTATGACCAACCACGGCACTGGGACGTACGCCCAACTCCCACCAGGTTTGGGCCAACGCATACTGCAGGCAGAACAAAGCAGGCTGAATCTGGACGGATTGCCAGCGGTCGGCATGTCCCCAGAGAATTTCTCGCAGGTTCATCTTCCAGAGGCGCTCGAGCACTTCGGCGGCCTGGTCAAACTGTTGGCGGAATGTCGCGTGCGATTCGTACAGCTTTTGGCCAGCCCCGTTGTGGGTTCCTCCTTGACCGCTGAACATCCAGGTCACGCGCAGTTCGCGGTCTGCCAATCCAGCAAAGACGCCTGGGGCGGAGCCGTTAGCGGCGAATTCGCGGAGTTTGTCTTGAAGCTCTGGCAGCGACGCACACGGAGCGGCCAGGCGGTGCTTCAAGTGCGAACGCCCAGCAGCCAGCGAGTAACCGAGTTGGGCCAGTGGGACGTCGGTTGGAAGTTCGGCCAGTTGAGCCGCCTGCGCCTGCAAGGCAGACGGCGTTTTGGCAGAGCAGGCTACCAGGTTGGCTGCTGGGAGTTCGGTGAGCGGTGCTGTTTCACTCGGCGCTTCGGCAACAATCACATGGGCGTTGGCTCCGCCGAATCCAAACGAACTCACGCCTGCCATCCGAGGGCGCGAGCTGCGTCTCCAGGGGGTGAGCGCGGTCGGGACCTCGATCGGCTGATCCCAGTCAATATGAGGGCTGGGCTCGCTGAAGTTCAGATGCGGCACCATTGCCTCGTGGTACAGCGAGAGACAAACCTTAATCAGCCCTGCAATTCCGGCGGCAGCTTCGAGATGGCCAATGTTAGTCTTGACCGAGCCGACGCGAAGTTTGCCATGCGGTCGCCGGCGCGGCTCTAAGGCTTCGCACACCGCTCGCATCTCGATGGGATCACCCAGTTCGGTGCCGGTGCCGTGAGCTTCCACGTAGTCAATCTCAGCCGCCGAGGCTTTGGCATCCTGGAGTGCCGAGCGAATCAGGGTCTGTTGCGAGAGCCTACTCGGTGCCGTCAATCCGTTGGTGCGGCCATCTTGATTGACGGCCGAACCACGCAGCACGCAGTACACCCGGTTGCCGTCTTCCAGGGCTTTTGAAAGTGGTTTGAGCAAGACCACGCCGCCACCTTCTCCACGAACGAAACCATCTGCGCCAGCGGCGAAGGCTCGGCAAACCCCGTCTGGCGAGAGCATGCCAGCTTGTGTGAACGACCGGGTCGTATCGTCGGAGAGAATCAGATTCACTCCGCCCACAACCGCCATTTCGCACTCGCCTCGCCGGAGACTGGCGCACGCTTGATGGACGGCAACCAGCGACGACGAACAGGCGGTGTCAATCGTCAAGCTGGGGCCGCGGAGATCAAACGTGTACGACACCCGGTTTGCGGCCATCGCCATCGAGTTGCCGGTGGCGGTATAGCCGTTCACGGCCGAGCTTTGCAAACGGGAGTAGTCGTTGCTGCCTGACCCGACAAAGACGCCGACGTTGTGGCCAGCGACTGCGGTGATGGGGATACCGGAATCTTCGAACGCCTCCCAGATCACTTCTAAAAGCAACCGATGTTGCGGGTCGATGCAGTCCGCCTCGCGTGGGCTAATGCCAAAGAACGAGGCGTCGAACTGATCAACTGCCGCGAGATAGCCGGCCCGTGTTGGGCCACCTTGGGCCGGGCGGGAATTCGGCGATTGCTCGCGGCGATGGTCTGGTATCTCGCCAATGGCGTCTCTGCCTGCGGCCAGCAGATTCCAGAATTCCTCGGGCGAATTGGCCCCCGGAAAATGGCAACCCATGCCGACCACGGCCAACGGTTCGTCGACCGAAGGCTGTTGCTGAGTGGGCAGTTCTGGGTGAGCCTCGCCTGCTACCAGGAAATGGGACAGGCAAGCAATGTTGGGATACTCATAAGCCAGGGTGGGAGGAATACGTTCCCCCAGCGATTCCGAAAGCTCACCCACCAGGCGGACCGCCGTAACCGAGTCCATGCCGTAGCGGGCAAATGGCTCATGGATATCTAGTTGTGCTTGCGGGATTTTCAGGCGGGTGGAAATTCGTTCGATGAGCCATTGCCGCAGGTCATCGCGGCGGGACCGTTGTGCCGGGGTCAGGGCATCTGCCAAATCGCGAGGTGTTGCCGCGGCCTCGGTTGTCTGAGAGCCCGCCAGGTTGGTGGCGGCACCGTCATCCCAGCAGGCGATGGTCTTGTAGCCTTCTTCCAGGTAGAGCTGGCGGGCTTGGCTGCGCTGCACCTTGCCGCTGGTTGTCTTGGGGGTGGCACCGGGGCGAATCAACAAGATTCCGTTAGGGCGAAGCTGGTGGTTCTCGCTCACGGCCTGGCGGATGGCAGCCAGGACCTCGTCATGGTCAATCTTGCGCATCTCAGACCGCCGCACTTCTTGCACGGCGACCAGGCGTTCTTGGCCTTCGATCTCTACGGAGAAGGCGGCGCCTGCGCCCGGTGCGAGCGCGGGATGGCTTTCTTCAATGGTCCGCTCAATGTCCTGCGGATAGTGATTGGTGCCGTTGACAATGATCAGGTCTTTGAGCCGCCCGGTGACATACAGCTGGCCATCTCGCACAAAGCCCAGGTCGCCGGTGCGGAGGTAGCGCGGGGTGTCGGACTCCTGGTTCTGTTCGCCTGGGTGGGTAGCCTGGATGGTTGCTTGAAACGTTTGCCGGGTTGGTTCTTCTTTGCCCCAGTATCCTTGGGCGATTGAATCGCAGGCAACCCAGATCTCACCGACTTCGTCCGCCTGACATTCGGTGAGATTTGCCGGGTCTACGATTCGCAAATCGACCGAATGATGGGGCGTTCCGCAAGCCACCAGTTCGATTCCGGTGCGGTTGGTCGCTCCGTTCTGGGAGGATTGCATCGGCAAGATTGCCTCAACCCTGCCAACTTCGAGCGCGGACGTATCGCAAGTGGTGGTGATAATCGGTTCGCTGTTGACGGCACTGGTCAGCAGCAAGGTGGACTCGGCCATGCCGTAGCAGGGGCAGAATTGGTCAAGTTCGAATCCAAATGGGCGGAACTTCTCAACGAAACTCCGCATCACGTCAATGCGAACCGGTTCGGCTCCGTTGAATGCCACACGCCACGAGGAGAGATCTAACCCTTCGCATTGCGCCGGATCAATGTCGTCAGCGCACAGGCGGTAGGCAAAGTTGGGGCCGCCACTTACGGTTCCGCGATAACGAGCGACCGTTTGCAGCCAGCGAATCGGCTTCTGCAGGAAGTCTATCGGTGCCATGAAGATCAGGCGACCGCCGACATACAATGGATGCAGCACGTTGCCAATCAAGCCCATGTCGTGATGCAGCGGGAGCCAGCCGATGCAGACCATCTCTTCGCCCTGCTGCCTGAAGCTCGAACGAATCAGCCGTTGGTTGTGCAGGAGATTGCCATGCGAGACGACCACGCCTTTGGGATCACCTGTCGATCCTGACGTATATTGCAGAAAGGCAATGGTATCTGCGGTGATTTCCGGCCGACGCCAGTTCTCGGCAAACTCGGGGCGAATCGCATCCACGCCCTGCCAGGAGAGCCCTGCCAAGACCTCGTCCCCAGCAATGGTTTCTTCTAACTGCTGAAGCAAGTCTGCAGAAGTCAGCACAACGGAGACGCCAGCGTCTCTCACCATCGAAAGGATTCGGCCGGCCCGTCGGTTTCGCCGTGGTGGATACCCAGGCACAGCAATCACACCGGCATACAAACAACCGAAATACGCGGCCAGATAATCCAGCCCTTGCGAGAAGATCAGTAAGACGCGGTCACCGAATTGAACTCGACCTTGCAGCCATCCGGCAATCTGGCGAGCCCGCAGGTCAAGGTCGGCGTAGGTATAGGTTGATTCCGCTTGTTCCCCATCTGTCAGGAATGTGTACAGGGGGTGGTCGCCGTGCAGTTGTGCCCGCTGTTGGAGCACATCGGTCACCGTGCTGGCTTGTAGCGGGAATATCGGCTTGGAAATCAACTTGTACGCCTCCAACGGATCGCAGGACTACTGACACCTCGCAAACGGAACGATCTACCCGACAGGTTCGAGGGAAATCTTCTCAACCTCCGAGGCGTCGATCGGCGGAAACGTCTTCCCGCGTCAAAACTTGCGAATGGCTTCAAGCATCCAGCGAAATTGTATTTCGCCCAATCACCCACTCTGGAGACGTACACTGTCTGGCGCAGGACCAACCAGGCCGTCCACATTCTAGGGGTTCTAGGTGCCATATTGGCAATTTAGTGTCTGGGAATATAAGCAATCTGCGGAAAAAGTGGTAATTTAGGGCAAATTGCTTCCGGCGAGAACGGTCGTGTGCAAATTCCGATTAGCCGACCTCAATTTGTGTGCTATGCGAACCCCGGTTGGTGGATAAATTCCGTCCCTCCGTCGGCACAACCCTCTGCTCTTCTATGTATTTCGCATCTATTTTAATTGTAACAGTTTACGGAGAATTCAAGGAGCTTGACGTAGGCCCGATTTGCGAGCGCGAGTCGCTCGATAGGGTGCGAAGGTGGTTCACCCGAGTCCGGTCGCCCAGGGGGTATCAGCGAAAGTGATCGCCAAAAAAAAATGGCAAGTGCTGAAATATTGCCAGGTCCTTCTCGCCTGCAACGATGCGGCCGTTCTCGATTTTCTTGGTCCAGGGCAAGGATCCAAGACAATGGACTTGTGCTTTTCGGGGAACCATGCACTCTTAGGCCCACGTAGGTTGATCCGTAAATGGACGAATCGCCGGCCAAAATAGCGAGATTTGCCAAGTGTCCGTCAAAATGGCGACTTAGCCTCGTTGAATTGGGGGCAATAGGTCGAATGGAGTGTAGGTGTGACCAGATCACTTGTCACCGGCGGTGCCGGTTTCATTGGACAGCGTCTTGTAGAAACCCTGCTCGCTGCGGGGGATCAGGTTGTGTGCTTGGACCACTTCTCGACCCATCGGCCCAACATGTTCGACTCGCAGCAGGTCGAAGTGGTGCGGGGAGATGTGCGAGATCGCCAATCTGCGGAGCAAGCCGTTGCGTCGGTGGATCGGGTGTTCCATCTGGCGGCGGCGGTTGCCACCAAGAGTTTGGAACAATCGCGGTCGGTCAACGTTGAGGGAACTCGCAACCTGGCGACGGCTGCCGCAGCCTGCTCCAACCCGCCTGTTTTTTTGTATGTCTCTTCGTTGGCCGCGGCAGGCCCCAGTGAGTTGCCAGCCACCGAGTCGGGGCCATGCGCTCCGGTTTCGCACTACGGCCGCACCAAGCTCGAAGCCGAAACCCTCCTGCAGGGCATTGCCGAGCGGCTACCGATTACCATTGTCAGGCCCCCATGTGTGTTTGGTCCAGGTGATCGAAACTTGCTCGCTTTGTACCAAACCGTGAAACGTGGCTGGAACGTGGTGCTTTCCAAAAAATTCTGTTACTCGTACCTCAGCGTCACCGATCTTGTCAGTGGGATGGTGGTGTCGGCTGCCGAAGGGGAGCGACTGGCCGAGGGTGAAAATCCAACCCGGCAAGGTCTCTACTATCTGACCGACCCAGAAGCAGTTACGTTTCCGCAGTTGGCAGAAAAAATTGCCGCCACGATGAATCGAACCCAGGTTCGCCATGTGCAGATTCCCCGTGTACTCGGTTGGGCCACCGGCGGCGTTGGTGAGGCCGTGTTGCGATTGACCGGTCGGCGGGTCTTCTTGAATCTGGATAAGATTCGCGAGGGAGTCAGCGGTAGTTGGCATTGCGATGGCACCCGAGCCAAAGAGCAACTAAACTTCGCTCCCGCTGCCGACCTCATGACCAGGCTGCAAGAAACCAAGGACTACTACGACAAGGTCGGATGGCTTTGAGCCAACGGGAGTTTCGACCCCGTCCACTGAGTTCGGCTGCCTTACGAATCAAGCATCTAAATGCGTCCGTTCCAGTTAAGAGAAAGTTGGAAATGTACTTCACCACCATGACGTTTCGAAACGTTTGCCGTCGCCCACTGCGCTCGGCGTTGACGCTGGTTGCCGTTGCGTTAGCGGTCTGCGCCGTGGTGGCTTTGGTTGGGATTGCAACCGGTTTCAAACGCACCTTCATGGATTTCTATCAAGGGGTTGGCATCGACCTGTTGGTGGTCCGTACCGGCAGCGCCCGACGTTTAACCAGCACCATGGAAGAGAGTTTGGGAGATAAGATTGCCGCCTTGGACGGTGTCAAAGAAGTGGTGCCTGGCCTGGCTGATGTGGTCTCGTTTCCCGACGTAGGTCTCTACATGGTCCCCGTCTCAGGGCTGATGCCTGAGACTCGCGTTTTCGAATCGATGAAACCGGTCACGGGTCGCCGACTGACAAAAGCCGATGGCAAGTCGGTCATGCTCGGCGTGACCCTGGCAGAGAGTTTAGGAAAGACCACCGGCGATACCGTGGAAGTGGTCGAAGGAGAACCGTACGAAGTAGCTGGCGTGTACGATAGCTTCAACGTGATCCAGAACGGTTCCATTGTGATGTCCGTCAAGGAACTGCAAGGACTGATGGGCCGAGAAGGGCAGGTCTCTGGCTTCAGCATCGTGACGGATGATCCAACCAACGATGCTCAACTAAAGCGGATTGCTAAAGAGGTCTCGGCGCTTGAGTCCGGCATCAGCGTCCGCCCCACGCGCGAGCATGTGGAGTCCCTTTCAGAGATCCAACTGGCCGTGGCCATGGCCTGGTTGACATCCACGGTGGCCACCATTATCGGCGCGGTGGGGATGCTCAACACCATGTTCATGTCCATTCAAGAACGGACGCTCGAAATCGGACTGCTCAGGGCCATCGGCTGGACGCGAACGCGGATCATTTCCATGATCTTGCTCGAAGCCATCATTCTCAGCATCTTAGGCGCCGTGATTGGCATTCTCAGTGCGTTGGGATTGGTAGCCATGCTGACGCGAATGCCCGCTGTCAATGGTTTGATCGAAGGACACATCAGCCTGATTGTCATTGGCCAAGGGTTTTTGATTGCCATCCTGGTGGGACTCATCGGAGGTCTGCTTCCAGCCATCCGGGCATCGAAACTTTCCCCCAGCGAAGCCTTGCGGCATTAGCACAACGGATTTGGGCCTACCGATTCCAGTACCAAACGGTGTCGCCCCATCCGTACCCTGCTCATCAGGTGGATGTTCGCGCTGTTTGTGGTACTCGTAGGCCCCATCACGGCGCAGCTACCGAAACCGCTACGAACCGTTGGGGGCGAACTTCAACAAGGACTGCCCTCTCTCTGGCATGCTTTGCAGGGCGGCGGTGAGCTTACGCCGGGCGGCGGCGGCCTCAGCACTTTCGGATGTGGCCGTGATTGGGTACTTCTCCAACGTGTCGTTCTGCACGTCGTACAACTGTCCATTGCCGTAGAGTTTCCAACGTTGATCGCGGACGAAACGGACCGGTGTCGTCCGTTCGGGACGAGGGCAATAGTAGCAATACATCCACTCTCGCGGCTTGCCGGTTTGCCCACTCAGTTGTGGGTAAAAGCTGTGCCCATCGAGCCCCGCCGGGGTCTTGGCTCCCGCCGCCTGGAGCAGCGTCGGCATGAAGTCAGAGCTGTCTACCAGGTCACTAGAGACTTGGCCTTGAGGGACAACGCCGGGCCAGTAGGCAACCAGTGGTTCGCGCGTTCCGGCATCGGTGGTTTTGCCTTTGCCTCCTTTGATCACTTGGCCGTGCAGTTTGGACTTGATGGAAGGATGCGTGCCATTGTCTCCGGTGAATAGGATCAGGTCTGCCTGGCAATGCCAAGTTCTTCTGTCTTGGCCACAATCCGCCCCACCATTTTGTCCATGTAGGCGACCATGTCTTCGAAGTTTCGCTGCTTGTCCTGGCTCTTCCGAGACGCGCTGTCTGGGGTTGGGACAAACGGATCATGTACAAGAATCATCGGGTAGTAGATGAAGAACGGTTTGTCTGACTTGTCGCGATTGGCCATGAAGTCCGTGATGTACCTGGTGCAGATCTCCGGACCAAACTCGTCTGCGCCATACTGCTTGTTTTCACCATCGACGGCCAGCAGCGGCTCCCAGTATCGCTTTCCCAGACGGTCCACCTGCCACAAACAGTGATGTTCGAAGCCTGCCGCTGCAGGGCGTGTGCCCTTGAGCCGGAACCGATCCGAATAGTGTTCGGCCCCCAGCAGTTGCCATTTGCCAGCCACTACGGTTTCGTAACCTGCCTCTTGAAAGGCGTGGCCAATGGTGTGCTGATCGGCATTGAGAACGGAGAACGCCGCGTAGTTCCTCACATTGGACAAGCTGGTCATGAGCTTTACTCGCGTCGGCGTACAGAGCGGTTGCGAGTAACAATGATTGAATCGCATGCCGGACTCCGCCATGCGATCAATATGCGGTGTTTGATACTGCTTGCTGCCGTAACACCCAAAGCACTCGTAGCCCACATCATCTGCCATGATCAAAATGATGTTGGGTCGGCCCCCCTCAACGTCATCCGCCGCCGGGGCGAGGCCGGGTAAAGCAAAACTGCCGGCCAGTATGAATGCAGTAACCAGAGAGTAAATCAATCGCGCGGGCTTCATCAAAGAGTCCTCAGAAACAAACAGCCATGGTGACACTTGACTCTACCATCGCTGCCGAGCGCCGGACATCTGTTTTTTGCGAACCTCCAGGGCCCAAGGCCGCGCGCAACTCCTCCATCAGAACGCCTCGGCTGGCGGCCTGCTATTTGCGCCGCGGATTGCCGCCCAACGAGAGTCGAATCAACTCCAAGATCCACACGCAGCGCAAGGCAACTTCAACGAAAGTAACCCGGATACGATGTTGCGTGGAGGTTAGCGCCGGATGTTGCCAGATCCGCCGGATGCCTGCGAGCATGCCGCGTAGCGCGACGATGGCCACGCGCACGCGCGGTTGTTTCCGTAATTGCGAGATCTGAAACTCTCCGCCGGCAATCCGCGCCGACCGCGCGGCAAGTTCGCGAACGCTCTGGCGTGCCGAATGAGCGACTTCGGCGGCATCCACGTAGCAGGGAGCAAACCCTGCGGCCGAAGCGCGCTGTCCCCACTCCAGATCGCCGGCCGATTTCAATTCGGCGCAGAAAGTTCCTACCGTGGCAAACACATCCCGTTTGACGAATAGATTCGCGGTGACCGAGTACTGCAACTGGTGGATGCAGCGAAGTTGGTTGAGTGCCATGGTCGCTTGATGAAGTTCGGCCGCGGTGGCCGTTGCCCAATCGTGAGGTGACACCGCCACGCGTCCGCCAATCACGGACACCTCAGGCTTGTTGCGAAAGGCTTCCACCGCATTCGAAATCCAGGATCGGTGTGGAATGCAGTCCGAATCCGTAAACGCCAGAATCTCACCCCTCGCAATCGAGATGCCGCGGTTTCTGGCAGGGTAGGAGCCCGGTTGTGGCTCATGCGTAAACCGCAACGCCATACGACTCGATGGCGTCGCCGCGGGTTCGGCAGGCGATCCGTTGTCGACCACGATGACTTCGAAACACCCTGGCGGATAGTCTTGCTCTTCCAATGCAGCCAGGCACCGCCGCAGGCGAATCGCGTCCTCAAAAACAGGAATAATGACCGAAACCATCGGGAATGCCGGCGGCCGCCGGATCGTGTGCGCCAGTTGCATTGCAAGGAGGTTGGACGTGGGAGACTGGCAGACTTCAGACTGCGCCCGGAGGAATCCACCTGATTGCGAAAGCTCCATGCCGAGGTCGTGCGTATCCATTTGCGTCATCGGCTTGGGCATGGCGAGAAAGTCAGCCTTCCGTCTCGGGCCATCGGGGGGTCTTCGATCTGGCCCTGAACATATCCAAACACCAAGGGACCAATTCCCTGCAGGTCGAACTTGATGAGGCTCTCGACCTCGTCAGCCACATCGTCCTGGTCCCATTCGTCCAAGTGCAGCGAGGCAGTCGTCGGCCTCATCCATTGGGACTTGGGTGAAAACCCCCGCTATGTAGGGGGTGGCCGCTGCTTCACTTCCCAACTGCACGCCTAAAGTATACACTGGCAGGAGGTTGGGATCGAATCGTGGGATCCCGGGGTGCGGAGCTGCGCCCGCCATACAAATTCTGACTATTTCTCCCCTGCCATCAACTGGTCCAACGGACGATTGTGAGTTGGCAGGGGTGTGTTCACATGGAATCGAAAGGTCTCTTTGAGATGTCCAAAACCCAACGAAAGCTGAAAAAAGCCAATCATGGCAAACGACCTGCCAGCAGCAAAGCACGCAAGCAGAAACGCAAGGCGTTGAAGAACTAGCCTGGAACACATGTTTCGAATACCTTACGGCGCGGGTGGTAGCAAACTTTCCGAACATGAGTGGCGAGGTGAGAACCGGTGGCCAAAGACCTGATTTTCGATCCGGCGACCATCGACTTGAACAACGTGGTTGCCGATCTCAACGAGATCCGGAAGTACAATCGCCAGCGGCACGAGATGGAACAACTCTCGGCGATTGTGCACCAGGATCCCGATGACCATACGTGCATTGGGTACAAAGACGTCACGGCTGACGAATTTTGGGTTCGTGGGCATATGCCAGGCATGCCGCTGATGCCCGGCGTGATCATTTGCGAAGCGGCTGCCCAAATGTGCAGCTACTACGTACAGAAGTACGATTTGATGGGCTGCGATGTGGTTGGCTTTGGCGGTTTGGAAGAGGTCCGCTTTCGCGGAGTGGTCCGCCCTGGAGATCGGCTGGTGATTGTCGCCAAGTTGATCAAGGTCCGTCGTGCGCGAATGATCGTTTGCCGCTTTCAGGCATTCGTCGGCACGGGACTCGTTTGCCAGGGAATCATCCGCGGCATTCCATTGCCTGTGGAGTTGCTCACTTCGCAGGAAGACGCCTGAGGATTGGTCCAAGCATTACTTCTCGAAATCCGAGGTGAGCCCCTTGGCTTCTAGTGCTGGCACCAAGCAAACCGAGAAGTCAGATTCCGCCCGCCACCGAGGTCACGGAGAAAAAGCAGGGAAGTTGTTCTCGGTGTGTTGTGAGAAACTGAGAAAGTGAGCTGGCAAAAGCGCTAGTTTACTTTCTTCGATCCAGGTGGCCGGACTTGTTGATTGCCCAAAGCAGGCGCAAGCCCATGGCCAGACTCAGCAGCGCCCCCATGGCTCCCAACACGGAGACTTCGCGGATCACGGGCGCGACCTTGTGACTGAGCAAGAGCGAAGAGCCCAAGAACAGCGCACTGGCCAGCATGCCGAGTACGAGCCGGTTGACGGAGGGTTCCAGTCCGCGGTGATCCAGGTGGACATCAAACTGGCCGCTTTGAACCTGCTCCAGAATATCCATCATCCCGCGGGGGAGGACTTCGATGAGATGTTGGAACTCGGAAAAAATACGGCGTAGTTTCCGCACCTGACGCTTGGGGGAGAGACGTCGGAGCATCAGATGGCGGTGGTAGGGTTCGATGATCGAAATCAAGTTGAACTTGGGACTCGCCAGCTTCGAAGTTCCTTCGAGCATGACCAGCACTTTCAACAACATGCCGATCCTGGCCGGCAGCATGATGTGGTAGCGTCGAATGATTTGCGTCAATTCATTGAGGGCCCCAGACAGATCGAACTTGTCCAGCGACTGGGTCGAGTAGTGCGCGATAAAATCGGCCACATCAATGCTCAGCCCTGCATGGTCGAGATTGGGAGGCACCGCTCCGAGCCGGGTAATGATGGCAGTCAGCTGGGTGGAGTCACGCTCGATGACAGACATCAACATTTCTTCGATATCGTCCTGCAAATGCTCATCGATATGCGCGACCATGCCGCAATCCAGCAGACCGATCACTCCCCCATCTAAAATAAGAATATTGCCGGGGTGCGGATCGGCGTGGTAGAAGCCGTGCCGGAAGATCATCTTCAAGTAAAGATTGGCTCCATTGATTGCAATCTGCTCAACGTTGAATCCGTTTTCGGCCGAGGTCCGACGCAGATCTGCCAGTTTGACTCCGTTGAGATACTCCATGGTGAGCACTCGGTTGGTGGTCAACTCGGGATACGCCAGAGGGATATGAACGTTGGTATCCTTGGCAAAGCCCTTGGCAAACTGCTGAAGATTGCGGCACTCGCGAGTGAAATCCAGTTCGCGCAGCACGGTCCGTCTGAACTCGGCCACCGTGGCAACTGGTCGGTAGTTGACGAACTCGGGGATCCGCTCAGCGAGTTGAGCTAGGCCAGCCAAGATATCCAGGTCCACCCGAATCTTCTCTTGAATCCCATGATGCTGGACTTTGAGCACCACTTCTTCGCCAGAATGTAGCCGAGCCCGGTGCACTTGCCCAATCGAGGCAGATGCCAATGCCTGCTCGTCAAAGGCATCGAATACTTCGTCCACGTCCCGGCCAAACTCGGCAGCCAAGATCGTGCGCACGGTTGCGGGTGGATCTGCCGGCACGTTCGATTGGAGCAGTTGCAGCTCGGCCGCCAACTCCAGGCCAATCAAATCTGGGCGTGTACTCAGCACCTGACCAAGTTTGATGAACGCTGGCCCCAACTCGGTCAGCGCGAGCCGGATCCGCGTCTCAGGGGAGTGCCGGGCAATGGCAATCCCTTCCTGATTCTTCAACAGCTCTTTGAAGAGCTCAAGATCCAGGCGGCTGATCCAGTTGGCCAGCCCATACTTGCTGAGTACCGAGAGGATCTCGATCGACCGGTTGAGGTTCCGGTAGATCTGTGGAATGGCGGTGATCTTCATGGGCCCAAATTCACGATCCAGGTGTGGGCGAGTCGAGGCAGTTTTTTACCACAGCGGAACGTCAATGTGCCCACGAGCCGCAAACATAGTGCTGACCAGACTCACGGCTTGGTGGTCGGAGCCGGGGGCTCTTTCAACTTGAGCCGGAACTTCCGCACGGTGTCCTGAGCAATGGTCGGCAGCTTGGCCCTCAGCAGCGGAGCCCCATTGAACCACCCGTGTGGAACGTGAAACAGGTGGTGGTACTCCACGAAGATGGCCCCTTCGGGACTCTTCAACTTGGTCGCCTTGAGGTAGAAGGCGGCCGCTTCGTGCGGTTGTTTTTCGCCCACCAGCACGGTTTTGGCGAGCTTGTCCTTGTCCACCGATTGCCAGTTGTTGGGGTACTCGGGGTCGTTGGTCAGGCGAGTTTCAATGTTCGCCGCGACCACCAGGGACTCTTCGCTTTGCGTGGCGACAATGCGTCGCGTGGAGTTGATGTAGACCCGGTCCAGCAGTGTGAAGGTATTGTAGGAGTAGCGCACTTTTATCCCGTTGGCATCCGTGGCTTCGAGATTCCACTTCGCCAGATCCTCAGCTTCAAACTGTCCGCTGCGCGCGGGCAACTTGTTCTTGTCATTGCCGCCGAAGTCGTTGAACAACGCACGCAGGAAACCATCTTGCGTGAGTACCTCGAACGGGCCGTGAGCCACGAAGTACACGTTTACCGAATTCGCATCGGGGAGCGGAGCCGGCATCATGATGTGCTCGTTTTGGCTGACAAACGGAGCCACGCGAGAATCTTTGAGTAGATCGCTCACCCGACGCCGGGGGCCAGCCAACTCTTCCAGCACCTTGATCTGTTCGGCAGAGGTCATGCCGTCCGGCATCACCGGCTTCATCATCGGCACATCCGCGCCTGGCCCGAACTTGACGCCCGGTTCAATCAGGCTCTTGAGTACGGAGTTGTCCGTCGCGTCTGCCTGGATCTTGAGCGGACCCTGGTCGGCCGCGGTCAGTAGGATGACCAAGGGGAACAGGAGAGCAGATGTCATAGCGAAAACCTTCAGCAAGGGGAGTACACTGGTTATCAAAGGCAATCCGAACCCAATCGGGCACGTCCGCGCGCTTTGCAAGTTCCCCTTATCTTACGTCGCAGGCAACCGGGAGCAAACCAGATGCTGCCAATTGAAGCGATCGATCGGACATTGCCGATTTTGGCATGGCTCCGCCGATCGGCACAGTCTGGCAAGTGCAACGCACGCGGGGGGCTACGCCGGATCGATGGTCAAACCCTGGAACTTCGCAATCCGCTCCAGATCCATGATCAATGCCTGAGGGGTTTGGAAGCGGTCTTCGGGACGTTTCTCCAACATCCGCAGGATGGCCCCTTCGAACATGTCGGAAATGGACAATTGGTACTTCTTGGGCTTTTCTGGCGCTTCGTCCCGAACCTTCATCAGCATCTCAGGCAGGCTGCGTCCTTCGAATGGTGGGCGTCCCGTAAGCAGGGCATAGACCGTAGCCCCCAGGCTATAAATGTCTGAGCGGCAGTCGATTCGCTCTTCTTCGGCTCCCAGTCGCTCCGGGGCCAGGTAGGCCAGTTCGCCTACCACTTTACCTTGTTCGGTGACTTGCTTGGCCAGGGCACCTTCGAGCGCTTTTGCCAACATCAGATCGGACAGCTTGGACAGTTTCTGGTCTGAGTTGTACAGGATGTTCTGCGGCGTAATGTTGCGATGAATGATCTTCTTCTCGTACGCGGCGTCCAGCGGCTCCGGGCGATCTGAATGGCCACAATAAACCCAGTCCGCCAATCGAGCATGCCAGCGGATCCGAATCGCTCGATGATCTTGGTCAGGCTTTCGCCCTTAAAGTACTCCATGGCAAACCAGGTCATTCCCTGATTGCGACCTGCGTTATAGATCCGGATGACGTTGGGATGCCGCAACGGAAACATGGTTTTCATGGCCCGGACAAACCGCTGGGTTTCTTCGTCCCCACTGTGCTGGCTGGGCCAGAGAACCTTGAGCGCCACGTCCCGATCAGCGCTGGTGTCCCAGGCTTTGAAAACCACTCCAGACTGCCCTTCGGCAATCCTGCTACGAATTTCATAGGTGTGAATGGTCTGCCCCACCAGGTCTGCCAGATTGGCCTCGCTGGCCATCGGCTTCGTACCGACAATGGTCGAAGCGTGGTTTGGATCCACGCGGAGACTGAGCAAGGTATCGCCCAGCTTGACAGTATCCCCGACGGCCAACAGCTGGCTGGTCGCTGGCCGATCATTGACGAACGTACCGGCCGAGCTTCCCAGATCGGTGATGGTTACCTTTTCTCCGGACACCTCAATCTTTAGGTGCTTGCGAGACACTCGGATCGGCGAGTTGCGGGTTCGCATCACTTCCCCGCCCTACAATTCTTGACTGGCCATCCACTAAAGGGATCACGAGTCCGGCGTCAGGGCCAGATTTGGCAAAGAGCTGCAGCGCCATCGGTCACTCCGCGAAATTCTGACGTGAAAGGCTGATATCCGGGCCGGATTGACAGCGGGCCGGGTATCCGGACCCGCCTGAAACAAGAACAACCCGGCCATTTGAACACGTTGATCATGCCAGCGCCATGGCGGGAGTTCAACTGCCGAATTCGCGCATGTGCGGAGATTGCGAGTTAAAATGCTGCCTGTATGACCTCGTGCGTGCAGCATGAAATCTCCGTACAATGGAGCGCGCGTGAACATACAAGTAGGCGTCCCGTCCGAGAAAGTTTGCCGACCAACGAGGCACCGCGATGAAAAAGCGATTTCGGCTCACGGTTGTGGTCTCGGCAATCCTCTTCCTCTTGCTGGTCGGAGTGTATGCCTGGCGAGCGTCGATTCGCGCGCAGGTTGCCCGACAACGAGCGGCGGCCGCCGTGGACGATGCCGCGTTCGAGGCGATGCAGCCAACCGTTGCCATCTCGCCGGAGTCGAATGCCTACACCTATGTGATCAGCGCAGAACCATACGCGGACGCGGCAGCGGATTCATTGCTCGAAATCCTGGACCGGAACTTCAATTTCGAGAGCCCGCTGAGCGACGAAGCGATCGCCCAAATCGCGGAGTTGGTCCCAGCGCATCCAGAGGTGTTTGCTTTCCACGCGCGTGCCGCGGCGGCAGACGGATACGATGCGGACCTGGATGAACCGCTCAGGTACACAACACTGCTGCCGCACGTGGACATCGCCCGCAAGATGCACCGCCTGGCCTGGGCAAAGTCTCAGCTGCATTTGTCGCGGGGGGAATGGGATCAGGCGCTCCGTATTGCGCTGGAGATATTCAAGCTGGCGCGACACATCGAGCAAGATGCTTTCTTGGTCTGCCACTCAATCAGTTGCCGATGGCGTCGTGTGGCGATCAACCTTGCCAATCAGGCGTTGCGAGGTGGCCCCACTTCTTTGGACTTGCGAAATCGCTGGGACAGAGAACTTGCGGCGGCTGACTCGCTCCGTACGCTCGCAGCAGCCATGCGTAGCGAACGAAGGATTATCCAGGGGATTTTCCAGCAGTACCGCACCGGACCGTTGTCACCCCCGCCGCGTGCTCTTCCCATCGGAGCTCAACAACACCACTGGGCCATCGAAGCCGCAGAGAAGCGGGTTGTTCGATTCTTCATCGATTATGATGAAAGCTTGTATTTGAAATGGATGGCCGAAGTGGTGCGGGACATTGACGCTTCGTATCCTGCCTGCATGGCGACCGACAACCAGATTGACGCGGTGCACGCTCGCACCAAGGGCCTTCGAAATCAAGTGACCACCTTTTTTCTGACCAATATGAAGCAATCGAGGGATCGTGCCGAGGGAGCCAGGGCAAGACAACGCTGTCTCAGAATATTGTTGGCGAGTATCGAGAATGGCGAACTGCCGCGCTCGATTTCTTTGCAAAAGCTGAAACTGCCGGCAAGCGTCACGACAGATCCCTTCACGCAAATGCCGCTACGGATCAAGCCAACCTCCGATGGCGTGATCGTGTATTCTTTTGGCCCCAACCAGACCGATCAAGACGGCGAGTTGACGGAAGACGACAACTCGGATATCGGCCTGGGTCCGCCGCTTCGTTCCTCCTGATCATTGTCGAACGGCCAACCGCAATACCGGCAGCGGATTCATTGCACGAGATCCTGAGACGGCACATCAAGTTCGCGAGTCCGCTGAGCAACGAAGCGCTCGCTGCGGGATTCCTGTCCCCTTTCGCACTACGACATCTTGACGTACAGTGTCGCCAAAGGGGCGATGAGTGCTTGAATGACAAACGGTGGGGATGAAAAAAATGCCGCAAGTGGTCAACGTGGCGGTCGTGCAGATGCCCTGCACTTCCGAGAAATCAGAGAATTTGCAAAGGGCCGTCGACCATATCGGCGAGGCCGCCGCGCAGGGAGCCCACGTGGTTTGTCTGCAGGAACTGTTTGCAAGCTGGTATCCGTGCCAGACGGAAGATCATGCACAGTTCGCACTGGCCGAATCCATCCCTGGCCCCACCTCGGCTGCCCTGAGCGAAGCCGCCCGACGGCACAAGATCGTGGTCGTAGGGTCGCTGTTCGAACGTCGCGCACCAGGCATTTATCACAACACGGCAATCGTGCTTGATGCTGACGGTGCCATGTTGGGAATGTATCGCAAGATGCACATCCCTGATGACCCCCACTACTATGAGAAGTTTTACTTCACCCCTGGTGACTTGGGCTTTCGCTCGTTCAAGACTCGCTACGGAACGCTCGGGGTTTGCGTTTGCTGGGACCAATGGTTCCCGGAAGCGGCCCGGTTGACGGCCTTGGCTGGAGCGCAGGTCCTCTTTTACCCCACCGCCATCGGTTGGCAGGCAGATGACAAGGCATTGCACGGCAAGACTCAGATCGAAGCCTGGCAAACCATGATGCGTAGCCACGCGATTGCCAATGGAGTGTTCGTGGCGGCACCCAATCGTGTCGGGACCGAACAGGGCATCGAGTTTTGGGGGCATTCGTTTGTGGTCGATCCCTATGGAACCATTCTGGTGGAAGGTTCGCAGGACAAGCCGGAGATCATTCAGGCTGCCTGTGATCTGTCTTTGCTGGATACCGCGCGAACCCATTGGCCGTTCTTGCGAGACCGCCGAATCGACGCGTACGGGGGCCTTTCCAAACGTTACATCGATCAGGATTCGCCGATCACCGGTTGACCGGCCAATACAGGCAGGTGCTTGCGGGCGGGTTCTTAATTTGAGCCGAAGCTCAAACTGGCCTAAGGTCTTACCTCTATGGAAGATGCAAATTCTCCTGCTGAACTGGGTTACCGCTGGCCAGCGGAATGGGAACCGCACGCGGCGACATGGTTGTCTTGGCCGCATAACCGGGAGACGTGGCCTGGCAACTTCGAGCCGATCCCCGGCCTGTTCCGCCAGTTTGTGGAGTTGGTGGCCGCGTACGAACCGGTTCACGTTCTGGCTCATGGCAGCGCCCTCGCCGCGGCACAACATCACCTCGCAGACGTTCGGAACGTGCAACTGCATGAGGTGCGTACAAATGACGCCTGGATTCGGGACCATGGCCCCATGTTTCTCAGCGGCGGAGCGGACCTGCCCGCAGCTTTGATTGACTGGGACTACAACGCCTGGGGGGGCAAATATCCTCCGTTCGACGCTGACAATCAGGTCCCCCGTCAAATTGCCGACAAACTCAGATACCGTCGGTTTCAGCCAGGCGTGGTACTCGAAGGAGGGGCCGTCGATGGCGATGGGCAAGGGACCGTACTCACCACGACGACCTGTCTGTTGAATCCGAATCGCAACGGCCAGCGTAGTCGCGAGGAAATCGAGGAGCTACTGGCCAGGTTCTGCGGAACCAAGAAAGTGCTCTGGCTAACAGGCGGAGATATGCAGGGGGACGACACGGACGGGCACATCGACCAACTTGCCCGATTCGTAGCTCCTGGCCAGGTTGTGGTGGCTGTGAGTTCGGATCTCAACGATGAGAACCACCAATCGACATCGGCAAACGTGGCCGCTTTAGAGAACATGACGGACGCACACGGACGCCGCCTCACGGTGATCCCGCTGCCACTTCCGAGCCCGAAATATTACGATCAGCGGCGCCTGCCGGCAAGCTACGCGAACTTCTACATCGCCAACGGTTTGGTGGTGGTACCCACCTTTAGGGATCCGGCAGATCAAGCCGCCCTGGAATGCCTGGCGGCATGTTTCCCTGGCCGCAAGGTTGTTGGACTCGACGCGCTGGAATTCGTTTGGGGGTTAGGCAGTTTTCACTGTGCGTCACAGCAGCAACCTCGCGCTGACCTGCCCGGTAGCCAGGAATAGCGCGAAGGCATTTTTCGACTGCAGGTTTGGTGTCTCCCTGGTGTTCCCAACTTTGTCGAACGGCTGACTACAAAGTTGCACCACGGTGTGGCCTAGTAGGCGAGGACGATGCTAGGTGATCGTGGGCAGTGCCTTGGCGATTTTGACACTGCGTGTCTGCGACAGATCCAGCAGCTCGCTTCCTTCGCGACATTCGACTTCAACCAACGGGCGGTCGTAATGCGTGCCGTTGGCGCGAACAACACGTCCTTGCCGGCCATCGGTGAGGGCCACGCGCGAACCAATGGGGAAGAGGGACGTGGTGTGCAGAACGGCCCGGACAACGTCGGGATCGTACAGTCCAAATTTGACGGCCCGCAAGAGCTTCTCGATGGCGGCGTAAGGGACCAATGCCTGACGATGCGGACGTGGTGCAACCAAGGCCACGTAGGTATCAGCCACCATGGCAATGCGGGCCAGTTGATGGATCTGCTGCCCGCTGCGATTGCGAGGATAACCACTTCCGTTGAATCGCTCGTGCATCTGATAGGCCACCATCCGAGATGCCGCCGGCGTCGCGTCCAAGTGATCCAGCAGCAGTTCGAAAGTCAGTACCGGATGTCGGGCAATTTCCGCAAACTCATCCACGTTGAGCGACCGCCGAGCCTCGTACCGGCTGGGCGATATCTGGAGCATCCCCGCGTCGTGCAACAGACAACCGAGTCCAAGTTCCATCACGCTGGTGGATTCCAGGTTCATGGTTCGCGCCAGCGCCATGGACAACAAAGTGGTCTGCCAACTGTGTCTCGAAGGATAGCGGTCTGCCGAAGGGGTACTTCCCAAGCAGACGCACAGATCACCGTCCACGGCGGCGTCCGCATGCAGGTCACCCACCAGCCCTTCGGCCAGGTCCAAACCAACGGACTTTTCGGAGGCCAGCTGGCCCAGGTAATCTTGCAACTTGCCCACCGAGTTGCGGTGCCGTTTGACCAATGACTTCAGAGCGCCCGGGGCATAGGCCAGTTGGGTCTCTCGAGCCGCTTCGGCAAGATAAGATTCTTCCTCCGCTCCCACCGTCACAAGCGGTTCAGGCTGGTTAAGCGTGGCAGTTGGTGCCGTAAACCTGAGTTGTTCCAGATCGCTTTCAGCAACCACCACCGAGTAGACCTCGCGCTCGCGCAACCGATCGAGCAACGAATCGGTGATATGGATTCCGGCCCCCAGCAACTTCCGGCCACTGGGGTCACAAATCGGATTACGCAGCACGACCCCGGTACGAAGTGATGAGGCTTGGATTGTACGATAGGATTCGGTCAATCCGGCCATGGGGGAACACCTGAACGCTTGGAACAAGAAGAAAGAGGGGGGAAACACCTCTCGTTGGTAGAAGCCTAGCACACGAAATACGCAAGAATCGCAAAGCACCGGCAACGATACCGGCCATCCTCTGGCGGGGGTCTCGCGGATGTGCCAGACGTAGGGGTATTGCACCTGCTTCATGCACACCAACACAACGCGACTCCAAAATCCATTCCTTGTGAGAAGCCATCGAAGTCGTCATCATGGCACCTCCCTGGAACCTGTTTTGAGGAGTTGTCACGTCATGTCGAAATTGCGAATCGGGTTGATCGGCGCGGGAGGCAACATGCGCCTGCGGCACTTGCCTGGCTTCCAGCAGATTGAAGGTGTGGAGATTGTCTGTGTCGCCAACCGTTCACGGCAATCTGGCCAGGCCGTGGCAGATGAATACAACATCCCGCGCGTTCATGATCACTGGCAGCAGGTGCTGGATGACGGGGACGTTGATGCCATTTGCATTGGGACCTGGCCCTATCTGCATGCCCCCATCACCTGTGCTGCTCTCGCTGCCAAAAAGCATGTGCTGTGCGAAGCCCGCATGGCCATGAACCTGGACGAAGCCAGGCAGATGCTCATCGCCGCACAGAATACCGATCGGGTGGCCATGTTGGTTCCGTCCCCCTTCGGACTCAAAGGAGACCAGGTGGTTTCTGAACTGCTCGCGGCAGGGGCCTTGGGCGAAGTTCGCGAAATCTACGTGCGAGGGCTGGCCGCCAGCATGCTGGATGCCGGGGCTCCGCTACACTGGCGGCAACGGGCAGATCTCTCCGGCATCAACGTGCTCGCTTTGGGAATTCTCAACGAGGCGGTGCAGCGCTGGTTTGGCGGAGTTCAAAGCGTCATGGCGCAAACGACGCTCTTCCTCCCGCGTCGCAAGGATCCTGAGACCGGGCTCATGCAAGATGCCGAAGTCCCCGATAGCGTGGCCGTGCTGGCCCGGATGAACTCTGGGGCCCAGTGCGTTTATCACGTCAGTGGGCATGCCCAAGGAGCTGGTTCCATGAGACTGGAAGCCTACGGCAGCGCCGGGTCTCTGACCTACGATCTGGCCAGTGACGAGATTCGCGTCATTGGCACCGGTGATGATGCCTGGCAGACGGTTCCCATTCCTGCCGAGAAAGCAGGTGGATGGCGGGTGGAAGAAGACTTTGTCGAATCCATTCGTGATGGAAAGCCGGTCACCCGCACGAACTTTCGCGATGGCATCCGGTACATGGCATTTACCGAAGCGGTCCGCCGTTCGGATCAAACAGGCGAACGTGTCACGGTGACCAATTTCGCATAACAGGCAATGGCCTCGAACACACGGAAGACATGGATGCGGATCGCGGTGCTGGGATCGCCGAGTAGTTGGTATTTTGCGGATTTGCAGCGCGCGGCCAGGAAGCGGCAACAGCAAAATCCGAGTACGCCGATCTCGCTCGAGTGCTTGCCGTTTGGGCGAATTGAGTCTGCCGTTTCCAAAAAACAAGTGTCGGTACGTTCGCTTGGCGAAGAATTAGCCCCGTTTGATGCGGTGTTGGTACGGACCATGCCGCCAGGTTCGCTAGAACAAGTCGTGTTCCGGATGAACGTACTGGCCCAATTGGCCCAATCAACGGTTGTCGTGAATCCTCCCAGGGCGATTGAGGTTGCCGTCGATAAGTACCTGGCAACCTGTCGACTGCGTGATGCCGGCCTGCTGGTGCCAGAGTCGTGCGTTTGCCAACATCCGGACGAAGCCATGCAGGCGTTCTTTGCGCTCGGGGAAGACGTGGTGCTGAAGCCCGTTTTCGGATCCGAAGGGCGGGGCATTGCCCGACTGACGGACGAAGCCATCGCGCTGCGAACATTCAAACTGCTGGCTCCACTGGGTGCCTTGCTGTATCTCCAGGCCTACGTGCCACACCAGGGCTTTGATGTACGGATCCTGCAGATTGGAACTCAGCAGTTTGCCATGAGGCGGTCTAACGCGCTCGACTGGCGTACGAACGTCAGCCGGGGGGCCGAGACGGCTCCGTTCGAACTCACCACCGAGTTGGCCCAACTCGCCCAACAGGCAGCCGATGTGGTCGAGGCACCACTCGCTGGCGTGGACCTGCTGCAAGGGCAGGATCAACAGTGGTACGCCTTAGAAGTGAATGCTGTCCCAGGCTGGAAGGCGCTCGCCAAAACGCTACAGGTTGACGTGGCCACCTTGGTACTGGAATACTTGACCAAACGCGTCAACAACGCAAGCTAAACATCGTGAGTATCGCCGACTTCTGCGAAGAGAGCGATCATCCAGAGTGCCAGTTCCAAGCTAAGAATCGACCCATTCCCTATGGCAACGACGCCCGCCGAAACGATCCCGACCGAGAATGTCGCCCGACGACTGACGCAGTTTGCCAAACAGATGCCAGACGCCACAGCCGTGATCGAGTGCCATCAATCACGGCGCGGGAAGTGGGAGTATCGAAAGTTCAATTTCCACCAACTGGACACAGAGAGCGAGCTGCTTGCCCAAGGTCTGGTGGCGCTGGGAGTCACGCCTGGTATGCGGCTGGCCTTGATGGTCAAGCCGGGATTTCACTTCGTCTGCCTGGTGTTCGCACTCCTCAAGTCCGGTGCCGTGCAGATCTTGATTGATCCTGGCATGGGACGCAAACGCCTGTTGACCTGCCTTGAAGAAGTCACTCCCCAAGGCTTTGTTGCACTTCCGATTGTGCATGCGGTCCGGAGTCTCCTACGGCGCAGATTCCCCGAGTCGCTGCTGCATGTGACCGTGGGCAGGCGATGGGGGTGGGGAGGTTTTACGCTGGAGCAAGTTCGCGCAGCAGGCGAACGTGCTCAAACGCCCCTTCCGGCAACCCGAGGCGAAGATCCGGCGGCCATCATCTTTACCACCGGCAGCACGGGACCTCCCAAAGGAGTGCTGTACGCGCACCAAAACTTTGACGGGCAGATTGACCTGATTCGCGAGCGTTTTGACATCCAACCCGGCGGCCGTGACCTCTCTTGTTTTCCACTCTTCGCGCTGTTCAACGGGGCGATGGGCATGACAACCGTCTTCCCTCAGATGGACTCGTCTCGTCCGGCATCGGTCCCTCCGCTGAACATCATCCAGCCGCTTCAAGACCTGGAGATTCAGCAATCGTTCGCTTCGCCTGCCGTTTGGAAAGTGGTAGGCGAGTACTGTCAACAACATGACGTCAAGTTGCCACACCTGCGGCGCGTGCTCTCAGCGGGGGCACCCGTACCGGTGGAAGTCCTCGAGATGCTGCTGCCGCGAATCCATGCCGAAGGGGACATCCATACTCCGTACGGAGCGACCGAAGCGCTGCCAGTGGCGTCTATCAATGGGCGTCAGGTGTTGGCGGAAACGGCCGCTGGCACACGCCGCGGTTTGGGAGTCTGCGTCGGTAGCCGCTTCGACCACATTCGCTGGCGCGTCGTGCGAATTCGAGACGAAGCCTTGGCCACGTTGGCCGACACCGAAGAACTCCTCTCTGGCGAAATTGGCGAATTGATTGTCACCGGACCCACCGTCACGCGCGCCTATTACAATCGCCCTCAAGCTAACAGCTTAGGCAAGATTCGTGACGACCAGACCGTTTGGCATCGGATGGGCGATGTTGGTTATCGCGACGAGAAAGGGCGGTTCTGGTTCTGTGGAAGGATGGCGCATCGAGTGGTCACACCTGATGACACGCTATTTACCATTCCCTGCGAAGCCATCTTCAACAATCATCCCCAGGTGTCCCGATCTGCATTGGTGGGTATTGGGGCCCGAGGTCAGCAGCGGCCGGTGCTGATCGTTCAACCCATCGCCGGCACGACGGTCAATCAACAGCAACTCTTCGCTGAGCTACGGGTGATGGGGAGCGAATACCCCCATACCCGATCCATCTGCAGCTTCCTGGTCCACCCTCAGTTTCCCGTGGACATTCGCCACAATGCCAAAATCTTTCGGGAGCAGTTGGCCGTTTGGGCAGAAGGGGAACTTCGCGGCAAGGTCTAGTACTTTGTCACGGCAAAGTTTTCAGGTGCCATGGCACCCAACCCGAAATCTAAGCGTTGACGCAGCACGAGATTTGCCAACTTGTGGTGAGATCTTCATCAAGCCTACATGACCTGATAGAGAATCATTCCCAGCAAGGTCACCGCGGCCAGGAATCCCAACCCAATGGCGACCAGCACCGCTGGCGAGAAGCTTTCGTCCAGCTTGGGCAGGTTGAATGGAGCCTCGAACATGGGGAGCGTCTCTTCGCTGAACGAAGCCACGGGATGCGTCCCCTGCGAAGTTTGCGAACTGTCGCTGTTGCCAGGAATGTCATCATCCATGAGTGGTTTGGTATCACTCATGTCCCCCTCGCCAGAGCCACTTCGAGTTGAGGTCTTCCGGCGGGAAGAGCGCCGTGTGGTAGGCTCTCCGAACTCCGGCAAGTCCCAGTCCGAGGTCACCCAGGGTTTGAGGCGTTCGATAACTTCGCTGACTGATCGGATCCGCTTCTCCGGATCTTTCACCATCATGTCCGCAATCACGTCCACAAAGGCAGGGTCCAGATCTGGGTTGAGGCGGCGAGGATCAATCGGCTGGTCGTGGCAGTGAGCCCTGGCTTTGTCCCGCGTGGTGCCGCCGGGAAATGGCACCTTGGCCGTCACCGCGTAATATAACGTGCAGCCTAGGGAGTAGATGTCGCACGTGGGGGTCAGATTCTGCGGGTGCGTGATCTGCTCTGGCGAGAGATAGTCGGCCGTGCCCACCGTCTTGTTCTTGTGCGTATCTCCCTCATCCGCGTGCATGAATCCGGCCAAACCGAGGTCGGAAACCTTGGTGTACCCGTTGTAAGAAACCAACAGATTGCCTGGCTTCACATCTCGGTGAATCAACCCTCGGCTGTGGGCATGCTCCAGCCCTCTGGCCGATTGCGAGATGATGCTCGCTGCAACGGCCATGCTGAGCTTGCCGTTACGCTTGATCAACCGGCGAAGATCCACACCAGGGACGTATTCGGTAACCAGGAAATGGACGTTGCCGTCCTGGCCTGCGTCGTAGGCACGGACAAGATTCTCGTGATCGAGTTGGGCTTGAGCCTGAATCTCTCGGCGGAAACTGGCAATAGCATCAGGGGTCGAACGACTCAAGGGAAGCACCTTGATGGCCACCACCCGTTTCATGATGGTGTGTTCAGCCCGAAAGACCTGCCCCATGCCACCTTGGCCAATGGCATCGACAATCCGGTATGGGCCTAGGTTCCACTTGGTCCGGCCGCTGAGCAACTGCTCTGCCTGCCATAGGTTAAGTCGCTCAAGGTCAACCAGTTTTTCGGCCAGATGACGATCTTTGATCCGTTTTGAGGGCTTCCCCCCTTCTGCCTGCTCCGCTTCGCGGATGGCATCGGCGGCCAGGTCAATCTCCTCACGGGTGAGAAGACCGCTACTGAGCGCGGCTTGGCAGAATGGGGTATCGTGGGAAACCGTCACGGCGAGTATTCTTAAGTTGTATTCTTCAAACGGGATTGGTTGTTACCTGCCAAACGGACTTGGCCGTTGGCAACGCTTAGCAATTCGTTCGAGTCCCTAACGAGGTCGGGCCGCGAACCAAATTGAGCTTCCGCTCACAGGCAAGAACCACCTCTCATTGGTCGCTGGAAACTCAAAATGAACCGGCTTCTCACGTATACAGTGACTAACTTGTTAGGATGACTCTTTTGAGCGTCAAATTCTAGGGGGAAGTCCCTTTTCCCATCTCGAAATGTAACGGGTAGCACTCCAGGGTGCCAAGGAATTTCGTGCGAAAATCGTCGCAAATTTAATACTTGTGGGGCCAGAACCCCCTGATGTGGGGCAGTCTCGCCCCCCCTCTCTCTCCTAAGCATTTCGACAGTCCCGCGCTCAGATTGGTTCCCCGAAAACGGAAACTCCAGGATTTTCCGTCAGCAACAAGTTGCGAGTGCCACCCGCCGTTGGTTTCCTTGCTGGAGGAATTGCTAAGAAACCGAGTCTTTCGATTCGGTATCTCGCAGGAGTCAGCCTTTGACACTTGAAGCGATCGGGCTCTATACTGGACGTACGTTTAACGTTCCCAGGCATGTAACAAACTGCCTGGCGATTCCCGATATTGCTTCCGAGGGAACCGCGTACATGACACCGTACAGCTCGATGTGTGACGATTTCTACGTCAACATGAACCTCAGCACTGAGATGGAGCTTCCTAACGGACGGGAAACCGTGCTGCATTTCTTCGAGCGAATTCAAAAGACGTACCCTACCATGCGGAACTTCTACTGCCGCGAGAAGGGGGATTTCGTCCTCGAAGAAGATAAAGACAAAGGGCATTACCGATGGAGCACCATCGAGAATCGCCGTGTCTGCTCGGGCTATGTGAACCCTCCTTCGATTGATAAAGCGCTGGACCAACACAAGCTTGTCTTACAACTTGCCCCCTACCATTTGAGCGTCAGCCCTCTGGACTGCGAGGCGTTGGACCTGCTGTTCGGCTTCGATTTTACCTATCGCGGCAACCACAACCAGTTGGTCGCCGAAGCCCTAGGGCTCAATCCGGCCTTGGAGCGGATGGCGGACTTGCCGGGCGCGTCGGTGATCAGCTACGAGCCTTCGATCACCATGGCCCTGGACGAAGAATGCCGAACCCAGTGCCGGATGAGTATCGAAACGCGAACCAGTGCCTATCACGTTCGGACCGGCGAGTATCCTGAAGAGCAACTCAGCGTCTACGTGACCGCCAGGCAGTACGGCAGCTTGCAAGCGGACGCTTCGTACGAAGACACCATGCAGCGGCTCAGTGAGCTCTGCCAAGAATTGGTGGAAGAGTACGTGCTCGAGGGAGTCCTCAACCCGCTCCGGCAGGCCATCGCGCTTAAGTAGCCCGGCATTGTAGAACAGTTGTCCCAACTGTTCAGGAACTCAAGAAGGACGCGAACAGTTGAGACATCTGTTCTACATAGCAGAAAACATTGTCTCAAACTCAACCGCTTGCATTATTCCGATTCCACCTCTTTCCATTCCAGCAAGGTGCGTGGGTTCTCGCGGCACATCTGATCGATGGCCTCAGGCGAGATTCGCTCGGCAATCAGGCCGTGAATGAATTCAGACAGTCCGTCGGTGTGAATCGGGTTGAGCGTCTGACCCAGGTCCGAAGCCAAGACAAAGTGCTTGGCCCCGACCTTCTTTATCGCCTCGGCGTATTGCTTGGTAGTGACATTGCGCCAGTATCGCTGCGACGCCAGATGAGAGCGGGGGCCTTGCAGGTTCGAAAGCCAGACGCATTCCAGCTTCGCGCCAAGACGCGCGGCGGCGGTCATTTGCTCGACGGTCATGCCAATCGGATCTGCCATGGCATGGGTCACCAGCAGATGTTTGACTCCGGCGTCTCGTGCCGCTTGCAACAGAATCAGACACTCTTCGGCCGAAGAATGCCCGGTCTCCAACACCAGTTGATGCTTGGCAACCAGCTCTAGAATCGGCAGCAGCTCTGGGACTGGCTTGCCGTCACGGACCACAGGGACAAAGGGGCGATCTTCTTTGAATCGTTGCACGTGATTCTCGGCATCAAACGTCGGCAGCCAGACCACGCGACCTCGCTGACCAGTGAAGGTGACCATGCGCCGCACCGCCTCGGCGTTTAGGCCTCCCACCGCCCGATTGAGGACAATCCCTCCGTAGCAACGCAGGCCAGTCACCCGTTCGGCCAACAAGGCACGATCGGCGGTCATGGTAAAGTGGTTCTTCAGCACCAGGGCCGCCATGCCGCGGTCGCGAGCTATCTTGGCAATCTCAATGTCCGTGAGCGACCGACCGAAACTATCCGGGGCCGAGTGCACATGGAAATCGATCACGCCCCGCAGCGGGTTCGGTTGAGAGAGTGCCGGATCTTGCGCGAGTCCGCCACCCGCCAGCAAATGCAAACAGGCACCCATGACGACAACGGCAAGGGAGTTTCGGGACATGAACGTTCTCCGTGGTCGTACTCGCGCGAGCAGGATGTTGAATGTCAAAGTTCCAGCGCGGCTGTAGGGTGCGCGGTTTGCGGTGCTTTACGCCCGTTCTAAGATCTCATGGACGACACGGCCTGGCTGACCGTCAAGCAGCGTGAGTTCGCGATTGTCACGTTTGTAGATAAGATCTTTGGCATCCAGTCCAAACAGGTGCAGCAGCGTGGCATGGTAGTCGTAGTGATTGACCACGTTCTCCACGGCCTTATGGCCGAGTTCGTCCGTTGCGCCGTACGTGATGCCTCGCTTGAAACCACCACCGGCGACCCAGTGACTAAACCCGTAGGTGTTGTGATCTCGCCCAATTCCCTTGGCGTTCTGGATGACGGGCAGGCGGCCCATCTCGCCCCCCCACTGCACGACCGTCGAGTCCAAGAGCCCTCGTTGGCGGAGGTCTTTCACGAGTGCCGCCGATGGCTTATCGACTTTGAGGCAGGCATTGGGCAGAGAACCCTCAATCCGGCTATGGTGGTCCCAAAACTGGTTCGCCGTAAAGACCTGTACGCAGCGCACTCCGCGCTCTACCAAACGCCGCGCCAGCAGACAGCGGCTTCCAAACTCGGCAGTGGCTGGTTCGTCCATGCCGTACATTGCTTTCGTAGCTTCTGACTCTTGGGAAAGATCCATCGCCTCAGAAGCGGCCGTTTGCATGCGAGCCGCCAACTCGTAACTGGCAATGCGTGCCTGAAGATCGAGATAGCCTTCCCGCTGCTCGAGATGCCGGTGATTGATGCGGCTGAGATAATCAAGGGCCTGCCGCTGTGGCTCCCCCTGCAAGAACTTGGGAGCATCGAGATTCAGAATCCGTGGTTCCTGGGGACGGATGACGGTCCCCTGGTAGATGGAAGGCAGGTAGCCGTTGGTCCAATTCTCCACGCCCATCACCGGCAGTTGTCCTGGATCAATCAGCGCCATGTACGTCGGCAGATTCTGTGTTTCGGAACCAAGACCATACGTCAACCAACTGCCGACGGTCGGGCGACCGGTGAGAATCCGCCCCGTGTTCAACGCTTGAATGGACTGGCCGTGATTGTTCACCCCAGTGTGCATGGAGCGAATGAGGGTCATCTCATCCACAATCTCGCCGATGTGCGGCAACAGGTCCGAGATCTCCGTGCCAGACTCCCCGTACTTGCGGAATTTCCAAGGGCTGGCCATCAGTTTACCATCGGCTTGCGCCGGGCTGTCGTACTTGATGTCCCCCTTGAAAATCTGCCCGTTCCGCTTGTCGAGCTCGGGTTTGGGATCGTACAGATCCAAATGGCTGGGGCCTCCCTGCATCCACAGCGAGATCATCGCTTTCGCCTGAGGCTCATGCAGCGGCGTCTTGGGAGTCAAGTCGAACGTTGGCGGTTCGAGTTCCGGCCGGGCGGGTTCGGCCAGCAAGCGCTCTTGCTGGAGCAGCAGGGCCAACGCCATGCCTCCCGCGCCGGATAAGCTCGAGCCAAGAAAATGCCGTCGAGAATGCAAGTTCGCAACGGTACGATTCGCAACAGTTTGTTTGCTCACGGATACTCTCGGCACTCGTTTTGCGTTTGAAACTTCAACGAGGTAGAACCTCGATCCCATGTGAGCTTCCGCTCACCTGCCAGTTGTCCAAAATCATGTGAGTTCGAACGGCAACCAAACACAGAGGTTGTTCCATCGAACTCAATCGACGTACAAGAACTGGTTCGAACTGATCAACACCTGGCAGAATCCGGCCAGCGCTTGCTGCTTTGTTTGCAACAATCCAGGATAGTACTCGTTCTTGGGAATCGCCTTGGGAGGTTTACGAAGGTCTGGGTTTTCGGCAAAGTAAGCTGCGAGCCCGGCGATCACCTCTGCCGCCTCGCTGGATTCTTCTGCGGTGGGACTTCTGCCAAACACGAGCTGCCAGGCAAGGTCAATCTGTGCTGGCGTCTCCTCCCCTGCTTCCTCCTGCAAGCGTTTGGCAAAATGCTCGGCGTGCTCGAGGACGAAGTCATTGTTCATCAACATCAGTGACTGCGGAGCGACGGTTGACGAAGCGCGAATTTCGCAGTTGGGATCCATCCGCGGCAGGTCGAAGGTATCCATGACCGCCAGTGGTCGGCTGCGGCGGGCAAGCACGTAGATGCTGCGACGAAACTCTTCGCCATGCAGTGGCAGCACCGGGCCAGGCCGTCCGGCGTTCACGTTCTCAATCCCGACCACGTATTGACCTACCCGATCAGCCATGACCGGAACCGGCTTACCGAACGGTTTGAGGTTCAACTTCCCGCTGATGGCCAAGATGGCATCTCGGACCACTTCGGCTTCGAGTCGGCGGAGACGCATCCCTCCGTACAAGGTGTTGTCTGGATCCATCGCGTCCTGCTTGGAGTCGCTTCGCAACTGTTGCTGATAGGCCGTTGAGGTCATCAGCATCCGGTGGAAACGTTTGAGTTTCCAGCCTCCTTGTACGAAATCATTGGCCAACCAATCCAGCAACTCGGGATGGGTAGGGGGAGTCCCGAGAATGCCAAAATCGCCCGGCGTTGCCACAATGCCGCGGCCAAAATGGTGCATCCAAAACCGATTGACCAGCACGCGTGCCGTCAGTGGATGTGTCCCATCGGTCAGTCGCCTGGCATACGCCAATCGCCGTCCGGATGTCGGCAGGGACTCATCATTGCCGGGAATCTCGCGCGCACGCTCGTCGGCACTGAGCACGGTCAGCCCTGCCGGAACCACCGCATCGCGTGGCTGATTGGGGTCTCCGCGAAAGTTCAGGAACGTCTCAGGCACCTGACCTGGCACTTCGGTCAATGCACGAGCGAAATCTTGCGGCGGTTTGGTCTTGCGAAGGTCTGCAGCCTTCTTGACCATCTCAACCAGTTCCTTGTACCCCGGTTCGTCAAGCTTGCTCAACTGCGCGGCGGTCACATTGACGCTAGAATGTTTCTTCAGCAACGCCACTTGCTCAGGAGTCCGCTCCTTGACATCTGCGGTGTAGGCTGCCCGCAGGGGCTCACGGACATCTTCGGGCAGTTTTGCGAGTTCGGTCTCAAATATCTTGGTGAGCAGTTCGGCCTGCCGGGCCAGTCGAGCGGTGTCGATGCTCTTGGCTTCGGCTTCGATATCGGCTATCTGCTTCCGCTCGGCATCGGTCCAAAGCAAGATCCGCCGCGCGTTGGGAACACGCCAGGTCTTCGAATTGTAGGCAGGTTCGAAGATCGCCCGGAACTGGAAGTAATCTTTTTGCGGAATCGGATCGTAACGGTGGTCGTGGCATTCGGCACATCCGACGGTCATTCCCAGCAGTGCCGTTGAGACAATCTGCAGGGACTTGGAAATCACCTCATTGCGGGCGGCAACCTGATCCACATCAGCGTCCGCGGTACCATCCGGGGCCATTCGCAGAAAGCCGGTGGCAACCAACTTCTCGGCCTGGTCCGGCGTCAGGTTGTTGTAGGGTGGCGAAACAATCTCATCACCTGCCAACTGCTCCTGGATGAACCGATCAAACGGCATGTCCGCATTGAACGAACGGATGACGTAGTCGCGATACTTGAAAGCCCACTGCCGCTCGAGATCAACTTCGGTGTATCCCTCGGAGTCGGAGTATCCGGCTACGTCCAGCCAGTGCCGACCCCATCGCTCGCCATACTGAGGAGACTCGAGCAACCGGTCCAGCAGTTTCTCATAAGCCCCCGGAGTATCATCGGCAACAAAAGCCGCTACGTCTTCCGGCGTGGGAGGAAGTCCTAAGAGGTCGAAGGTGACACGACGAATGAGCGTGCGCTTGTCGGCAGGTGGAGAAAACTTGAGCCCGGCCGCTTCGAGCTTTTGTAGCAGGAAGGCATCAATGGGTGTTTGGACCTGCGTGGAATGCTCGACACTGGGAATGGGAGGAACCGTGACCGGCTGAAACGCCCAATAACTGCGTTCCTCAGGCGTGATGATCGGGCCGTCCAGACTCTCTGGCTCGGGACGCGCGGTCTTTGCCCCTGCGGCGATCCAATCCTGGATACTGGCTAACTCTTGCTGGCTGAGTTTGAGATCACCCGGAGGCATTTCTCCGCTTGTGATTCGATCTAGCAGGTAGCTCTCGTCCGGCTGATGCGGAGTGATGGCAGGCCCTGACTCGCCCCCCTTGATCATCAGTCGCTGCAGGCGAACATCGAGCCCTCCTTGAATTTCGCCCGCCTCGCCATGACAGCGAAAGCAATGTGCTTTGAGAATCGGGCGAATGTGCTGCTCGAAACGCAATTCGCCCTTTGCGGTTACTTCCCCAGCCTGGGCGTGGCCAACGATCGCTGTCACCAAAGCGAGAACCATGGGACCGAAATGTTTCATGGCAATTTCCGGAAGGATCGTAGGCTGTTGGTGGAGGAGGGTGAGGGAATAAGGGGTTGGTAGGCCTGTGGGAGTTCGGCTTGTGGGAGTTCGGCTCGCATGTGTGGGGCCAAGCCGGCACTTTCATCGAGCGATCGGTGGGAATTTGATTGTCCTCCAACGCATCGCTAAGTTCAAGTGCGAACTCGGCTTCGAATTGTCATGGGCCATGACGAACGTCCCTTGCAGGCGTTGCTGGACGTCGCAGGGTTGGACCGCTAGAATCCACGGCTTAACAACGTTGAGCCTGTTTCTGAGGAGCGGAAGTCCATGGGTGCCGAAGCACGCGTCAAAGAGTTGGGCCTCGAACTCCCCCCGGCACCCAAGCCTGGTGGGGTCTATCAACCGGTCGTGATCATTGGCAATACGGCCTATGTGTCAGGCCACGGTCCACTTCTTTCCGATGGATCCATGACCACAGGGCGAGTGGGTGCCGACATGGACGAGCAAACCGCCTATCAAGCGGCCCGGCAAGTGGGGCTGGCGATTCTCGCCACGCTCAAGGCCAACCTTGGTAGCCTGGACCGAGTCGAGCGGCTGATCAAGAGCCTAGGCATGGTCAACGCTGAACCAACCTTTGCCAAACATCCGGCCGTGATCAACGGTTACAGCGATCTCATGAAGGAAGTATTTGGCGATGTCAACGGTGTGGGGGCTCGCAGCGCGGTAGGTATGGGCTCGCTCCCTGGCGGGATTGCGGTTGAAATCGAAGCCATCTTCGAGATCCAACCTTAACTCCTGCCGATGGTCCGTTCCCGTTCGGCCGAGGCACAGATTCGTTGCCCAGACACTCCCGATTCTCAAGCTTCTTTGTCAAGAAACGCGGCGAGCGCCGGACAGGTGCGCGCTGGGTCGGTAGTGCTGGGCTCACGCTCTTCTTCGCCTCGTTGTTGGTGATTGGCGCATGCATTCTGGCAGCGGTCTTCACGTTTCTCTTTTTGCCAGAGGTTGCCGCGAACCGTCGCTTTGTCCGGCACACTTGTCGTGTTGTGGACAAGAACGTGGATACCCGAGTCTCGGACGAGATTCGCTCTTCACGTCCCCAAATTGAGATTGAATATACCGTTGCGGAAGTCCCATACCGCATCTGGACCTACGATCTCACCCAAGCCTATTCGGCAGACCCAACCTATTCCAAGCAGATCGTCAACCAGTTTGAAGTCGGCGAGCAGTATCCTTGCTGGTACGACCCGTACGATCCCAGCCGGGCGGTGCTCGTGCTGCAGTACACCAAGTACGTCTGGCTCATGTTGTTGCTGCCGGCGATATTTCTTGCCTTGGGGGGGACCGGACTGGCCCTGTCACTCTCACGGTGGGGAGTCTCTGACGAACGCCGGGCGGCCATGGCCCGCAGGGCGATGGACCTGGACCCGTTTGACCGCGGGGCTGGCCTGGCCGTCTTCCCGCACATTCCCGACGATGGACCATTGACCGATAGCCCAGGCACAACGTTGGCATTTCGTTTGCCAATGAGTGACCCCCAAGGCCGGATCCTGACCGCCTTGATTGTCGGGTGCGTGCTCTGGAACGCCATGGTGTCGGTGTTCCTGACATTGGCGATCGAGTCGCTTGGGCACCAGCGGATAGATTGGATGCTGCTGGTCGTCAGCGTTGGGTTTGCCTTGCTCGGAGGCTGGCTCGTGGTGATTTGTTTTCGCCGCATTCTGGATCATACCGCCATGGGACGGACACTAGTAGAAATCTCGGATCATCCGCTCTACCCCGGTGGCACGTACCAGGTGTTTGTGGTGCAATCCGGCCGCTTGACGCTCCGTAAGTTCAAGGTCTTGGTGGTCTGCGAAGAGACGGCAACCTATCAGGAAGGAACCAACCCACGCACGGAGAGTCGGCGCGTGTACTCGTCCGAACTGGTCAGCCGCGAGAAGATTCAGGTCCAACCGGGTGCTCCGCTGGAAGTTACCTGCGAATTCGAACTCCCTGAGGGGGCAATGCATTCCTTCAAGTCTTCGAACAACTCGATCGATTGGCAGATTGTGATCGAAGGGCGACCTCGACGGCTCGACCGGTACGAACGTAGTTTTCCCGTGGTGGTTTACCCCCGTCGCCACGAGGGGGCCCGATGAACGGTTCAGCGGTCACCATCCTGCTCGATTCGCATGGCACCACCTATTTTCCGCTGGAAGAACTGGCAGGCATCTTCCGCGTGGACCTCGACGCACCAGACGAACTCAAGTCCGTTGAACTCTCCGTATTGTGGTTCACCGAAGGCAAAGGGGACGAAGACTTCGGCATCCACTACTTCGAGCGTTTCACGTTCGAGCAAGAACGGAGCATCTCCGTCGAGGACCCGGTGCGATTCGCCTGCGAACTTCCCCGGTCTCCGTTGAGCTATGACGGGGCGATTGTGAAAGTCCGCTGGTGTGTTCGCGTGCGAGCGTTCTTTTGGGGCGGGAAACAAGCCTCGGCCGAAAAGAACTTCCAACTCGGAAATGTTCCCGCAGTGCGGGCGTTGGTTGAGTGACCCTTGTTCCATTGTAGAACAGTTGTCCCAACTGTTCAGGAACCAAGAGGGTTTCGGGTGCGTCGGCAGGTGCAGTTAAGACAACTGTTTTACATAAAACACCCCGCTCAGATCATCGATCCAAGCGGGGCGTTTCAACCTTGGGTACGTGCGCGGTCTAGGGCCGCCTGCTGACGTTGCTACAGGCGAGCCTCGTAGCAGGGACGCACCGAACTACAATGTTCGCGGTCAACAAGTTCCTTGTCAGGACCAAGAACATGTTGGGTTTGATTGCACCAGCAGTTGCCGTCTCCCACTTCGCCATCGGTGGCAGCGGGATCTAGCTGACCGGTGATGAACATGCCTTTGCTAAGCAAATGCCGGCAGGCAGGCTCGTTCACAACGTTGAGTTTCACAGGGATATCGCGTTGCATGCTTAGAGTCCTCCCGTATCGAGGCCGGCGGCCACCAGCACGGCACGCTTCACCGCGACCTTGGCCAGTTGCACCTTGTAGCGATTGTTGGAAAGTGGCGTGGCCACACTCACGGCAGCTTGGCCGGCAGCTTCAGCAGCCGCATCGTCTAAGTATTGGCCCACCAGGGCAGTGCGAGCTTCGGTCGAAATCCAGGGGGTCGGAGCCACCTGGCCCAGCACAACGCGAGCATCCTTGATCATGCCAGCTTCGACCTGAAGACTGACGGCTGCGGCAGCCAGCGGATATTCTGGCCCCTTCCCATGCCGGACTTCGTAGGTGGCATTGAGCCGGTCCGTTTGTGGAATGGAAAGGTGCGTTACCACCTCGTTGGGCTCCAGCGAGATTTCGCGTTGATGCTCGTCGCGTGGCGTGCGATAGAAATTCGCCAGCGGCACCCAACGCTGTTGGTCGTCGGGACCCACCACACGAAGCTGGGCGTCCAGCGCAATCAGCGCGGGAGCCAGACGTGACGGATTGACAAACTTGGCAGTGCCTCGGTTGCCAAAGATCGCGTGGAAGCGATTCTCGCCCTCGGCGACCAGTTGACCACCACTTGCCAACAGGCCATGCCCGTTGCGGAAGTACCAGCAGCGCTGGCACAATTCGCCTCCCAGGGTTCCCTGAGATTGCAACTGGATGCTGCTAATCCCGCGGATGGCCTGAGCCACGGCCGGCAGTTCTGCCAACAGCGGGCTCTCGAGCATTTCGTCCAGTGTGGTCGTGGCACCCACGATCACGCCGTCGCTGCTCGGCTGAATTCCGCGAAACGTGCGAACCTCCATAATGTTCACCACACGTTGTGGCGTGGAGATCAACTTCTTCATCAGGGGGACCAGGTCTGTCCCGCCTGCCAGCACTTCAGTCTCACCGCGTTGGGCCGACAACATGCCGACCACTTCGGCCTCGGTACGAGGTGCCGCATACTCAAAATCCTTCATGGCAATACTCCTCGTTTGAGTTAGGCCTGGCCCAGGGCGTTCAGAACCCGTTGGGGCGTATGTGGTAGCACCGGAACACGCACGCCAAGTGCGTTGCAGACCGCATTGCTGATGGCTGCACCGATACCAATCACCGGAGGTTCGCCAAGTCCGACGATCCCTCGGTTGTACTCGCTTTCCGGTTCGTACAATTCAACGTGAATATTCCCGACATCTCCCAGGCGAGGAAGTTTGTAGTCGGCAAGCTCAGCGTTGACGAACGCACCGGTTTTGGGATCCATAATCCGCTCTTCGAAGAGAGCGTAGGCAATGCCCATGATCACAGCCCCGTAAATCTGGCTGTTGGCGGTCTTGCGATTCACCACGAGACCAATGTCCTGCACGGCAACCACGTTGTCCACGCGGACCACGCCGGTTTCTTTGTCCACGGAGACTTCGGCCATTTGCACCCCAGCCACACTGCTGACTGGAGAGGTCAAGCGTCTCGGTTTTGGCCGCGCAGGTACTGCACCTTGAGCTTCGCCATGGGGGTCATGCCCAACAGGCTGGCAAGCTTCTTTCCAGGAGAGACTCTTGCCACCTTGCCGCTGACCTGGATCTTGCCGTTCTGCGGCCTCGAGCGCTCTCGGCGTGGCACACCGAGCTTGCCGGCCGCCATGGCCGAACAGTTTGTCTGAGAGCGTCGGTTGCGAGCTCGACGATTCGATTCCGAAACACCACCGATCGTGGTGCTTCCGCCCGAGGGACCACTGGCCGGATAGGTAGAAGAACCGATGTTGACCTTGACCGCCGAGATCGGCAGCCCCAAGGTTTCAGCCACCACCATGCCGATGGCCGTCCGCGTGCCGGTCCCCAGGTCCTGGCTTCCGAGGAAGGTTTCGACGCCGCCGTCGGGGTGAATCTTGACGGTACAAGTCGAGTTGTGACCCGCACCGCCCCAGGTATGGATACCCATCCCAAGTCCGGTCACGACAGAACCTTTGGCCCGGCCTTTGCCGTGAGGGCGATACTTCTTCTTCCAGTCCATGATCTTGGCCGCGACCTTCATTTGCTCGCGGTAGACATCGGCCTTGTCGGCCGGTCGACTCTGAAGGTTCCGCAGGAAGACATCGTAGCTGTCGATGCCAAGTTTGGCGGCGACATCGTCGTAGGTGGTCTGCGTAATCGGCACACCCCTTGCGGGTGATTGGGTGCCCGCCATGCCCGCGTTGGGACCGATGTTGGTTTTCACCGGAGTGGCTCCGCGACGACGGTTGACCGGAGTCGAACACATACGGCACCACGCTATCTGGGATGCCGCCGCCGGCCACGCCGCTGGTTCCCCATTGCTTGGAGTCCCAAACGGTGACGACACCGTTTTTGTCGGCACCGACCTTAACATCCACGAAACCGCTGGGCCGGTTGCCGGCAATCTTCTGCTCGGATCGCGCGATCCAGCATCAACTTGACCGGGCGACCGGTCTCCTTGGCGATTTGCGCGGCGGCAGCACACCCCAGGAATCGGCGGCGAACTTACTGCCGAAACCGCCACCGACGAAGTCGCACTTCACGGTCACGTCGCCCGCGGTGATGTTCAAAGGCCCGGCAAACTGCCCTGGCGTCCCCGACACATTTTGCGTCGAGAGATGCGCCAGCAGTTTGTCCCCGTGCCATTCGCAAGTCGAACCGTGAGGTTCCAGGCACATGTGGGTGATGACGTGAATCCCGTAGTAGCCATCGACCACCACGGCAGACTCTTTTAACAGTCGGGCGATTTCCTTCTCGGCGAATTCGTCCTCGTCGTCATCGTCACCAGCCTTCGTTGACCAGTTGGACGTTGCCGCTACGGGCGGCCCGGTACGTCCGGCTTTTCGGCGGCTGCCAGGTCTTCGTCTTGACGAAGACATCGACGCTGACTTCGTACTCAATGGCTTGAATGGCTTTGAGGCCTTCGGCCACAGCGCCTTCGGTCTCGGCAGCCACGACGGCAATCAGTTCACCTGGCCAGAGGATTACGGCGCTCGGCCTTCTTGACCTTGACCGTCGTCCTCAACGTTTCCAACCAGCTGACTTCCTTGACCACCACGACGCCAGGCACTTTCTTCGCTGGCGTGACGTCCAGCGACTGGTGAGCTTGGCATGGGCAAGCGGGCAAGTCGAGTAGTTGGCCAAACAGCAGATTGGGTCGATTGATGTCGTAGGCGTACTTAGCGGCACCGGTGGACTTTTCGAGTCCGTCAATCCGGCTCACCGAACTACCGACGAGCTTCATGGTGCCCTGTTTGGGCCATTGATACTCAGCCATTGGAGCCTCCCTTCACGACGTCGACCGCGGCCTGAATCACATTCGCGTAGGTGCCACAGCGGCAGAGATTGCCGTTGAGACCTTCACGAATTTCGGCTTCGCTTGCCTTGGGGTTCTTGTCCAAGAAAGCTCTCACGGCAACCACGAACCCAGGCGTGCAGAAACCGCACTGTTGGGCATCGTGCTCGACGAAGGCCACCGGCACAGCGTCCGGTTTGGCTCCGCCTAGGCTTTCGACCGTCTTGATCTTCTTACCAACGGCGGCCATGGCCAGCGTGGTGGTGGCACTGACCGGCTTGCCGTCAATGATGACCGTGGCAGCACCACAGCAACCATCTTCGCTCACCGGCTTGGCACCTGTCAGTTCGAGTTGATAACGGAGCACTTCGAGCAAGGTCATCCGAGGTTCGACCTGCACCGAATGTTGCTTGCCGTTGACATTCAATTTGATGGTCTGTTTGCCAGGACCGGCGAGATTGGTCGTGGCAGTTTCATTGGCTTCGACCAATCCGGGGCCGCTCGCCAAGGCGGTGGCTGCCGCAGCAGCTCCGGAGCCTCGTAAGAAGGAGCGCCGACTCACGCCCGACTTCTGCCCTTGTTGATAATCCTGATCCTTCATGCGTAAGGACCTCCCTCATAAACCATGGTGGCTGAAATCCTGGGCAGCACACGCGTCCCTGTGTGTGACAAACTTTACGGGTTGAGACAACCTGGGGACGTGCGGGAGCTTTCAGGTGGTTGCGATTGTACCGGTTCGTAAACCTGATTCAACCAATCTGTTGGAAGTTGTTCCACATTGCCGCGCGAGGGCTATGTAGAACAGTTGTCCCAACTGTTCACGGACCAAGAAAAACGTTGCTGTCCCTCTGCCAGTGAACAGTTGAGACAACTGTTCTACATACCAGGCTCAAATTGGTTCGCGGTCCTACTTCAATGGCATCCCTGCGCTGATTCCAAAGCGACCAACCTCCACCACACACATCCCTCATGCTTCCACCGGCAGCTATGGATCGCTGTTACCCACGCGCGGACTTTGCTCGCTGTCGGTTGATGTAACAACTGCCATGGTCGCTAGATACGCTCGCTGCGCGGCAAATCTTCGACTCCCCGCAGACTCACGGCACAGGCTTTGCGATTGCTGTGAATCATCGTTCACAACAGAAGAACTTGGATGGTTGCACTGTTTCACACGAATTCACACATATTAGCTGGAGAACATCTCATGGCACTGGAAACCAAATCGACGCTGACCCAAGAAACCATCGCTCAGCTCCAGAAGTTGATTCGAGCGAACATTGATGCCTACGATGGCCTACGCGAATCGGCCGAGGAACTACACGATCAAACCGTGGCGAACCTGTTCCGTGAACTGGCCACCGAGCGCAGCGCGCTGGCCACCGAATTGCAGAAGCACGTCGAGTGGAACGGGAAAGAGGCAGAGGACGATGGCTCCTTTGCGGCCAAGGTCCACCGTGCTTGGATTGACGTCCGCAGCAAACTCAGCGACGGCAACGCTTACACGATCTTGTGCGAAGCCGAACGTGGCGAAGATCACATCAAGCAAGCCTATGAAGACGTGTTGAAAGAAACGGCCGGCAGTGCCATGAACGACGTGCTGATGCACCAATACGCTCTGATCAAGGCGGGCCATGATCAAGTTCGCAATCTCCGTGATGTTTACAAAGACAAGAAGTAACCGACTTTCCTGCCTACTTGCGGTTTAGGCCATCATCGATGGCTACGCCTGACCTGCCAACCAACGATGAAGGGTCTTCGCTGATGCTCGGCACCATTCTATTGATCGTGATTGTTTTACTCCTCCTGGGAGCAGTCCCGGCTTGGCCTCACAGTCGAAGTTGGGGGTACGGCCCTAGCGGTGGACTCGGCTTGATCCTCGTCATCATCCTGGTTCTGGTGCTGTTGGGACGTCTTTGATCTTCGGCCGATGTCGAAGGCATGGCGAAGTTCTGGACGACCAAAGTGCTTGCTGATTCGGCAGCAAATTCTCCGTGCGGCTCGGTGTCTCCGTGATGTATCCCAAGAAAGTTGCACCATGTTGGCATCGAGTACACGAGAAAGAAGTCTCGCGCAAGAGCGCGAAGGCAGCTTCCGCATTTTCAATCACAACCCGAAGCGTCAGCGAGGAAGCACCAACAGGCGATGTCGCCACCGGTGTTTCCTTGCTGACGCTTCATGTTTTTGGTTCCAACGTCACAGCTAGGACCGACAAAACAAAATTTAAATCCTTCTCCCTCTGCGATCCTCCGCGTACTCTGCAGGGAAGCTTAGCTTTTCCGGTTCTAGCGGAGAGGCTCAGATTGGTTCGAGCCCCCGCCTGGTTAGCTTGAGGTCTTGGCGCTGATGCGGCATGCGATCCGTTCCCTGGTTCAGACGTCATCATCTCGCTTGAGTTCGAGAACTCAGCGGATTGCGCTGTTGGTATGTGCTACGGTCTGGTCGCTGGCTGCCAACGCTGGGGCGCAGCAAGAGAATGTGCTGGAGGTGGGCACGCGGAGTCAGCTCTTCGTCGATTCACACGTGGTGTATGCTTTGTCGAATGTCAGCTTGACGCCGCACGCGGCCAACAAGGTGACACAATCGCCACTGCTGTGCGCGGATCAACCGTGGGAAGGTTGGTACGTAACGGCTTTCGCCGGAACGGTGCTGTTCGATCAAGAAGTGCAGCGGTTCAAAATGTGGTACACCTGCCCTGGCGATCGAGCCTATTTTGATTCAGGCGTCATCTGCTATGCCGAAAGCAGGGATGGTTTGCAATGGACCAAGCCGCCTGTCGGCACGTTGCCTGCTAAGAACGGCAAGCCGCACAACGCCGTCTCCAGGTTGCATTGCCCAAGCGTGTTCAAGGATCCGAGCGATCCGGATCCCGCTCGCCGTTACAAGATGATTTGCTTCGATGTTGACCGGGGTTACATGGCCCAGGTTTCGCCAGACGGGTTGACGTGGAGCGATCAATCCGCGCGGCCGATCGTGCCTATTTCGTACGTGGACGATGTCGTCTCGGCGTTCCGCGATGGTCGCACCGGCAGGTTTGTGGCGTTGCCTAAGATGCTGACTCCCGTATTTGGCCGCGCGCGGCGGACCATCTACTTGAGTTCCAGTCGTGATTTTCGCGATTGGACGAAGCCCGAGTTGGCCTTCGTGGCCGATCGCCGAGACGACTTGGGCTCGCTCGCGCGGGTCGAACGTGCCAGAACGCTGCTCAACCATCAGGACAACTTCAATGTGATGCGCACGGAGTTCTACGGGGCGGGAGCTTATTCCGCAGAGAGCTGTGTGATTGGCTTTCCTTGGGTTTTTACGGTGAGTGCCAACGTTCCACGCGGCAACAATCAAGAAGGGCCCATCGAAACGCAGCTTGCCGTTTCACGAGATCTGGAAACCTGGAGTCGTGCGTTTCGCACCCCGATCATTCCCCCCGGCCAGCCCACGGACTGGGACCGAGGAATGATCCTCACGGCTTCTCAGGCGATCGACGTCGGAGACGAAGTCTGGCTTTACTACGGTGGCACCAACTACACGCACGGGGCTCCCGTTTTGTACGGCAAAGAGGCTGAGCAGCGAGGCAACAAGTACACCGGCAAGATTGGGTTGGCCAAGTGGAAGCACGACCGGTTTGTCTCGGTGGATGCGGGAAGTGAGACCGGCACGTTGACTACGGTCCCGCTTCGGTTCTCGGGAACGCGTCTCGAAGTCAATGCCGACACCGGCAATGGGGGGGAGATCCGAGTCGAACTACTCGACAGCGCAGGACGTCCGTTGGCCAACATTCCGCTCTCAGAGCCCATTGTCGGTGATCACCTCCGGCACGTTGTCCGATTCCGCACTCCCTGCGATTGGGCCACACTCGCACAGCAACCTTTGACGCTAAGATTCCATCTCACCAAGGCCCAGTTGTTTGCGTTCGCATTCCGAGACTGACTCATCAAAAGTGAGCTTTGTTTCTCCGGCTCAAACCCGAGGCTATTTTTTGTGGGTTTGTAAGTCGTACCCGCCTACCGAACGGACGGGTTCGGCACTTGATTCGTCAATCTCCAGGTGGAGGTTCACGTTCGGCGTCCCGCCGCGCTTTCTCTTCCAGCCCTGATGTGCCAAAACGCTGGAGTAGTTCGCCTTCCACCTCGTCCAGCGTGACATCGCAGATGTTCAGCAGCACCAACAAATGGTAGATCAGGTCGGCCCCTTCGTGGACCACGGCGGCCTGATGCTCAGGTTGGTCTGAGTCAATCGGAAGCTGCTGCAACCGGGAGGCGGCGTCGATGATCTCCTCGGACTCTTCCCGAATCTTGACGCTAATCGCTGGCACGCCCCCTGCGAGAAGCTGCCATGTGTAACTCTGCTCGGATTGCTCAGCACGGCGCGCGGCAATGACCTGTTCGAGCTGCTTGAGGATGTCCAGCACATCAACCTCGGCGTTGAAGAATGTCGTCGTCATCAAGATCTCATCACGACGGAGCGTGATGACTACACGTCCTTGGGCGGCCAGGCTTCAAAACCCAACGGGTGTTCGCTTTGCGGATCAACGACACGGACGGCGGTCTTGCCGGTCAAGATATCATCCAGCACGCGGCCCACCACTTCAGCCCTCCAGCCTTGCATCAACGAGGGGAGAGGGGCACCCTCGGGACAGCCAGCCAGGCGATAGGCGGCCAATTCGCGAATATCTTCCAGCGTCCCCACCAGGCTAGGCGCGACTTGAGCCCCGCGGCAAACACTGGCCAGGGCCGAGGCCATAAACTGCCCTAGGGATGTCAGGTGCGAATTGTTTTCCCTTTGCAACTGGCGAGGACAATCCGCATCTGGCACAGCCAGGGCTTTGCCAATTCGTTCAGCCAGGGCAGGAACCGCCCGACTTAGATTTCGGCGTTCGAACCCTCGCAGTGCTCGGATCCGCTGCGGATCTGCCACACGGCGTTTGGCCAATTCCACGATCATGTCATCTCGCAACACGGATTTGCGAGGTTTGTCTTTTTGGCTGGCTTCTTCTTCTCGCCAATGCCAGAGCTCCCGGACAATTTCCAATTCGCGCCGAGACAGTCGGGCAATGCCGGACACTCGCCGCCACGAGCTTTGCTCCAGCGAGTGTTCCATTTGGTCCTGCCACGAAGTGATTTCTTCTTCCAACCAACCCTGCCGGTTGAGACCGCCAAGTTGCCGCTGCAACTCGTCGTAGACGGGAATGAGGTACCGCACGTCATCCAAGGCGTAATCCAGCTGATGCTCAGAAAGGGGCCGGCGCCGCCAGTCGGTGCGGGTTTCGCCCTTCTTGGGTCGCTGGTTCAGCAGTCGCTGGATGAGGTTGCTGTAGCCGACGGGATACTCTGGCCCAACCATCCCGGCCGCCATTTGGACATCGACCAGGTTATTGGGTCGGCGTCCCGTGGCCCGATGGCAAAAGATGAACTCCTCTCGCCCGGCATGCACAATGGTGACATGGCCTGGTTCGTTAATCGCTTTCCAGAAAGGAGTTGCGTCGCACTCCAGGGGATCAATAGCTGCCAGCTCCTGCTGGCGATCATCCCCCGACCAAGCCACCTGAATCAGGCAAAGCTGAGGGCGGTAGGTATGTTCGGAAACGAACTCCGTATCGAACCCTATGAATTTGGCCGCTCGCAGCTTATCGCAGAGGGCTTCTAACTCCTGGGGTTTTTCAATCACATGTTGTGCCACAGCCAGGGCAATCCTTCCCGAGGGGGACGTGCTTGATCAAAACTCGCAGAATGCCTGATCACGGCTATTTTGGGTAGTCCCTAGTGACGGTTTTCTGCGCTCTTGGCACGGAGGCAATAGATCGCTTTACACGTAACATGTTACCAAGTAATGACTTAGTGGACTGCCAGCAGAGATTCGAAACAGATCTGGGACCAGGTCTCAAACTCATCCATCTGCTCCAGCAGTTCGGCCATGGGGCGAAATCCACCATCCGCCAGTTCGGCTTCTCGGGCGGAGATGCTGGGTCGCTCGACGTCAAACAGGTGCACCACTCCCAAATGCACGCGACCGACCTCCGTCTCGTCGTCGTTGATCAAACCCACTCGTTGGGCCCGGTAGGGGGTGTCAATCACAATCTCTTCTGCCAACTCCCGCGCCATGCCGACGGCGTACGGGTCGTCCTCAGGGGCGGGCTGGTCTTCGCTGGAGATGTGCCCCCCGACGCCAATGCTCCGCTTGCTGTGCAGTCTGGCTTCTCCTTGTCCGGTTCCTCGCGTGTATTGGAACAGATGCGCGGTTCCCTCCTCGTCCACGTAGCGAAACACCACGTAGGGGATCAACTGCTTGAAGCTTGGATCTTGCTCCACCTGATCACGTGGCCGGAAGCTGGTGTGCTCAGGCTTGGTAAGTACATCCAGATACCGATCTACGTCCGACGTCCAACCATGGAAATGCCCTAGTTCGTGAAACAGTGACGTCGGGACTACCAGGACATGCTCGGTCGGGCTCACAAGACACCTTTGTTGAAGAATCACCGGTTAAAAAATCACCGCATCCTTTGGAACGAATGGGAGTATACGGCAGCATCTCGCCATTGACGAGGCACCGGGTGTTATCCGCTGGCGCGCTGCTAGCGTGGGGGCGGTGACCTTGACCCCGTGGCCCGGTGCTGGATATCCTCTCCGCGCTCGCTTCCGTCTTTGCCACTTCGTCCCCTTCAGCCGGTTCGGCCTGTGTCGTATTCTTGCGGAATTGCCTGGTTTGCAAGCCTTGGGACTTGGGCCGTGGGGCTCGGTCTTTTGTCGCTTGGTACACCAGCCTCGCTGTGTGCTGCTGACTGGGTGGATGTCCGCCGCGAAGGCCCAGTGGTGTGTTATGCCGAATTCTCCTGGCAACAACATCCGTGGGTGTTTCAAGAGCTCGGCTCGCTGCATGCCGAACTTGTCCGCGTCTTGGGCGTGCCCTCCGTCAAACGGCCTATCGAAGTCTACTGCTACCGCAACAAGCAAACCTATTGGGCCGGCGTGCAACGGCAGTGGCCAGACGTGCCTTACCGTCGGGCTTTGTATGTCCAGGCCAAAGGGGCCAGCCAGGTGTTTGCATTCGATCAGGACGAACTCGCCATCGATCTCCGACACGAAGTCACGCACGCCTTGCTGAACGAAGCTGTCGGGACTTTGCCGCTCTGGCTTGATGAAGGTTTGGCCGAGTACTTCGAAATGGAAGCTTCGCAGCGAGCCAACGGACATCCCAGCTTGGCCCTGGTGCAGAAGTGGCTCGCCCTGGGGACCCACCGGTTCTCATTCGTCCGTCTCGAAGGCAAGCAACAACTGGACGAGATGCAAGGGGATGACTATCGCGAAGCCTGGGCGTGGGTTCACTTCATGCTGCATGGCCCTCCCGAAGCCCAGCGCGAACTGGTGGCCTACCTTCGCGACGTGGGACAACAGCGCAGCGATATCCAACCGCTAGGGCGACGTCTGGCCCAACGATTCCCAGATCTCCAGCAGCGGTTCGTTCGGCATTTCTCGCGAACCCGGTGATCGGATTCAGCGAAAAACCTCTTCTAAACCCGGTGTCATGCGTCAATACTATAGCCCGATGCGTTGGCCAGGAACCACTCGAGGAGACGTTCCTGGTGGCGTCACCTCGCAAAACGCTTTGGGCCAGTATTGATGCCGCCAGTTACAGAAAAGGAATACCTGCATGGTTCGTTGGGGAGTGTTAGGGGTCGCCAAGATTGCCACCGAGAAGGTGATTCCGGCCATGCAAGAGTGCCAACATGGTCAGGTGGTGGCCATCGCGTCTCGTTCGGCAGAGAAAGCCCAGCAGGCGGCGGCTCGGCTCGGGTTGCCGCGGAGTTTCGGAAGTTACGAAGACCTGCTGGCAGATCCCGATATTGATGCCATTTACAACCCACTCCCCAACCATTTGCACGTTCCCTGGTCCATCAAGGCGTTGGAAGCTGGCAAGCACGTGCTGTGCGAAAAGCCGTTGGCACTCACAGCGGACGAAGGACAGAAGCTGGTAGATGCTGCGGCCCGATATCCCCACCTCAAGGTGATGGAAGCCTTCATGTATCGGCATCATCCTCAATGGGTGGCCGTGCAAAAATTGGTGGCCGAGGGCACCGTCGGTTCGTTGCGGAGCATTGGGTCATTCTTCAGCTACTTCAATCGAGATCCCGGCAATGTCCGCAATCAGGCCGAGATTGGCGGCGGAGGGCTGATGGACATCGGCTGCTACCCGATCAGCATGTCCCGTTTTATCTGCGGGTCCGAACCGCATCGGGTGATTGGCGTGGTCGAGTAGACCTACCGCGACCAGCGCCGCCATTCCACCCAGCAGTGCCGGACCCGGCCGTGCCAGGGTCATGGATGGTTTATGGCCAACCGGCACGGTCAAAGACGCGGCGCGCTGCTTCGGCATTATCGCCAAGGGTCGACATGTTCAGCTCGTCGGGCTGGAAAGTCATCAATTCTCGAACGGCAGGATTATCAAAGGTGGCACTGTCTACAGCGGGAAATTCATTGGCCAGTTCCGCATAGGCGCGTTGGCCCGTTTCGCTGAATAGGAAGCGAATGAGCGCTTCCGCATTTTCCCGGTGAGGGGCGTTGGCCGCGATGCCGGCACCTGAAATATTGACATGGGTTCCGGATTCGGCCCGCCGGGAAGATCAAGCTGGTGTATCGCCAACAAAGGCGCGGTCGGCGGCATCCTCAGACGTTGCAAGGCGGAGATAATAATAATGATTGACCACAGCGATGTCGCACTCGCCTGCATGAATGGCCCGCAATTGGTCCGTGTCACCGCCCTGGGGTGGCCGGGCGAAATTGGCAACGACGCTGCGGGCCCAGGCTTCCGCTGCCATTTCACCGTGATGGGCGATGATGGAGGCCAGCAATGATTGATTATATGCATTGTCGGACGACCGAATGCAGAGACGGCCCTGCCAGCGGGGGTCAGCGAGATCCAGATATCCGGTGATGTCGGACGGATCGACTCGATCGTCTGCATAGGCAATCACCCGCGTCCGCAAGGCGAAGCCGGCCCAGTATCCATCGGGGTCGACAAACCGGTCAGATACGCCGGCAGCAAGGGTTGAAAAATCGGTTTGCGCAAACAAGCCTGCCTCTTCGGCGCGCTGCAGCCGCGAGGCGTCCACGGTGATGACGACATCAGCCGGACTGCGATCCCCATCGGAGCGGATCCGCTCAATCAGCAGATCGCCGCTTGCCTCGATCAGATTGACCTGGATGCCGGTTTCCTCGGTGAAACGCGCGTATACGAACTGGTCCCCCCAAACGGATGGTGGGCGATGCTGGGATTGAACCAGCGACCTCTCCCGTGTGAAGGGAGCGCTCTCCCGGTCTGAGCTAATCGCCCGTTCCGACCCCTCGCCCTCCCCCCCCCATCAATTATCCCGCAGCTATTGTCCATCAACATCTCCAAATTATATTTTTTTGTCCGGCAGGGGTAACGGCTTGACGGCGCGTCGTGAACTCGTCATAGAGCGCGCCAGCCTGTTAGCAGGTGGTGCGGAGAGGCAGTGTTTTACACGCAGTCTCCGTTTTCCAAGAGGGGAGCGCACGTAACCCAGGTGGGATTGGCCCGCCGGTTCGGAGTATCGCTATGAGTAATGACCTCTGCACGCCAGAAGGCGCGCGTCGTTTGAAGCAACGGATTGAAGCCTACTGGGCTGACCGTGGCTATGATGTAAATATTGAACTTGTTGACGCTGGCTTCATGCCGGCCATGCGGTCTGCACGGACCGATGTACGTTCAAACATGGTCAATGGCATGCCGCGCCGTCAAAGCGCAGCAAATGATTCGACACCAGATCGTCGGACTGTCTCTGACCGGATGCCGGAACTGCGCACGGCCTAGTTCTGGTTCTGCCAGAGCTTTTCCAGCGTTTCGGGCAAGCTACAGAAATGATCGAGAACCGCATCGGCGCCCAGTGCGTCGTGCGGTATTTCGCTGTATCCGTGGGTCAGGATAACGCAGGGAATTCCCGCGGCTTTGGCGCATGCGGAATCCGTGATGGAATCGCCGATCAATGCCAGATTGGGCCCGGCATCACCTACGGATGACCAGAAATGGGCGGCATCGGGTTTTTTGACCCCTGCTCGATCAGGGCCGATAATCCGCTCGACAAATTCAGCCAGATCGAGTGCGTCAATCAATGCGTCTGCCAGTACGCTGGGTTTGTTGGTGCAGACGGACAGGCGGCCCCCCTTGGCTTTCAAATTTTCGAGAATTTGCACAGCGTCTGGAAACGGGCGACTCAGCCGCGCGATATCGGATTTGTAAATGTCGATGAAGTCCGCGACCCGGTCATTCACGCGGTCCGGATCCAGACTTTTTTTCTGCGCTGAATAGGCACGCTCGATCAATACCCGCGCGCCGCGACCGACCATCATTCTGACATCCGCCAGATCAACGGGCGCAAGCCCGTCGGTTGCCACAACTTCATTGAGTGCACGCACCAGATCCGGTGCGGTATCGACGAGGGTTCCGTCCAGATCGAAAGCAATTCCTGCATTCTGGA
>CALOEH010000001.1:0-12162 GCA_942492195.1 uncultured Planctomycetia bacterium | reverse complement strand
ACCGAGTTTGTCACCGATGTAGTGGAGACCGTGGACAGAGGTGATCAAATCGAATTGCCGACTCGGTTCCCAGGTCGAAAGCGAACCCTCAACCAACGTCAAGCGTGGCAAGTCATTTCTGACCGGCCAGCTTGCCACCAAGTCCACGCCGACGATTTCTACGTTGTCGTTTTGGACGAGTTCTGCCGCCTCGACCAACGCCTTGCCGGATCCACAGCACAGATCCAACCACGCGGCTTCCCTTTCGCTTGCGAACGTCGCCCGCAAGATATTCAGCGGGTTGAATCCAAGTTCTTTGAAGTAGCCGTTGGAACCGGTCAATAACCGGTCCCGGTTCATGTTGCAGTTGGCAACCACGCTGGACCGTTCGAGGGCTTCGTCGTCGAGGAGGTTCATGGAGGCGAGACCGTACATAGCACCGGCGAAAAACAACTTCCGCATTTGCTAGCCAAGCTGTGCGGAAGTCGGCAGCTTGCTAATGCTGACGCGTTGCGTCCACGCGAGGCTTCGAACGGCGATCGACAATCTGCTCGCCGCTGCGCACCTGCTGGGTAACATCGGCGGTATCGTAAGGCTGGTAGTACCAGGAGAAGTGAATCTCGTCAGGCAGTAGGGGGAACTTCTCCCCAAACACCGAGTTCAACACCACTCGAAACGTGTTGACCGGCGTGATCGAATCGTACAATTGCTCCCGACACTTCTCAGGCACATAGTAGGCATTGAGAATCGCCATCCGCTCTTCGACAAACGCTGGGTTGTCTCCGAAATCCGGATCGCTTGCTTCCGCCAAGAAGGCCGTACCGTGGTCGGCCTGAATGATGATGATCGGCTCGTGCTCGGACTCGGCGACAATCGTGTCCACGATCTTATTCATCCGCTTGTTGATGTACTTCAACTGCTCCACGAACAAGGGTTGCAGATTCGTCCAGCCGTCAGGAGCAGGATCCACCACGTTCCCAACCTGGTCGAACATGTAGGGAGGGTGGGGGCTGATGATGTGCGCAAGCGTGAACGTGGGACTTTTGTCCTCAGGGAGTTGTTCCAGGGTCTTGAAGTGCGTCAACAACATATCGCTCTGGCTTGATTGCTGTTGCGCACTGATCAGGTTGGCCACGTTCCAGGCATAGGGTCGCAGGATCGTCGTTTCGACAAATCGAAGATTGAACTCTGACGGGGTTTCTGGCACCGAGACATCGGCAATGGGCGATTCGTCCGTGCCTGGGAACCAGGTATTCAAGTGCACGTACTTGTAGCCTTTCGCCTGGAGATATCGGGCGATGTCGCTCTCTTTCTCCATGGCGTAGGGGGTTCGACGGTCTGTGCTTTCTCTTCCAAGTCGTTCTGATTCGGCAGTCATGTAACGAAGGTTCAGCGAGGACGCGAGTGACATGAACGTCATGGCGTAGTTGCTGTTGCTCTTGTCAGCGACAAAGAATCCTCGGTCACGCAAACCGTCGGTAAATGCTGAGTTGTCAAAGCCGCACTGCTGCATCAACTGATCGTTTCGACCATAACCGTCCAGAATTATGTAATAGATGTCCGGCAGCGCTTCGGTCGGCTGCTTTGCTGGTGTGAACTGTTCGGGAGAAAAAACGCTCACACGAGACTCTTCTGCCGACATTGCCAGCGTGTAGTAGCCTCGGGCAAAATTGAACATGCCCAAACAAACCAGCAGGGTGGCAGCAACCGTCACGAATTGAGTAATCTGATTTGTGGCGAATGTTTCTCGCCGGAGTTGCCAGAAGGCGAATGCCAGGACCGCCAGCCAGGTGAACAGCAACGCGGGATATGCAACGTTGGCGGGTATGCCGCGTACGACGATCATGCCCTGCAAATGGCCGTGCAGCAGAAAGAGCGATTGCGATAGTGACGTTAGCAGGGCCGCCTTCTCAATATCTCGCGTCAACAGCCACCAGAATCCTCCGCTGATGACGGCCAGCACCAACACGGCGGCGAGCGGCAAGAGCAACTCGGAGAGATGAAAAAGCCCCAGGTTGCCAACGCCGAACATCAGCAATGGAAAGATCGAGACCAGCAGAGGGTGCAGAATTGCCAACGTGCGAGGCCGCATCGTGTTACTCCCGGACGAATACGCTTTGGAACAATCAAGAAATAGGCGAGCGGTTTTTTTTGGAGCTAGCAACGGGCGCGTCGTCGCGTTCTCGTCGCCATGTTGAAGTGGAGTCAGAATCGCCACTTGCACGCGAACATGCCCACGCAAGCGAGGGCAAGCCACCCGAAAACTTTGCCGTGACAAAGCACTCGTGCCGTGTCAACACTTGAAACTCGGGTTGAGATTTTCGTAGGGTCACAACGTGGCAGACAAGCTGCCCGTGCCACCCTTTTCTGGTGTGACGGCGCACTAGGTAATCGGGGGAGTCGCGGTCATCAGGTACAAGACCCGACCGTCACTCCCAACGGCATGCCGATCCACAATGGCAAACTGCTCGCTAAAAGCCGCCTCAAAGGTTTCTTGGTCGTAACTCTCAAAGATGTCTTTGCGGGATCGCAGTAGTCGCTTGACCTGCGGATCGGTCTTGGGCACGAATTCAATGATTAGTTGCCGTCCCAACTCGCGGAAGTAGCGCGCCACCCTCTGAAACGGCAGATTGTTGGAAATGGACAGGTGGTGGATCAAGGCCAACGCCATGACCACATCGGCCGGGCCACGTTCGGCCAGAGACAACCGTTCCTGATGGGCCCAGCCCACGGCAGGCGTCGGATTCGTGAGGTCGAGATACAGCGGCATGACCTTCTTGATTTTTTCGCGGCGGCAATGACGGAACCCCATCTCGACACAAGCCGGGTCAACATCAAACCCGTATACGGTTGCGCCGATCTCCGCCGCAAGCCGACTGAACACTCCCGTATTGGCACCCAGATCCCAGACGGTTTCCGGTTGTATGCGTTCCAGGAATTCGCGCACGATGGTTTGCTTCTGTTCGAAACCTGCCGAATCGTACGAATTGGATTCGTAGTAATCACCCCACTCGGTGCCGCCGACTCGGAGCGACATGCGAGAGACGCACTTCTCGAGGTTTTCCAGCAACGAAATCAAGCCTTGCCGCGACAGTTTGCGATCTTTAACCTTCTCGCCACCTTCGATCTCGGTTTCGCTATAGGCAGCGACAAACTTTGCCTGCATATGCAAATGCATCAACAGGCCGAACTGAAAACGTGTTTTCATCGGCAGCATCTTCGAGGCCACGTCGAGCGGCACGCCATCAATATAGACCGACAGCAGTCGGTTAAGTTCTGGCTTGACGTAGGCCATCAAAGCCAACGGTGCGAGAAAGTGGCGGCAGAACTGACCGTAGGCGTCCCACGGTCGGTCAACCTCGTAGGCTTCGAACGAAAGGGTGTCGATGAAGATCGGCGAGACGCCGTCAAATTGAACGTTGAAACTACTGGCGTCTTTGAGAGACATGCCGAATTCCATCGCGGTGCGTTGTATCCGCAGTGTCAGCAACGCGGCTTCTTGGAGCGCGCTGAACGACCACTCGTACGGATACGAAATGAAAGGCAACTCGCGCGGTCGCAGAACACAATAAGCCTGATCGTCCAGCTCTCGATGTGAGTCCAGCTCATCATGCTCAATCAGCAAACCGTCAGCCACAAGGCGCGCATACAGACCGCCATCCATGAGCTGCCGATAATCGCTCGCATAGACCGGGTTGACTTGTCGCAGCAGCGTCCCATCGCTTCCACGAAACACCACACCGCTGGGATCTCGAAACGAAGCAGGGTGCTCCTGGACGCTGACTGATTCGATCGCCGTCATGTCGAACTATCCTCCGATGGTCTGCCTGGGGGTGCTATGCGAGACTCACTCACTCACCAGTTCCAACGGCATCCGGTTGGTTATCGCTCTTGCGGAACCGACCGAAGAATCGGGCGACGGGCGAAATCAGAATGCGGCGAAACATGAATCCGGCGCTCAGTACCGTGGCCACCACCACTTGCAGCACCATGGCACCCGTGCCAGGGTCAATGTAACCAAGCAGATGCAACATCTTCTTCCTCCTTGAAAAAGACAATCGTCACAGATGCCTGTGACTCATTCTGAAGGTATGCGAGTCGTATTGACTCAGAATGGACGAACTTGCGCGCATCAACTTAGCGAATACGGCATTGAAGCCACCCCCGCTGTAGCTGATTCCGGTACGTGCGAGGGGACCATAGCAGACTCAATCAGCACGCGGCAAGAGCAATCAAAAATCAAGCATACTCAGGCAAATGCCGCCTGCGGACTTGCGGATCTTGATCTTGTCGCTGAAGTATTGCGGCAACCTGAGCGAGCCGCCGCTAGCAGTTGAGAAGATCCTGTTTGGCACGAGCGCTTTGTCACGGCAAAGTTTTCGGATGCCATGGGTGGTAGCATGGCCAAGGCCATGGCGCCGTGTCAACGCTTGAGACTCGCTCATTTTCCGAAGGTTGCTTGCTAGTCAAACATGCCCTCTGGCAATTCGCGCAACCCGCGTACGATCACTCGCGATACGAGGTCCCAGGGCACGACGGTGACCATCTGCGTGCCGTCCGGCTCGAGCGTGCCAAAGATGGCATGTTTGCCGCGACTCAAGGCGTGCGAGTAGTGCTGCGGGGCAACAACCTTGCCGTCGGTAAGATAGACTTCAACCACGGCCTCGGGTTCTGAGCCATCCCAGAGTGCCTCGAACAGCCGGGCCATGGCATGATCGAACTGAGGTTCTGCGTCGAGACCTGCCTCGGGATCGATGAAGTCAAAACTTGGCGGCGGCCCGGCCTCCTCGGTTTCAGCCGGAACGTCCTGCTCGGCGCTCTCTTGCTCTTGCAACTCGGGGGGCGCGTCAACCTCTTCGACTTCTTCCACCTCCTGGTCGTCCTCCGGCAATTCTTCGCTGGCGGCAATCTCATCCAAGGTTGGAATTTGGAACCGCATGCCACAGTGAGGGCATTGCCCACCGCGACCAGCCAACCGCTCGGGGCCTTCCAGGTGGTGTCCGTTGGGGCATAAGAATTCAATGATCTTTTCGTCAGCAGGAGTCTTGGTATCGCTCCCTTTGCCGGAGTCCGTGCTGACGGCGGGAACTTTGAACAGCGAGCCACATTGCGGACATTTGCCAGACCTGCCGACCGTGTCGTCGGGACTGGACAATCGGTGTCCATTGGGGCATGTGAATCGTATGACCACCTAGAACCTGCACTCTCATCGAATGTTGGCGGTTGATGCCCTGCTTGAGAAATGCGGAATAGCATCTCCTGCAATCAGACCGCGCGATCCCCGCTTCGAACCAGACAGGATATCAAACGAATGCCAGCGGGGGAATAATCCGGGGCGATCCGTTTTGGCGTTTCCAGAAAACCGCAACCGTGGGCCGCATGCCTACCTTGGCAACCGATCTGAGAGTCTGGCCAGGTTCAGCCAGCAAACCCATCGCAGCAGGGCTAGCAGGGAGCATTCGCACTTTCCGAGAAGAAGTCTAAGACTTGGCCGATCAATCGGACGATAACGATCACAAGGATCAAGTAGGTCATACCGGATAGGTGTGCGTCAGCATGCCGTTGTCAGGCACTTTTGCTTGCTGTGATGCACCCGACCACGCAGAGGAAGGTGGTATATGTCGAGGAACATTCTCGGCCCACGAGGACTCTCAACCCTGGCTGGGTTAGTAGTCGTCAGCGCCCTGACCGGTTGTCAGGTGGATATTGGTGGCCAAACGCTGCCAAGCCCATACTATACCCAGGACGACGTTCAGTACTTCCCAGCGGGCCCCGAATTCCCGCTGTCGGAAGAAGCTGCAATGCTTCGACGAGTTCAAGAACAAAATGAAAACGAAGCGCTCATTCGCGAAGGCCGCACGCGTCCCGGTTATTCCAAACCGCCGCTACGCTAACTTGAGTGATGAGACAGGTTGAGGAAACACGTTGCCTCGCCTTGAGGCAAGATTGATTTTCGTTGCGGGTTGGCATGGGCAAAACTCCACGGAGTTTCGCCGGTGCAAATCCGAGGGGGGACGGCGCCTTGGTACGCCGGGAGACCATTGGTTTCCCGGCGCACCAAGGGATTTTTTTACGAATCGTCAGGTGGCCTCCGGCCGCTTGCGGAGGGCATGCTAGCCGTGTCCCCATCGCGTTGTACGCCGACTTCGTATCTCTGAGTGCCGCCCATGGACGCTGAATTCAATAACATTCTCGAACAGTGCATTCACGAACTGCTCGTTTGGGTAGGCTTCGGAACACTGGTCGGCCTGGCCGCCAAAGCCATCATGCCGGGCCGTGACCCTGGTGGTGCCATCGGCACCATGCTCATGGGCATCGGCGGCAGCGTAATCGGCTGCGGTACGCTGATGTTCTTTTGGGCAGACAAACGGGTGACTCCCATCAGCCCGCTCGGTTTCATCTTGGCAACCGGCGGTGCCTTCATGATTCTTCTGTTCTTCCGCATTCTCTCCGGTTCGCTGTTCAGCGAAGCCGAAGACGGGGATCGAGATCGGTTTTGGCGCAGACGTCCGTGGCGTCGCCGCACGTGACCACCCCACAAACTTTTGACCTCCCTGCGATTGTGACCTACGTTTTCGATGGTCCTTTCCCGAAAAACGCAGGTCGAAACAAACATGCAATTTGTAGGCGCAACTCGATGCCCTTCTTGTAGTTCTCCCGTAGACGCAGATGCGATGGTCTGCCCCTATTGCTACTCCACCGCACCGGCAACGGCTCCCTGGCAAACCGCTATGTCCCCGACAAACATCGTGGTCGGCATAGCTATCGTCGCCGGCGTCTGGATTGCAAATCAGTACTTCGGCGTGGACGTGCTTGCGCTGCTGCATAGCAGCGATTGAACGGATTGAAACACTCACCCCCTGACGCTCCCGCGTGAGATGCTCGCTCGTATTCCCACCCCCGCCTATTCCAAGCGAGCGACCAGGCATCGATTCGCTTGTCCTGCCTGACATTCTCCTGACTACCGTTTGATCTTCGCTGAGCCGCACACTGTCTCGCAGCCCGCCTGAGATGAAGTGCGAAGAAAGCTTGCAGTTGCTGCCGCGGTAATATAAATTCTGGTTGATGCAACGCGTGCCTTGTTGTGGTCGTTGTGAACCGTTCTCCCGCCGAACCGCACTCTGCCTTAGAGAGACGATGCCATGCTCAGTTTCTTCTCGAACGAACTGACCAAGAACTGCGAAGGTGTCAGCCGCCGAGAGTTTCTACAGATCGGGACATTAGGGCTGGGCGGCTTGACGCTCTCAAACCTCCTGGCCTTGAAGGCCATGGCTGGTAGCGAAGGGTTCCTGCGAGACAAGGCCGTGGTCGTGCTCAACCTGCAGGGTGGGCCAACCCATATTGAAACCTTTGACCCCAAGATGACCGCCCCGGTTGAGTACAGGGCAATGTTTGGCGAGGTCAAAACCAGCCTGGCAGGCGTGACCTTCGGAAGCCACTTCCCGCGGTTAGCCTCGCTGGCGCACCGGATGTCGGTGGTTCGGTCCTTTGCTCACGGCAGCGGCAGTCACGGCACCGCCGCGCAAATGGTGATGGCTGGCAACAACCCCACCGGTGGCAACATGGGCTCGCTGTATGCCAGTCTGGCCGGTACCAACAGTCCAGTCACCGGCATCCCCACTTCGACGGTGATTACCCCGCCGGCCGTTGGTGAGCAGTACAAGGGTTTCGGAGCCAGTCCTGCCAGGGTGACGCACCTCGGTACATTATCCGATACCTATAAGCCATTCGATCCAAGTTCTGGCGGTCAAATCGTTGACAACATGAAGCTCCGAATGTCAGGCGACCGACTCGGTGACCGCCGTAGCCTGCTGCGGCAATTCGATCAACTCCGCCACCGCCTGGATGGCACCGGTGTGCTGGACGGTGCCAACGAATTCCAACAACAGGCCTTCGACGTCTTGGTCGGCGGTATCAGTGACGCCTTCGATATCACCCGAGAAGACCCCAGCCTGATCGAACGCTACGACACCGGCATGTTCCCAATTCCCAAGCATCTGCAGAAGAAAAAGACCAACGTGCCAGGGCAGTCACCTGTGGCGTTGGGCAAGCAGATGTTGCTGGCCCGCCGTCTGGTCGAGGCAGATTGCCGATTCGTGACGGTCACCAGTGCCGGATGGGATATGCACGGCAACGCCTTTGGTATCAACGATGGCATGCCGCTGTTGGGCCCTGCCGTGGATAAAGCGGCCAGTGCCTTTCTCGAAGACATCGAACAACGAGGGCTCGCCAACAAGGTGCTGCTGGTCATTACCGGTGAATTTGGCCGGACCCCCAAGATCAACAACAAGGGTGGCCGAGATCACTGGGGCAATCTCTGCACGCTTGCCTTTGCCGGTGGCGGGCTCAACCACGGCCAGGTGATTGGCCAGTCCGACCGCATCGCCGGAACTCCCAACGGTGACCGGGTCACGCTGGACAACCTGCTCGCCACGGTCATGCACACGCTGCTGGATATCGGCCAACTGCGGCTGGTAGCAGGCGTTCCCTCAGACATCAACCGCGCCTTGACGGCCGCCCAACCAATTCCGCAACTGATTGGCTGAACCGGCAAGGGTCCAGGATGAAACAGCCCCTGTTCATCCAAAAAACCAAGTTCGCTGACCAGGTTGGTCGCAAAAATAGAAAAGACAGGATGATTGGACAAACAAAATCGTCCAATTATGCTGGAAGAATTAACGAGTCCTGTCGAAGTACCTTCACTCGATTCTTTCCCGTAAAGGTGACATGGATCCATTGGGGGAGGTCACGGTGATATTGCCTCAGCTAGTACCGAGGCATACAATCGGTTGACAGGAAGTATACACCGAAGTCATTTCCACACTGGCATGGAACAGCCCCGACCGCTTTCGCCGGTTCGATGGGGGAGTTTTCGCGTGGCATTATCCGAAATCGATCGTACCTTGCTCGAACGATGTATTCATCGTAAGCCTCGAGCGTGGGAAGATTTCGTCGACCGCTTCATTGGACTGGTGATGCACGTAGTGAATCACACAGCCCGAGCCCGGTCGATCGCGCTCACTTCGCAAGACCGTGAAGATTTGGTTTCTGAGGTGTTCCTGGAGATTGTCAAAGACGATCTCGCCCTGCTGCGCCATTTCCGCTGCCAAAGCAGTTTGGCCACTTACCTAACCGTGGTTGCCCGGCGGGTGGTGGTCCGCCGGATTCTGCAGAGAAAGCAATCGACTCGCCTTGCCGAGGCTGGCCAAAACACGGCTGGCCAGAACACGGTGGACCAGCAGCCCAGCAACGAAGTGGATGTCGAGCAGCGATTAGCGAATCGCGACGAAGTGGAACGACTGCTCGAACAACTCGAAGGGACCGAGGCGGATGTCGTCCGCCTCCACTATCTCGAAGGCAAGTCCTATCAGGAGATTAGCTCCACGGTCGGCATGCCGGAGAACAGTGTCGGCCCCACCCTATCGCGCGCTCGCGAAAAACTCCGCAAAGTCGGAACCGGCAATTAACCCAGGCCCACGCGCCTTCCCTACTTTGGTGCGGCCTCCGCCTTTAGAATTGCCCCTCTTCCGGGATCGAATCACGTTGCGAGTACCGGACTGTCGATCCGGTGGTTGCGGGTTCGAGTCCCGTCGGCCTCGCTTTTGTTTAAGTCATGCTGAACGCTTCGGTTAGCGTACCCGCCCACGTTGGGCGGAGCGGCTATAAGGTCCTGTGAAAGGTAGTACTGGTACTACTTTGGACCATTGGAGCCGCACAGATGCCCCCTCAACAGCCACGCATCCCCAAATACCGCCACTACAGACCGAAGGATTTGGGCGTTGTCCGTCTCGACGGTCGCGACATCTACCTTGGCGCGTTCAACTCTCCTGAGAGCTGGGAGAAATACCACCGGTTGATTGCCGAGTGGCTGAACTGTGGGGTCGTGAATGCCAGTCTGCCCCCAGCCAACCCGCAACCTTCCTGCATGACCTTTCGGTCAACCAGCTGATCTTGGCCTACATGGTCCATGCCAAGTCGTATTATGTCCGCAACGGTGAACCGACCGGGGAAATTGACGGTATCAAGGATTCACTCCGGCCACTGCGTAAGCTCTACGGGCGCACCTTGGCCGCGGAGTTTGGACCACTTCGGCTGAAGGCTGTGCGGCAGCACATGATTGACGTCCAAGGCATTTGCCGCACGGAGATCAACAAACGCATCGGCCGTATCAAGCGGGCCTTCAACTGGGCGGTTAGTGAAGAGCTGATTCCTCCCACGATCGCCCATGGGCTGCAAGCCGTGAAGGGACTACTGATGGGGCGAACGAAGGCTCGTGAATCGAAGCCGGTGAAGCCGGTCGCGGACGAACATGTCGACGCCATCCTGCCGTACCTTCCGCCACCGGTCGCTGCGATGGTCAACTTGCAACGCGTCACAGGTATGAGGCCGGGCGAAGTGGTAATTGCCAGGCTATGCGACATCGACAGATGTGGTAAGGTTTGGGTCTATGACGTGCCTCGCCATAAGAACGATTGGCGGGGGCGTGAACGTCTCGTTGCCATTGGCCCATGTGGGCAAGAGTTTCTGCAACCATTTCTTGACCGCTCCGACGAAGCCTACCTGTTTTCTCCATGCGAGGCGTTCGAGTGGCGTTTGTCGCACCGCACGATCTGCTACAAAACTGAACGAAAGACTCCCGTTTACCCCTCGGAGATGCGCGCCCGGCAAGCTGCCAAGGCCACGAGACGGCGGCGGAGTGCAAAACGCCGGATGCGACCGTGCTACGATTCCCGGTCGTACTGGCGCGCACTCGACTATGCCTTCCGACGTGCGGCAACGGAAGGAATGGACGTTGTGCGCTGGCATCCCAATCAGCTTCGACACAGTCGGGCAACCCTGTTGCGAAAAAAGTACGGGGTTGAGGGCTCACGAGTCTCTCTTGGCCATGCTAAAGTCGAAACTACGGAAATCTATGCAGAGAAGGATGTCGCGCTTGCAATCCAAATTGCCCTTGAAACTGGCTAACCTCACGACGTAGTTGCCGATGATTGATTATCCACAGCAATCGCATTAGGCGACGTGCTTGGAGCTTATTGACCGGTGAGACGCATGACAGATCGAAGACTTCCACGTCGAATTCGCGTTGAGGATGATCGTTGGTCCCAAATTAAACTCCCCTTTTCCCTAGATGAGCTTTGCGAAGCCATCGAAATCTCGGTAAAGAAAATGCAACGTGTCGCCGCGACCAGCGCGGTAATGTGGGATGGCGATGTGATTCTTGCACCTACTCCGCTCCAAAAGGAAATCCTGAGAGCACTACACGGAACGGTCCTTACGAAGCAAAAGCTTGCTGATCTGATCTGCGGTGGGCACGGGAACCGCCTCTACCGCCACGGGGATCTACCAGAACTTGAGAATCTCGGGCTTGTCGCAAAGCGACGCGGCGGAGGGTTCTTTCGGCCGGATGCTCCCCCGTCCGACGCCCTGATTGCGAATGTCTGACGACTGATTGAATTGCCCAGGCAATTATTGCTCTTGCCCTGCAACTACGCGCTACGCCCTTCAACTTCGACCAGTCTGCGCGACTGGTAGACAAAGAGAGCGCAGCTATCGGCTGCATGTACCCAAAGTGTAACCTGACGGATTCTACTACGTACCCTATGATTCCGCGTCGACGCATTTTCAACTGTCGTAACGCGAGAATCTGATGATTGATCCGCTCAACGAAACGATCGTTTCGCTCCAGGATGCTGCAGGTATTTGTCCAAAGAGGCATGGAAAGAGGCCTCACATCTCCTGCCTCTACCGGTGGACCACAAGTGGTTGCCGAGGCGTGGTTCTGGAAAGCATTCAAATAGGTGGTACCCGATGTACCAGTCGCCAAGCGATGGCGCGGTTCTTTAAGCGGTTGACACAGCGAGTCCAGCAGTCCCCGTCCCCTCCTCAGCCCACGTCAGACCGGCAGGTTGAGGAACGTCTCGATGGGATGGGGCTGTAATCTTCCCAGCGATCCACCAATCCAAACTCGGCAACGCACTTGGCATCCGACTCACTGGCACTTGCCACAATGGCGAGCACGTACCAATGGTAGCGTCAGGCGTCTGGAAAAAATCGGCCGAGATTGCCACCGATGTCGAGCAGGCACTTTTGCAAGCCAAGAATGGGCGCAGGCAGTGAGGAGAAACTGACAAGAGCCGATCAGCTTGCTTTATCTCTCGCGACGAGGGCTGCTCTTCAACCGAG